>NZ_BAAAFG010000015.1:0-551082 GCF_039523415.1 Gangjinia marincola
GTTGTCTCTTTAACAATACAACAAATTAAATCTTAATCGCTACTCTTAATCTCAAATGAACTTTTATCAGTCTTAATTCTTTTTTCTTACCAAGTATACCACTAAAGGTATTCTTGTGCTGTCAATCAATATATCAATGAACATACATCTCACCACATAAACCTCAATCAAGAAGCGTATCACGTGAAACTTAACTATCGCTACTACTCAAGGAATCGAACCTCAATCAAATTAGAAATTCTCAACCGAATCCCTAACCCTAAAACCATCGTAATCTTTTAATGAACTTTTAACTTCTCAAAACATCTTGTCTCACATGTTTCTCTCAAAGCGGGTGCAAATATACACCAACCTTTTCCATTCTACCAAAACTTTATCCAAAAAAAAATGAAGTTTTTTTTATTCTTTTCTCAAACCATTGATTTACTTGTATATGTACACTGAAAAAACATGACTTTTTTTTGAATGGGGATTAGGGATTAGTTCCCTTAGAGGAGGAAGTGCGTTAGTTCATATCGGGTTAGACTTGGTTAGATGGGTTAGACTTGGTTAGATGGGTTAGACTTGGTTAGATGGGTTAGACTTGGTTAGATGGGTTAGACTTGGTTAGATGGGTTAGACTTGGTTAGATGGGTTAGACTTGGTCAGATGGGTTGGTAGGTTAGTATATTGGTAGGTTGATATGCTATATTGGTAGGCTGGTCCTACCGCGCTAAGGCTTAGGAGGTTGGAGAGCGTTATTGAGTTATTCATTATTAAGTTATAGGTTATTGAGTTATTGAGTTATTGGGTTATTGGTTATTGAGTTATTGAGTTATTGAGTTATTGAGTTATTAAGGAAATATACTTTTTTAGAAGATGCTGAGGCTGAACACTGAATATTATGACTGAATACTGAGAACTGAGACCAAGGTAATAGATTGCGTTGAAGCTGACGCTTCTCGCAATGCCCCCCCGGGAAGGGATTGAACGGCGTGTTTGAGCTCACCCAAAACAAGGTGGGGTAGCGAGTAGTGAAAGCCCGGTCGAGTCGCGAATAAGCGACGAGAGCACGCAGAAGAAATAGCGTATTATCTCTTATAGAAAGTAATTCCACTGGAGACCAAAGCGAATAACATCGTCCCGAAAAGGCTGCGCGGGAGCTACGAAATTATCGTTTCCAAATAGTAGTGAGGGAATATTTTCCACCTTAAAGTAAATACGGGCGGTCTTAATCTTTGCATTAAAAAAGAAGTCGACTATGGGGAACCCTTCTATTTCTTGTTGATTTTGAGTGTAGAATTCGGCTAAAATCGGATCGTATCCGTCTCCATTATATGATGTAAAGTATTTAGCTGTGAAACCTGTTTGAAGATAAAGCGCCTTGTCAAACCAATGATCTTTATAATAGAGTGAACTTCGCACAACGATATCTGGAACATTTAAAACCTCATCATCAGAGGAAACGTTTTGATAAATAAGATCGCTTGATGAACCTAACACTCCGTACTCAAATGTTTTACTCGCCTTGAGCTTTAAGTAATTGACCTGCTCATCGTATTGAGTGGGTTTTGCAATATTAAAAGTGACGGGGTTTTCAAACCCTTCCTGATCTACTTCTATGCCATTCGCCGCAAAGTATGTATAATTATTTATCGTGGTAAAGGTTAGTGAAGCATCTACGTATTTTTTTGATTTGAAATCAAAAGCCAACCGCTGCGTTTGAACGTTATCGAAGTCATTGAACCAGTTGTATTCTACGTAGTCACTTTGATACAATAAGAAATTATAGTTGGGGCGCCTTGAATTTGTGGATACTGATGCAGATATACTACCTATACTAAGCGGATAACTGATTGCGCCCTGAATATGATTTCCATCAAAATCACCTGAGACATTTATTTTTGCCAATCCATCAATCGCCAGTTTACCTATTGTATTATTATACGTTGCTCCGGTATAAAAAACATCTCCTATCAAACGGTTTGGAATCGTCCCCGATTCTTGAATAAGCACTCTTTGATAGCCATAATTATAGTCTGCATGACCAATCAAACCCCCAATCCTTCCCAGTACAGCATTAGAAAAAGTAAGCGATAGTTGATTGTTTACTTCTTGAAATTCTACTTCATCTCTTAGATTGGTCGTTTCAAATGCTTCTCCAAAAATTTCATTTGCACTGCTTTGTTCATACCTATATTCCTTATCTGTAAAGTCTATTACATGACCTAAGGTGATTTGATTGTTTTGAATAGAATCATTCTTTTTTATAATATCATAGCTTTGATTGAGGTAGAAGCGTCTACCATCCAAAATATTTTCTGCATCTTCAAAATTTACATCCAGTGCTGATCGATCATCAAATTCTTCATCATCACCTAAATAATTGATAACTCCCTGGGGAGAAAGCCCACCATT
Organism: Gangjinia marincola; assembly: GCF_039523415.1. Lineage (NCBI taxonomy): Bacteria > Pseudomonadati > Bacteroidota > Flavobacteriia > Flavobacteriales > Flavobacteriaceae > Gangjinia > Gangjinia marincola. The sequence continues at coordinate 2,398 of NZ_BAAAFG010000015.1, forward strand.
CTCCTGATTCAATAAATCCTGAGCCGTAAAATGAGTTTTTACATGATAACGATCGTTTTTTGTATCCACACTAAAACCTACTTGAAAATTACCCGTGCTGGTTAAAATGTGCTGGTACTTACCCAATGAGCGCAATCCTTTATATCCAATGAAGATATTTACTTGTGGTGAAATATTTGTTGTGAAAAAGGCTTCCAGATTTTGTCCTTGTTCAAACACAGTTCTAAAGTACAGTTCAGTTACCGGAGTTGGAACATGGTAATAGTTGATATCTTCTACTTCATAATAATTAAAATGCCTTGCTCTCGCTCCAAATAAAGGCATAAGACTGGTCGTATTGAATGTATGAGACAAGGTGACATAGGTTTGACCAACGTTGGTAAAGGGAAGAAGATGTAGGTCATCTTTTCTAAGGTAATTAAACTCGTAGTCCTTTACAATAGTTAACGCGGTATCCACATGGGTTGTATCATTTTTGACGGAGATGATTTTGTACTCTGAGATCGGTCGTGGCTCAAGTGTTTTCCTTCCCTTTTCATTATTATCCTGATTAGGATTATTTGGCTGTTGAGAGTTAGTTGGAGCATCTGTACGTTGAGGAAGCTCTTTAGACTGTTGTAAAGGACGCTCCTGAGAAAACCCCTGAAATGAGTAAACAAGCATTAAAATTAAATACAGGGTTTTCTTCATGTGTAACGTAATTGAAAGCAAAAATAAGTTTTTAAAGCTAACTACAAATCCCTCTTTAGGTTGATCTGTAATCAGAATAACTTATTTTATTCTGGCTTGTTTTATCTGCTTACTGCTTATTGCTTATTTTTGAACGAGTATGCTTCTATCAAAAATTAATCCATCTTTCTTAGAATGCGGCACAGATGAAGCCGGAAGAGGTTGCCTAGCAGGACCCGTTACTGCGGCGGCAGTTATTTTACCCAACGGCTTTAAACATCCTTTACTCAATGATAGCAAGCAACTTACTGAACGAAAACGTGAAGAATTAAGATCCATCATAGAAAAAGAAGCCTTGTCATTTGCAGTAAGTCATGTTTTCATGGAAGAAATAGACAGGATCAACATCCTGCAGGCATCCATTACTGCCATGCATCGATCCATTGAACAGCTTTCTATGACCCCAGAATTTATCGCGGTAGATGGAAATAAATTTAGACCCTATCCCAATATTCCTCATCAAACTGTTATAAAGGGGGATGGCAAATATCTACACATCGCAGCCGCTTCAATATTGGCTAAAACGTACCGGGATGATTTTATGAAAGAGATTGATCAAGAGTTTCCAGAATACTCTTGGAGTAAAAATAAGGGCTATCCTTCAAAGGCTCACAGGGCTGCGATACGAGAATATGGCACTACCAAGTTTCATCGAAAAAGTTTTAAACTTTTACCAGAACAATTAATACTTCCACTTAAATAGTAGCTTCCATGTGCTGTTTATAACTATTGGAAAGCAAAAATATCATCCTTGTTTTACGTTCTTTATGTTCTAGTATTTTTGACCTATTAGAACATTGCTATGAAAAAGTATGTTTTTATTTTTTTTGTTTTGGTACTGTTTTCTTGCCAGGAAGATATACAGGAGGATTCTCCACTGATTCAATATATTCCGGCAAATTCTGCTTTAGTTGCTTCGATTGAAGACTTTTCTGTATTTAAAGAACATATTGATTCAAATGAATTTATTTCATTATTTAAAGATTTTTCGTTGTTCAAGGGAGTAGCTTCAAAAGTCGATTACCTAACCGTTTTACAGCCTAAAGAGCCTATTTTAGTTAGCGTCACACAAATTAATCGTGATGATATCGGTCTTACGCTCATTTCAAAGAATGAAGTAGTGATGGATTCTACACGCTTTATCAAAGCAGGAGATATCACGTACAATGAGGAGAATATAGAGATATACAACTTCAATAAAAAGGAAATTTATCGATCTAATCTCAATAAAACGTTCGTTTATAGTGACTCTAAACTTATTTTAGAGAATATTATACGTTCTTATAAGGACACAAAAAAACCTGATCCTGCGTTTGAACGTGTCTACAAATCTGGTGCAGGAAATAACACCACTTTTTACTTCAATCAATCAAAGGTTCCTTCATTATTTAATGAGTATTTTAAATCAGGGGTATTTTCATCGCTCTCAGGATTTTCAGATTGGGTAGCACTTGACGTTGACGCCTCAAACTCCATGTTACGACTAAATGGGATAAGCATTGCGAATGACTCTGTCATTCGATTACAACCCATGTTTAGAGAGGTAACTCCCGGGATTAGCCAACTTGCATCAATTGCTCCTATAAACACAGCAGCACTTTATGGATTTACCTATAATGACCTTTTGCTGTTACAAAAAAATGATCCTAACAGCTCTTTGGATTTTAAATCCATCGCTGCCACAGGAGAGGTAGGTATTCTTTATATGGATAAAAAAGAGGTCATCGTGATACGCTCAACGGATCCAGAACTTACAGACCATTCTTTTTTAGATCAAAAAGAACAGGCAAAAACATACAGAGAAAATATTATCTATCATTTTGAGAAAAAGAATTTTTTTAAAGATCGTTTTGGGAGTTTATTCCCTACCGTGAGTGCAAAATTTTATACGGTTTTAGATTCCTTTTTTGTTTTTGCGGAAGATGCCGAAACGCTGGAAGATATTATTGCTAATTTTCAGAATAAAACGGTCTTAGAAAATTCACCCTATTACACATCGTTTTCGGAAGATATGAGTGATCAGTCCCACCTTTACTACCTTATAAATCATGATGTATTTGTTTCGCGGCTAGCGGAAGCTCTTCCGAAGAAGGATCAAACAAAAGCTTCAAAACTAAATTTTAATTCTCATCGCTTTTCGGCCATTCAACTTACGCACGATACAGATTTTGCTCATGTAAACATCCTTATTAAGAAAAGTCAACAACACGTTGAATCCCAACCTATTGCACAGCTTTTAAGCATCACGCTAGATGCTCCTGCGGCATCAAAACCACAGTTTTTTAGAAATCACCTTACTAATCAACTTGACATCGCAGTACAAGATGAAGATCATACCCTTTATTTAATATCTAATAAAGGCAAGGTATACTGGAAAAAGAAATTAGACGCTGCAATTTTAGGAGAAGTACAGGCTGTTGATCTTTTTAAAAATAAAAAGCTACAACTTGCCTTTACGACCGCCAATGGATTTTATGTAATAGATAGAAACGGAAAAGAAGTTGCCCCATTCCCTTTAACCTTTAACGAGACCATCACTCAGCCCCTAGCCATATTTGACTATGACCAAAACCGAAATTACCGATTCGCAATTACCACGGGGAAAAACGTTGCTTTGTACAATACAGAAGCCAAACAAGTAAAGGGTTTTGAGTTTTCATCAACACCTTCACCTATCACACAGGCACCTGTTCACAATAGAAAAGGATCAAAGGATTATATTCTCATCTCTGAAGAAAACGGAACGCTTCATATATTAAATCGTAGGGGACAATCTAGAATTGATGTTAAGGATAAGGTGGCTTCCATCAATCCATGGTTTCTCTATACCGGTATGTTCACCAGTATAAATGAACAAGGAGAACTAATTCAAATTACCGATAAGGGAAATGTAAAAAAATCTGCTACAGGAATAAAAGATAACGCTAAGCTTGACGCTACTGCAAAGACCATTGCGATAAATGCCAGTAACAAATTAAAAATAAAGCAAAATCTTGTCGATCTGGATTATGGTAGATATAGTGCTCCAGAAATTTTTTACCTGGATGATAAGCTGTATATCGCGCTGACGAATTTGGAATCAAATCAAGTCTTTCTTTTTGACAGCAACGCAAAATTATTACCTCATTTTCCTGTGTATGGCTCCAGTCAAATCGATCTTAATAATATGGATCGCAGTGGTGCATTAGAATTTGTGGTAAAGGGAGAGGGAAATCGAATATTAGTCTATCGACTATAATAATTGATTAGGAATAAACTTCGGCTTCAAAAAGCCCTAAAAAGTGTTTAAGAAGCTTGTCTTTTACTTCTTGCATAGAAACTTTAGCTTGACCCAATTCTACATTAAGACTAGTTACATTTTTATCTTTAATTCCGCAGGGAATCATGAGATCAAAGTAGCCTAAATCTGCATTAACATTGAGTGCAAATCCATGCATAGTTACCCATCGGCTTGCTCGTACACCCATAGCACATATTTTACGAGCAAATGGAGTACCAACATCCAGCCATACGCCGGTTTCTCCTTTACTGCGCTCTGCTTTTACATCATATTCTGCAAGGGTGAGAATAACCATCTCTTCTAATAGTCGCAGGTATTTATGAATGTCTGTAAAGAAGTTTTCCAAATCCAGAATAGGATATCCAACAATTTGACCGGGACCGTGATAGGTAATATCTCCTCCACGATTTATTTTGTAAAAAGAAGCATTTTTTTGAGCCAGCTGTTCCTTACTCACCAGTAAATTATCCAAATCACCGCTTTTACCCAAGGTAAAAACATGCGGATGTTCTACGAATAAAAAATGATTTTGAGTTTCAAGTCCTACATTTTCTCTCCTGTTTTTTATCTTTGTGTCAAGAATGTTTTTGAACAGTTTTTCTTGATATTCCCAGGCCTTTTTATAATCTAATAATCCTAGATCCTCTAGCCGTATCGTTTTGTTCATTCGTCTTGAAATTCAACTTTTAGGTCCATTGCATGAGGTGACGAAAATAAGTCTGCCATTGAAAGATTAATAACAACACTTTTGAGATCTTGACCTAACAACGCTTTTGGATGCGAGACTGATTTTACTTTTTTAGGAAAATTTATTTTATAGGTATACGTTGATCCCTCAAACATCGTAAGGGCAGTTTGCGTTTTTTTTACGATTTTGTCATACTCTTCCTGATTAATTACTGTAGTAGAACGCTCAAAGTAAGCAGGTTTATAGGTATAGCTTGTTTCAGTAAAGTCATAAGGACTAGGATCCTCTTCTTTATTAGCTTGTTTTGAAGCACCAGTATCTGGTCCGTAGTCATCCATAAGATCAAAGAGCTCATAAAAATCACTTAACTCTTTTACTCTTTTAAAAGGAAACTTCATATCAAGCTTGAACTTTCCATTAGATTCATCCACCACGTAATTGATACTTACGTTTTTCAATCGCTTTAATTTTTTTTGCTCTTCTTTAGAAAGCTTAGAAATACTATCAGCTTTCTCCTTTAAAACGTCCTTAAAATAGATTGTAGAGTCAACTGCTTTTTCCTTTTTTTCGCCAGATATACTGTCACCCATTTGAGCAAACTCTCCCATAGCCTGCATCATTTCGTTCCCATTAAACATAATATTTGCTTGGCCTGTGCCATCTTCATTAATGGTAAGCGTTTCTTCAAATTGGCACGAAACAAAAAACAATACTAGACAAGCATATAAAAATATCTTCATAATTAACTGTTTGGATTATTCACAATGATGAGTGCTGCAATAACTCCTGGCACCCATCCACATAAGGTCAAAAGTACTACAATTAAAAAAGAACCACAACCTTTGTCCAGCACTGATAAGGGCGGAAAGAGTAAAGCAAATAAGGCTCTAAAAAAACTCATATTGTGAATATAAATGAAGATATATACAGATTAGTAGTATCAAATTCTATTTGTTACATGAGTTGATTCATAGAGATGGCTTGTTTATCTTTGCCCGCCTAAATAAACCCGCATGCAATTGTCTGAACAAGAAATAATTCGAAGAGAAAAACTAGAAAAATTAAGAAGTTTAGGGATAAATCCTTATCCCGCAGATCTTTTTGAGGTTGATCACTCAACTAACACGATAAAACAGAATTTTGAAGAAGGCAAGCAGGTCACGATAGCGGGCAGATTGATGTCAAGACGAATCCAGGGAAAAGCTTCTTTTGCTGAATTACAAGATGCAGCCGGTCGTATACAGGTCTATTTCAACAGAGATGAAATATGCCCCAATGATGATAAAACTGCTTACAATGAGGTTTACAAAAAATTGCTGGATATAGGTGACTTTATAGGAATCAAAGGTGAATTATTTACTACTCAAGTAGGAGAAAAAACAGTTAAGGTCAAAGTATTTACGCTGTTGAGTAAGGCGTTAAAACCGCTCCCTTTGCCTAAAACAGATGCAGAAGGTAATACCTACGACGAGTTCAACGATCCCGAAATGCGTTACAGACAACGCTATGCTGATCTTGTTGTAAATCCACATATCAAAGAAATTTTTGAAAAGCGCACTAAGCTCTTCAATGCCATGCGGAACTTTTTTAACGATCGCGACTATTTTGAGGTAGAAACTCCCATATTACAGCCCATCCCGGGTGGAGCAGCAGCGCGTCCATTTGTCACGCATCATAATTCGTTGGATATTCCGCTGTATATGCGAATTGCGAATGAATTGTATTTGAAACGACTTATTGTAGGTGGATTTGAAGGCGTGTACGAATTTTCAAAAAACTTTAGAAACGAAGGCATGGACCGCACCCATAATCCTGAGTTTACTGCGATGGAAATCTATGTCGCCTACAAGGATTACAACTGGATGATGGATTTTACCGAAAAATTGGTGGAGCACTGTGCCGAAGCCGTTAACGGAACGACCAAAGCCAAGTTTGGTCAACATGACATCGATTTTAAGGCACCCTATCCCAGAGTGACCATGACCGATAGCATCAAAGAATTTACCGGATTTGACATCACCGGAAAGTCTGAAGATGAGCTTCGTGCAGCGGCAAAGGATATGGGCATTGAAGTAGATAAGTCCATGGGAAAAGGTAAATTGATCGATGAGATCTTTGGTGAGAAATGTGAAGGCAATTACATCCAACCTACCTTTATTAAAGACTATCCTAAAGAGATGAGTCCATTGACAAAGGAGCACCGGGATAATCCAGAGCTAACAGAGCGTTTTGAACTTATGGTGTGTGGTAAAGAAGTTGCCAACGCCTACTCTGAGTTGAATGATCCTATCGATCAACGCGAACGCTTTGAAGCGCAGATTGCGTTAGCAGATCGTGGCGATGATGAAGCCATGTACATAGATCATGATTTTTTACGCGCACTGGAATACGGTATGCCTCCTACCAGCGGAATGGGAATAGGTATGGATCGACTCATTATGTTTTTGACTAACCAGCAATCTATCCAAGAGGTACTGTTTTTCCCACAAATGAAGCCAGAACGCAAGCAGATTGAACTGACCGAAGAAGAAAAAACGGTCTATGATATTCTTAAGAAAGATGAGGAAATTTCGCTGACGGCGCTCAAGGCACAATCCGGACTAAGCAATAAGAAATGGGATAAAAGCATTAAAGGCTTAACCAAACATGGCCTTGCTAAAGTATTAAAAGAAGAAGATGAGTTGATGGTGGTGATTAGTGGGTAGCTGTGAGCTGTGAGCTTAAGTAAATAGCTTTATATATTATAATGAAAAATTAAGACTCATCATTGGTTTGGTGGGTCTTTTTGTATTTTACCGCAAAATAGAAAGTAAATGATTATCTTTAATGGGTTTAAGGACAAAATTAAAAAGGGCAGTGTTATAAATGATTTTGTACGGATAAATGTTGAACAGTCCTCTTTTCCAAATAAAAAATATGTAGGTCATAATCACATAAAAATTGAGAATTGCTTTTTTTAAAAAAAATTATCTTTCAGTATCTCAGAAGATTTTAAAAGCGAAACATTAATTTCAATAAGGAATTGTTACGTTGAAAGTTTGAGCTTTTTAGAGACAAATGAAAGCGTAAAACTCATAATCACCAATTCATTTATTGAACACTCGCGAATAAGATCGAAATCTAAAACAAATATCAATATCAAAAATAGCTTTGGGAATTACGAACTAATTGGGTTCTATCTAGTAAGTATTAATTATAATCCTAATGATATTAAATTAAAAGATTGGAAATCTTTAATGTATTATTTGAAGAAAAATAAACTAATTCCCGATCTCCTATCATTCCCTACAAGTTTTAATATTTTTGGAGCAAAAAAAATTATTGCTCAGAGCACGTCATTATTTATTCCTCCGCCTAAAAAATCATTGAAATTAGAATATGATCCTCTTGTAGGTTCTAAAGAATATAAAATTAAATTAAGTCAATCAGATTTATTAAAAACTCGAATAAACTTAGAAATAAGGGATTATAAAATTAAGTCACCATTAATTAATATAAATAAAATTTATTTAGAGCGATTAGTAATATCTAATCTAATAAAATCGAGAATTAATGTGAGTAATATTCATGCCAGCTTATTTAAAATTAATAATCTGGTTTCTCCTCAGGAACTTAAACTTTCGAATATTAGTGCTAAAAACTCAAGTAAATCAGAAATCAGTTTTTCAAACTCCGATCTAGAAAGTGCTCTTTTCAATAATATTAATTTTAAAAATTTCAGTCTCATTAGTTTCTATAAATCAACAGTGTCAGAAGCCAAATTTTTTTCTTGTAAATTCCCTAGTAATATTCTGAACTATAATAATTTCAATAGCCTTGAACATATAGACTTTGGAATAGTTGACAAGAATATTTTTTATCGCGACCAATATCATACCTTTTTGAGTTTAAAAAAATCTCTTGAAAAAACCGGAGACATTTATGAAGCTCAAAAAATGAAAAGTTTAGCATATAGATATCTTGAAAAAATGAAAGGATTAAGGTTCTTTCAAGATGTCATTCCTCTTAAACTGAATAAATGGAGTAGTGATCATGGCATTTCGCCAATTAAAGCGTTATGTTGGATTATAGGCGTCTCAGGATTATTATATTTTTTATTACTTCTTTCATTCGATCATCTACAATTTGACCCTAATAATAAAAAGTGGTATTCTGCATTAATAATCAATTTCAAATACTTCATAGTTTTACTCAATCCTGTTCACAGGGTTTCTGATTTGATTCCCAAAGGAGAAGAAGACGTAAATTCTATTTATTTGTTAAGTTTTTTTTCAAGAGTAATCATCGGATATCTATATTATCAATTCATTGCTGCTTTTCGAAGATTTGGTAAAATTTAAAAACCCAACTCATCTCAAAGACAAGTCGGGTTCAATCAAAACAACAGGCTGGCTCCAAAATTGGAGCCAGCCTGTTGTTTTACTTATTTTTTTTCTGCTGTTCAAAGAACTTGACATCTCTGGTATTCTTTTGAACTGCTACCGCAGCAAATAACGCCAGTGCAAATGACATCCCATAAAAGCCTTTTTCACTCAGCAGCAGATCTGCGTTCCACAGCCCAATAATAAGCAGTAAAATTGATACAATGGTCACAAACCAGCTAATGCCATAATAGATGTCTGTAACCGGGATACCTTCCAGTTTATCCCGTACACTTTTTTGTACAGAGACAACCGAAAACAGTCCGAACAGTAGAATCGTAAAATAATACCCTTTTTCATTGAGCAGCATATCGGCATTCCATAACCCGATGCAATAGGAGATCATCCCCACAAATAATGCTGCCCATGCTGCTGAAATAAACGCGCCGGTAGGTTTGTTTTCAAAAACTTCTGGCGTTTCTCTTTTGTTTTCTTTTTTTGGATTCAATTCTTGTTGCGTTTCCATGTATTGTTGTTTTGATTATGGGGTCAAATGTCTATCAAAACCTTTATTGCTGAAAACAAAAATTTTCTAATACCTTACGATATAATTTTATTATTTATACTAGTAAATGAACAATTATAATACATTTGAGTAAAATTACTTACGATATAAAATGACAACTTCTTTGATAAATATTCTTTCGGCTAAAGAGAAAAGACAGTTTAACCTATTTCTCAACGCACAAAATAAGCGCAAGGATGCTAAGAATATTCAGTTATTTGAGTTGCTTCAGCGGGAGCAGGATGAGCGGTTGGATGTCGTTCTGTATGGAAAACCTTCGGCGAATGCCTATCATGCGTTACACAAACGACTCAAAGACAATCTAATCGATTTTATTGCGCAAAAAAGTTTATCGCAAGAGGCTTCTTCAAAATATAAAGCACTGCGTTACCTTACAGCGGCACGTGAAGCATACTTAAGAGAAGAACCCAAAACCGGTCAAAAACTGCTGCAAAAGACCATTGAGTTTTCCAGACCATTAGAATTTTTTAGTATCATCCAGGAGGCACTCCATACTCACATCCAATATGCACATCTTCACCATGATATACATCTGGAACAGCTTTTTGATGCATTTAAGCACAATCAAAAAAAACTGGAACAACAAGAGCGCGTCAATATGGCCTGTGCCTTTTTAAAACATGAAATTAAACAAGCAACGCTTCAAAAAATGATATCCTACAGATCGCTGCTAGAAGTAACTTTGACTAAATTCAACCTGGCAGGCACAACTGACTTGAGTTTTAAGTCGCTGTATCAACTTCTTGACATCATTCATACTGCTGCCAATCTGGAGTACGCTTTCGCGGAAGCGCTGCCATATCTAAATCGACTATATTATCAAGTTGAACGAGTTGCAAACCATCCTAAACAGCACCAGCTGTATCGTCTAGCGATCGATTATTTTTTAGCCAACGCACATTTGAGAAATTTAAATTTTGAAGCCTGCGCAGAAGTATTAAAGCGATATGAAACCCATCTACAACAAGAAAGATTGAACCCAACATCTGGTGCTTATCAAAATTTTGTTCTGATCAAATCCCTGCACCTTAATTTCACAGGAAATCACACTGAAGCTCTTAAGCTTATCACACCCCATGAGTTAGATAGATCGATACATAATCCTGATCTTATTTTAGTGGTGTGCACGATCTATATTCAGCAAGCCGAATTTAAAACCGCGTTCAAAGCATTTCATCTGTTGAAACATACGAATAGCTGGTACTTAAAGAAGTACGATCGCGAATGGGTAATCAAGAAAGATCTCATTGAACTTATTCTTCAGGTAGAATTAGATCATTTTGAATTGGCTCATTCCTTGCTGCGAAGGTTTCTACGTACCTACAAGAAAACGTTAGAACAAAATGATCTTCTTCGTACCTTTATTTCGCTCATTCAACAAATGAACCATCATCCAGAGCTCCTTCAAGAAGATCGTTTTAAACATAAGGTAAAGACTGGATTCAGTAATTATAATACTCAAACAGCCGATTTGATTCTGATTAGCTTTTATGGATGGTTAATGGCAAAAAGTCAACAAACTTCTATTTATGAGACTACCCTTTCACTGATTAAAAACCTGAAATAGTCTAGTGATCTCAAAAAAGCTTCTGGCAGTTATAAAGCATATTTCATTTTTTGTATCTTCTGCCTTCAAAATTTTACACATGATAAAACATTCTTTTAAGTACGCATTACTGCTTATGATGGCGATTTCCATTTCCAGCTGTGGTGTATTTCAGCCTAACAAAGGAAAGAAGCCATCCAGTATGGCTTCAACTAAATCGTCTTCTAAAAAAGGCGGCATCCAACCCTATAGCAAAGTCATCACTAAGAAAGCAAAATCAGATAGCGGATTATTTATGGTGCATAAACTGGACGAAAAATACTTTTTCGAAATTCCGGATACCCTAATTGGTCGCGAGATGCTAATGGTAACCCGCATCGCTAAAACTGCGGCTAACCTTGGTTTTGGAGGTGGCAAGCAGAACACTTCTGTATTGAGGTGGGATCAAAAAGACAAAAAGCTGTTGCTTAGAGTAGTGTCCCATCAAATTTATGCAGCAGATTCTTTGCCGGTTTCAGAGGCTGTAAAAAACAGCAACTTTGAACCTATTTTATATGCATTTGATGTAAAGGCCTATAAAAAGGATACCGTCAATAATTCCCGAAACATCGTTATTGATGCCACTGAGTTATTTACTGAAGATGTCAAACCACTGGGCATGCCAGATTTTAGACGCAAAGGCTATAAAGTTTCTCGTCTTGATAAAAAGCGTAGCTACATTGATACCATTCGCAGTTATCCTGAAAATATTGAAGTGCGCCATGTAAAAACCTACAATGCCGGCAGCCCTCCGAGTAATTCGGCTACGGGATCAATCTCTGTGATGATGAGTAATTCTATGATTCTATTGCCTAAGGAACCTATGAAACGCAGGTATTTTGATCAACGTGTAGGATGGTTCGCCCGCGGCCAAACCGATTATGGCCTGGAAGATCAAAAAAGCAAAACTGTTGTTTACCTTGATCGCTGGAGATTAGAGGTAAAAGATGAAGACATTGAAAAATTTAAACGAGGTGAACTCGTTGAGCCCAAAAAACCTATTGTTTATTATATTGACAGGGCTACGCCCGAAAAATGGCGTCCTTATATTAAACAAGGAATAGAAGATTGGCAAGTTGCTTTTGAAGCAGCCGGCTTTAAAAATGCCATTATTGCAAAGGACCCTCCAACGATTGAAGAGGATCCAGATTGGAGCCCCGAAGATGTGCGCTATAGCGTAGTACGTTACTTGGCATCACCTATTCCTAATGCTAATGGACCACATGTGAGTGATCCCCGAAGTGGTGAAATTCTGGAAAGTGATATAAACTGGTATCACAATGTAATGACTTTATTAAGAAACTGGTTTTTTGTACAGACAGCAGCCATTAATCCAGATGCGCGAGGTGTGGCGTTTAAAGATGAAGTGATGGGCCGATTAATTCGTTTTGTATCTGCGCACGAAGTTGGTCATACTTTAGGTCTGCCTCACAACATGGGCAGCAGCGTTGCTTATCCCGTTGAGAAATTGCGCGATCCTGAGTTTACCAAAGAATATGGTACGGCTCCATCCATCATGGATTATGCACGTTTTAATTATGTAGCTCAACCGGGAGATGGCGATGTAGCACTAATGCCAAATATTGGACCCTATGATAAGTATGCCATTATGTGGGGCTACAAACCTATTTTAGACAAAGAAGGAAAAGAAGAAAAGCCAATTCTCGATAGCTGGATTCTTGAAAAACAAGATGATCCAATGTATAGATTTGGTGGACAGCAGTTTGGCGTTATTGACCCAAGTTCTCAAACCGAGGATTTAGGAGATGATAGTGTTTTAGCGAGTACGTATGGAATTGCCAATCTTAAGCGTATTGTACCAAACCTCATCGAATGGACCAAAGAAGATGGTAAGGATTATGAGGATTTAGAAACCATGTACGGTCAGGTACTTTCTCAATACAATAGATATATGGGACATGTCGCCAGTAATATTGGCGGAGTATACCAATACAATAAAACCTACGATCAAGAAGGCGCGGTTTATACGCACGTACCTAAAGAAAAACAAGAAGCTGCCATGAATTTTTTACAAGAGCAGTTGTTTGATACACCAGGGTGGTTGATCGACAATACGATTTTTGATAAAATTGAAGCGGCGGGAAGTGTTGAACGAATCAGAAGTTTTCAAACCAGAACGCTTAATAACATGCTGGACTTTGGAAGAATGGCACGTTTGATTGAAAATGAAACCATCAATGGAGACGATGCTTATACCTATCCCGAAATGATGACTGATTTAAGAAAAGGATTGTTTAGTGAACTCTCCAGAGGCAAAACGATTGATGTGTACAGAAGAAATCTTCAAAGAGCATACGTTGAACGCCTGGAATATTTGATGACAAATGAACAAAGCCAAATACCTGCTGCATTTAGACGTTTTGTAAAACGAACCAATGTAGATGTTAGTCAAAGTGATATTCGACCAGTTGTAAGAGCTGAACTTAAAGCATTAAGGAGCAACGTAAGATCTGCTGTTAATAGAACACGAGATCGTATGAGCAAATATCATTTACAGGATTTAGAAGAACGAATCACCATGATTTTAGAGCCTAATAAAAGCTAATTTTTTAAACATAAATTAATACTGAAACCCTTATCCTAACCGATAAGGGTTTTTATTTTATATATAATGCAACTTATATCTTAAACCTTTTTATTCGTTAAGGGTCTTACCAATGAACTTAAAATAAAATACGATGAAACCTACAATGATTATTTTGGCTGCTTTTTTAAGCATCACAACTATGGCTCAATCACAACAAAGAATGAAGCGCCAACAGCAAACAACCATGAGCATTGAAGAACGTGCTGCCATCAATTCAAAAAAATTGACCCTTGCCTTGGATTTAAATGAGAGTCAGCAAGCAAAAGTACAGGAACTTCTTACAACACACTTGACAATACAAAAAGCTCAGCGTGAAGAGAGAGAAGGAAAAACATCTGAAGAATTAGCAGCCGATGCCGCAGAGCGAAAAGAAGCGCGTCTTGATGCTAAAATCTCCTTACAGAATAACATGAAAGAAATTCTAACCCCAGAGCAATTTGAGCGCTATCAAGAAATGCAACTGGAACGAGATAGCAGGAATAAGGGAAGAAAACGAAGACAGTAATCCTATCCACATACATAATAGCAAGAGCCGATTTTTCTCGGCTCTTTTTGCGCATTATTTTTAACTAAAACCTTTCAACATAAGTCAGTACATTTGAGGGACCAACCATCTTTTTAATCCATTGAGTGTAAAGAGGATTCATCGACATGTTCACTATGACGCTTTGTTTAGCGCATTAGGTTGTTTTCTTATTCTTTTATGCATTTACCCAAAAATAGTTCTTCAACCTAACAATTACTTGTTTTCTATTCAAGGGGATGGGCTAAAGAATTACTTTCATCCAGCATTTTATATTAAGCATAGTATTGATTTGTTAGAATACCGCGGAATGAACTATCCCTTTGGTGAATATATTCTGTTAATAGATTGTTTTCCGCTGTTGGCTGTTTTTCTTAAAATTATTTCCACGCATATCATAGATCTTTCTGATTATTCTGTAGGGATTTTTAATGTTTTGATGTTTTCGTCATTACTGATAAGTACATTCTATCTTACTAAAATTTTTCAGTATTTAAAAAGCAATAGGATTGTAAGTGTTTTAGCGGCTATTGGGATATCTCTTTTATGTTCTCAAGCTGTGTCATGGAAGTTTGGCCATTATGCTTTATCTCTGGTATGTTTTTTCCCCATAAGCTGGTGGCTCATGCTCAAGTTTGAGCAAACTTTCTCCTTTTGGCGAGGAGTCATTTTAATCATCAATCTGCTCTTTTGGTATTTTATTCACGGATATTTAGGCATAATAATTTCAGGATTTTATATTGGAGTTGGCATCTTTAGGTTCATTACTAAAAAAGACAATCTGCAAATCAGGTCTGCTCTTTTTCTTTGTGGTTTGACGATTCTAGCAACTTTGGCGTACTACGTTTGTATTAAGGTTTTTGACCAGCATACCATGAGAGATGTTATTAACTATACAACGGCACACAAAGCCTCTAAGTATTCATTAATTCTACCGGGAAAACATAGCGCATTTGAATTATTCCCCTCCATCAATGAAAAAATTGTTGCACTCAAAAGCGCCTCTTGGGACGAAGTAGGAAATTATCTTGGCTTAGGGGTAATTCTGTTGCTTTTTGTTCTTTTCCTTAGAGGTATCCATAATAAAATCTATCTCAAGATCAATCTATTTAAAAGATTGATTAATGAAAATCTGTTCGCTACTTTATTCTCTGCAACCCTATTATTACTGTTTGCGATGGCCATCCCGTTTAGATTTGGAATGACATCTCTAGTTCCTGCTCCATTAGCACAATTGGTTGGATTGGGGAGATTCGCTTGGCCGTTTTACTTTGTAGTAAGTGTGATGACGCCGGTGTGCGTTGAGCGGTATGTTGGTTCCTTCGGAAAAAATTTGGCAATTGCAGGAAGCTTGTTGATCCTTACTGAAGGTGTTGCACAGCACTTAAGTCTTTCTCAATATATTGCTAAAGAGGAAAATATTCTGGTGCTGGATGGGGACAATAGAATTCTTCCGGAAGCTATTGTGGCCGAAAATTTTCAGGCGATCATACCCCTTCCGTTTTATCATAAATATGGTAAGAAGAATGAATTTGAGGGTTCGTTAGCATCAGAAAAAATATCCATGCAACTCTCTTATGAGACCGGCTTGCCATTGATGAGCGCCATCCTATCCAGACCATCTTCCGCGGAAGCGAACCATATTCTATCTGTATTTTCAGAAAAAACGAGTGAGAATCTCCTCAACAATATCAATTCACAGGACATTTTGGTTGTCTATACTGGTGAAAAGCTTCAATGGAAAGAACAACGCTTTTTAAATAAGTGTCTTTTGTTGACGACTCAGAACAATGTTTCTTTCTACAAACTAGGTGCTGCCGATCTCTAATCCTTCTTTGACTTTAAATTGATAGTAAAACGCAGGAAGCAAAATCAATAAAAAAATTGGTTGTATCAAAAACCTGCGCGTGTAAAACAACTTGAGGTAGTTTTCCTTATCTGGGAATGTAATCAAATAGGTATACAACCCAATTAAAATCAAATAGGCAGAGGCGTAGAGCAACAGAGAAAGTTTAATGTATTGTTTTTTGAAAAATGCAACGTAAAGAATCCCCAAAGAGATAAGCATATTTAAAAAAAAGCGCCATGTAATATGGATCAAGAGCTCCTTTTTTGAATAGACAGGTGTATCCAACTGCAAATAGTCTCGCTTAAAAAATGCAATGAATGGATCGTAAAATAGTACGTCTTCAAAATATCGCACAGCCGCCAGTAGACTAAATCCTATCAAGATCAATATAATTCTACGCTGTTTTGACATCTCTGTTATATTTTGTGAAACGTTTTACCCAGATTACCCACAGCGCAAAAACCACGGCGTAAATAAAACCCGGGAATAAGACTTCGTGCAGTACCTCCTGATATTGAGGATACTTTTTCAACGCTATAGCTAAGATGATAATCCTGATCAAATTAAAACCATAGATAAGGACTGATCCTCCTAAAATATAAAACAACATAGGTTTAAGCTTTGCTGTAAAGGATAAGATAAACGCAATAAAAAGAATGATGACGCTAATTGAATTACATCCTTCTACAATATAAGCGATGTAATCCCCATTTAGATGCAACTGTAAATAAGGGAACTGCTGATCTGGTATTAACTGAACAGTATACCCCAATCCCTCTAATAATGTTTGAGATTGAACTCCTACAATATGCGTGATATAATCAGGATAATAAACACCATGATCGATATAACGCAAATACATTGAATACGCTACAAACATGATCATATAACTCCCTAAAAATGTAAGGATAAATCGAATAACCGACCAATGCTCTTTAATCAATTGCTTCATAATAGAAATCTAAATTTACAGCATTTAGACTAGGCACACTAAACCTGATTAAATACTTTTGCACGAATAAATGAACATTATGAAATTGACTTCTTTACAGCCTCAGCTAACTGAGCTTTTAAATGAAAACACCCTTGATGTTGATCACAAGCTAACCCAGGTCTGCGAGATCCTTAAGCAAAACGTAGCACATTATGATTGGGTAGGATTCTATTTCAAAAATGGAGATAAGGATGAATTAAAGCTAAGGGCTTTTGCAGGAGAACCAACTGATCATACCATTATCCCTTTTGGCAAGGGTATCTGCGGTCAAGTAGCCGTATCTAATGAGAATTTCTTAGTGGATGACGTAAGTGCACAAGACAATTATATTGCTTGCAGTATTCATGTTAAATCTGAAGCAGTGATTCCTTTGTTTTTGGATGGGGAAAACATAGGTCAAATTGATATTGATTCACATACGCCTAATGCATTTACAAAAGAAGACGAGGATTTCTTAGAATGGGTCAATGCCCAGGTGGCTAAAGTGCTTTAATCTACGGTCGTAGTTCAACGTCTGCAGTATTTAGTCTCAGTTTAGCATCAAGGTGGGTAGATGTGAAGGAAATATGATTTTTGTTTAGTAGGTTGATCTAATTAACCCTAATAGCTCAAACTTCTACTTCATCTTCGATTTCGACTTCGATTTCGATTTCGATTTCGAGAAATTACATGCCCGTTCTTATCGCCTCTACTGGATCTAATCTTGAGGCGGAAATGGCAGGAATAATCCCGGCAATCAATCCAATAAATACCGAAACAAATGTCCCAAAGATGATATTCGCGGGAGACAGAATAAATTCAAAACTCTCAGTAAATCCTGAAGCAATTAGTGAAGTAATCCAGACTAATATTAATCCTACGGCTCCACCAATTACAGCTAAAATCACTCCTTCAAATAAAAACTGAAGTAAAATAAAACGGTTCTTAGCTCCTAAAGACTTTTGAATCCCGATCAGGTTAGTTCGCTCTTTCACCGAAACGAACATAATATTAGCGATACCAAAACCTCCCACCAGCAGTGAAAAACTACTTATAATTCCCCCTATAATCTGCATGGTTCCTATAATACCATCAATAAAATCGGTGAATCCACTAAATTGATTGACAAAAAAGTTATCAATCTCATCGGGTTTTAGTCCTCTTATCTGCCGCATCTTTTGCTTAAGCATAGCAACAAAGGCAGCCTGATCTACTCCTTTTTCGGGTTTGAGAATCATCGCCGGGAATGCGGTGTTATTATTATCCCCTAAAATTTTACGCATAAATACTACCGGAATGTAGGCTTTAGTATCGGCAGAATCTCCAAAAAAGCTGGTTCCTTCCTTCTTAAGCACACCTATTACAGTAAGACGCTGGCCATACATACGTACTTTTTTGCCAATGGCACTTTGACCATTTCCAAACAAGTTCTCGGCAATTTCGTATCCAATAATGACAACAGGAGCACCCGCCATGGATTCTGATCCATTGAAAAAGCGTCCGCTATCAAATTGAAGGCGTTCAATTTGAGGGAAAACTTCAGTCACCGGGGTGACACGTGCATTATCGACCACCTGACCTTCATGACGAATAGCCTCACTCCCTACAAACATCGTGTAAGTTATGGCCTGCATATCT
The DNA here is from genome assembly GCF_039523415.1 of Gangjinia marincola. Classification (NCBI taxonomy): domain Bacteria; kingdom Pseudomonadati; phylum Bacteroidota; class Flavobacteriia; order Flavobacteriales; family Flavobacteriaceae; genus Gangjinia; species Gangjinia marincola. The sequence continues at coordinate 21,218 of NZ_BAAAFG010000015.1, forward strand.
GGTACTGATCGCTCCAGGCGTTGATACTCTTCCCAGGTAACTTTTGGAAATTGCTGTACTTTCCATCGTGGGATTTCGGTTGGTCCAAAAGAGCGGTTGAACAAGTAAATTGTACTCTTATCCAACACACTTAAATTATCTGAAATGTTCTTTTGTAATGAATCCACTGCCGCTAACACTCCAATAATGGAAAATATTCCAATGGTCACACCTAGGAGCGATAAAAATGTACGTAACTTATTATTTTTTAATGCATTTACTGCAAATGAAAAGCTCTCTTTTAGGATACGAAGATAGATCAGCATGAAGGGAAATTTTACACTAAGAAAACAATGCAAAAATAGTCTGTTTTCTCTATATCCAAGATAAGACGTTTATGTTATGTATTTGTTACAAAAAAGTAAAAAGAAATGAATATAACTCCTTTAGTTTTAATCCCTAAAATATTACATTCGCGCATACTAAATATTCGTGACCATGAGTGATCATATTACTGCTAAATCTGCGCTAATTTCTGTATTTCATAAAGAGGGACTTGCCCCTCTCGTAAAAAAGATGAATGACTTGGGAATCACGCTGTATTCTACCGGCGGAACAGAAAAGTTTATTCAAGAAATGGATATTCCTGTGGTTGCAGTAGAAGATGTTACATCATACCCTTCTATTTTAGGTGGTCGTGTAAAAACCTTGCATCCAAAAGTTTTTGGCGGAATTTTAAATCGGCAAGATCATGAAGGCGATCAACAAGAAATGGCAGAATATGAGATTCCGCAGATTGACATCGTGATCGTGGATCTATATCCATTTGAAAAAACGGTAGCGTCAGGTGCGACAGAGCAAGATATTATTGAAAAAATTGACATTGGCGGTATTTCGTTGATCAGGGCGGCAGCTAAAAATTTTAAGGATGTACTGTGTGTTTCGTCCATGGATGATTACGCAGACTTTTTGTCTGTTTTGACCTTAGGCAATGGGAAAACTTCTCTAGCTGACCGAAAACGCTTTGCAACAAAAGCCTTTAATGTTTCCTCTCATTATGACAGTGCTATTTTTAATTATTTCAATCAGGAGGAGACAAAGGCTGCCCTAAAAATAAGTGAGACAAATGGAACATCCTTACGTTATGGAGAGAATCCTCACCAAAGGGGATTTTTCTTTGGGAATTTTGAAGAGATGTTTTCAAAACTTCACGGTAAAGAACTAAGCTATAATAATTTGTTGGATGTGGATGCCGCTGTTAATTTAATGCTGGAGTTTACAAACGAAAAGCCCACCTTTGCTATATTAAAGCACAATAACGCGTGTGGAATTGCACAGCGCGAAACTATTCTTCAGGCGTATCAAGATGCTCTTGCCGGTGATCCTGTGTCAGCCTTCGGCGGAATTTTAATTGCAAACACAGAAATAGATGCTGAAACTGCTGTTGAAATTCACAAACTGTTTTGTGAAGTTGTCATTGCTCCCTCATTTTCCGCGGAAGCGATAGAACTATTAAAAGGAAAGAAAAACCGAATTCTACTCGTACAGCATAAGGTTGAATTACCAAAAATGATTAATCGATCTTGCCTAAATGGGATGTTAGTTCAAGATAGAGATCATGTTACCGACTCAAAAGAAGATTTGGATTACGTGACAAACAATAAACCTACACAGAACGAGTTAGAAGACCTGTTGTTTGCATCAAAAATTTGTAAGCATACAAAATCAAATACGATTGTTCTCGTCAAAAATCAGCAGTTATGCGCCAGCGGGACCGGGCAAACCTCAAGAGTAGATGCCTTGAGACAAAGCATTGACAAAGCCAATTCATTCAACTTTGACCTTAAAGGTGCGGTTATGGCAAGTGATGCGTTCTTCCCCTTTCCAGATTGCGTGGAAATTGCTGACCATGCAGGTATTAAAGCTGTAATTCAACCCGGAGGGTCAATTAAGGATCAACTGAGCATTGACTATTGCAATGAAAATGAGATCTCAATGGTTATGACAGGAACTAGGCATTTTAAACATTAATTTATACATTTACCACAACCCTTGCACAATTCGTAATATTTATGGGATTTTTTGACTTTCTAACTGAAGAAATAGCCATTGATTTGGGTACTGCTAATACGCTTATCATACACAATGACAAAGTGGTTGTAGACAATCCATCTATAGTAGCTAGAGATCGCACGACTGGTAAAATCATTGCCGTAGGTGATAAGGCTTCTCAAATGCAAGGTAAAACGCACGAAAATATAAAAACCATACGACCCCTTAAAGATGGTGTTATTGCAGATTTTGATGCGAGTGAGAAAATGATCAGCATGTTTATTAAGGAAATCCCGGCCTTAAAGAAAAAATTATTCACCCCAGCATTGAGAATGGTGATTTGTATTCCTTCGGGAATTACAGAGGTTGAAATGCGTGCGGTAAAAGAAAGTGCAGAACGGGTAAATGGCAAAGAAGTTTATCTTATTCACGAACCTATGGCAGCTGCAATAGGTATTGGGGTAGATATCATGCAACCTAAAGGAAATATGATTGTGGATATAGGAGGAGGAACAACTGAAATTGCTGTGATTGCCCTTGGTGGAATTGTCTGCGACAAGTCAGTCAAAATTGCGGGTGATGTTTTTACTAATGATATTATTTATTACATGCGTACTCAACATAACTTATTTGTTGGAGAACGTACTGCTGAAAATATCAAAATACAGATTGGTGCCGCGACTGAAGATCTTGAAACACCACCAGAAGAAATGAGCGTTCAAGGACGAGATCTTTTAACGGGTAAACCTAAACAAGTACAGATATCATATCGTGAAATTGCCAAAGCCTTGGATAAATCAATCCTTAGAATTGAAGATGCAGTGATGGAAACGCTCTCTCAAACTCCGCCAGAGCTGGCAGCAGATATCTACAATACCGGAATCTACTTAGCCGGTGGAGGATCCATGTTGCGCGGGTTAGATAAACGCCTATCCCAAAAAACCGACTTACCGGTGTATATTGCCGAAGATCCCTTACGTGCCGTTGTACGAGGAACCGGGATAACACTTAAGAATATCACCCGGTACAAAGGAGTATTGATTAAGTAAATAACTTCTAAATGCAGCAGATCATTGACTTTCTTATTCGCTATAGGAATGCTGTAGTGTATTTACTGCTTTTGTCGCTAGCGCTTTTTTTTACCATTCAGGCACATTCTTACCATCAAAGTAAAGTTATTTCTTCTACAAACTCGCTTACAGGTGGGCTTTTGAGTTGGTCCAATAATCTGGGAGATTATTTTGATTTAAAAGACCAAAACGAACTTTTACTCAACGAAAACAAACGCTTACGCAATCAACTCTCTGCTTCTAAAGAAAAAATAAAACGTATTACTGTTACAGATTCTATCCCTGTTGATACCACATATCGCTACAGAAGCGCTCAAGTAATCGCCAATAATTACAGTCTGAGAGATAATTACATCACCTTGGATAAAGGGAATGAAAATGGCTTCTCAAAAGATATGGGGATAATTTCAAGTAAGGGTATTGTTGGAGTTGTAGAAGACGCAAGTGAGCGCTATTCCAGAGTTATTTCTATTTTAAATAGTAACTTAGAAATTAATGTAGGGTTGAAAAAATCCAGTCATTACGGTTCTATGTCCTGGAATGGTAAAGACCCTAATACAATTCAACTTACAGATATAAATCGACTGGCACCTGTAGCAAAAGGTGATACGATTATCACTGCAGGTAAATCCCTCATTTTTCCAAAAGGCATTCCGGTAGGTACGATTAAAGACTATACACTGGATCAAAGTCAAACGTATTTTTTAATTGAAATAAGGTTGTTTAATGATATGACCAATTTGGATCAGGTATATGCTATTGAACATCTCAAAAAAGAAGAGATTCGTTCGTTGGAAGAACCAGAGAGTAAATTAAATCAACAACCTATCGATGAATAATACATTGGTTATCAATATTGTTCGGTTTTTATTTTTAATCCTTTTACAAGCGCTTGTTCTTAACAATATCAACCTCTTTGGTTATATAAACCCTTACGCGTACATTATTTTTATTATTCTTTTCCCATTTACCACAAATCAAGTGAATTTCTTATTGATCAGCTTTTTATTAGGGCTTTCAATTGATTTTTTTCTAAATAGTGGTGGCGTACATGCTTCAGCTTCGCTCACGGTAGCTTATTTGAGGCCAACAATCCTATCGTATTCTTTTGGAGTAAGTTATGAACACCAAAACATCAAGTTTTCCAGAATGGGTTTAAAAGAACGTTTATTATATGTCATCCTTATTGTTTTTATTCACCATTTAGTTTTGTTTTCACTTGAAATTTTCAATCTTCAATACATACTAATGATCTTGAAAAAAACGTTATTTTCTAGTATATTTAGTTTGATCGTAATATTTATAGTATTGACCCTTTTTAGTCGAAAAAATTAATGCGAAGATTACTACCCTTTTTCTTGATTGTAGCCACAGGATTAGTCTTTATTTTTAGGTTGTTTTATCTACAAGTGGTAGATGACAGTTTTGTTATGCTTTCTGAAGATAATGCGGTCAAAGTCGTGTATGACTATCCACAACGCGGATATATTTTTGACCGAAATGGTGAACTAATCGTATCTAATCAACCCTCTTATGATGTGATGGTTATTCCTAATGACTTAAAACCTTTTGACACGCTGGAGTTTTGTAGTCTTTTAAGCATCACTAAGGAAGATTTAGAAAAAGAATTGTCGAAGGCTAAAAACTATTCTCCGCGTCTGCCCTCTCCCGTTGTTCCTCAACTTACCAAAGCTGAATATGCCTTCTTACAAGAAAAAATGCGTAAATATGAGGGTTTCTTTATTCAAAAAAGAGCTTTGAGGGACTATAAAACAGCAAATGCAGCAAATATCCTTGGATACATTGCTGAAGTCAACAATGCCGAAATAAAAAAAGACAACTATTATTTACCTGGGGAGCTTATAGGTAAACAAGGATTGGAGCAACAGTATGAAGAGGTTTTAAGAGGAAAAAAAGGAGTTAGAAGAATTCAAAAAGATCGTTTTAATCGTGACATTGGTCCTTATAAAGATGGAGTCTTTGATACGCTTCCTCAAAAGGGTAAAGACCTAACCATTACCATTGACTTAGCATTACAGGCTTATGCAGAAAAGCTTATGGTCAATAAGAGAGGAGGAATTGTAGCTATTGAGCCTGCATCTGGAGAGATATTAAGTTTAGTTTCTGCCCCAACGTACGATCCAGCCTTATTAGTGGGAAGGAAAAAATCTCCTAATTATACCCGTATGCATTACGATACCCTTAGCAGACCTTTATTTGATCGTTCGCTAACGGGTGAATATGTTCCCGGGAGTCCGTTTAAGACCTTAACCGGTCTTATAGCTCTAGAAGAAAATGTAATCAATACAAAGGAGCGTTTTAGTTGTCGCTATGGATATCGTTATGGACGCGGAGCTAACGCAGTTATGGGATGTCACCAACATCCTCAACCCTTATCCCTCGTCCCGGGAGTTGCACATTCGTGTAATGCCTACTTTGCACAAACGTACCGAAGAGTAATTGAAAAATATACAACGCCGCAAAAAGGCATTGACGTTTGGAAAAAACACCTGAATAGTTTTGGATTAGGTCAATTTTTAGGATATGATTTACCCATTGGACGTAGAGGGTTAATTCCAGGTTCAGGATACTACGACAGAGCTTATCCTAATCACAATTGGTTCGCTACAGCCACGTTGTCAAACGCCATAGGACAGGGAGAAGTGATTCTTACTCCAATCCAAATGGCTAATATGACAGCTGCAATCGCTAACAAAGGATGGTTTTACACACCACATCTGTTAAAAACAGTCGATGGTAAACCCATAACTAATCCTGGGTTCACTAAAAAGAATTTTACTACAATCAGTCCAGAGCATTTTGAACCTATTATTCAAGGAATGCATGACGTTTATAATTATGGTACTGCAGAGTTCTTGCAAGTGCCGGGAATTGAGATTTGTGGAAAAACGGGAACCTCTGAAAATTTCACTATTATCGACGGCAAGCGACAGCAGCTTACAGACCATTCTGTTTTTGTAGCTTTTGCTCCAAAAGATAATCCCAAAATTGCTGTTTCCATTATTGTTGAGCATGGATATTGGGGAGCACGATATGCGGGTAGAATCGCGAGTTTAATTATTGAAAAATATCTTAGAGGAACGATCACCAGAACAGATCTAGAACAATGGGTTCTAACGCACAGCCTTGAAGAAGAGTACGCTAAACCCTACAGCGGGGAACCCTTTAAAATAAATCAATAATGGCCGGATCAAATGCCAAGATTGATTGGATTACTGTACTTTTATTTATTTTGTTGGTAGGCTTTGGCTGGGGTAATATTTACTCTGCTTCTTTAACAGATGAGTTTACCTCTATCTTCGATATCAATCAAGTATATGGCAAGCAAAGTATTAGAATATTGATGAGCATAGTACTCATTGTTCTTATTTTATCTATCCAGGCTAAGTTTTACGAACGCTTTGCAAGCATCATCTATATTTTATCGCTCCTATCTTTATTAGGGCTTTATGTATTTGGCAAAGAGATCTCTGGCGCGACCTCTTGGTATGATTTAGGAGTTGCTAATCTACAACCAAGTGAGTTTGCTAAAGCTGCTACTGCGCTGGCTTTAGCAAAATATGTAAGTGATTTACAAGTTAATATCTTTGAGTTTAAACATCAATTAAGAGCGCTTCTAATAATTGGTCTGCCTGTTGTTTTTATAGCTCCGCAACCGGATCCGGGTAGTGCGATTGTATTTTTATCCTTGTTGATCCCACTCTATCGCGAAGGGCTATCAAAATACTATATTAATACTGGGCTTGTTGCTGTTGCAGTTTTTGTGATCACCCTAATTATTAGTCCCTTGTATACCTCAATACTCGCCGTATTAATCGCAGTGGTATATTTTTATCTCAAAAAAGAACAACGAAGTCTGTGGCTTATCGTTGCAACAATACTCGCCATTGCGTTTTTTATTTTTTTCTTAGAAAATGAACAATATTACCTGTCAGCAATCATCCTCGGTTTGGTAATTGTGTATACCGTTCTTAGTATAAAGCAAAAAAATGTATTGCCTAAAATTCTAATGCTACTTTTTTTGGTTATAAGCTTTTCATTTTCTGGTGATTATATTTTTGAAAATGTATTTGCGCAGCGACACAGGGATAGATTTAATATTGTTTTAGGAAAACAGGTGGATAATCAAGGGATTGGATATAATACTGCTCAAAGCGAAATTGCAATTGGTAGTGGAGGATGGACTGGCAAAGGTTGGACGCAGGGAACTCAAACAAAGGGTAAATTTGTTCCAGAACAGCATACAGATTATATATTTAGTACAGTAGGAGAGGAATGGGGTTTTCTAGGGAGTTCCTTAGTCATTGTACTTTTTACGTTGCTTTTACTGCGCATCTACATGATCTCTGAACGTCAAAAATCTCAGTTTAATCGTGTTTACGGCTACGGTGTTTTGAGTATTTTATTCATTCACTTTTCAATAAATATTGGAATGGTATTAGGAATTTTTCCAACGGTAGGAATACCGCTTCCCTTTTTTAGTTATGGTGGCTCTGCATTATGGGGTTTTACTATCTTGTTGTTTATTCTCGTAAAACTAGATTCTAAGCGCATGTTTTATGAATAATTTTGCAAAGAATTTTAGAAATCTCAGGAAAAGCTTACACCATATTCTACAATGACGATTTCGATTATAATACCAACGTATAATGAAGCTGAAGCTATCTACGAACAGTTGGAACGTATTAAACACCATCTAAAAGAACCTGAATTAACTGAAATTATACTTGTAGATGGACAGAGCACTGATGAGACACCTGTTCAAATAAAGCGTTTTATAAAAAATTCTAAAGTTGCACCGTTTAGCATTAAACTAGAACATGCCGAAAAGGGAAGAGCGAAACAATTGAATTATGGAGCAAGAAAAGCAACAGGCGAATTACTTTACTTTTTGCATGCAGATACATTTACCTTTAAAAAGTTTGATAAAAAGATCAAAACAGCAGTAGCAAATGGCCTAGATGCAGGATGTTTTAGATTAAAATTTGATCAAAACCACCCTCTTTTGAAAATAAGTGAATGGTTTACCCGGTTCAACTGGAAAATTTGCAGGGGTGGTGATCAGTCCCTTTTTGTTAAAAAAAATATCTTCAATGCCTTGAATGGTTTCAATGAAGATTATACAATTTATGAGGATTGTGAGTTTGTTAATCGGCTCTATGATAATGGCAAATTTCGTGTTTTGCCCTTCACGGTTACTACCTCATCCAGAAGGTATCTAAAACATGGGATGTATCGATTACAGTTTCATTTTGCTGTAATTCATGCGAAATACTGGTTAGGGTACTCACCTACAAGTTTGAAAAACTACTATCTCAAACATATCTCTCAATAACTGCTATATGTTTTTCTCAAGAGCTCTTCAGCAGGTTTGTTTTGTGGTGTGAATCTATTATTATCAGTTCCCCCCACTTGTTCATGATCGATAAACCATTTCCAGATAAATCCTCCTGCAAACCATTCTTTTGACCATACCTGATCGTATAGTACGTGTAATGCGTTTGTTTGCGCGGTTAAATTAACGTTTGTAATAGATCGATCGACAGTCCAGGGTTTTTCACCTGTGTAATCGATGCTGCGATACCCATATTCAGTAAATAAAATTGGTTTACCAGAAGCTTCGGCTACCTGTTTTAATTTGTCTAAATGAGACTGCCAGCCCTTGGCCAAGCAATTTAAAGATGGTGTTTGTTCATTACAAACTGGAAAATACGCATCGACCCCAATGTAATCCAGTTGATTCCAAAATGGTGTACGGGTATACTCATCCCAGTTCGCCGCATAGGTTAATTTGCCTTTATATATACTTCGGATTTGTGCGACCAGAGTAGTCCAGTACTCAGGTCTGTTTGCCACGAACTGCTCCAACTCGGTTCCTATACACAATATCTCTACCTCTTCCTCTTCCGCAAGACGGGCAAAAAGAAGTATAAAATCACGATAGGTTTGTTCAAGGATCAACCACTCTTTTTCAGAAGTCATTTTTAAAGTACCGGTGAACTCCCCGCGCCTAATCCAAAGTTGAGGTTTTATCATAATCTTGATTCCTACTTTGCGCAATTCTTGGATATACTGTTTCACTCCTTCGGGACGTTCCCCAAACCACTGGCGATCTGCATCGTAGATCACATTAGGACTACTAACACCTTTTAAAAACCCAAAAGGCATCACCGCAGCGTAATTGGCATTAATTTTTTTTACCGGTGCTACGTGTTTTGCTGAAATAGAATCACCGCTGGCCACAAAACTTACCCCGTTGATTTTTTCGGGTTGAGCAGAACAGCCTGTGATAAGTTGACTTAAAATTCCCAATATGAGTAGAATACTTCGCATGGTTTAAATGTATAAAATCTTAAAGAATAAATACTTTCTCAAAAATAAAGCTTACCCCAATTAAGTTTTTATCTTTAACTACGACTATACTAGAACACCTAATTATTATGGAGCATATTGTCATTATAGGCAATGGTATTTCGGGAGTAACCGCTGCCCGTCACATTAGAAAACTTTCTGATAAAAAAATTACCATTGTTTCAGCAGAGACAGATCACTTTTTCTCACGTACAGCCCTCATGTATATCTATATGGGTCACATGACTTACGAGAATACCAAACCTTACGAGGATTGGTTTTGGAAGAAAAACAAGCTTGAATTAAAAAGAGCGTACGTTCAGCATATTGAGCATGAAAAGAAGGAACTATTGTTTGACAATGGTGATCGTTTAGGATATGACAAATTAATCCTGGCGGTTGGCTCCGTACCAAATAAATTTGGGTGGCCGGGTCAGGATTTAAAAGGTGTGCAAGGGTTGTATTCAAAGCAAGATTTAGATCTTTTAGAAAGGAATGCCCCTAATAAAGATCAGTGTAAAAGAGCTGTTATCGTGGGTGGAGGCTTAATTGGAATAGAACTGGCAGAAATGCTTCACACACGTGGTATACCCGTTACTTTTCTTGTACGCGAAGATAGTTTTTGGAATGGGGTTTTACCAAACAGCGATAGTGCTTTAATTAACAAAGAAATAAAGGATCATCACATTGATTTGCGACTTTCCACAAATTTAAAGGAAATTAAATCTGATAAAAACGGAAGAGTAACATCCATCGTTATTGAAGAGACAGAAGAAGAAATCGAATGCGATTTAGTTGGACTTACTGCCGGAGTACGACCTAATATAGATTTTTTGAAAGATAGCGGAATTGAACTCGGAAGAGGGATCAAGGTGAATCGCTTTTTAGAAACGAATATTGAACATATCTATGCGATTGGAGATTGCGCAGAACAACATGAGGCTATTGGCCATCGCAGACCTATAGAGGCTGTTTGGTACACCGGAAGAATGATGGGAGAAGTCGTCGCCCAAACCATTTGTGGCAATCGCATGAAGTATAATCCCGGGCACTGGTTTAACAGTGCGAAATTTTTTACGATTGAATATCAAACCTACGGCTGGGTGAATGGCGAAAAGTCCAGACCAGACTATGAGACTCATTTTCATTGGAAACATCCTGAAAAGTCTATTGCTATCACCATAGCTTATCATAAACAAACCAATCAATTTTTAGGAATTAATACATTGGGAATACGCATGAAGCACATTGTGTTTGACCAATGGCTTACTGAGGAGCGCGATATTGACTATGTCGTTCATCACCTTAAAACCGCAAACTTTGACCCTGAGTTTTATGCGACCTATGAAGCTCAAATACAATCTTCTTTTCAACCTGTTCACGCTTAACATTGACCGCCATGAGTAATAAATTAAATCACAGTATGTCCCTAGCCAGTCCAGATGGATACGGGATTACAACAACGCAGAAAATAGCGGTGGCGCTGGGAAGCGTAGGACTTTTTATTATGATCCTGGCAGGAGTTAATATCGATTTTCCCAATCGGTCTTTATACCTCACAATATCCTTATTATCTATTGTAGGGGGAGTAATACTATTTTCAAACCAAGCTTACCTAACAAAACAGGAAGGTATTCAAAATGACGGAGTCTGGTTTAAATCCATCTCATCCAGAGGGATTTTAGGTTGGATTACAGGAATTATACTCACGGCCTTTTATATCGTACTTTATTTTTATCCTCATTACCTTGGACTTACCCCAGATGGACAAGCCAATACGGGGGTAATTTCTCTTTTTGATCCCTTGAGTTACCTACTAAGTGGAAATCCTGCAAGTCAATGGTTTGTCTATGGGACACTATACACGGTTGCTATTCTGGCCTTTGGATATAAATTCATGCTCAAGTACAGGCATAATAAATATCAATTGCTACGTACAGGATCAGTGATGTTTTTCCAATTGGGTTTTGCTTTTTTGATTCCAGAGTTTATGGCGCGCCTCAATGGGGATGGCTTTAATTTACCATATTACGACCTTAAAAATATCTGGCCGCTCAACTACTATAATTTTGATCAATACCGTATCAATGATTTTATCAACTCTGGCACGCTTGGTATGGCGCTACTAATATTTGGCGTAGCCTCTATTTTTATTATAACACCTATTCTCACCTATAAATATGGAAAGCGCTGGTATTGCTCCTGGGTATGCGGTTGCGGAGGCTTAGCTGAAACTGCCGGGGACTCATTTAGACATTTATCTAGCAAGAAGGTTGCTGCCTGGAATATTGAACGCTGGCTGATTCATACGGTATTAGTGTTTTCGGTTATTATGACCACTGGATTAGTGTACAGTTATCTTTCAAAAGATGCCAGTAAATATTGGTTAGATGCTGACTATTTTTTAATTGCTGTCGGGCTCTTTTTAACTTTAATTTTTGCGGGAACCATGCTTTTTAAACGACATGAATTGGCAAAAGATGCAAAATATGGCGCCATAGGATATGCCATTACAATTCTTGCGTTACTGGTTTTATACGCTTCAGACACAACAGACCACGTTTTTTATATCAAATCTGGCACACTGCGATCTGCCTATGGAGTCTATATTGGCTCTCTATTTTCTGGTGTCATTGGCACGGGTTTTTATCCCATTTTAGGGAATCGTGTTTGGTGTAGATTTGGTTGTCCCATGGCAGCAATTCTAGGCTTTCAACAACGATTATTTTCACGATTTAGAATTACTACTAATGGTGGTCAATGTATTTCTTGTGGTAATTGTTCCACCTACTGTGAAATGGGAATTGATGTAAGAGCCTATGCACAAAAAGGCGAAAATATTGTACGCTCAAGTTGTGTTGGCTGCGGAATTTGTTCGGCAGTATGTCCCCGTGGGGTCCTTAAGCTGGAAAATGACAGTATGAATGGAAGAATCAACTCTAAAGATGTTTTGCTAGGCAATGATGTGAATTTAATGGAGTTGATGAATAATAAATAGTTTGACCTAGATTGGCTTTAAAAATACTGCCCCACCCCAAAGACAATTCCGCTATTATCTTTCTCCCCAACACCATAGCCATAATCAATTCTAAAAATTGCATTAAAAATATGTTTGTGAATCAATCGTAATCCTAGGCCGGGAAATAATCGCATATTTTCAGGATCCCAAAAGTCTGAAAGTTCACCTCCCGGATTACGCCAGGTACCGGTATCTACAAACGCATTTCCTTGTAGGACAAACCAGTTTTTTTTAAATAAGGTATAACGATATTCAGTGTTAAGTACCAAGCTTGCTGTGCCGCGATCAATAATGTTACCTACACCCCTAATATTCAAATTATTATCTAACGAAAAAGGCGCTAACGGACTTTCATCATTTGTTGCTATCCCAAACCGCAACCTGTTTGCCCAGTTCCCACGTTCACCAATACGCTTATAATACAAAAAATCATTCCATCCGATGAGGAAATCAGGTTGCTCTCCTTCTACTGTATCTACATACTGCAGATTTAGAATATTTTGAAAACCTGAAACAAAATAATACTCATAATCGCGTTTGTCATAGGTGTAAACGCTCTTTAGCATAAATTTATCCAGAGATAATTGCTGCGGAATTTCGTCTGTATTAAACCCCTCTTTGAACGTATATTCTTCATTAAAGAGATTGAAGCCAAAACGAAAATTATGATACAATTGATGCTCATAAACTCCCAGCAGTTCTATAGATCGATTATTATAAATGTATTGAGTAGTACCCTCTTCAAAAAATAATGGTTCCTGACTAGTCCAGTCAAGATAGTTAATTGCAAAACCAAAGGACCGTGAAAAAAGATAAGGAGCGTTAACGTTTAAGCCATAGGAGTCAAAACCGTTATTTTGGTAGAAACCGCCAAAGGTAATATTTCGACCGAGTAAGTTATATTCATATAGACCGGCGCGATAAGCAATCTCATCGTCATTCACCGTCCAGGTATTTGCCTGCGGAATCAATGTAAAATTCTCTTTAATGGTATAAAAAAGATGCGTTTCTCCTGTTGGTGCAGCAACAATTTGAAAAGTAGAATGCGCTACACCGGTCAAACGTCTTAGTAGAATCATGTCTTTTTGAATAACCGCAGAATCAAGTTGAACACCTTTTTTCATTCGTACCATACGCGCTAAAAAATCCTGCGACATGCGCTTTGATCCTATAAAAGCAAATGAATCAACTTTACTATCCTGTATTCGTTCCTGCCCAAAAGACGGCAACGTGAACATGCATAAAACAATCCATATTACATATCTATGCACCATAAAGATTTAAAAAACAGCCCTTAACCCAAGGTTGAATGTTTCTCCAAGACCGGTATCATTACCACGTACAAAATTAGTGTAAAGTACTTCAATATTTAAGGCATTAGTCAATTGATATTTTGCTCCACCACCAACTGCCGTGAAATCCTGGCTAAATTCTGAATCACCACCTACATCTACTAATTGTGAATGCTGTGTCAAAGCCAATACCGTAAATTTTGAAGAGGGAAAATAGCTTAGAAAAACACCCGGAGTAAGACGTAAACTATTGTTCGCGAAACTTGGCTCATCTCCAAAATTAAGTTCTGTGTTTAGTTCTGAAAATAATTGCCAGGTGCCTCCGGTAAAGGTATAATCATAAAAAAAACGATTTTGAAAGGTATATCCATTTTGATCTAAAAATACGCCTTGCTCTGATTCATTATCAACCAGTGGAAAAAAAAAGGAACTTTGCACAGAAAAATTTCCAACATTCTTAAACGGAACAAACTTGATGGAGGGTGCGATAGATGTCACTCCAGATCGCGCTGTACCTGCTTCACCATCAAATTGAAACACTTCTAATGCATCCCGACCCGCAACCACATTAGAACGGGCCTCTACAATCAAACCAAGGTTGATACGCTTATTATCTGTAACTCCCACGTAGGCCTCAAGCGTGGAGGTAAAAAAGGTTTGCCTCGCAATATCATTGGTTTCACCTTCAAACGTTGCTTGATCTTCAGTATACAAATTATTAAACCATTTAAAGTCATACTGTCCTTTGGCCATAAGCTTTGACGGAGTTAGCGTTTGGATGACCGAACCCTTTGGTTCATATTCTTGTGCTCTGAAGCTGGTTGAATAAAATCCTAGTAGTAGCACAAAACTCAATATAATTCTTGATGGATTCATGGTTGATCATGTTTAGCATGTTGGTCCCTCAGTTTTATAGAAACTTACAAAACCTTGAAAAGAAACCTCAAAGAATGCGTCTTACTCTAAAACATCAACCAAAAGAATCTTATTTTTACCGCCATTTGATACCAAATATCATTATTCCATGAACCAGACGATTGCCGTGATTATTCCGGCATATAATGAAGAAGATTCTATAGCGTTAGTCATTAATGAAATTCCCCATATCGTTGATGAGATCATCATAGTTGATAATAATTCTACCGACCAAACTTCAGCGAGAGCAAAAAATGCAGGCGCAACAGTTTTGCATCAACCTCAACCGGGTTATGGAAACGCCTGCTTAAAGGGACTGGAATATCTTTCGGCGAAGACCAAAAAAAATCAACCTGATATTGTGGTTTTTTTAGATGGAGACTATAGCGACTATCCCGAATATTTGCATCAAATTATTGCTCCGATCCTATCTCAAAATGCCGAATTTGTAATCGGAGCCCGTGTTAAATCTCTGAGAGAAGACGGATCAATGACCCTTCCGCAGCGATTTGGTAATTGGTTAGCAACCAGTTTAATGCGCCTATTTTTCAATTCCAGATTTACCGATTTGGGTCCATTTAGAGCAATTACGTATAATAACCTATTGAAAATCAATATGCAAGATAAAACCTATGGTTGGACGGTAGAGATGCAGCTTAAGGTTTTAAAACACTATATTCCTTATACAGAAGTGCCTGTACCTTACCGAAATAGAATTGGCGTCTCAAAAGTTTCAGGAACCATAAAAGGTGCTATCTTTGCGGGCGTTAAAATCTTAGGTTGGATCTTTAAATACAGCATCAAATAATGTTCCTTGAAACATTAATTATTATCATTTATTCCACAGCTCTTGTACTTATTTTCATGTACAGTTTAGCGCAGCTCAATTTGCTATTTAATTACCTGCGCGCTAAACGCACCTACGATGATTCGCCTCAATTTGACTTAAGCCAGGCAGACGAGATTCCGCTGGTCACCATTCAACTCCCTGTGTATAATGAACTCTACGTGATAGAGCGGCTGCTAGATAATATTGCACAAATTGAATACCCCAGGGAAAAGTTAGAAATTCAAGTGTTGGATGATTCGACAGATGAATCCTTGTATCTAACTCAAAAGCGCGTGAACGAACTCCAACAAACCGGTTTAGACATTGTACATATTCATCGTACTAACCGCGAAGGTTTTAAAGCAGGCGCACTTAAAGAAGGCCTCAAGGTGGCGAAAGGAGAATATATCGCCATTTTTGATTCAGATTTCTTACCTCAACCTAATTGGCTACTACGCACCATACCGTATTTTAAAAATCCTAGTATTGGGGTGGTACAAACCAGATGGGGGCATCTTAATAAAGATTATTCAGTACTTACTAAAATCCAGGCATTTGCGCTAGATGCTCACTTTACCTTAGAACAAGTAGGCCGTAACAGCCAGGGACACTTTATTAACTTTAATGGTACAGCAGGCGTGTGGCGCAAGGAGTGTATCATTGATGCAGGGAACTGGCAAGGCGATACATTGACAGAAGATCTTGATCTTAGCTACCGTGCACAGCTCAAAAACTGGGAATTTAAGTATTTAGAAGACGTTGAAACTCCGGCAGAATTACCCGTAGTGATCAGCGCAGCGAGGTCGCAACAGTTTAGATGGAATAAGGGGGGTGCAGAGAATTTTAGAAAAATGCTTAGACGTGTTGTATCCAGCAACAACATCTCTTTTAAAACTAAAATTCACGGGATTCTCCACCTGTTAAATAGTACGATGTTCTTAAACGTTCTCATTGTAGCTATTTTAAGTATCCCCATGCTCTACATCAAAAACGAATATGCGCATTTAAAGATGTATTTCTACGTCATGAGCTTTTTTGTGATTAGCACACTCATCTTTTTTGTATGCTATTGGTATACGTTTAAAAGCATTTATGGCGGTGGATTTAAGCAATTTATCAAATACACCGGCATGTTTTTCACCTTTTTCTCGATCGCTATGGGCTTTTCACTTCATAATTCCATCGCAGTGATAGAAGGTCACATAGGTAAACGCAGTGAATTCGTACGCACCCCTAAATTCAATCTTAAAAACCTTCAAAATAAGGTGAAGGACAATAAGTATTTGCGTAAAAATCTGTCCTTAAATGTCATTGTAGAAGGTTTGCTCATGCTATATTTTGCCTTTGGAATGTACAGCGCATTTGTCGTAGGTGATCAGGGTGGTGACTTTGGATTATTTCCGTTTCATTTAATGCTTTTTATTGGATTTGGCTTTGTTTTCTTTAAAAGCCTGAGTGCAAAAATTTAAGTACTTTGGGCGTTCCCCCAACAAGTAGGGGTCGGGCTTTTCATTGTATTTTTTGCCAAAAAAGGCAAAAAGATGCCATTGCAATCCCTAACGCACAACTATGCAACATCAAACGCCACATCGTTCTACTTTAAGCCTTTCTATTGGAGTAGGCTTACTAAGTGCTGCGTTGTATTATTACATGGCCTACGAGCAGGTTCGATATGATTTTGTGACGTTATTTACCTCATATACAGCACTATTTTTTAGCTGTTATTACCTGTTAAAATATGCCCGACTCACCACAGTCAATGTGCTGTTATTGGGTTTGGTTTTTAGGCTGATCTTTATCCTTGCTACACCAAGCCTTTCTGAAGATGTCTATCGCTTCTTATGGGACGGTAGATTATTGGCAGAGGGAATAAATCCATATCTATATATCCCGAATCAACTTTTTGATCAAGATAGTTTTTTTCTCTCAAAAGAAATGATGTCCATCTTTGATCAAATGACAGATTTGAGTAAGCAGCATTTTTCAAATTATCCCCCGGTAAATCAATGCTTCTTTTGGCTTAGTGCAGTACTTGGAGGAAAAAGTATTTTGGGTAGTATCATCGTCTTGCGACTCATCATTATTCTGTCCGAAATGGGAATCTTCTTTATTGGCATTAAGCTATTGCAGCAGCTCAATATGAATATGCTCAACATAGGATGGTTTTTTCTTAATCCCTTTATTATTATCGAGTTTACCGGGAATCTGCATTTTGAAACCGTGATGATCTTCTTCATTCTGCTATCACTATTTTTGTTAGTAAGAGGTCATTGGGTATGGAGTGCCGTGGTAATGGGGATAGCAGTCTCTGTAAAATTAATCCCCTTGATGCTTCTGCCGATATTCTTTCAGTATTTTATCAAAAGAAATCACTCTAATCCATCGCTGAATTTTTGGAAGCTGATGCTGTATTATTCGGTTGTCATTCTGACTTTTATGTTAAGTTTTAGTCCGTTTATATCTCAAGAGCTTCTCCAAAATTACAGCACTACCATTGGGCTTTGGTTTCAAAACTTCGAGTTTAATGCAAGCATATACTACGTAGTGAGATGGGTAGGCTTTCAAGCAACGGGGTATAATATCATCGCTTCGGCCGGCAGAGTATTGCCGGTAATCACCGTAGGTATTATTCTCTTGCTTACCTTTTTTAGAAAAAACACCCCCCTGCAACAACTTATCACAGGGATGCTTTTTGCGGTTAATACTTATTTTTTATTCTCTACCACAGTTCATCCATGGTATATCGCGACCCCATTAGTTTTAGGGATTTTTACACGCTACACTTTTCCGGTGGTGTGGAGTTTTGTGGTGATGCTGAGTTATTCGGCGTATGCGGGAAGCTTTTTTCAAGAAAATGCGCTTCTTATCGCTGTAGAATATGTGGTGCTGATCGTATACATGCTGTATGAAATCTTCCGAAGAAAAAATCCGCTTAATCTTTCATCAAGTCTTTGTTCTACCGTCCAGCCAATACGCAAGTCCAGAGAATAAAAAATACGCCACTAAAGCCGAAATGGTTAGTGCTATAAGATCGTTATTAGCAGGCAGCACAAAAAGATTGAGGTAATTGATTGCAAGGAGAAATACTACGAATACTACGGCACTAAGCTTTCTAAGTGTAGTCCCTAAGCGGACATTCTTGAAATAATATGCAACTCCAAGAAGCAATAGAACAGCTTCAACTAAAAAAGTATAATGTTTATTCTGCCATAGTCCCAATCCAAATTTTGGTTCTCCTTCTACCAAAGGTAAATCTGGCGTGTGCACAATTAAGTCTGTAAACCAATGAGATAAAACCGCTAATCCCAGGACTAACGCCACACTTTTTCTTTGGGTCTTACTTTTGTTTAATAAAATATATCCGACTCCAAAAATCACCCCCCAGATCAAAGAACCCAATAACCCATGGGTATACGGAAAGGTCATCACAAAATCATTAACCGCCGTAAAATCTTCGACAAAAACTAATTTTTCAATCCCCAACACGGCAAACGGAAAGAACAAAATATCTACAAACTGCACAGCAATAAAAAGCAATCCTAGACTGGCCTTAGGTTGTTTTCCCTTTAAGGCAAAGGCTGCTGCATAGTGACCTACAAACATGAGTTGTAATTTTGTAGGAAAAGGTACAGAATTTTTAATTATTCATTAAAAATCGCTTTCCAAGGGATTACAAAGGGTAGTACGATAATCCATATCAAAAAAGTAACGGCCATTCCTTTTGGGTAAGGATCATTTTGAATAAACGCCGGAAGAGCTACGGCTAAAATCCAACTTGACTTATAAATTACCTGAAATACTAATACTAAGCTCATTTGCTGAGGATAGAATAACCCTACAATAGAAAGTAGGAAAATGGCGCCCCATAATGCTCCAACAAGTCAAATTACTTCAGAATATTCTACTGAGTTTTCAAATACCGTATGCAAAGCAGTCTTTGGAAAAAACAGACTACTTATGCTTATCCAACCCGCTACGATAATGTTCGCGACATATACAATTTTTAATATCATGATCTTGAGTTTGCTAATATTTCTATATTTTGCATCGCCTGGGGAAGCATAGTTTTAAACTTTTTACCCAGCATACGTGCAAAAATACCTCCTGTTAATCCTTTAAAACTAATCTGATGCGTAAAATAGTTCTTCTCATTTTCATATGTCAAAAATCGCTTTATAAGCATACTTCCTAACGGTAATTTTACCTTCATTGTATAGGACTCATCTTCTACGAACTCTACCACCTTGAAAGATGATTTTTGCCCTTCAAGAGAAAGGATCTCTTCTCTTGCACCTAAGCTAAAGACCTCATTCATCTCGGCGCTTTTTAAGCCTATGTCCCACTCATGCCATTGATCTACATTGGTCCAGATTGACCAGATCGCTTCCGGAGCATTGTTGGTCTGTATTGTGTGTGAAAAGTTCCTTTGGTTTTGTGCTTGTAGCGTAATTGTTGTCAAGAGTATGATGGCTGAAGTTTTCATGGGATATTTTTTGACAAAGATTCACCATACTTCAGTTCTTACACTTCACCTAAGTTAACTTTTTAGGTTCTGAATAAATTTTTTTCTTATTCGGCTTAGTGATTGAGGTTTTATCCCCAAGTACGACGCAATATGCTTTAAGGGTACATTTATAAAGAGCTCAGACTCCTTTTCAATGAGTGCTGCGTAGCGTTCTTCTGCCGTTTGATTTTGAAGCGAAACAAGAATATTTTCTGTAAAAAATTGTACCTCCTCAATGAGCTTTAATACAAATTGATTCCACGAGTCGAGTTCCATGAGTCTATCTGAAGAAGATTTACTCATGGTATACACTATACTTTTCTCAAGTGTTTCAATATTTTCTTTTGAAGGTTTTTGATTAGAAAAGCTTTGGATAGATGTAAAACAATACGGCGGAATGGTGAAAAACTTAGTCACTTCTTCTCCGCTATTATGGATAAAATAGCGCAGTAAGCCTTTCTCTAGAAAATAAACATTTTTACAGACTTCTCCTTCCCTCAGGATCAAATGCCCTTTTGGAAACTCCTCTCTCAAAAGTTCCCGTTTAATCAATAGCCATTCCTTCTCCGGTAAGTTGACATACTTACTGATAAATGTTTTAAAAGAATGCATAAAAATGCTATAACATCCCCAAATTGATTACTTCTTGTTTGGTAAGGGTTCTGTATTTTCCGCGGGGGAGATCTTTTTTTGTTAATCCCGCATATGCTACACGATCTAAGGTTTCGACCTCATAGCCTAGTTTTTTAAACAGTCGCTGCACTACATGATCCTTTACGCTTTTGAGTTCAATCCCTACTTCACGCTTGGGTCGTTTTTCGATATAGGATATATCATCTACATGCACGGTTCCATCTTCCAAAGAAACACCTTCTTTAATTTTGATGAAATCGGCGTAATCCAATTCTTTATTTAATACGACCTGGTAAATTTGCCTGATCCCGTGCTTAGGATTAGAAAGACTTTCGATAAGCGCGCCATCACTAGTAATTACTAAAAGACCCATGGCACTGCGCTCCAGTTTCCCAACCGGACGAACAGGGGAAGAGACTCCGTTAGCCACTAAGTCTATTACGCTTCTACCGCTTTTTCGCGGACTCGTTGTCACATAAAAACTTTTGGGTTTGTTGAGTAAGAGATATTCGGGTTTATTTGCAGAGAGTCTTCTGCCATCAAACTTCACCTCATCGGTAGGTGATACTTTGTAACCCATTTCGGTCACGACCTTCCCATTCACCATCACGTTCCCAGAGGCGATATACACATCTGCATCTCTTCTTGAACAAATACCCGCATTAGCAATGTATTTGTTCAATCTAATCTCATCTCTGGCGATTGCCGGTTTACGATTAGCTGCTTTACGCTTTGCTCCTTTTGAAGGTGCTTTTTCTCCACGAGGACGTGATTTTGATTTATCTTGATTACTCACTATTCAATTTTTTGCAAAGGTAGTCAATTAGATAATAGAGGCTGATAAAGTCGCGTTAAGGAATAGTAGATTAAAACTTAAGGTAATTGCTCAATAACTACACTGGGATCAATTAATGGAATACAAAAAACTCCTAACACAATGATCGCCTTTAAAATATTATGCAAGGTCAAATAGTGAAGTTTGGCTTTGGACTGCCATAGAATAAATAGGAATACACCCAATAAAACAGCACACAAATAAAAGTAGTAGTTCATCAAACCTATTTCAAAGCGCGCTATAAGAAGATAGGTGGGTACAACGGCCAAAAGTAATAATCCTGTAACTAACCATTTTGAGGTTGCAGTACCAAAAACAACGGGTATAGTTTGATAGCCCAGTGCGATATCGCCCTTCAAGTTTTCAAGATCCTTAACCATTTCACGCATAGAGATTATTAAAAACAAAAATAGTGCGTGCACAAAAATGACCAGTTCAAAATTTCTATAGTAGACAAATACGGCGAAAAACGGAACGATCGCCAAAATAGCTGATGTGAAATTACCTACAAAAGCTATTTTACTCAAACGGTGTGAGTAGATCCAAATACCAAAAATATAAATCGAAAAAAATAAGGTCGCTCTAAAGGAAACATAACTTGCAATAAGCACAGCAACAATGTTTAGAATAAAATACACATTGAGTTTGGTCTGCTGGCTGACCAGTCGATCCAACATGGTTTTATTAGGGCGATTGATGAGGTCTTTCTCAGAATCGTAAAAATTATTTATGATATACCCCGAAGCTATTACCAGAGCCGAGGATAAAATCAGCGCAAACAATTCGCCGTCAAAAATTACTTGACCAAGGCTAAGGTCTGGCGCTAAAATAAAAACTGATGTAAGGTATTGAGCTAGGACAATGATGAGGATGTTATATCCCCTAATGACAGAAAACAAACTCACCACCTTGAGCAGTAAATGCTTGTTTTGTCTAGACAGCATACGAGTTAGAAATTGTAAACTACCTCTAGTTTGTGACCTTCAAGTGCTTTTTTGGCTTTCTCTAAGTCTTCTGTAAATCCTAAGATGTAGCCGCCGCCGCCCGATCCACAAAGTTTTAAATAGTAATCATTGGTTTCAATTCCTTTTTTCCAAAGTGTATGGAATTGTGCAGGAATCATTGGCTTGAAATTATCGAAAACTACTTTGGAAAGGTTTTTTACATTCCCAAAAAGTGATTTAACACGACCCTGAAGAAAATCTTCAACGCAAGCATCAGTATACTTTACGAATTGATCCTTAAGCATGCTTCTAAAGCCTTCTTGTTTCATGTTTTCCATGAAAATTTGTACCATCGGTGCGGTTTCTCCCACTACACCACTATCTAATAAAAATACAGCACCTTTACCTGAACTCTCTTGTGATGGAATCCCCGCCGGTTCTATATGATCTTTAGAATTAATTAAAATAGGAAGACTTAAATAACTATTTAACGGATCTAAACCCGAAGAACTACCGTGAAAGAAAGACTCCATTTTACCAAAAATGGTTTTTAGCGTGAGTAGTTTTTCTCTGGTTAGATTCTCAAGTACCGTAATTTTATCTTGCGCATAGCGATCGTAAATTGCGGCAACAAGTGCGCCACTACTGCCTACTCCATATCCCTGCGGAATGCTACTGTCAAAATACATCCCTTTATCCACATCATGTCTCAGGCGTTCTACATCAAACTGCACCAAAGCTTCTTTTTCTGACTGAAGCTTCTCAAGATAGTCTACAAAATTGCTGAGATGTTGATTGGATTGTTTCGCTACAGCAGAAGAAGATTGATCTGTTTTTAGCGCACCATTATAAAAATTATACGGGATTGAAAGCCCTTTGGAATCTTTGATGATTCCATATTCTCCAAAGAGAAGAATTTTAGCGTAAAATAGAGGTCCTTTCATTTGAAAGCGATTTGGTAATGCAAAATTAACGCATTTTTGCGCCATTACCTACTTTGTCACGAATATACTGCCCGTTTTCACAATAGCCAACCAACTCATTCTTAATGAATTCATAAACTTGCTCTTGTTCGTTATCAGGAAAGAGCACATGCACATTTGCTCCCGCATCTAAGGTAAAGCAGACGGATGATCCCGTGTCTTTTCTAAATTGCCATATTTTTTGAATAACCTCTAACGTATGTGGACGCATCAAGATAAAATAAGGTTGGCTGCTCATCATCATCGCATGCAGGCTTAGGGCTTCAGATTCTACGATTTGGATAAATTGTTCTACATCGCCTGTAGATAATACCTTAGCTAAACGGGTTAAATGTTCTTCCGCTTGACGGAAACGACTAGCAGCAAACGGGTGATCATGCATCAAACCGTGACCCACAGAGCTACTCACTTGCTTTTGACCCTTATCCACTAAAAGAATACAGTCATGATAGGTGTTGAACAGAGGTGCTACCTCAATAGGGGCCTTAATCCCGTATAAATCTGAAGAATCTATGAATCTAGGATGTTCTCCCCACATGATAAGTTTACCTTCTATACTCCTGCTGGCAGATCCTGATCCTAATCGGGCTAAAAAAGATGCTTTTTTGTTGAAGTAGTCATCTGTAAGGCCTGGATTTAGTTTTCTTTCTATACTCATAATCCCTAATGCCAGTGCCGCCATCCCACTTGCTGAAGAGGCTATACCGCTACTATGTGGGAACGAATTAGACGTATCAATGGTATACGAATAGTTCCTAATAAATGGAACATATTCTACGATTCGATCAAAGAACGTACTGATTTTTGGTTTAAAGTTTTCGGCTTTTTTTCCCTCAAAATAGATGTCAAATTCTATTTCATTTTGGGCTTGATCTCTGGGAGTAAAAGAAAATGTAGTTGTGGTAGCGCAATGATCCAAGGTAAAACTAATCGAAGCATTTTTAGGAATCTGGATATCCTCTTTACCCCAATATTTTACAAGGGCGATGTTACTCGGTGCCTGCCAGGTGAATTTTCCTGCTTCTAATGTGTGTTTTATGGATGCTGAAATAAACTCTTTTTCTACCATGAGCAGTCTTGCTGAAAGTTTGAACGAATGCAGTTGATTTTAAAGGCGCAAATATAGCCCTATACCCAGATACTTATGAAGTATTAAAATAAATTTATACTTTCACACCTGCTAACCCAACCTGCTTGAAAAGAAAACACTACATAAAAATTGTTGTTTCAATTTTGCTTTGCCTACTGGTTGGCTTCGCAGCCTCTCTTGCCACCCAGTTCAGTGTAGATACGTGGTACGCGACCTTGAAGAAGCCTTTTTTTAATCCACCCAACTGGCTTTTTGCACCCGTATGGACCGTTTTGTACATTCTTATGGGTATCGCAGCGGGAATCGTATGGAGCAAGGGCTTTTATCATAGATGGGTAAAAACTGCCTTATATCATTTTATTTTACAACTTATTTTAAATGCCAGTTGGTCGTTGCTGTTCTTTGGATTACAACGTCCCTTGTTAGCATTAATAGTGATTATTACGCTATTTATTTTTATCCTTTATACGATCAAATGGTTTAAACTAGTGAGTAAACCTGCTGCATATCTTTTGATACCTTACCTGATTTGGGTAGGATTTGCTGCTGTATTGAATTTTGAAATTTGGCGGTTGAATTCTTAATAGAAAGCACGCGCATATAAATGCTCACAAGCGCAAAACTGTTATAAGGATTTTAAAATCGACAGGCAAAGACAATATTCTACGTAATTTTAAACAAAAATGCCAGAATTACCTGAAGTCCACGGCTACAAAGTCTATATCGACAGCACCTGCTTACACAACACTATTACTTCTTTTGTTTGCAGGGACACCAAGCTCTTGAAGCAACCTGAAAACGATTTTAAAGAGCATCTCATTGGCAAAAAACTCATCGGGACCCAACGCATCGGTAAATACCTATTTGTCAAAACCTCTGGTGATAAAATTTTGGTAATGCACTTTGGGATGACGGGTCGACCTAATTATTATAAAGATCCTGAAGATCGACCTAAATTTGGACATATTGTGTTGGGCTTTGATAACGACTTTCACTTTGCCTTTGAAAATAAACGCAAGTTTGGCTGGTGGAATCTTATTGATTCCATTAAAGACTATAAAGCCGAAAAAGGCCTGAGCGATGATGCCAGAGAACTGTCGTTAGAAGAATTTAAGACCTCTCTCGAAAACCGAAAAACCCACATTAAGAAAGTCATCATGGATCAAAGTGTGGCTGCCGGAGTTGGGAACTGGATGGCAGATGAAATTCTCTATCAGGCAAAAATACATCCCAAAAAAAAAGTGAATGATATGACCGAAGTTGACATTAAAAATGTATTTGATGCAATGAAAAACGTGATTGAAGTAGCGATTAAACATGACTCCCACTATAGTGATTTTCCCGATGATTTCTTTATCCATATTCGTAAAGAAGGTGAACCCTGTCATCACACGGGTGCTGAAATTCAAAAGATCAAAGTGGGCGGTAGAACAACATATTTTAGTCCAGAGTGGCAGATGAAATAAGTCGATATTAATTCAATTTCTTATTCCCTAAATTCATATTGAATCGAGTAAACACTAGAGCCTGAAAATCCTGCTTCTGCTAGCAACTCACTTATATTTCCTTGCTCATTGGTATTGAGAATAGTATATGTTGTTCCTATCCCAATTCCTCCACCAGAACTTTCTACACCTACTTCGATGAGCGCTCCCTGAGAAAAATTAAGAGCAGTTCTGTTTAAAAAATAGAGATCTCCTAACATCGTGAGTCCTTCTTGTGGGATAAGCATACTAAATGGTCCTGCTTGTGCGAGTGTGTAGCTATAGATCAATGAGATATTTAACGTAGTCGTCTCTACTAATTGGCCAAATTCATCAAATCTAAGGCTTAATGATTCTCTACCGTCAGGTAAGACTTTTTCATGGTCCAGAATAAAATATGTATTCAACTCGTCGTCATAGTCTACTTCAATTTTTGAATGTACCTCATTTTCATCGGTGTACTGGATCTCATTGATGATTCCAGATGAATTGTATGCTAACCCAATACGTGTTGTAAAATTAACATTGAAATACTCATAAATAGCTTCATTAGGTCTTCCTCTGCTATCGTAAGAAAATGATACCATGGAATCTTCTAGTAAATCCACAACTCCTTCCTTAGACCGTTGGATCGTCATTTGATCTAATCGATTCTTCTCATTATAACCAAATACGACCGTAGTAGTTACATTACCGGTAAAATTTTGACTCTCTATGGTGATTTTTGAAGGGTACCATCCTGCTTCATTCCCGCTATCCACAAAATCATCATCTGTAGAACAGCCCGATCCTACGACAAATAGCAACACTACTATTGAACTAAGTATGATCTTTTTCATCTTAAAGCGTGTAAAGCAAATTAATCTCCTCTTGAGTCAACATTCTTTTATAAAAGAACAGATCATCCATCACACCGATCCAGTATTCCCCTTTTGTATAATTTGCTCCCAATACAAATTGATTAAAAGGCTCAAATATGGGTTCTACCGGTTGTCCATTGTGTTCAAAAACGTTATCGCTATATATTAGTTCACCATTTACGTAAATACGAAATTCGCCATTACCTACTGTGAGTGCTATGTGAACCCATGTATTCTCGGCAACGCTTTTACTACTACCTGTTGCAATTCCCGTAGTTCCCGTAGGGTTTTCTTCCAAACCATACGCAAAGCTCCCGCCTATCTTTAAGCTGGTATTTTTAAAACTTCGACATTGAAATGAAGCCAAGGTGGTTTCTGCTAATAAACGGGTACCCCCTAAACCATCGGGATTCGGGAGTACCCACACTGCAATACTGGCTTCATGATTTGGTGATCCGGTAAGAGAACCGGCTAATTCAACTTCAAGGTATTGCTCATTTCCTAAAAATTCGATGGCAGAGCCACTTTTTCCTTCTCTATCTACGGTGTAAGCAAGATTTCCAGTAGGTGTTTCCTGAGTTTCTGTGGTAACCACATCTTGATAACTACTATCAAATGGAAAATAAGCTACAAGTCCATCTGTTGGATAATTTTCTTCTGCCGGTGTGCTGGTAAGTGTTTCGTCATCATCGTTGCACGCTGAAAAAAATAATCCTGTAGCGATAACTATATATATACATTTATTCTTCATAATATTATGACGTTAATTGATGTTATTAATTAAATAGTATTGAACATTTTAGAGTGTTCATTAGATCTTTTAGTTGGGAAGCTCAAACTCCATCTTAACCAAATGATCATCTGTAGGTCCTGAAATAACCAGATACAAAAACCCTTCATTTTCATCAAAATAGACCCCTTGTATTGCTCCCTTGATTTCGCCTTCTCTAAATTGAGGGATCACGGTATAGGATTGGACATGTTCAAACGTGGATACGCTGTCCCCCGAAGAGAATCCAATATTGAATATATGGAGGTTATAACTTTCATGAAAGATCAACACATTTTGACCATTTACATAGTCCATGCCCTTGATGGGTGTCCCTAAAGGAGCTTCATAAAAAGCAAACTCATCGGTTGCCGTAAGATTATTGACAACGGTGACATCGTGATATAAAAAGGTTCCTTTTGAGTTACCAATTGAGCCCCTATAACTAATGAAGTCGTATCCGTTTTCATTTGTGACTGTATGTGCATTAATGGTTTGATCTAAAAACACATCAGAAAGGGCGGGTGGATGAAACGCAGGATTAGTGTTTTGATAGAGCCTGTTACGTGTCAAATTTGGGGTTTCTATTATTGAGCGCAGCGGTAAAACGTCGTCGATGATGGATATGCTTCTGGCATTTTCGGCTAGGCCGGTAACACTCTCAGTAAATGTGAGGTCTGCCTTCTTAAAGATTAAATAACGGTTCTCTTC
This sequence comes from Gangjinia marincola, assembly GCF_039523415.1. Classification (NCBI taxonomy): domain Bacteria; kingdom Pseudomonadati; phylum Bacteroidota; class Flavobacteriia; order Flavobacteriales; family Flavobacteriaceae; genus Gangjinia; species Gangjinia marincola. Next base: position 49,559 of record NZ_BAAAFG010000015.1, read on the forward strand.
AGAACTGGGGTTGGGAACAAACAATTCTCCTTCAAAGCCATCCAGGTTATTAAATTGATCAGCTCCTAAAAATGAAGTTATGTTCGTAGAAACCGAGTTATCCAATCTCAATGGGATTATCTGCTCAAAAAGAGAAGAACCACTTTCTACCTTATTAAGAATTACATTTCCCATATCTATTGTTCCTATATCTATTGTATTACTTCCATCATAAGAAAATGGCACATCGGTATATCCACCAACTTTATTGTTTTCATAGGTGTACGTGTAGGTATCGTTTGTTCTCAAATGAGTCGTTCCTAACTCTCCATAAACTACACTATATAACTCGCCATTTGGTCCAAAATACAGGGCATCAGTGACGCCCAGAGGCTCTTCAAACTCCCATAGACCCACTAAATTTGCCGAAAAATCCGGAATTTCGGGAGGTGGTGAAGTATCGTCGTCGTTATTACAGCTTATTAAGGTAACTGCCAATAACGCAACAAAGAATACTTTCATTTTACATGTTTTCATCTTCTCGAGTTTTTAAAATTTAACTTGTTCATCTATGGTGTAAAACCACGATACGAAGATGTGTAAGAAGGGGAAGATTAATTTGGAGAGATGTTCCAAATAATTGGATTATTGTTTCAATCCTTATAGATACTGGGCTTACAGAACCTTATTTTTAAATTCTGAAGCTGTTTGACCTGTAATTTTTTTGAATATTTTAGCAAAATATCCGGGATCTGAATACCCAACGGCGTAAGCTACCTCACTGATTGAAGTATCTTCTGCCCGAAGCAAATTCTTTGCTTTTTCAATACGTAAATGACTAATATACTCCGTAGCAGAAAGTTCTGTCAATGCCTTAATTTTTCGGTGTAACTGAGTACGACTCATTCCTAGCTCCTTGGCCAGCCGCTGGATGCTGAAGTCCCATTGCGGATCTAAACAAAATTCACTAATTTTTTCAATGAATTCAAGATCTCTAGCATTCACGCGCTCTTCAACAAGATTTTCTTCGGCATACAGCAATTTTCTTATATGTTCTGCGACACGTTTCTTCCGCGTAAGCAAACTATCAATAACGGCCAAAAGTTCTGTTTCGTCAAAAGGTTTTTCAAGAAAAGCCTCTACACCTTTCTCAAAGGCTTTTGACCGATCTTCAGCCCTTCCTAAACCGCTTACCATGATAAAGGGAATATGAGAGGTTTTCCAGTCATTTTTGAGTAATCTGCATAATTCATACCCATCCATTTTCGGCATTACAGCATCTGAAAGTATAAAATCAGGAAACGAACTCTGTACATGAGCAATGGCTTCTTCTCCATTATCTACGAGAATAAGATCATAAGCGTCATTCAAAAGGTCGCAATAATAGCGTACCATATCTGGATGATCCTCAACAATGAGCAATTTAAATCGTGCACCACTCTCCTTAGGTAAAGGTTCTGCGGTTGGAAATGATTTTCTAGGGGTAAGGGTTTCACTTGTTTCTACATTGTATTTATCAGCATTAGGTTGTAAAGGCAGTGTAATCATAAAACAACTTCCTTTTCCCACCTCACTTTCAACGTATATGTTTCCTCCCATAAGGTTGACCAATTCTTGAGTAAGTGACATCCCTATTCCACTACCCAGATTATTATCTGTGTCAAAGGTTTTATAATACCGATCAAATATTAGGCTTAGCTCATCTTTTGAAATGCCCACGCCACTATCCATTACACTCACCTTAAACTGTTTTTCCAGGATGGTGACGTCAACTTTTATGATTCCTCCTTTTGGTGTAAATTTTAGGGCATTGCTCAATAGATTGAAAAGAATCTTTTTGAAACTACTTGCGTCTATTTTGGTTACAACAGCAACTTTTGTATATGATGCCAATAGCTTTTTATCTTGACTTTCGGCGTAAGACCGAAACAGCGCAATGTGTTTCTTTATTTCTGCGATAAGATCTATGCTAGATTCTTTTAATTTAAATTGTTGAGCATCAATGGCTGCAAGATCCAACAGTTGATTAACCAGATTGAGAATATCATCTGTATTACGATCGATAGATCGAAGTAATTTCTCCTGTCTGGAGGTGTCCTTATTTTCTTCAAGCAATGAAGTATTCCCTTTAATGATGGTGAGGGGTGTTTTTATTTCATGAGAGATCTCAGCATATAATTTTGATTTTAATTCGTTTACTTTCTTTAAGTGAACCATTTGTAAACGCTGCTGCTCTCTTCTTTTTAAGAAGTGAAACGCTAACCAACACACTACTATACTACCCACAAAATAAAGTAGTATCAATGCATTATGAAGGTACCATGGCTTAAGAACATTAAAGCCAAAACTCAGGATCGAAGGGGTGTAGGAGGGATTCGTAGCTTTAAATGACACCACGTAATCTCCCGCTGGCAAATTCACTAAAGAGACCGAGGATTGGTTCCCTAAAGACACCCATTTTGAATAGAGTCCTTCTACTTTATAACTAAACGTCGTTTTTTCAGGAGTTCTATAGGTAAGAGCGCTAAGATTAAACGTTAGGTTTCCATAGGTATGTTTTAATTCAAAATTTGCGGGTGGTTCATGAAATCGCATGGTTTCACCTTTGCCAGAAGTGATTTCAACCGTCTCCACGAATAAATCGATTGCTGGATATTCAGGTGTTTTCATTAAGGTTGTAGGGATTTGAATAAGACCCTGTTCACTTCCCAGATAAAGCGTGTCATTGTGAAGTAATATTGAGCTCATCAAATAATCGTCGGTAGGCATCCCAACCGCTTCGGAATAATTGTAGAAACGACCAGAACCCGTATTCATCAAAAAAAGTCCTCCAGAAATGGTAGAAATCCAAATGTTATTATCTTCACCCGAAGCCAAGGCCATTATTTTTGGATCTGATAAGCCTTGGGCGCGACCCCAAAAATTAAATTGATCCAGAGTTCGATCATAAGAATGCAATCCCGCCTCTGTTCCTACCCACAAATTTTCCTGTTTATCTAGGACCAAAGCGGTAATTAGATTATTTTTCAATCCTTCACCTGAGCCCTGGTCAAAACGACGCGCTTTTTCGAACTTTTCATCTTTTACCTGGTATAAACCATCTAAGGTGGCGATCCAGAGGTCACCCGATGAATCCATTAATACGTCCAATACCACAATCTTTGACATAGGCGCAGTACCTAGTTCATTTATAAAAATGAAAGAATCACGCTCCTTATCCCAATATCCTAAATGGTAGTTGCCCCCTATCCATAGCCTGTCTACAGTATTTAACAAGGTCCAGGTCATACCGATTTCAGGTATTTTTTTGGAAAGAAATTGTTCATCAATCTCCTCTAAATCATCAGTAAGAATATGTATACTTTTGATACCATCTTCTTTTACCTGACTGGCAAAAAATGCATTATTATATTTGGTAACCGCTGTAATTCTTCCTTCCTCAAGAATAAACTCTTTATCAGTATCAGTCACCCTTAAGAGCCCGTTATCTGTGCCTAAAAGAAGATTATTATCGTCTTTCACCACATCCCTTACGATACCATCATAGACTACTGATGCTGGTAACTGGCCTCTATAGGTTCCACCTGCAGTATGTATATAAAGCCCTTTATTGGTACCTACGATCTGTCCTGCTTTGGGATCCCTAAGAAATTGAGTTACTACTGCATTTTGATGCATTTCGTCAAAGGATAACCATGTCTTATCAATCCCGGTAGATGGATGTATTGCCAAAATTCCTGAAGATGTAGTTAGTAAGTAGTCATCATTCTTACTTACACCAACAGCACTATTGTTCCAGGGAGTACCAGGCAGTTTTTCAGCATATGCAAAGCGCTTTTTGATCAGTAGTGAATCTTCATCCATTTCTATTTGGGTCAACTCATCTTTGACCATCCCAATCCATTGGTTCTGATTTAATTTAGCCGGAGAGGAAAGGTGTAACTCACTAATTCTTTTTATTTTATTTGAGGATTTATGTAGAAGATATACTCCGGAAGAAGCCATAAGAAGAAGCTCATTTTGAGTATACGAAAAGATATGTTCTATAGATACAGGAGCAATGGATGTAAAGTGAGATTTAGTCGTATCTGAAGCATAAAGACCTTGATTGGTAAGTAGCCATAGCCGATTGTCCTCAGCATGAATAAAATAAATAGCCTTTGGAGGTGAATCCTGCCAGGTAAAATCACTATTAAATGTAAATGTCCTTGGATCGAATCGCTGAAGCCCTCCACCCACGGTCCCAATCCAAAATTGATCCTTCTCATCTAAAGCAAGAGTCCTAACCCAATTCCCGATAAGCGAATTAGGTTGAACTGGATCATGATAAAAGTTCATAAAGTCTTTACCATCAAACCTGCTCAACCCATTTTGAGTGCCAATCCACAAAAATCCTCTTTGATCTAACTGCATGCAAGAAATCCAATTGGAAGGAAGACCGTCCTCTTTAGATAGAAAAGAAAACTCAGAGGAGGTTTGGCTACTACCCAAATGAGCAATAAAAAATATGGTTACGATAGACAAGAAACGCATATGTTTATTCTCTTAGCTATTCTAAATATAGTGAATAAGAACAGAGCGGTGGTAATGCCATGATAAATAACGTTGAATTAGATTTATATCATGCTATCAAAAAAAAAACAGGTTAGATTTTTTCTACTTTAGTAAAGAAGGGTAACCCTGTCATCACATTATAGTAAATTTTTAAAAATTAAGGTTGGCGGTAGAACGTCGTATTTTTCGCCTGAGTGGCAGGAGAAATAGTTTAGACTACTAAAAAAACTAAGTTTCACCGCACACTAGAGAGCACATTTTAAATTAATACATCACATTCTAGAAGGTGCGAATGTACACAGAACTACAAGTTCTTCAGGATTTATTAGATTTCTCAAGAGGTACGAATTATTTTTATCCATTGGTAGCCGGCTTAAATCAATAATTGTTTTCCGTGCACTTTCAGTTTATATTATGACCCTGGTAATGCTTATACATAAGTGTTCAACCTTTTTTTGATTAGGAAATTGAACTATTCCAAGACCTGAATAGATTATGGTTTTATGACGAATAATTTTAGCGTACTAGACTTATTTTTGGTTCTTGGGATCAGTCAAGGTATTTTTTTAGCAGTGGTGCTATTTTTTATACCCAACACCAACAAGAGTGCAAACAAAGTGCTTTCTCTATTGCTAGTTATCGCCGCTGTAATGCTCTTTGGGAGAATAGCTCTCTATAGGTATCAGGTGGAGTGGGTCTACAGACTGGCTCTTTTTGTAGATGCTATTCTTTATTTGATAGGCCCTATCATGTATATGTACCAACGAAAGCTATTATTCTCTGAAAAGACTAGCGCTACGCTACCTCTATATCATTTCATCCCTGCCACCATACACATCGCTTACACCACGTATATGTTGAAATATTCTATTGATGAATATTTTGAGCTGTATCAAAATGGAGCGTTACAATTAACCTTTTTTATAGTCGAATTTAGCGGACTTCTATCCTTGTTACTTTACACAATAGCTTGTTTTAAATTAAACCAAAAATACATTCGCGTGAAGAACGAATTGATTTCGTATGAAAGTAAGATTATAAAATTCAGTAGATTTATAACGGGATCTTTCGCAGCTCTACTCGTATTATGGGCAATAAGTTTTACAATATCCCAGGTTGCATTTCATCTGCCCTACTTCAACTATCAGATTATATGGATAGGTATATCCATTTTTATCTATACGATTGGGTTTTACAGTTTAAAACAACCTGAAGTATTTCAAGTCCCATTTGAATCTAAAGCAAAAACATCTGCGCGATTATCTCAGGAAAAAATTACGATTCTAACTAAGAGACTTGAATTTTATATCAATGAAGAACGTGTTTTTTTACAACCGGATTTGACGTTAAAAGATCTTGCAAGTGCTATTGATACAACGCCTAATGATTTATCCTGGTTATTAAACAACGTATTTCATAAAACCTTTTATGAATACGTCAATGAATTTAGGCTAGCAGAATTTCTAAAAAAAATCGAAAGCAATGAACATCATAAGAAGACCTTATTAGCCTTGGCATTTGATGTAGGTTTTAATAGTAAATCGACCTTCAATAAAGTTTTCAAGTCCTATCTTGGTCAAACCCCATCTTCGTATATAAAACGTCAATACGCTGTTTGACCTATCTGGTACTACTTTAATTTATTCATTTAAATAGAGTGCTCCAAGAAAGTTTCATCTTACTGGTTCAAGGTTGGATATGACAAATTAGAATGCTGAAATTGGATTTGGTGTCCAAGACTTTTTGAGGAAGCTATTTTTTGAAATTTAAGAGGGATGTGACTGAGTATTTTACGAAAGTTAGTTGTTCTTTTAATCAAGATAAATTAAAATTTGGCTTTTAAGTTACTGCTGTAGTAAAATAATACAGTTTAAAATATTACTTAAATCAGCCAGATTTGAAACTAAAATATAGCATTGGTTCTTATTATTTATTAAGTGCTGTACCATTATTCATGTTGAATAATTAAATTAGAATGAACCGATCTATCTCTAACAAAAATAAAATTATCCCACTCTTCTACTCAGATAAAACCAACTTCTTCTTAAATTTTGATTTACAACCGTTTAGGCACTTATAAATTAACGTAAGTGATAGGATTAAATTACTTAATTTTTTTAGCAATGATGACTCTTCCTTGGTCCAACGAGAGACTTACTATCTTATCGTTTTCTAAATTAAAGGTCAATAGGGCATCAATATCCTTAGCTATGAATTTATTCTTACCTATTGGCAGTAACTCTTTTTTATCATTTTTGATTTGTCCAATGAGTTTGTCATTTTCTATCAGGACATTGAAGTAAAAGGCAGGTTCCATTTCATATTTTCCCACATATTTCTTTAAATCTTTAAGCCTTACTTTTTTTGACCGAATACTTTTAATATCATTGTCAATACGTGTCCATTTTTTGATTTGATAAGTGTCATTTTCTATAAATTGGATTTGGCCATCTTTCCTTTCAACAGAGAAAGTAGCAAGTGTGTTTTGAACATAGAATGCATTCGGCGCATAAGGAACTAATTTGTTTTTTGTACGTCCTCTATCAAAAAACAATAAGGATTCATCCTCTAGGCGAATGATTTTTTCAACGCCGTATTCATTTCTATAAATCCCGTTTAACGATTCCAATTCCGCCATTGAAAGATTGATTTCTGACCAGTCATAAGGTTTCCCCATCGCCATTGCTGCAAGTTTAGTTGCCGTTAGATCTGCATTTTGTACGTCTTCAGAATTGGTCAAAATCACTATATAAATATCTTTTTCTGGCACATAAAGGGCATAGGATATGAAACCATTGATGCGTCCACTATGCTTTACAGCTTTTACGTCTTGTACATATCCAATTTCCCAACCAAATCCGTGAAGACCTCTTTTGCCAGATGTCAAGATGAAAGGGGAATACGCTTGTTTTAGAATTTCACCCGAAATTATTTCGTGGTTCTTTAAGGCTTTATTCCATCGGAACAAATCTTCAGCTGAAGACATTAAAGAGCCAGCTGAATAAGGAAGGCTCATATCTATGAATTCGGCATTCTTATAGTCTCCATCATTACCTTTATACCCTGAAACTCTATTTTGAACGATTTCTTGGGATTTATCATAACTTGTATTGTTAAGGTGGAAAGGCTTGAAAACGGTGCTTTTCAGATATTCCTCGTAACTCATTCCTGATACTTTTTCGATAATATATCCCAAAAGAACATATCCAGAACTTGAATAACTGTAGTTCGTTCCCGGTTCAAAATCCATCGGTTCGTTTTTGAATAAATCAATCAGTTCCAGCGTTGTTTTCCCTTGTTTCATAACATTTGTATCAAACAGAACCGTAGATACATAATCTTTGATTCCCGAAGTATGACTCAACAAATGTTCTACTGTTATGCTTTGTCCATTTGTAGGATAATCAGGTATGTATTTGGTAATCTTATCCTTAAGTGACAGCTTTTTTTCTTCATAAAGCTTTAAAATGGCAATTGCCGTAAACTGTTTGGACAGGGAAGCGATTCTGTAGATATTTTCATTACGCATCGAAACCTTCAGTTCGATATCTGCTTTTCCATAGGATTGATGATATAAAATAGAATCTCCTATTGAAATCAAAACTGTGCCTCCTGGACTTTGTTGATGTAATACCTCTGAAATGAGCTTTTGATAATTCTGTGAACTTAATTTTTGATGAAAAAAGAAAGCCAGTAGCACAAATGTAAGTGCTCGATAAAATCGTGTCATAATTTTGATTGATGTCTTGGTTAAAAGTTATTCATAAACTCGGAAAATAATTTCCGGGCTCAATAAACTTCTTTTTTATAGGAAAGGATTCCTCATAGGCCTGACAATTACCTGACATCTATATGACAAATTTTATAGTATATTGAAATTCAGATTAATGAATAGTTTTTTCTTTTTATCTAATGCTATGGTATTTCTGATAATAATGAAGGCGTTCATTACCAACATAAGCATAATCGCTAGTGGTACCATCTCGTGGTTTATGTTGGTGTACTTTCCCAATTGAGAGGCCATTAATATTGTTAAAGGCAACGCGCACGTCCAAAGGATTTGGAGGGTAATAATTTGTTTGGTTATAGGATTGAATGCATTTTTCCACCTTGTGATTGCCAACGGAATAAGAATACTGGCAAGTGGGACAAAAATTAAAAAAAGCGAGGACGTGTTTATTATTTTTAAAAGTGACCAATTCATTTCGTCTTGCTCGGTCTGACCTGGAATTAATACATCTTTACTGACACCCAATGCTTTTGACAATGCATTTAACGTGTGGCCTTTTAGTTCTTGGCCAGATTCTATCCGCTGAATCGTCCTAACCGATATGTTGGCTCTTTCAGCAAGTTCATCTTGGGTTAAGTTGAGTTTTTTTCTTTGTTTTAATAATTCCGACATGTTGTTAAATAATCCTATTTCTAAATTCCAGCCAAGTTGTTATATGTGTGACAAATATAAAATTATCTTGGATTTACAATTTTAATTACTAATATTTCAAATGAAATTGAAAGTAGAAATGGAGTACAATGTCCAAGACGATTGTAGTGAGGCTTTTTTCCAAGAATGTAGCTTTTCGCAAAATGGTTGGGAATGCGCTGAGTGACTTAGAAGTATTTTAAAAAAAGAACCTTTCAAAATAACGCACAATTATTTTGTAACCTTTTTCAAAGTCATCTTGTCCAATAAATGTGAATTCACAAAACACATTTTAATTTCAAAAATAAAACAAGATGAAAAAACTATCATACATACTATTGCTATTAATTAGCATAAACTTCTGCCAAAAAGGTAATGCTCAAAGTAAAAACATTAAAACTGTGAGCGGAAAAAAAGTGTCCATTTCACACCTTGAGTCTCGTATAGAACATATTATGGATTCTATTCAATTACCAGGACTATCCATTGCCATTATAAACGATGCTAGAATTGCTTATCATAATAAATTTGGTGTGAGTAACCTAAAAACCCAAGAGCCCGTAACTAAAGAAAGTATTTTTGAAGGGGCTTCATTATCAAAACCTTTGTTCGCCCATTTCGTAATGAAAATGGTGGAAAAGGGGAAATTCAACTTGGATGAACCTATCTATTATTTTCTAAAAGATATTTTCCCTGAAAACACTATTGCCGATGATTCTTTTGAAGCTTATAAAAAAATTACACCGAGAATAGTTTTATCCCACGGAACCGGAATTCCCAATTGGGCTAAGGGCAAACCAATAGAAATCGCGTTTGAACCTGGAACTGATTTTTCATATTCAGGCGAAGCATATCAGCATATGGGCGCCGCCCTTGGTACAAAATTAGGAATAGGCTGGGGAAGTCAATTAGACAGTCTCTTTCTTAAAGAAGTAGCTCATCCTTTGGGTATGCAACGCAGTTTTTACACGTGGAATGATGTTCTTGAAAAGCATACAGTAAAGGGCCATATGAATGGAAAAGTGAATATGGAAATGCACCGTGATAAAAAAGTGGGCCCAGGCTATAGCTTACGATCTGATGCTTATGATTACGCCCTATTTCTTATTGAAATGATGAAATCAAACAATTTATCACCAACCTTAAGAGATTTGATGCTTAAAGAGCATAACCATTTTAAACCAAATAATAAAATACATTTAGAAACTGGTCAAACAGGTTGGGGTCTAGGCTTTGCCCAGAAACCTACACCTAATGGGATGATGCACTTGCATACTGGAAACAATCATGATTTTCAAGCTTATGCAATGTTTGTTCCCGACCAAAAATATGGGTTCGTTATTTTTGGAAACTCAGATAACCTATTTCCTTTTTTAACAGAAATAGAAAAGCTAATTGAAGAACAATTTTAATAATTATCAAAATGGAAAAATTAGATGAGGTATTGAGCCTATTGTCTCTATCAGTGGGATTTGTCACCGTCGTGTTTATACTGGCAAAGTATCAGTATATGATAAAAAAAGCAATGATTGAGAAGGGTATTGACGTTACCCAATACTCAAAAAGAGTTAGTTACATAGATATTGGCTGTATTGTATTTGGTCTTGGAATCGGCTTTATCATCTCTTCAATTTTTACGGAAATGGATCTTACAGAAGACACATCAGATTTACTAGTTTTGGGAACGATTTCCGTGTTTGCAGGATTAAGTTTAGTTATTGCTCATTATTTGAGAAAACGTACCTCTTAATACGTTGGTCACATAATCTGAACGACATATTATAAACCAAATCAAGGAAGGTGATAGCGATGCATTTAAGCTTATGGTCGAAAAACATAAGGACGCTTCGCTTTCCTTGGCTATTTCAATTCTTAAAGACCAAGATTTGGCGGAAGATGTTTTGCAAGATATATTTATAACAGTGTTTCAGAAAATTGAAACTTTTAATTTCAAATCTAAATTTGCTACTTGGCTGTATCGTATTGCTGTAAATACAAGCTATAACCAACTTAAAAAAATTAAAAAAGGTGTTGACTTTAAAGACATTACAATAGTTCCTGAAAAATTAATTACAAATGAAGAGGTGCTAAAAGAAGAAAATCAAAAGCGGTTCATCAATTTAGCCTTGCTACGAATGAATGCGGACGAAGCTCTCACGTTACGAATATTTTATCTCTCAGAGATAAGTATTAAAGAGATAAGTAAAATAACAGGATTTAAGACATCAAAAATTAAGGTGTGTCTACATCGTGGCAGAAATAATCTAGATTTTCAATTACGACAATTATTGGGCAATGAGTTAAATGATTTATTATGAAAGAAGAAAAAGCGAAACAACTGATCTCAAAAAGCACTATTGAAACCTCTTCGGGTTTCACAGAAAGACTCATGTTAAAAATAGAGGCTCATAAAGCCAAATCAGAATATAATCCTACCATTTGGAATTTTCCTTTGGTTATCGGGGTTTTTGTTTTCATTACTAGCCTTTGCATAATTCTATTGAATAGTCATTTAGGCTATCTTCTTCAGGTATTACATCTAAAAAACATAGTATCCAGTAAACTCTCTATGTTAGTAATTTCCATTGCTTTTTTATTAGGTATCCATTATGTCATTCGCTTAAAAGAGCTCCAAAAGGAATTTCTATAATAATTGCTTCAGATAATCTGCAAACAATATTAACTTGTACTACAATTATTTAGATTCGGTTGTTTTGTAAATAAACAAAGACATTTTGATTTAACAACAGTTGGTTATGCCTATATACCGTATTAGCACTGATTTTTATTACCAATTAGTTTCACCGAATATGAGATACTCGCGAAACATGTTAACGTACTTAGTCAATACAATTCCCCTAATTTTATTATTTTAGAGGCAATGATTTTCAGCCAATACCGAACCCCTCTTCGGTTAGAGAAATATGTAGCCGACTTGCTCTATCACAAGGACTATTTTCCCGAACATAAAAAGGACAAATACCTTCCTGACGGTACCATCAACATCATCTTTGAACTTACCGATAATCCCAAATTCATCTACGATAATATGTCTGGAAAGATGATTCAAGAATGTAACGATGTTTGGTTTTCTGGTGTTTTGAAGGATTATATTACTATCAGTAGTCATCACGAAGAAATGATGATATTGGTCTTTAAACCCGGTGCGGGCTTCCCATTAATCCATAAGGACATTTCGACATTTACCAATCAAGTTGTATCTGCGGAAGAAATTTTTGGGGAATCTATTCTCAATCTGCTAAAAGAACTAAAACAGCCTACTACACCAGAGGAAAAATTTAAAGCGATTGAAAAATGGCTGGATAACCAACTCAAAGAAGATGATTTCTACCTTGAGGTCATCAGGTATGCGATTGAAGCCATTGAAAATTCACCTACACAGATTAATTTGAGTGAACTCTCAGAAAAATTGGGCTATTCCCAAAAACAGTTCATCAAGCTCTTTAAAAAGTATGTTGGGCTAACCCCAAAACAGTTCCATCGTATCGTTCGTTTTAATGAGATACTCGCCGCTGTCGAAAACAAGGAAACCATCTCTTGGACTATTGTTGCCGCTGACTGCGGTTATTTTGATCAGGCACATTTTATAAAAGACTTCCAATCATTCTCGGGCATCAACCCCAAGAAATACCTAAGCGACATCGAAGACTTCCCCAATTTTCTACCTGTAAAATAGGCGTTGATCTCCTTCAATGAAATCAAGAGGTAAATTTTTTACAATTTTTAAACCAGTACTTCCTATTTCTTTGTGGTGTATTAATCATCTAAATAAAAAATTATGGAAACAATGTATATCAACCATATCGCGGTGATTGTCTGCGCAGTCTTAAATTTAGCAGTCGGTGCACTGTGGTATAGCCCGGCACTTTTTTACAAGGCCTGGAAAAAAGAAAATGGTCTGACCGATGCTGATTTTGAAAATACCAATATGGGCAAGCTCTACGGTATCAGTTTCATTTTGGCACTCATAATGTCCTACAATATGGCGTTCTTTCTGGGCGATGCCAATACAGATTGGATATGGGGAATGTCAGCCGGCTTTTTTACGGGCTTCGGGTTTTGCGCGATGATATTTACGACCATCGCCTTGTTTGAGAAAAAATCGTGGAAGTACATTTTCATCAACAGCGGCTACATCATCGTTTACTTTACGTTAATAGGATTCGTATTGGGAATCTGGCGGTAGAAATAGATTTTAGACCGCTACGCTGTTAGAAATAAGACAAAAGACTTAAAATCACTTATTATGAAATTTATGAAAATTAGAGTTGGATATATACTAATCTTTATCATCACTTCGTGTAAAGCCCAACAAAAGATAGCCTACAATGTGTTAGAAGATGCTGCCACTCAAGATTACGAGATATATGTGATGGACGCCGACGGAAAGAATGCAAAGAACATTACCAACTCAAAATCGGTGGATTGGGTATATGATAGCTTTCGCGAAAAGATATACTTTCTCTCGGACCGTGGCGAATGCTTTAGATGCCTGTATCTCTATGAAATGGATGTCGAAGGAAACAATGTCAGAAAAATGTCTGACTTTAAATTGGCTGATAGTTGGCTGAGCAGCAGAAAGAATGGTACAGAGTTTATTGTCAAGCCTGTCGAAGCTAAAGACGGTAAATTTTACATTATCGACCTTCAAGGCGAAATCCTTGAAAAAGTAAAAGTGGATTTAGCATACGCCAATGACCCAACATTTTCGCCTGATGGAAAACGGATTGTCTTCCGCGGAAGCGATAAAATTTCACCAAGTGAACTCGGCTTTACAGACGCACTTTATGTGATGGATTTACAATCCAATGAAATGAAAAAGATAACCACACATCCCGATGAAGGTGCCGCTAAGCAATGGACAGGTTATTTGGCCGCTGCGCCCAGATGGCGTACTGATGGGAAGATTTCCTTCGCTTCAAAACGAGATAATAATTACGATATCTACCTCATCAATCCTAATGGTACGGAAATAGAATCCGTAACACCTTTAGAAAACAACCAGGTCTATCACCATTGGAATGAAAAGGGCGAACTTGTCTTTGAAGCTTCTATGAACAATCATTCAGGTTATGAACTCTATAAACGGACTGTTGAAGGAAATATAATTCAACTGACCAATGATAATGCAGAGCAATACGCACCTGTTTTTGTCAAATCAAAATAATGAAGTTATGAAAACCGCAGGGTATTCAAAAACACCACTCGCCAAAAAACTGGGCATCAAAGAAGGCTATGTAATGATGGTGGTCAACGAACCGGAACACTATATGAGCTTGTTCGGCGACTTTCCAGAGAATGTTGAAAGGAAGAAAAAACTGGATTCAGAGAGCTTTGACTTCATCCACGTTTTTGTCCAAAATCACGTGCAACTTCAACGCATCGTGCAAATGGTCAAACCAGCCTTGAAAAAAAGCGGTATCCTTTGGGTGAGCTGGCCAAAAGGGACATCTAAAATCCAATCTGAACTGAAACGCGAACCCATAAGAGAACACTTGCTCAAAACAGAACTGGTTGATATCAAAGTCTGCGCGGTAGATGAAGATTGGTCTGGGCTTAAGTTTATGTACCGAAAGGAAAACAGATAATCATTATTAGAAACTAAATAATTAAGGTAATTCCTAGAGCCGTTTACTTCTTATGTAATTTGAATCTTGAATTGTAATGGACTTTTAAAAGCAGGATTCTATCAATTCGCTAAAAAAGATACGCCAGAAAGGCTCACCCAATCTGCACTTCCATTGGAGTAATTGCTGTAGCGCATTTCGCCGTTGGGAAATATATCAACGCGTATTATACTACTGCCATTTCTGCATGAAAATAGCTGCCTTTTCGCTGGGCGATATCCTACCGGCAGTGTAAAAAGAACCTCTCCCTGCACAAAATTAGAAGAGGTACGTGCTACTAAACCCTCTAAATACACCCTATTTCTATCCTTATAGTATCTAGGTTGTTCATAAGCACCGCCATAGACAAAATACTCGGGACCAAAAGAAGTGATATTAATTGGATTTGCTGGAGATGTCCCGGTTCCATCACTGTAATTAAGATCAGCATACTCTTTGGTAATCAAAGCTTTGTCATCATTGATTTCTGAAAGATTAAAACTTGGCGCAGTGATTGTACCATTTTTTAAGATGATAAGTGCATCGCTTCTTGCACCGCTATTTGTTCCATTTCCTAACACAAAAAGACGATCTGTTGCAATGAAACTGGATGCATTCCCCCCTGAGAGCGTGCTGTTAATTCCTAAATTAATTTGAGCATATGAGGACGCCGCATTATTGGTCCCTATAGCTAATGATCCATTTCCTATTGCCTCATTAGTATTTCCCATGGAAATAGAATGGTCTCCTGTACTATTATTATCCTCTCCTATTGTCAACGCATAATTACCCTCAGAGGAATTTGATCGACCCAGAGCTATACTATATGAATTATCTGCAGTATTACTATTTCCTAACGCAAGACTATTTGATCCCGCTGCCTGATTGGCAAAGCCAATAGCCACGGCATGGTCTGATGTAGCAAAACTATCATTTCCTAATACCAAGGAATGAGTTCCTGATCCTATATTTCTAAAACCATTAACGATGGCATAGTCTCCCTTTGCGCCAAATGTATTCCCTGATCCTGTATTATTGGAAAAATCTATCGCATTTCTGCCTATATCCGCATAAGATTCAGGGTTGCGTCCTATAAGCCTCCACCCAATACCATTACCCTCGTCTATCGCCTCTAGTCCTGTAGCAGCAAAAGAAGCATTATTATTTGCATCAAAATATTCTTTCGTAATTAACGCTTTATCATCGGTGATTTCTGAAAGATCTAAACTTGGGGCGGTAATTGTGCCGTTTTTCAATACAACCAATGCATCGCTTCGCAGACTATTATTCACTCCATTTCCTAGTACAAAAAGACGATCTGTTGATATCCAACTAGTTGGGTTACCACTTGAAATCGTACTATTAATACCAATATTCATTTGCGCAAATGAAGATGCAGTATTACCTGTACCAATAGTAAGAGATCTATTTCCTGAAGCGGTATTGTCATTTCCTATAGAGAAACTAAATGTTCCTTCTGCATTGTTAGTTCTACCCATAGCGAAAGAATTGGATCCACTTGAAGTATTACTATTACCAATAGCAAAAGTACTTGTACCATCTGCAGTATTATTATTACCTAGCGCGATATTGTAAGAATTACTGGCAGTATTCCCTATGCCGGCTGCAAAACTTGCGAATCCAGAAGCA
This sequence comes from Gangjinia marincola, assembly GCF_039523415.1. NCBI lineage: Bacteria > Pseudomonadati > Bacteroidota > Flavobacteriia > Flavobacteriales > Flavobacteriaceae > Gangjinia > Gangjinia marincola. The sequence goes on from NZ_BAAAFG010000015.1 coordinate 65,789, forward strand.
GTATTCTCGTTACCTTGCGCATAACTATAAGATGCGCTAGCATTATTACCTCTTCCTAGAGCAATTGAGTAGGATCCTGAGGCTATATTTGGACCCCCACTAACAAATGAATGACTTCCTAAAGCACCATACAAATTCGTTGAGCCTACAACATGAGAGAGATCAATGGCAAGAAATCCTATATCTCCGTAACTTTCAGGATTTTTACCTGCAAGCCGCCACCCTATTCCGTTGCCTTCATCAATGGCTTCTAGCCCTGTAGCTAGGGAAGCATTATTATTGGCGTCAAAATATTCTTTCGTGATTAAGGCTTTATCATCGCTGATTTCTGCAACATCAAAACTTGGGGCGGTGATTGTGCCGTTCTTTAATACCACTAATGCGTCGCTTCGATTAGATTCATTCAATCCATTTCCTAACGCAAAAAGACGATCTGTGGACACCCAACTAGTTGGATTACCACTAGAAAGTGTACTAAACCTACCCAAATTCATTTGAGCAAAAGATGAAGCTGTATTATATGAACCAATGGTAAACGATCTATCCCCTGATGCGGTATTATCATTTCCTATAGAAAAACTAAATGTTCCATCGGCATTATTAGTTCTACCTATTGTGAAAGAATTTGATCCACTTGAAGTATTACTATTACCAATAGCAAAAGTACTTGTGCCCTCTGCAGTGTTGTTATTACCTAACGCGATATTATATGTATTACTAGCAGTATTCCCTAAGCCGGCTGCAAAACTTGCGAATCCACTAGCAGAGTTTTCAGTGCCTTGAGCATTGCTATAAGATCCGCTAGCAGTATTTAATCGTCCTAGGGCAATTGAACTTAATCCTGAAGCTTTATTTTGACTCCCAACAGCAAATGAATAATTACCTAAAGCACCATACAAATTTGTTGAGCCCTCAGCATGAGAGAGATCTACTGCAAGAGCTCCTATATTTCCGTAACTTTCAGGATTTTTCTCTGCAAGTCGATATCCTATCCCGTTGCCTTCATTAATAGCTCTTAAGGAACCTTTATAAACGGATTGCCAACTTGCCGCAGTATGATCCCAAAAATAAAAGCCTTTTTCATGCGATCCATTACCGGTCATATAGACCATCATACCATCCTGATCTTCTGTAGGGTTTGTCTCAGGAGCATTATCCATTTTAGGGATAAGAATTCCATCCAGGTGTGATGGCGCGGCTGTATTTGAGGATTGAATATCTAATAAAGCTTTAGGATCTGTGGTATTGATACCCACCTGAGCAATCAGGTGGGTGGCTAAGGGGCAAAAAAGGATCACAACAAACATCAATAAGGTTCTCATCACCACTTGGTTTAATTTATACACCAAATGTAATCACCTAATTTACAGGATGAAATGAGTAGTGACGAGGAATTATGAGTAGGACTACCTAGTTAAAATTTGTTGATCAAAATTTTATGCTCTTTTGCCCAAAGGGTAAGCGCATCAGTCTTTGAAGGTAATTCAAGCTTGCTAATGATATTTGCCCGGTGATTGTCGATAGTTCTAACAGAAAGGCTTAGCAAGTCGGCAATGCTCTTAGAGGTATGCCCTTGAGAGATAAGACGTACCACCGTACGTTCTGAAGGGGTTAAGTAGGTGATTCGCTGGAGCTCTGGTGCTATTTCTGTATTAAAGACCGTATCAAATATTTCACTGTAGTAAACTCCGCCGCGTAACACCTGTTGAATACACGTATGAATTACACTTAAGGGTTCTTCTTTAAGCACATATCCAGAGATCGCAAGCTCTTTGGTCTCCAGAATCAAGCCTTTTTCTTTATGTGAAGTGAGCAGAATAAATTTTGTAGGGAGGTTTTTCTCTTTGCACTTTTGGACTACTTCAATACCAGAAAGATAAGGCATCTCTACATCAAGAATGGCTATGGTAGGTTGGAGCGAAGCGATCATATGCAAAGCCTTTGCACCATCCTCACAAGACGCCACAATGGTATAATTAAGTTTGCTCAATGCATCTTCTAAACCAGAAAGTAGCAAGGGGTGATCGTCTGCCAGTAATATCGTCGCTGTTGAATTCATTTGAGGATGTGCGCTTCAATTAATGTTCCTTTCTCCTGATTAGAAACAATAGAAAATTTACCCCTAAGCAGTTTAATGCGTTCCTGCATTGTTTTAAGACCAAGGCTTTTACGTTGGTTTTTTTCTGTGAACTCAAAGCCCTTTCCATTATCCTTTATCATAGCATGTAGTGCATTGCCGTAAACTTTTATTTCTACGATCAGGGTTTCTGCATTAGCATGTTTTATCACATTGGTTAAGCTTTCTTGTATAAACCGGTAAAAATTGAGGGTTTCATCTTCAGTAAAAAAATCATCCATATCATCAAGTTGGTGAGATACGAACAAATTGGTTTTTTCATCTATGTCTAACAACAGGTATTCTATGCTTTTGGTTAATCCTAGTTTTTTGAGTAATGACGGAAATAATCCCCTAGAGATTTCACGCACCTCATCCAACGTTTCAGATGTCATTACGGCTAGTTCTTGTTGATCTTCACGTTCGGCTTTACGGTGAATCATGGAGAGCCTTTGACCCACGCTGTCATGAAGATCTTTTGCCACACGGTTACGCTCATTTTCTTGTGCAAGAATCAATCTTCTTGAAAAATCTGCTTGTTGGCTTTGTTCTTTTCTAGCTGCTTTTCTTGCTCGAAAAAGCAAGATAAATCCAAACAAAGAAACTAATGTTATTCCACCTATCGTAAACCACTGGGTCTTTATGCTGTCTTCCTTTTCAAGTAACTCTAAGGTATTCTCTTGCAGCTCAATGGTGCGATCTTTACGTTCTGTCTCATATAAGGTTTGATAATAGCTCAATGCATTGAGATTTTTGACACTATTAATGGAGTCACTCAGTGCAATATAATTTTTCAAATGCTTTGCCTCTTGCTTAGGCATTCCCAGTTTAGCGTATACCTGAGAAAGAAATTTTTCAGAAGACATGACATCTTCAGCCTGTACTTGACTTTTGTTGTTGGTTAAGGTTTCAATGGCTAAGTCTAAGGCCTTTTCGTAATCTTTAGTGGCGAAGGCATATTTCTTCAAGGCAGATTTATAGTACCATTGGTTTTGATCTGTTTGAATCAATTTGGGGTTTTCTTGCAGGTAATCCAACCATTCTGAAGCTTTCTCTAAACTATCTGCCTTTACGTATTTTTCAATGAGCGAACTTATATAACCGGCACTATAACTATCTGCGTAATCGGTTTTCTGGATATAGCTAATAGATTTAAGTTGTTCTTTGATGCTTTCCTGTACCCTATCTTGTTTGCTCAAATCTGTAGCCCTGTTAGCATACAGTGAAGAAAGAAATCCGTATTCCTTTTGTTTAATGGCGATAGGGATCATTCCCTTACGCATTTTTTCAGCCTCTGTAAAAAAATCGTTCTGACTGTAGAGGACAGAGAGCGCATTTCTTGCAGATAATACATAAAATGTGTCCTGTTCCTTCGTAAATATGTCATCTGCTTTTTTAAGCAGTTGCGAGGCCGCGGCGTACTTTCCTTTAGAAGAATATATTTGTCCTTTATACAGATTCGCATAGCCAATAAGCTTTTGGTTTTTTGAGACCTTTGCGTACCTCGTGGCCGAGTCCAGCAGTGGTATTGCATTTTTGTAGTCCCCTTGATATTGATATACATTTGAGGTATTTAAATAGAATCTAGTGCGATCATCGTCTGGCATTTTGGGTGCTAGTGGGAGGTATTTTTTATATATAGTTACGGCAGAGTCAGGATTATTTTTATAACCATCCAAATAATAAATCAACTCGCTAATTACATTGGTGGCCGTTTCCATGTCCTCCAGTTCTAAAGCCAAATCTACGGTTTGCCAAGCGATGGTATCATAACCAGCGTAAGCATCAAACTGGATGATAAGGGAGAGACTATCTAAGAGCGCCAGTTTTTCTTTTCCTTGAGCATTCAAAATTGCTTCTCTTAGCGTATTAACATTATCTTTCTCTTGTCCAACCGATACCAAAGAAATAAATAAGAATAAGAAAGCGGACAACTTGACCTTTGTACTACTCATAGTCCAAAAGTACTAAATGAGAATGAACCGGTTATGGGTAGTAGTACCTAAGACACAATAAACGAAAATGTGATTATGGACAAGTTAGGGCTGAAGTATATATCGCAAATTCCAAAAACAAAAACACCTTCAGCGATTAACCGAAGCTTGTCGAACTAGCCTGCACTGAGCCTGCCGAAGTGTACAGGTGCTTCGGCTTCGCTCAGCATAAACTCCGAGACTTCCCGCATCAAGTGCGGGACAGGCTTCTCGTCTCTCCTTAATAAATGATTCAAAGAAAATATTAGTTCAACAAAAAAGCCTCTCGCAAAACGAGAAGCTCTTCATTCAGTACAGGTGCTTCGGCTTCGCTCAGCATAAACTCCGAGACTTCCCGCATCAAGTGCGGGACAGGCTTCTCGTCTCTCCTTAATCCAGCGATTCAAAGAAAATATTGGTTCAACAAAAAAGCCTCTCGCAAAACGAGAAGCTCTTCATTTAGTACAGGTGCTTCGGCTTCGCTCAGCATAAACTCCGAGACTTCCCGCATCAAGTGCGGGACAGGCTTCTCGTCTCTCCTTAATCCAGCGATTCAAAGAAAATATTGGTTCAACAAAAAAGCCTCTCGCAAAACGAGAAGCTCTTCATTTAGTACAGGCGGAGAGACTCGAACTCTCACACCTTGCGGCACTAGATCCTAAGTCTAGCGTGTCTACCAATTCCACCACGCCTGCATTTACTTAAATAATACTACAAAATTAGTTCTCCAAAACTTTAGCGAAGGAGAGCCACGCTTGCATATCCAAAAATAATTTCGGAGTGCAAATATACATAACTTCTGTAAATCCCAAATAAAAAACATCCATTTGTTATCTTTACGATTCATAATATCATTACTTCATGAAAGACATCGCTACATACCTTAATGAACATAAACAACGCTTTATTGATGAGCTCATCGAACTCCTTAAAATTCCGTCCATAAGCGCAGATCCTGCCTATAAAGGTGATGTCATTAAAACAGCCCAGGCCGTCGCAGATCAGCTTAAAAAAGCCGGATGCGATCACGTAGAGCTATGTGAAACAAAAGGATACCCCATCATTTATGGAGAGAAAATGATCGATCCTAATCTTCCTACAATTTTGGTATATGGCCACTATGACGTGCAACCACCAGATCCTGTGGAGCTTTGGGACAGTCCGCCGTTTGAACCAGTCATAAAATCCACAAAATTACATCCAGATGGAGCCATCTTTGCGCGCGGTACCTGTGATGATAAAGGCCAAATGTATATGCACGTGAAAGCACTGGAATACATGACCTCACAAGGAGAATTGCCCTGTAACGTAAAATTCATGATTGAAGGTGAAGAAGAAGTAGGAAGCGTTAGTTTAGAGACCTTTGTCAAAGAGAACCGCGAAAAACTTAAAAATGATGTTATTCTTATTAGTGATACTGGTATGATCGCTAAAGATGTGCCTAGCATCACCACAGGATTACGCGGACTAAGCTATGTAGAAGTTGAAGTCACCGGCCCCAACCGCGATCTCCATAGCGGACTCTACGGTGGCGCCGTTGCCAATCCCATCAACATACTAGCAAAAATGATTGCTTCACTGCATGATGAAAATAATCACATTACCATCCCCGGGTTTTACGATGACGTTGAGGAACTTAGTATAGAAGAGCGCAATAAAATGGCCGAGGCACCTTTTGATCTTCAGGAATATAAAGACGCACTGGATATTGATGCGGTGTATGGTGAAAAAGGCTACACCACCAATGAACGACACGCCATCAGACCCACCTTAGATGTTAATGGGATTTGGGGTGGCTACACCGGTGAAGGTGCTAAAACCGTCATCGCCAGTAAAGCCTACGCAAAGATCAGCATGCGCTTAGTACCGGACCAAGATTGGAAAAAAATCACCACCCTGTTTAAAGATCATTTTGAAGCCATCGCACCGGATGCGGTGAGCGTAAAGGTTACTCCGCACCACGGTGGTCAAGCCTACGTGACGCCTATAGATCATATTGGATATCAAGCCGCCGAAAAGGCCTACGAACAAACCTTTAACAAAAAACCGGTGCCGCAACGTGGAGGCGGAAGCATTCCTATTGTGGCGCTTTTTGAAAAAGAACTGGAAAGCAAAACCATTTTGATGGGCTTTGGGCTGGATAGCGATGCCATTCACTCACCAAACGAACATTTTGGCATTTGGAATTACCTTAAAGGTATTGAAACTATTCCCTATTTCTATAAATACTTCACAGCATTAAGTACATAAAAAAATTGGTGGTGAAGCTCCTGTTGTGAGCCTGTCGAGAGATACCAAAGCCACTTTCGTTTCAATTTGTTGCCAAATGTTATGGGGCTTACTACTCCCTCATGTTTAAGTCTTCATTTGTAATGATTTTTTAAACGTCGAAAACGTACCTGAGCAGATCTATTTCAAAAAAATTTCGCTCTACGTTTGTAGAATTAAAATATTATTCTACATTTGTAGAGCAATTAATTTTGAAGCTATGTCACTTTCCCCTGCCGAAGAACAACTCATGCAACTCCTCTGGAAAAAGAAAAAAGCCTTTATGAAGGAGCTGTTAGACATGTTTCCGGCACCTAAGCCTGCCTCTACAACCGTGGCGACATTGCTTAAGCGCATGCAGGATAAAGAATTTGTAGGTTATACGCAGGTAGGACGTGCACGGCAGTATTTCCCATTAGTAAAAAAAACCGACTACTTTTCTAACCACGTTAACGGACTCATTAAACATTTCTTTAATGATTCAGCAGGTCAATTTGCTTCCTTCTTTACCCAAGAAACCAATTTGAGTGAAAAAGAATTAGAGCACCTTAAAACTATCATTGATCAACAACTTAAAAACAAAAGATCATGATCGCTCCCTACCTCATCAAAAGCATATTATGCCTGCTCTTTTTAGTAGCATTTTATAAAGTGGCACTGGAAAATACGCCGCTGCATAAGTTTAAACGATTCTTTTTACTCGCTAGCTTAGTATTTTCATTTACGATTCCGCTGATTACCATCACGTATACAAGTAATGAAGTCCTGTTAGCTAAGGAGATTACGGCTAGTACCACGTATGAAATCCCTTCTTCTGGACTAACAGATAACCCAAAAGATCCTGAAAAAACCCTTTTCCCATTAGAACATATGCTTTGGAGCATCTACGGACTGGGAGTAGTGTTTTTCGGAATACGATTTGCACGAAATCTCTATCAGATTCGCCAAAAGATTAACACCGGCTACACTGTTAAAGAGCATCATTATGCATTATCACTTTTGCCAAAAGCTGTCGTTCCGCATTCTTTTTTATCCTGGATCTTTCTTTCGCGTAAATCCTACGAAGAAAATGCTATTCCGCCAGAAGTAATTGCGCATGAGGCAGCACACGTTCGCCAGTTGCACTCCCTGGACATACTCTTTGTGGAATTACTCACCGTACTCTTTTGGTTTAATCCTATGGTATGGATTGCAACGTCTTCGGTTAAACTAAACCACGAATTTCTAGCAGATCAGGAAGCGTTAAAAACAGCCTCCAATTCTCATACCTATCAACACCTGCTTTTATGTCATGCAAGCGGTCCTCATCAGACCGGACTTGAAAGTCCACTTAATTATTCATCCCTTAAAAAACGAATCCTTATGTTATCCCACTCTTTTTCCCGTCAAAAGCTGATCGTTCGAGTAAGCTTTTTAATCCCCATTATCGCACTATGCGTTTATCTTTTTAACGAAAAAATAGTCGCTCAACCAAGCGCGTACGATGTATCAAACGCGCATATTCTTACTGCCCGAAGTATTAATCTAAAAATTTTAGATGATACCTTTTATCAGGTAGATAATGTCATTGTTAAAAAAGATAATCTGGCTAATTTTATCGCTTCTCTTCATACAGATATTACTAAACAGGATCGCGATAAAATCATGAACATTCATGTTACATCCAACAAAGAGAAAACGTATGATGATTTAGTCTACATTCAACACGTGTTTTCTAACTACGGTTATCATCGAATCGTCACGCCAGACGAAGAAATTATACGATCTAAGGGTAATCATTCTGAAATCCCTAGTAAGCTTGAAAAAAATTCAATACAGGATAAACTCATCAAAATCAACATAGAAAACGAAACCATTTACCTTAATGGAGAAAAAGTTGCCTTTAAAAAGTTTGTCAAAAAAGTTGATGCGCTAACCAAAAACTGGTCGGCAGCCGATTTTGAAAACTTCTCGTTTCGCGTCAATACCAAAAATGCCGACAGGGATTTTCTCAATCGCCTTGAAGCTGAATTTGAAAAAACCCAACTCTATAAAAAATCAGGCCGGTCTATGCTTCCCCCTCCACCGCCTCCTGCACCGGCAGCTCCGGCGCCGATTAAAAATAATTCTGGTTATACGCCACCACCTCCACCGCCGCCCGTTTCACCAATTAAATCCAAAAAAGGGAATAATGATAAGGCTTCACCAGAAGAAGTGAAGTTTTATAATACGCTGGCAAAAGATTTAACAGTGAATCCTGATATCGTAATAAGACAGAGCGTTTATGAGGGCTTTAAAGATGTGTATAGTCGCATGACACCTCAACAAAAGAAAAGTGCAGAACCTTATCCAAAGCATAAAATTATATTTGCCTCAACCCAGAATAATAAATTCTTACCTCCCCCACCACCACCTCCTGTTCCGTTAAAAGGTTCAACCAACATTGCAGAGAAGCGTTACGAATCGAATCGAAAAATTTCTGGAACAGTAACTATTGATGGCGCAACCTACACCTCAACGTCAAACCTTAATGGTCAAGTAACCTACTACAATGAGGATGGAAGTCCCTTAGGTGCTCAAGAAGAACGCAAAGTAAAAGAACAGGTGGAAGCACTTAAGGAAAAAAGAGCACGACTTTTTAAAAAAAGAGATTCCATACGGGAAGAAGCGGAAGCTAAGCGAGAAGAATTAATGGAACAGAGAGAAGAAGCACGTGAAGAAAAAAAAGCTCAGCGAGAAGAATTAAAAGAAAGAAAAGAAGTCATCATGGCACAGCGAGAGGCTAGAAGAACACAAATAATGGCACAACGCGAACAACAGACCACAACGATGACAAAACGACGTCAAATCATTCGAGAAAGAGATGATGGTGTTAGCTTTCCGCTACCACCTGTCCCTCCAGAGCCATTGGACCTTATCGTTAGTATGGCCAAACAAAATGCAGTCTTTTTTTACAATGATAAATCAATCACCTCTGATAAGGCGATTGACCTCATCAAAAATAACGAGAGCCTTAACATACATGTTAAAGAATTTGCCAAGAGTAATCCCGTGGTGAATCTTTCAACTAAAGCGTTTAACTTAGAGGATTAAGGGAGTAGATGCTTTTATTGTAGTTAGTAAGTAAATCGTTAATAAGAACCCTGCTTTCGCAGGGATTTATGTTTTCTTGACATAATCTGTGATGATCACAATCTGTTGACCGTTCACTTTCCCTTCAATATACTTCTCATTCTCATGATCCAGCGATATACGTCTAACGGCGGTTCCCTGTTTAGCCACCATACTGGAGCCTTTAACTTTAAGATCCTTAACCAAGACCACACTATCTCCGGCTTCTAAGATGACGCCATTGCTATCGCGGTGTATAATTCTTTCCGATTTTTCTTGTACATCGCCTGCGGCTTTTGCCCATTCTAGTTCATGATCCTCTAAATACATCATGTCTAACAAATCTTGCGGCCATCCTTCGGCCTTGAGCCGATATAACATACGCCAGGACATGACTTTTACTGCAGGCACTTCACTCCAAATGCTATCGTTAAGACAACGCCAGTGATTGGGGTCTCGCTGTTGAGGGGTCTCAATTTGATTTTGGCACGTTTCACATAAAAAAAGATGAGCTTCAACGCCATCCATAGGACTGTAAGGAACGCTATAAATGTCCAAATCTGTCGTATTGGCACAAATTTCACAGGTATTATCGCTGCGATCTCTTAAGTCTTGTTCTAATGTCATTGGCTATAGATTTTAGTGATCAACAATTCCCATCTTTTTCATAAGGAAAGATGCATTCATATTGGAACAAACTCCCTCCTTCAAGGTATAGTCAAAATAAAGTTCATCATTTTTGATCACCGCATCAAAGTAATAATTCTTTACACGGTCAAATTTTTCGGCAGTTTTACACAAGCTTAAGTCATGGGTAGCTATGATACCCGTGCTTTTACTTTGTACCAATTTCTCTACAAATTTTGCAGATCCTTCGGCTTTATCTGTGCTGTTGGTTCCTTTGAGAATTTCGTCCAAAATAATGAAGTAGCGGTCTTTTTGGATTTCTTCGGTGATGAACTGGAGACGTTTTAATTCACTAAAAAAGTAACTTGCATCATCTGTCAAACTATCCGTCGTACGCATGCTGGTGATGAGCTTTATGGGATGGTAATGAGACTTTTCGGCGCAGACCGGTAGACCTACATTCGCCATTACAATATGCAGCCCAACCGTGCGTAAAAATGTGCTTTTACCCGCCATATTTGCTCCCGTAGTAATAAAAAATTCTCCCGTGTTAATGTGAAAATTACTACGGACAGCTACTGCCGGGTCGATCATAGGATGAACGAGTTGCACTGCCTTAATTACTGTATGATCATTTACGATAATAGGATAGGTATAATTTTGATGATTAAACGCATAATTTGCTAAGCTGTTATATGCGTCAAAAAATGGGATAACATCAAACCATTGAGCTACTTTATCACGGTGCATTTTGATCCAATGCTCTATTTGGTGTGCTTTATACAAATCCCGAAGTAAAAACGCATTTCCAAAAATCCCGATCAAAAAATTATTGCGCTGATCCAGTTCATCTAACCGTTTAGCAAAAGATTTTAAAATAGCTGAAGCTTTTTTCGAAGTTGAAATGATCTTTTCTCGTTGATCCTTTAGAGGGTTACTCTTAAACTCCTGTTGCTCTACTAAAGCAATCAACTGATAGTACTGACGAAACGTACTTTGGGCTTTTGAGGTCCTAGAGGAAATCGCATTGACCTTTGCAAAATATCTTCCGCTTATTCCAAAACCTATAAAAAACCAAATTAAAGGGTATTTTCCGGGGAGTACATCTGCCCAATAACCAATGAGTAATGCCACGGAAACAGCCGAAAAGCCATAAACCAAGGCCTTAGTAAATTTAGGGGTGAAGAAGGTATATTCCCGCAACCACTTAAGGATGCGCTCTGGTGATTCTTCCGGTTGTACTAGTTGTGCATGTGCCGTAAAAAGTTGTCTCCATTCCGGGATCGCTGCCAGCTCTTTTACAACATTCTGTTTTTCTTTAATATTTTCTACCGCATTTGAGGTTATCAAATTTGCCAGGACTTTTCCGCCTTTAGGAAGACCTGTTCTATTCACCTGTTGAAAAAAAGAATGATCTCCAAACAGGTCGATATCATGACTAAAATAGTGGTGCGCATTTTTATACTCCTTTCCCCCTGAAAAAGTGGAAAAATCACCTTTCAATCCACGCAATTCCATTTCGCTTAGCGTTATGATTTTTTGATGCAATCTGCGCTTAGATTTTATGTTGTCATGACGTGTTACAAGAATTAAAAATAGTACTACGCCCATTACGAGTAGACCAATGACGAGTTTTGCATTAGGATAAGCAAAATACATTGCAGTCAATAATGCTATGAAAAGTATGCCTCTTAAGGTACTTGAAATGACTAATTTCTTTTTTAAAAGGCGTGATCTTTTAAGATGCGTAGTAATTTGCTCTCTATGAAACTGATTGGAAGATGGCATAGTTTAGAGCGAATTGAATTGATCCTTGACCTTTTTAGGTAATTTACTTACCACCAAATCGTAGGAGTGATTGATTAAATGCCGAACGAGTTTTTCTGAAAGCTGACCATCAACGATCACCGTATTCCAATGTTTTTTAGACATGTGATAGCCGGGATTGATCAATCCATCATGCTTCTCTCGTAACTCTATGGCGTAATCTGGATCACATTTTAAATTAACACTTAACGGGATTCGCTCTAGTGAAAATAACGCGAACATTTTATCCATCACTTTAAACACTAATGTATCATTATCAAACGGGAATGACTCTGTAACCCCCTTTTTAGCCAAACAGTATTCGCGTAATTCTTCTATGTGCATCAGGCGTTCTTTTCGGGAATCTCTAAGTTGGGACTTTGATCCAATAAGGCGGTGTAATCCAGTTTCCAATTAATAGTCTCCACCAGTTTTTCCATCAGCTGGATGGTTTCTAGTGCTTGTTGAGAAGCTTCTTTTAAAAGTCCGCTATTGGGAATTTTATCAATAATATGTTGCTTAGCTTCACGGTTGATCTCAGTAAGATCTGAAGAAGAAAAAGGATTGGCCCAGCCTTCGCGTTTGTCATAGTACTTAAAATCGGTTTCAACAGTCATAAGTTCCGGTTCCGGGAAATTACTCAATTTGATTACTCTATTTTTTGGATCTGCATCCATTTTTATTTTGGTTAGGTCAAAACCTATGTGCGCCTTAGCATCAATAAGTACTAGAGCTCTTTTAGTTCCCAAAAGCAAATTAACCCATTTGTTTTTGACATCTTCATAATGGTAGATTTCTGCGAAATCGCCTTCTACCGTAATAAACTTACAGACTGTTCTAATTCTTTCCATTAATATGACGGACTGGGTTTCGGCCTTTGGTTTTTTAGAACGCCGCGTAAAGGAGGAGAATAAGAAGTAAGCGATAATTCCGCCGCCTGCAAGACCTATAAATAAAAACTCCATGCTAGTAGATTAAGATTGCACAATTACCTTGTCCAGTTCAAAGATAATAGGTTTGCTGGGAGTGGCGTCATTTTCAAAGGGTGCAATTTGTAAATTGAGCATGTAAAACCCATCTTTCACTTTGTTAGGCACGTAAATTAATTCAGTTATCGTGGCACTTCTTCGCGGCGTGTTTGGGTAGTTCCAAAATGCCTTATGCGCCAGTAAATGGCCATCATCGTGTTCTTTATCAACCGAAGGGAGATCAACCAGCAAATGCGAAATGCCACTTTCACGCAGGTAACGCGCCGCTTCTTCTAAAAAATAGGGCCAGTTCGTATGATTATAATCTCGTGTTTTCTTTTTTGAGGTGTTGGGTAAGGTGCGTACAATAAGTGCCTGTGTCTCTCCCGGTCTAAGATTTCTTACCAACTGCTTTTTAGAAAATACCAGGTCATCACCATGAGTTTCGGGCACCAGTGAAACAACCTTTGCCATAAAAAAAGAAGTGTTTAAGGCTTTGTTGACTGAATAAATCTCTTCAGCAATGTGTCCATAGCACTCGGTATGCGTGCCGTGCGCATGCGGATTAAAATAGATGTCTCTAAAATTAACTGCAGCTCCTTGTTCAACCAAATAGGTGTCTTCATCTTGCCTAACGGGCGTCATTTTAGGCGGATTTTGATACCAAACCAAAGGGTTCTTAGCTCCATCTCGCAGCGGAATAGATAAATCTACGGGTTTATTAAGATCAATGGTAATTTTTCTGTTTTTATAAGTAATCTCTGCAATCATGATATGTATTGATCTTTTATGAAACTTAGCTTGTGAAATGACACTAACTTTTAGGATTATTATAAAGTCAAATTTAAATATTTGACGATCATCTTCAATTTATGCACTCCTCTAACAGAGCCACTGTTGCTTTTTTATGCCCGTTGTTGTAGTGCGCTTTCTCTCCAGCTCCTTAATTTCAAATTTAGTTTAAATGCTCCAAGTATTACTCCCAAGAATACTAATAGTACCGTCAGCTTGTAATATGTTTGATTTGAAAATGAATCTATAATAATTATAATTGAAGCCATAATACATGCAATAGGCATAAAAAAGGACATTACCATAATACCTTTGAAAGCAAGATTTTGTAACACTGGATTGTCTTTAACCCAATTCAATTGTTTTAATGGCACAATACTAATCATATGATAAAACATATGAAAACCAATGTTCATGGCTAAAACGATTCCATATTTGTTTTGAACTGATGAGCTATCAATGGGGAGTAAAATCAAAATTAGACTTACTGCAATCAGAAAATATCCAATCGTTTTATAAAGATTATGTAGTTTGCTTTCTGTCAAGATTATTAATTAGGTTTCTTACTTTTAAAATCCCAGTATTATTTGCTTGTAAGTGATTTCTATTTTACAAGTAATCTCTGCAATCATAGGGCGTATCAATATAGACATCTCTAAAATACGTAGAATTGCTGGAATGAATGTTTTCTATTGATGTAACTGCGGTAAATGACGGTGAAACAGCCCAAAAAACGCATCATTGTAATATTGTACTATTACGATGATATGAATGATAGCAGTCTTTTAACATGCTATATTTAACTCAAATTAATTAAAAATAAGTCTGACGCTATCCCGTCGCTCAAAAACTTTCCGCGGGTACTCACCTTAATGATATCCTCATCTCTAAACAACAAATGATCTTCAATTAAAGGCTCAGCCTGCTTCAACAAATAATTATAATAGGTTTTGCCGTACTTCTCCTTCACTTCCTGTAATGAAATGCCGTACTGCGTGCGTAAACGGGTCATCACATATTCATTGTATTGATCTGTTTTAGTGAGGGTTTCCACATCATGCGGCAATTCATTTTGGGCTATAGCTTTAATGTATTTGGTGTTATTCTTTACATTCCAATACCTGTGTTTTCCATCAAATCCATGTGCAGAGGGTCCAATACCTACATAGGTTTTACCCATCCAATAGGCCAGATTGTTCTGTGAATAGTACCCTGGTTTCCCAAAGTTTGAAAATTCGTAATGATCAAATCCTTCTCGGGTTAATGTATCTACCAATATGTCAAAATGTTCTCTGGCTGCATCGTCATCTACGGGCGACACTAACTGCTTTTCAATCATTTTCTTCAAGGCCGTATTTGGCTCTACGGTTAAGGCATAGGCCGAAATATGCGGAACTCCTAATGCCAGCGCCTGAGCTATATTGGCCCCCCACCGCTCTGTAGACATGTTAGGCATGCCGTAGATTAAGTCAATACTAATGTTGTCAAAATATTCTCTGGCTAACTCAATGCTTTTTTTCGCTTCCGCGGAAGAGTGGGCACGGTTCATCACGCGTAAGTCCTCTTCAAAAAAAGATTGTACTCCAATGCTCAATCGATTAATGGGTGTTTGCGATAAGTCCTGAAGCTTTTCTGCAGTAAGATCATCTGGATTGGCTTCTAATGTAATTTCCGGTTTTTGGGCTAAGGTGTAATGTTGTGTAATGGTTTCAAAAATCTGGTTCAACTCAGCATGAGAGAGCAGTGAAGGCGTGCCACCCCCAAAATAAATGGTTTCAATCGCTCCTTGGGCTTCTTTCTTTCTTAGCTCCAACTCAACACACAGCGCATTCACTAATTCACCCTTTTTTCTTACCGAAGTAGAAAAATGAAAGTCACAGTAATGACAAGCTTGCTTACAAAAAGGAATATGGAGGTAAATACCGGAAGCCCCTCCAGACCTCCCCGAAGGGGAAGGTTTACCAGAATTATCATTACGGACTTTGGTCAACGTTCAGCTCTTTAATTCTTCTTTTTTCTTAAATCAATAACCGTATTGCTACGTTGGGCTCCCCCTTTGGGGG
The DNA here is from genome assembly GCF_039523415.1 of Gangjinia marincola. NCBI lineage: Bacteria > Pseudomonadati > Bacteroidota > Flavobacteriia > Flavobacteriales > Flavobacteriaceae > Gangjinia > Gangjinia marincola. The sequence continues at coordinate 81,492 of NZ_BAAAFG010000015.1, forward strand.
CTTGGGGGGAATTCTGCTTTACAAAAGCTTCCCAGCCTGTGTAGGAGGTTCCAATCTCTACCCTGCTACTGTTATAAAAATGACACACCGCCGCGGCGAGACCATCTGTACTATCCAGATTTTTAGGTAAGGTTTTTAAGCCCAGTAAACTCTGTAGCATTTTTGCTACTTGTTCTTTACTGGCGTTTCCGTTACCGGTAATCGCCATTTTTATTTTTTTAGGAAGGTATTCTGTGATGGGTATTTCACGTGATAGTCCGGCAGCCATGGCTACTCCCTGTGCTCTACCTAATTTAAGCATGGACTGCACATTTTTACCAAAGAACGGAGCTTCTATCGCAATCTCATCTGGTTTGTAGGTATCTATTAATTGGATAGTACGTTCAAAAATGAGTTTAAGCTTGACATAATGGTCTTTGTATTTGGTAAGCAGCAATTCATTCAGCTGAATAAACTCCATCTTCTTTCCCACCACTTTGATGAGTCCAAACCCCATAATAGTTGTCCCGGGATCGATCCCAAGGATAATTTTTTCAGATTTTGACACGGTGGGCTTCAGCTTTATTCGTTTATTTGTTTATGCTTAAGCGCAAAACTACGCAATTCTTTTTTGGAGCAATCAAATTACTCATTGCTATTGGAGTGATATCGTTTGTTTTCTTCCGCGTAAGCGAACAAGAAATTAGTGTTGATAGCATCTTGAATCAATTGGACACCACGTCCACAATTTCCGGATTATTTTTAACCGGAATTTTGCTTTTTACAGTATTAAACTGGATGCTTGAAATTAAAAAATGGCAATTATTGTCTGGCATAGTACAATCCTATTCCTTTGCTCAAACTGCCTTTATCGCATTAGTAGGTCATGCAGCAGCTATTATCACGCCGCTAAAAGCCGGAGAATATACTGCAAAAGCCTATTATGCAGATGCTGGTCACCGAAAAAAAATCTCGTTCCTCACCTTTTACGGCAATGTACAGCAAATGGGAGCTACATTGATTTTTGGCGCAATTGGCTGCGGAATTTTTACCTATTATTTCTACTATGAGTATCTAGCTTATGTTGTCTTGGCAATTTGCGCACTTCTAGCAGTCCTATGGGGATTAAAACATGTTATTTGGAACATCGCAGCGGCCTTTAAGCATTTTTCTGTAGATCGAATTCGGTTGTTTTTAAAAACGACTCCGCGCAACATAAAGAAAAACACCTTACATCTTAGTCTTTTGAGGTACCTGGTATTTGCGCATCAGTTTTATTTTTTATTACTGATTTTTCAGGTAGAGCTGCCTTATCTCTTAGTGATGAGTGGCATCTTCTTAACCTATTTGATCAGTTCCATTACACCTATTTTATCCATGTTTGATATAGTACTAAAAGTTGGGATTGCTATCAGCATATTTACATTTATGGGGGCAGAGGAACTGGCTGTTCTTTGTGCAACTACGTTGATGTGGGGACTTAATTTTATTCTTCCGGCGATCGTGGGTAGCATACTATTAGGCTTATTTTCAATCACCACGACCACACTAAAAACCTATCCATGATCTGGGTGGTTTTATTGGTCTGCATCACGTATGCTGTGTTGATCCTTGGGCTAGCTTTCGGCATACATCGTATTCCTAATCAACACCTTATACGTTTAACGCCTAAGACGCATTTTAGTATCATCGTACCGTTTAGGAATGAAGCTCAGCGTATGGAAGATCTTCTCAACTCGCTATTATCTCTCAACTATCCCAACACTTTATTCGAAGTGATTTTTGTAGATGATGCCTCTACAGATCATTCGCAAGACCTCATCAATCAACATCTTGATCAAAAGATAAATTTCAACATTGTAGAAAATCAGCGCAGCAGTATTTCTCCAAAAAAAGACGCGATTACCACGGCCGTTCAAACCGCAAAGGGGAATTTTATTATCACTACAGATGCTGACGTTTCACTCCCCGCAAATTGGCTTTCTCATTTTGATGCATTGCTGCAGAAAGAACAGCCTGTCATGATTGTTGCACCCGTTACACTTTCATATGATCCGTCTCAATGGGTAAGCATCTACGACGCGCTAGACTTTTTGAGTTTACAAGGAGTTACGATGGGATCTTTTGGCTTTGGTAAACCTTTAATGTGCAATGGAGCCAATTTAGGCTATGATAAAAAAGCATTTTTGGAGATTCATGGTTTTGAGGGTAACGCTAACATCGCTAGTGGGGATGACGTCTTTTTACTCCAGAAGTTTCTCTCTCATGGCAAGAAAATAAGTTATTTAAATGCTATTGAAGCAACCGTTTCTACTCCAACTGTTTCCAGTTTTTCAGCATTTACACAACAACGTAAGCGTTGGGCGGCTAAAACATCTTCCTATACACTGTGGTTTCCAAAATTCACCGGACTCATAGTCTTATTAATGAATGTTTCTTTGATTGGGCTATTTGTCACAGCCTTTTTCTGGTCAAGGCTTTGGATTTTTTTGGGCTACTTCTTTTTAATTAAATCCCTGGCAGATCAATTGCTATTGTTTAGAGCGGCGCAACAATTGGGGCAGCAAGATCTGTTTAAACATCAGTGGAAAATTATCCTATTTCACCCTTTTATCACCATTTACGTGGCGTTAAGTTCTTTCTTAGGATATTCTTGGAAAGGCAGGACTTTTAAGCACTAATCTGTCGAAATAGTCACCGGTAAAGTAAAAGCAGTTTTAACCGGAATACCTCTTTTTAATGCGGGTTGCAATTGCGGCAAACTATCCAAGCTGCCAAGTAATAACTCCTTTAAAAACGGAATTTTAGTTTTAAGCGCTGCCGAAATATTTACCGAATCCACCTTCGTCTTACCTTCTTTTGATACGGTTAAGTAAAGTTGGGCTGTTTCATTCACCGAAGCACGAATAGATTCCTTTCTTTTTTCTAACACTGTCTGGACGTGCCGGGTGAGATGCTCTTCAAAACATCGCTTGTTAACCGCAGAATCATTCGTTTCTCCACAATCTTTAAATGCAGGATAGCTTTCTACCTTATCCCAATCCATGCCGGCTTTTTCTTCATGCAGAATTTCTTCGCTAGAGACTTTGCGCAAGCTTGTTTCTTTGCATGCATTCAATAGAAGAAATAGTAAAAAGACCCACCAATTTTTCACGGGTTAAAAGTAATGAATCACAATAGATTTTTATAGGGGCTTAGGCTAAATCTAGTTCTTAGCCCCCTCACTCAAAAAAATCTCTTCCTTTAACATTTTAATACGGCGGTTGGCGAGTTGTATGATATAGCCATTTCGTTTGCTGTCTTCAAACTCATTTCTAAAATTTTCATAATAAGACAGCACCAATTTCTTGTCAGCGTAGTAATTATCGGCAGCAATAGCAAGGCGATAATGTGCGAATGCATTTCTTGGTGATTCACTAATCGCCAGTTTATAATGTTCAATAGCCTCTTTATATTTTTCTTGCCGCTGGAATAAACCTGCAAGTGCCAAATACTCCGGTGCCAGGGTTACTTCTTTAAAAAAGATTGCCTTTTCAAAACTATTCTGAGCCTCTACGTACTGTTCAAGCTGAGTTTGAGCCACCCTTAATTCATAGTATAAATTCTCGTCTTGGTTGTCATATTGCAGAGCTTTTTTGAACTGGATACTAGCCTTTTCTGGTTCGTGCTCATCTTTATAGCAAAGGGCTAATTTTTCGTGGATAAACTTATCTGATTTTCCTAGTGCCAATAACTTTTCAAACCATTCAATCGCTTCTAAGTGAAAGCCTTTGATGAAATACATTTGCGCCATCATATTGATCAATTCCGGATTATTGGGATAGGTTTTAAATCCAGTTTCACAAAAGATTTTTACTCGGTAATAATTCCGCAAAATCAGGTGTGCCTTTGCCGCTTGATACAATGCTTTTTGGTGAGATGAATCCAAGGCAATAGCGCGTTCAAACTGGGTGATTGCTGTGGTATCGTTTTGTTTTTGACGCACCACCCCCAGCTGAAATTGAAAATTTGGATTATCTGGATATGCCTGCGATAAATGAGTAAATAGACTATCTGCTTTTTTAAGCTTGCCCGTTGCGCTATACAATTTACCCAGGTCAGTTTTTGAAATGACCAAGTTATCATCCATTCCAATCGCCTTTTGATAGTATTCAATGGCTTTTGGCGTATCGCCCAAGGATTTATAGGCAGAAGCCATGTGTTGTGCTGTCTTCGCCTAAAAATTTGCACTGGATTGATACACGGTAATGGCTTTAGTATAATTCCCTACCGCGAAGAGGCTATCGGCTACTGCGGTTCCCGAAGGTTGTGCAAAAGCCGATAGCTTAAAAAATAGAAGTAAACTAAAAATGAGTTTTCGCATTTATTCTTTATTCTGAAGCACAATGGGTAATGAATATAGCACATCAACTGCCTGACCTCTTTGTGTTCCCGGAGTCATTTTAGGTAATAATGCGATTACGCGTTCAGCTTCCTCTCCTAACTCCCTAGATGGAGCTCTTGCTTTAATGTCTATTATTTGACCTGTTTTATCAATTTTAAACGCAACAAAAACTCGATGTTCTTTATCAGTAGGTAAATCTTCAACAAGATCATGATTGAATTCCTGCTGAACTAAAGTGGAAACTTTATTATTAAAGCATTTCTTACCCTCTACATTGGGTAGATTTTGATCACAGCCAGGGTAACCCGGAACTTTCTCAATCACCGAAAATGGAACGCTTAGATTGCCCATAGCTTCTTCAACTTCATGAACTTCGATTACTTCGACACTTCTATTATTTACTGTAGTATTGATAAAGGACTTGATATTCTCTAACTTGCGATCATTAAGGTTTTCCTGATTTTCTTCTAGTAGCTGGAGGATCTCTTCTTGCAGTTCAGTACTGGTTTGCTTTGTATCTGATAGTGTTTTTTCCTGCGTACAGGATGCCGCAAAAAACATTAGAGCCAAGACCGGTATGAGAGCAGCGAACTTTAAAGATTTCCAAGTGGGGGTGTTTGATTTGTGTAACATAAGAATTCGTTTTTTGATGAATGAATGATTGAAAAATGTATTTGTAAATGAGATGTTAGTCACTCCAAAATTGAGCTGAAGCAACGTTTCATAATAGCTTCTTTTTTGAGTAGGCTGAATGGCCAACGCATCTGCCTGAAACTCGTGCACTTCTTTTAAAAAATACTGGTAGCCGTACACCAAAGGGTTGAACCAACTTATTATCTTAATCCCCTCAAGAAATAACAGGTCAAAACTGTGTTTTTTACGGGCGTGCACTTTTTCATGTGCAAGAATTTGATCCCGGTGATGTGGAGCGATTTGAGTACCCATATAAATGGTGTTGAGAAACGTAAACGCTTCAGCAGAATTCCTTATCTGAGCAACAAATAATTCTCCATTAGTAAAAACTCTAGAAGACTTATACAGGCTGTAAATATGGAAAGATTTTTGAATAAACAACAGCAGCATTACAGTAACTCCAATCAAGTACCCCTCAAACCAACTAAAGGAAAAAGGTTGAGCCGCGACCAATCCCTTTTGAATATCTAGCGATGCGTTAGTTGAATTCCCTAAAACTACCTCTGGTAGCATCACGGCAGCATCTCCTACCTGAGCAGCTATAGATGGTAACTCCAAAAATGGCAATATGAAAGAGGCGATTAAACTGCCCAGTAAATAGCATCTATTTGCAGTAAAAAAAGTCTCTTTGCGCAAAAGTAATTGGTAAAACACCAAGAAAATTCCCTGAAACAAAACCACAAGAAGAGTATAACGTATCATGACTTATTCTTTTTAGCATTAATTTCGGTTAAAATGTCTTCTAACTCCGATAGATCCATGTCGTTTTTTTGCACAAAAAACGACACCATACTTTTAAAGCTTCCATCAAAATAGTTGTTCATCATCTTTTTCATCGTGGCGTTGCTATACGTCTCTTTGGATACTTTTGGGAAGTACACATGTCCGCGACCCTCTTTTCTATAATCCACAAAATCCTTCGCCTCTAAAATGCGTACAATGGTTGAAACTGTATTATAGGCAGGTTTGGGCTCTGGTAATTGTTCAATGATTGCAGCTACATTGGTTTCTTGCAAATCCCAAATGATATGCATGACTTCTTCTTCGGCTTTAGTGAGTTGTTTCATATTTATTCCTCAGCTTGACTGAGGATCTTATTAGATTATTCCCAAAAGTAGTCGGGAGTGTTATTTGTAATCCAGTCCATACATTTGCTAGATCCTGAATCAAGTTCAGGATAGCACAAGACTTCTTAATTCTTGTGCAATATAACTAAATTTTTAGTTTAAACTAATTTTTTAGTTATAAAATTTACTTCGTCACTTTGATTATCTTCGTTTTAGAAAATAAAATCATATGGATATTGCATTAGCGCTTATTGGATTGGTCTGTTGTGTCATCGGGATTCTAGGTAGTTTTTTACCGGTTTTACCCGGTACACCGATTAGCTGGGTTGGGTTACTCCTGCTCCATCTCACCGATGCTGTACCGATGAACTATACTTTTTTAGGAATTACATTTTTTATAGCTATTACCTTAGTCGTCTTGGATTATGTAATCCCGGCCGCAGGAACTAAACGCTTTGGCGGGAGTAAAGCCGGAGCCATAGGTACTACCGTAGGCTTAATTGTGGGCGTGATTGCTCCCATTCCCTTTGGGATACTCATTGGTCCTTTCTTGGGTGCATTAATAGGTGAACTGGTCTTTAATAAAAGTGACCGAAAAACGGCTACTAAAGCTGCCTTTGGTTCTTTTTTAGGCTTTTTAGCCTCAACCTTCGTGTCATTTTTTACCGCCTGTGTGTTTTTTGGGCTATACGTGTACAAGCTGTTTCAACATAGCGAAGGTCTTTTTTAACTTAGACCCAAGTCGTTTTAGCTTCAATAGAAGTGCGCTGACCTTCTAAAGATTCACCGCTAAACATCCCCATGTAGAAAAAACCTAAACAACGTTCGCCATCTTCCATCGTGACGTGTTCGTGCAGGTAATTCATCAACTTGGGTGAGCTCCAATAACAGCCCACTCCGTTTTCACTACAATACAACCACATGTTTTGAACGGCCATGGCAACGGCTGCAATCTCTTCCCACTCTGGTATAACTTCTTTGGGATCACGTTTCATGCATATCGCTATGACGCAACCGGACTGAGCAACTTTTTGTGAAATCTTTTGTTGCTTAAATACGGAAAAATTGGGGGTAATATCCTGATAGGTAGTAGAGAGAAATTCGGACAGATCCTTTTTACTTAGCGCAGAATGAAACACTTTGAAACGCCAGGGTTCTGTTTTTTTGTGGGTAGGAGCCCAGCTTGCCATTTCTAGAGCTTTTTCTATAATCTCCCTGGGGATGGGAATATGATCGTACTGTGCGGGGAATACAGATCTTCTGCTTTTGATGCTATCTTCTATCATGGATATGATTTTAGCTTAAAAATATAAAAAGATGCTAGGGGAATTGAAATTTCAATGTTAAGTTTTAGGGTTCTGCGCTAAGGATTGAAGCGGCATCCTTTAGTGTGTTTGGCAACAAACGGCACTAAAGATATAGCGGAAAGCCTGACCCCAATTATTGGGGTAGCGCCCGAATTTTTATTTGCCGTTTACAACAAATTCTGATCTTCGGTTTTCCTGGTGTTTTTCTTCGCTGCAGCGTACACCGGTTTCGCATTCATTCACTAAGAGAATTTTGCCATATCCTACGGCTTTTAATCGGCGTTGTGAAATACCCTTATTTCTTAGGTAGTTTAGCGTTGCATCTGCACGACGCTTGGATAAACGCACGTTATAATTGTGGTCTTCACGGCTATCGGTATGCGAGTTTATGGTAATGGCTAAGGTAGGATTGTCTTTAAGCGTTGCAGCGATACGATCCAGCTCACGGGCAGCATCTGGACGAATATTCCATTTATCTAAATCAAAATAAATCGTATTTAAGCCTAATTCCTTGGCCAGGTCTTCGCCGCCACTTACATATTTGATCACGGGAACATTCACGTAAACCGTATCGGTTTTAGCTTCACCTAAGTTTTTGACCTTATCATCAAACCTATTGGTGATTTTTGTCTTATCACGATTTCTGGTAAAGGTATAAATATCATCATCTCCCATCCCACCGGGGCGATTAGAAGAAAAATATCCTTTGTTCGTTTTGTCATTGACGATGTATGAAAAATCATCAAATGCGCCATTAATGGGCTCTCCCATATTGACCACCTTACCGTATTTGTTAACTTTCCCGGGAATAATTTTTACCGAAAATATATCAAGTCCTCCTAATCCCAAATGACCGTTTGAAGCAAAATACAAGGTGTTATCCTCGCTTACGAACGGAAAAGTTTCTTTTGCGGGAGTATTAATTACATTCCCTAATGTTTGTGGTGTGCCGTAGGTGTTGTCCTCATTAATGTCTACCACAAAAATATCTGACTCTCCCAGCGACCCCTCCATATCTGAAACAAAATACAGCTTTTTATCATCTGGACTCAAGGCCGGGTGCGCGGTATTATAATTATCTGAGGTAAACGGAAGCTCTGAAATATTAGTCCATTCATCACCCACCTTTTCGGCACGGTAGAGTTTTAGCAAATTGGCTCCGGTGTCGCTTTCACCGTATTCTGAATCAAAATAATTGCTCCTTGTGAAATATAAAAATCTGCCGTCTTTGGTAAACGCTGTAGTAGATTCGTGGTATTTACTATTGATGTTCTTATCAAAATAGTACACCTCACCCGCATTTCCATCTTCATCAAATACAGTTTCATAGAGCTCTAAAAAAGGCTGATTGTTCCATTTATGTACCACAACCTTGGCATCTTTAGGAATTCTATTTGACGTAAATACTAACTTATCTCCATTAAACGAAGGGGCAAAATCTGATAATTCTGAATTGATGGAAAGGCTTTGTACTTTATAATAATCCCGTGTGCTGTTGATGCGTTCGATATCTTCTGGATTTTCTACAAACTTAGCCGCCTGTACTTCTGCCCCTACTTTACTGTTGTATTTGGTGGTGTACGCATCTGATAGTTCATAATTCCCAACTGTTTTCAAGGTTTGAGCGTAGCGGTAGTAGTACTGTGGCTCAACATCATCTGTAAGTTTAAATAACTCACTATACGCCATCGCAGCGTTTTTAAAATCTGAGATGTAATAATAAGAGTCGCCTAATTTCTTAAACAACTCTTCACTCTTAAGTCCTTTTTCACGCCATTTTTCATATCCCTTAATGGCTGAGGCATATTCAAAATTTTCAAATTTTCTATTGGGCTTTTTTAGTCTGCGATCTTCTTCTTGTGCCTGGACAGAAAACACGAGTGATAAACTAAAAAGAAGCGTTAGAAAAGCTATTCTATATATTGGTCTTTGATCGTCATCCATAATGCGTGCATCATTTGGTTAGTATATGCACTTTAAAATTATGAATTGTCTAGGCAGGATGTGTTGTGAAGACTCTGGAATATTGACCGAGTTATTAACGGGAAGTTAACAGGGGGATTGACTACAAAAAATGGTTTAATCTACTGCAAATTAAAAGCTTGAATTACTATACGTAGTAAATATACCGTATAGTCATTCTGATTATGAATCCTTTTTAGAAACTAAAAATATCCATTCCTAATCCAAACAAAAAAAGCCCATCCATTTAGGATAAGCTTCTCAATGGTTTATTTCTAAACCTAGCCCCAATATATAGGGACAACACAATCCCCAATTTATTGGGGACGGTCTGGGTACACCAACAAGTTGGGTAGAGGCGAGACTCGAACTCGTCCCGAACGAGTTGGGGATGACAGGCGGATCTTAGTTTTCTAATGAAGATATAAGCTGATAAATCTGTTTCTTACTATATTTCTTTAAACTTCGTTCTCGCTTCAATGCTTCAGTTTTATTAGAAAATGTTTCCGTGTAAACAATTTTCCAAGGCCCCTTATTCTTAGTATAACGACCCTTATCATTATTATGCTCAAGTAGTCTTTTTTCAAGATCACCTGTGTATCCCTTGTAAAAGATGTCAAACATGGCAGAGTATATAATATAAACTGAATATATATCCTAAAACAAAAAAAGCCCATCCGTTTAGGATAAGCTTCTCACTGGTTTATTTCTAAACCTAGCCCCAACAAATAGGGACAACACAACATCGTTTATTCCTCTAAAGGAGGAACCTCATTTAAAAGACACCCACTTTCGCGAGTATTTGTTGCGGTCTGGACGAGACTCGAACTCGCGACCCCCTGCGTGACAGGCAGGTATTCTAACCAACTGAACTACCAGACCAATATTTTAATGAACTACTCTAATCTGATGTCGTTCGATGTACTCGAACTCGTCCCCAACCCATTGGGGATGACAGGCAGTCCCGAAACTTCGGGATAACCAACTGAACTACCAGACCAATATTTTAATGAACTACTCTAATCTGATGTCGTTCGATGTACTCGAACTCGTCCTCAACCCGTTGGGGATGACAGGCAGTCCCGAAACTTCGGGATAACCAACTGAACTACCAGACCAATATTTTAATGAACTACTCTAATCTGATGTCGTTCGATGTACTCGAACTCGTCCCCAACCCGTTGGGGATGACAGGCAGTCCCGAAACTTCGGGATAACCAACTGAACTACCAGACCAATATTTTAATGAACTATTCTGATCTGATGTCGTTCGATGTACTCGAACTCGTCCCCAATCCGTTGGGGATGACAGGCAGTCCCGAAACTTCGGGATAACCAACTGAACTACCAGACCAATATTTTAATGAACTTTTCGCCTTAAGCGGTGGCAAATATAACGTAGATTTTAGGATCTACAAATCATTTTTTTTAATTTTTTTGACTGAATTAAAAATCACCCGCCAAACTTCTGACGTTCCACCATATAGGTCGTCAAAATTTTGTTGAATCCACGTTGAATATCTGCTTCTACGTACTTGATTTTATACTGCGCACATTTAAGCTGTATCGCTTTAAAATACTCCTTAATGGCAGATTCATAATTTTCTTTGATGTTATCTGGATATACATTGATGAATTCCCCCGTTTCAACATCTACAAAACGTTTGGGCGAATTAGCAAACTCAAAGTTCTGTTCGGTTTTACTGTCAAACACATGAAATAGTACCACCTCATGTTTGTTATATTTTAGATGTCTAAGCGCCTCAAACAACTCATCACGCGCCACATCTGCCTGAAACATATCTGTAAATAAAAAAATGAGAGACCTACGGTGAATATTCTCTGCAATTTGATGCAGAAATTTATAGGTATCTGTAGGCGAATCTTTTTTTGGAAATAAAACAGCATCTTCTAACTGCGCTAACAACATCCTGTGGTGACGTTCACTGCCTTTTTCTGGCGCAAAATATTCGTATTGATCACTGTAAATACTCAGGCCTACTGCATCACGTTGCTTTTTGAGCATCTGCATGATACAAGCCGAAGCTACTACAGAAAACCCAATTTTGTTCATTTCTTCCAAAGATTGCTGTTGCACTTTTGGATAATGCATCGAAGAAGAATTATCTACAATCAAATGGCATCTTAGATTAGTTTCTTCTTCATATCGCTTGGTATATAAGCGATCAGTCTTAGCGTATAATTTCCAGTCAATGTGTTTTGTGCTTTCTCCTTGATTATAGATCTTATGTTCTGCAAATTCTGCTGAAAAACCATGAAAGGGACTACGGTGAATTCCAGAAATAAATCCTTCAACCACCTGTTTTACCAACAATTCCAGCTGAATGAACCCTCCTGCTTTTTGGACCTCTTCTCTTAACTTCATCTATTCAACAAGATATCTATTCTTACTAAACCCCACAACACTACTGAAACAAAAAAAGACCGCCAAGTTGGCAGTCTTTCTTATTTTTTATATCAGTTTGACCTACATCGCTGCTTTAATCGCTTCTGCATACGTGTTTTTAGGAGCTACACCCACTTGTCTATTCACCATTTCCCCATCTTTAAACACTAAAACAGTAGGAATGTTACGAACACCATACTTAGCTGCAAACTCTTGATTGGCATCTACATCGACTTTTCCCACTACGGCTTGCCCTTCAAAGTCTTTACTAAGCTCATCAATGATAGGTCCTACCATACGACATGGTCCGCACCAGGCAGCCCAAAAGTCAACTAATACAGGTTTATCACTTTTTAATACGGTCTCTTCAAATGTTGCATCTGTGATTTCTAATGCCATAATATATATTTTTAAATTATTGTTTTCTACTGCAATATTAGTCAAATAATCTGCCAAACCTTACACAGCCAGTATTGTTAATGACTATACGTATATAAGTTCAACCTTGGCATTTAATTTAATTGATAATGCCAATTCTGTTCGTTAAGTTCTTCTAATAACTCTTGACTTATTTTTACTTTTTGTTTTCGGCTGGGCATGGTGAGTTTGATCTTATCTTCCATTTCATACACTACAAAACTTACTTGATGATCCCCCTTATGTATTGAAAAGGTTTCTTTTAAGGCTGAAATTTTTTCTGAAGCCAACTCATCTACATTCAGCTTAATGGTTAATTTTCGGGCATATGAATCCATTACATCTTGAAGCTGTTTAAACGCGTTAAACTGAATACGGGGATCTCCTTTTTTTCCAGTATCTCTATTTGTCCAACCCTCTTTGACAAAGGCTTTTACGTGCACAAAACTATTCGGTACCAAAAAATGCCTGAATTTTAAGTACTCTTCTCCAAATATTCTAAACTCAAAAGTTTCATTGTAATCTTCAATGGTGAAAAGCGCCCAGCCTTTCCCCATTTTGCTTACCCGATGTTGAACGTCTGTAATTACACCGCAGAACGTCAGTTCTCTATTGATGTAGTTTTCCAGATTAGAAAAACTATCTAATGCGCTGTTGCAAAAATACTTTACTTCGGCTTTAAAATCATCTAATGGATGGCCCGAAATATAAATCCCCACCACTTCTTTTTCTCGCTTTAGTTTTTCCATCGTACTCCAATCCTCACAAGGCGGTACGGTAGGTTCAGGAATTTGAACTTCACTCGCTTCACCAAATAAACTCACTTGAGCAGAGTTTTGATTCTCCTGAAACTTTGACGCATATTTCAACACCTTTTCTAAGAAGATAATGCCGTCTCCTTCATCGTGAAAATACTGTGCACGGTGCGTATCTCCAAAACTGTCAAAGCCTCCTGCCAGTGCTAGGTTCTCAAAGGCTTTTTTATTGGCAGCTCTTAAATCTACCCGCTTAGCCAAGTCAAAAATAGACTTGTACGGACCGTTTTCTTTACGTTCTTCTACAATAGCTTTTACCGCGGCTCCTCCAACTCCTTTGATCGCTGCCATCCCGAACCGTACTGCGTAGTCTTGATTAACTGAAAATTTTCTAAAAGATTCATTAACATCTGGCCCCAACACATTTAACTTCATGCGCTTACATTCTTCCATAAAGAAGGTCACTTGCTTGATGTCATTCATATTATTTGAAAGTACTGCAGCCATGTATTCTGCGGGGTAATGCGCTTTTAAATAGGCCGTTTGATAGGCAATCCACGCATAACAAGTTGAATGAGATTTATTAAAGGCGTAACTCGCAAAAGCTTCCCAATCTTTCCAGATTTTCTCTAATTTTTCAGCATCATGTCCCTTCGCAGAAGCCTGATTAATAAACTGAGGCTTCATTTTATCCAGTACCGCCCTTTGCTTTTTTCCCATGGCTTTTCGCAATACATCGGCTTCACCTTTAGTAAAATCTGCCAGTTTTTGAGACAAGAGCATCACTTGCTCTTGATAAACCGTAATCCCATAGGTATCTGCCAAATATTCTTCCATCTCAGGTAAATCGTAGGTAATATCTTCTTCACCATGTTTACGGGCAATAAAGCTGGGAATATATTCCATAGGACCAGGACGGTAGAGTGCATTCATGGCAATAAGATCCTCAAATACGGTGGGTTTGAGATTTTGCATGTGCTTTTGCATCCCGGGAGATTCGTATTGAAATATGCCTACTGTTTCACCACGTTGGAATAATTCATAGGTTTTTTCATCGTCAAGCGGAAAGTTTTCAGGATCCAAGTCAATATCCAGTCGTGCTTTTACAATCTTGACAGTGTCCTTGATTAAAGTTAGGGTTTTTAATCCCAGAAAATCCATCTTAAGCAACCCGGCACTTTCTACTACTGCATTATCAAATTGGGTCACGTACAAATCTGAATCTTTTGCAGTGGCTACCGGCACAAAGTTGGTAATATCATCTGGCGTAATAATTACCCCGCAAGCGTGAATCCCGGTGTTTCGTACCGATCCTTCTAACACTCTAGCCTGGTTCACGGTTTGGGCCTCCAGATCTTCGCCTTCAGAAATATTGAGTAATTCATTGATTTTTTGAAGGTCTTCTGCCCTAAACTTACTCCGCAGCACTTTTTCATCTACATCAAAAATCTTCCCCAATTTCGCCATGGTGGGAATGAGTTTTGATATACGGTCTGCGTCGTTTAGGGGCAGGTCCAGTACGCGGGCGGTATCTCTAATAGACGATTTCGCCGCCATGGTGCCGTAGGTAATGATTTGCGCTACTTGTTTACTGCCGTATTTTTCAATGACATAGTCCATCACCCGGCTTCGACCTTCATCATCAAAGTCAATATCAATATCTGGCATACTCACCCGATCAGGATTTAAAAAACGCTCAAACAGCAGGTCGTATTTGATCGGATCAATATTGGTAATTTTTAAGCAGTAGGCTACCACACTCCCCGCAGCAGAACCACGACCGGGTCCCACCGACACGTCCATATTTCTTGCTGCTCGAATAAAGTCTTCTACAATAAGAAAATACCCCGGGTAACCCGTTTTTTCAATGACAGAGAGTTCAAAGTCAATACGTTCCTTAATTTCTTGGGTTAACTCACCATAACGTTCTTGAGCTCCTTTAAAGGTGATGTGTTTGAGATATGCATTTTCACCGCGCTTACCACCATCTTCATCATCCTGAGCGACAACAAACTCCTGTGGAATTTCAAACTTCGGCAGCAGTACATCCCGTGCCAAATCAAAGGCTTCAATTTTATCGACGACTTCGCTAATGTTAGTAATCGCTTCAGGGATGTCTTTAAAGAGCGTTTTCATCTCTTCAGCCGACTTAAAGTAATATTCCTGATTATTTAGGCCGTATCTGTACCCTCTTCCGCGACCTATGGGTGTTGCTTGCTTTTCGCCATCTTTGATGCACAGTAAAATATCATGTGCATTCGCTTCTTCCTTGGTTGTATAATAGGTATTGTTGGATGCGATTAGCTTGAGGTCATGCTTCCGCGCAAGCGATATCAACACTTCATTCACTCGATCTTCATCCTCCTGACCGTGACGCATTAATTCTACATACAAATCCTCGCCAAAGGCATCCTTCCACCACATAAGTGCTTCTTCGGCTTGCTTTTCACCTACGTTCAATATTTTTGAGGGAACTTCACCGTACAAATTACCGGTGAGTGCGATGATATCGTCTTTATAGTTTAAAATGACTTCTTTGTCAATTCTTGGTACGTAGTAAAATCCATCGGTATAGGCGATGGAAGACATTTTTGCCAGATTGTGATAGCCCTTCTTGTTTTTTGCCAGCAAAACAATTTGATAGCCATTGTCTTTTCGGGATTTGTCCAGATGATTTTCACACACAAAAAATTCACAGCCCACAATAGCTTTGATTTCGTGATGTTTAACCTCTTCACCTGTTTCTTTGGCTTCTTTTTTAGCCTGCGCAACTGCATTGTTATGACGCTTTACAGCATTCACAAAATGAAACGCACCCATCATATTAGCATGATCTGTTAAAGCGACTGCCGGCATTTTTTCTTTTGCGGCAGCACTAACCAACCCATTTACATTGATGGTGGATTGCAGGATAGAGTACTGGCTGTGATTATGCAGATGAACAAAGGGTGCGTCTTGAAGCGTTGCAATATTCTCTTGAATCTTCTGAGAAGAAATCCCTTCTAGTGCGGATGCCTTTTGCTGTTGCTCTTTAAGTTTTTTAGAAGCTTTTTTAAGATTGACGTGTTTTAAGCCAATCGGCTGAATTTGACCCGGATTTACTTCTTTAAATCGTTCAAAATAGTCAGCATCTTGATGAAGCTCTTTTAGCGTGAAGACTTCAATCCTGATCAACTCTAAAAAACAACGCGTTGTAGCCTCAACATCTGCCGTTGCGTTGTGGGCTTCGGCAAAGGGTTGGTTAAAAAGGTATTGATGTAGCTCTGTTAGTGTGGGCAATTTAAACTTACCGCCCCGACCTCCCGGGATTTTACATAACTGCGCGGTGGTCTCTGTACACGTATCAAGAACAGGAATACTAGTTAATGGAGTTTCAATTTCATCCCTAACAAATTCGGCTCCCATAATATTGACATCAAAACCAAGGTTTTGACCAACAATAAAGGTGGTCTTTTGCATAGCTTCATTGAATTCTGCCAGCACCTGTGCTAATGGAACTCCATTTTTTTGCGCAAGCTCTGTAGAAATCCCGTGAATCTGCTCTGCATCGTATGGAATATTAAATCCTTCGGGCTGGATGAGATAATCCTTGTGCTCTATAACATTCCCCAATTCATCATGTAACTGCCATGCCAACTGCACACACCTGGGCCAGTTTTCAACGTCTGTGATAGGGGCATCCCAACGTTTGGGTAAGCCGGTAGTTTCGGTATCAAAAATTAAATACATAAGGGGAAATTCAGCCTTTAAAAATAGAAACTTACTACAACTTTAGCCACTAAAAGCCGTTGGAAGATATAAACATATTACGCACAAAAAAAACCATCCGCCTGCTGACGGATGGTTCTCGAAACAATTGTTTCGCACATTAATTATGAAACAATGTTTTCATACATTTTATTATTATTGATTGCACCTTGAATGGCGTCTCGTTGCTTAATTAACACATTTCGTGTTGAAGGTGGTAAGTTAGTTTCTTCTAATACCTCATTATAATTCTCTAACATGGTTGTCTCACCGCGTAAAGCCTCTTCTACCATTGCTTCTTTGTCATTTTGAGAAAATAAGGATTTTACATTCATCCACGCTCTATGCGCGTCACCTGCTATTGAAGTTCCTTTCTCTGGAGATTCCCCAAAACTTCTAATTTCTTCTTTTATTTCATGACCAAAATCGTAACGTTCTTGAGCTTTCTCTTTAAAAAAGGCTTTTAAGTCTCCATATTCCACTTTTTCAGCCGCTTCTTGATATCCTTTTTCAGAATCATAATTTCGGGCTAATAGATCATTTAATTTACTTGATACTTTTTCTGAATAACTCATAGTCTTTCTTTTTCGTTCATAATTAATTTCAAAAACAATATAACATCAGAAACCCCTGTTGTCAATGGATTTAACAGGGTTTAGCAGTTCTTAAGAGAATTTAACTAAGAGTAGCCGACAATCTGTTAAACCCTTGGTAAAAGAAGTATTGTATATTGTCTTGCTAGTTTATTGAAATACTGTATCTTTGCGCACTCAAAAATTAATAACCGAGGTCGGGAACCTCAAAATTTAATCATTATGCCCGTAAAAATTAGATTACAAAGACATGGTAGAAAAGGTAAACCTTTTTACTGGATCGTAGCCGCAGACTCGCGCGCAAAAAGAGATGGTAAATACCTTGAAAAATTAGGGATTTACAATCCTACTACCAATCCTGCAACCATTGAATTAAATATAGATGATTCTGTAAAGTGGTTACAAAATGGTGCTCAACCTACCAATACAGCACGCAATATTTTATCGTATAAAGGTGCTTTATTGAAGCATCACCTGGTAAAAGGTGTTGAAAAGGGTGCTTTAACTGAAGATCAGGTAGAAGAACGTTTCAATGCTTGGTTAGAAGAAAAAGGAACTAAAGTTGACGCGAAAAAAGATTTTTTAGCTAAAGCTGAAGCTGACGCGAAAGCAGAAGCTCTTGCGGCAGAAAAGGCTGTTAACGAAAAACGTGAAGCTGAAGCTAAGGCCGCACAAGATGAAGCTGAAGCTGAGGCGAAACAAGCCGAAGCCGCTGCTGCCGAAGAAAACGCTGCCAGCGAAGAAGAATAAATTTATCGCTGCGATGACAAAAGAAGAATGCTTCTATCTTGGAACCATCGTAGGGAAATTTAGTTTTAAAGGAGAGGTATTACTAAAAGTAGATGCCGATACTCCTGAAGAATATACAGAAATGGAATCAGTCTATGTCGAATTTAACGACAATCTGGTTCCATTTTTTATTGAACGACTATCCCTTCACAAATCCTCTCTACTACGCATAAAGTTTGAAGAAGTTGATACAGAAGATGATGCCGAAGATTTATTTAAGGCTAAAACCTACCTTCCACTTTCTGAGCTGCCGCAACTTAATGAGGATCAGTTTTATTACCACGAGATCATAGGGTTTACTGTCCATGATAAAGCTTTTGGAGAAGTTGGAACGATCACCGGAGTGAATGAAAACCCCGCCCAAGCTTTATTTGAAATTGACCATAGCGGGACCGAGGTATTGATTCCAATAAATGATGATCTGATTTCAACAGTAGATAAGGTCAATAGAGAAATTCATGTTGCTTGTCCTGAAGGTTTAATCGAACTCTACGTGAATCCTTCTTAGTCCTTCATCCAAAAGGAGGACATATTTTTAATGACTCAGCCTTTTCACTTTAAGCAATTTAGCGTTCATCAAGACCAATGTGCCATGAAAATTGGAACAGATGGGGTCTTATTGGGCGCTTGGGCAGGAAAAGAATCTAATCCAAAAAACATTCTGGATGTTGGTGCAGGCACGGGAGTCATCGCTTTGCAATTAGCACAACGATTTCCTGAAGCCTACATAGAAGCCATCGAATTAGATGCAGATGCTTTTGAACAGTGCGTGGAAAATTTTGAACGCTCAACCTGGGGCGATCGCCTTTTTTGCTATCATGCCAGTTTTGCAGAGTATGTTGACGAAGTAGAAGATCGCTACGATCTTATCGTTTCAAATCCGCCGTTCTACGATAAGGAATACACCACTGGTGATGTTAGTAGAGATCAAGCCCGGTTTTCAAGTTCTTTACCATTGAATGAATTGGTTGAAGGTGCGTCTAAGTTACTAAGTACCGACGGAATCTTTGCAGTAATTATTCCGAAGTCAAGGGAAGATGAACTAGTCGATAGCGCGCTTCAGGTAAACTTACATCCTTCTAATATTCTTCGCGTACGCGGAAACAAAGAAAGTAGAATTAAACGCAGTGCAATTGAATTTAGCTTCCGTAAGGAAATACCTAAAGAGGAAGAGCTGACGTTAGAAATTGAAAGGCATCAGTATACGGAAGATTATCTTAATTTGGTCAAGGATTTTTATTTGAAAATGTAATGGTTCCACAAGTATTAAATCGACTTTTCTGTATTGCTCACCATTACAGTATTGCTTAGATTTGCTCAACTTATTTATTGACTATGAAACCAGACCTCTTTGAATCACCAGATTATTATCAAATTGATGATCTTTTACAAGACGAACATAAACTTGTACGTGATGCAGCACGAGAATGGGTGAAGCGTGATGTTTCACCAATTATTGAAGAGGCGGCTCAAAAAGCTGAGTTTCCCAAACAAATTATTGGGGGTCTGGCCGATATTGGAGCCTTCGGCCCCTATATTCCGGAAGAATATGGTGGTGCTGGATTAGATCAAATAAGCTATGGACTGATCATGCAAGAAATTGAACGTGGCGACTCTGGTGTTCGTTCTACGGCATCTGTTCAATCTTCATTAGTGATGTATCCTATATGGAAATACGGTAATGAAGAACAACGAAAAAAATATCTGCCTAAACTAGCTTCTGGAGAATTAATGGGATCTTTTGGGTTGACAGAACCCGATCATGGTTCTAATCCGGGAGGAATGACCACAAATTTTAAAGATGCAGGAGATCATTACGTACTTAATGGTGCAAAACTATGGATTTCTAACGCCCCTTTCTGTGATGTTGCTGTAGTTTGGGCTAAAAGCGAAGAAGGACGTATTCATGGTCTCATCGTAGAACGAGGCATGGAAGGATTTTCTACACCAGAGACCCATAACAAATGGTCTTTGAGAGCTTCGGCTACTGGGGAGCTGATTTTTCAGGACGTTAAAGTTCCCAAAGAGAATCTGTTGCCGAACAAAAGTGGTTTGGGAGCTCCATTAGGATGTCTTGATTCTGCCAGATACGGAATCGCATGGGGTGCTATTGGTGCAGCTATGGATTGCTACGACACCGCGTTGCGTTATGCTAAAGAACGTATACAATTTGGTAAACCTATAGGTGCATTTCAACTACAGCAGAAAAAACTGGCTGAAATGATTACAGAAATCACCAAAGCTCAGCTTTTAGCCTACCGTTTAGGACAATTAAAAAACGAGAATAGAGCTACGTCTGCTCAAATATCGATGGCAAAACGAAATAATGTGGATATGGCCTTAAAAGTTGCCCGCGAAGCAAGACAAATGTTGGGCGGAATGGGAATAACCGGAGAATACAGCATTATGCGACATATGATGAATTTAGAAAGTGTGGTTACCTATGAAGGAACTCATGATATTCACTTACTCATTACCGGCCTTGACATCACAGGACTTAACGCATTTAAATAAACACCATTCATGAATAAATTTTTACTTATGCTGGCATTTACGTCAGCACTACTATCGAACGGCCAAAATTCTAATTCAACTGTAGCCCAAAATGATTCAACTCAACCGGGAGTCGAAAAATTTTTATTTAAAATAAAAGCATTCCCATTTGGTATAGAAGGAGAAGTTGGTTTAGGACGAACAACTACTCTTGTTGCTGAAGGGGCTTTTTTGTTTGGGTTTAGCGTCAATAATGAAGACGAATTTAATGATGAAGATGAAACTGATTTCGTGTGGTTACCATGGGTAGATCTTCAGTTTCGTCAATATTATAACTTTCAAAAACGATTAGCTGATGGTAAAGACATACGATTCAATAGTGGAAATTTCTTTGCGCTTAAGTATCTTACCTACTTTGTCGTAGGTGATGATGATGCTGAAGAGAATTACTTAAGTGCATTTGGACCAGTATGGGGCTTACAACGAAATTATCAAGAACATTGGAATATTGCTTTTGAAGCTGGTCTAGGAGCTTACTGGAACAGTAGCGGAGGAGCTGCACCTATTCCAATTATCTCGTTTAATGTAGGCTACAATTTTTAAGTACATTTGGGCAAAAGCCAATTATGTCTTCGCAAAAACGTTTTACAAAAGCCTACCAGTCTGCAAAACGTTTGGCATTTAGTTCAACAGACAAACTTATTTTATTTAGTGACTGTCACCGTGGGGATAATAGTTTTGCCGATGATTTTGCCAATAATAGAAACACTTATTTTCACGCACTTAAGCACTATTACGATCAGGGGTTTACCTATTTTGAATTAGGAGATGGGACAGAGCTTTGGGAAAATATAGATTTTGACACGATTCTTCGTGCCCATAAAAATGTACATGATTTACTTCAACGTTTTTATCAAGAGGATAGATTGCATATTATTTATGGGAATCACGATATGGCGCTTAAAAATCAGCGCTATGTCGAAAAACATCTATACTCTTATTTTGATAGAAGATTAGGGGAAGACAAACCTTTATTCCCAGGAATATCTTTTCCTGAAGCCATTGTACTCACATATAAAGAGACCGATAAAGAGCTTTTTCTCACACATGGTCATCAAGCTGAATTTATGAATTCTGTAGGATGGCGGATTAATCGATTTCTTGTGCGTGTCCTCTGGAAACCTCTTCAAATTGTAGGTATTGCTGATCCTACGAGTCCTGCGAAAAATTACCGGGAATTAGTTAAGGTAGAACGACGTACAAAGCAATGGATTGTTGAAAATAAAAATAAATTAACTATCATAGGTCATACCCACCGCCCCAGATTTCCAGATCCGGGCGATATTGCTTTTTTCAATACAGGAAGCTGCGTACATCCCAGGAGTATTACGGGGATAGAGATCGATAAAGGTGAAATTTCCTTGATCAAATGGCACATTGAAACTAAGGATGATGGAACGCTACAAATTGTTAGAGTTCTTCTTGAAGGTCCTACGCCTATAGATAAGTTCTAAGGAATATAATACCTTGGAAAAAGAATTGATTAACAGCTTATTGGGAATTTCCATCATTCCTTCCTATATTTTTGTTAATATACTCTGCCAGGATAAGAGTGCAGAATGGTTATAGCTATTTTTAATTTTTTAATTTAATTAGCTTTAATGCCCCAGACTTTATTTTTTTTACCTGCATCATTTCAAGCCAGATTACTCAAGAACTGGTTTGAAATTAAATGGATTTTACTATTGTTATTGTTTTTTATCATTGGCTCTCAGCATGCACGTGCACAAGAAATTGAAGAGCTCAAAGAAATTTTTACATTTCATCCTAATAAGAAAGCTGCGGCTAAAGACAGTACATTATATAAATCAAAGCTCATTACAGCTCCGGTTATTAGTTACTCTCCTGAAACCAATGTTGGTTTTGGCGTTGGGGCCAAATATCTCTTTAAGTTCAAAGGCTCTGGTGAGGAAACCCGCACCTCTAATATGCCGGCAACAATACAATACACCTTAAACAATCAGTTTATCTTATACTCAGGATTTGAGGTTTTTACCAATCAAGAAAAGTGGGTGATTACAGGTAATCTTCTATTTCAAAATTATCCTAGGTTATATTTTGGAATAGGAAATGATTCCCCTAAAGAAAATGAAGAAGAATATGACTATTATCAGCTCACCGTAGAACCTATAGTTTTGAAAAGAGCTTTTTTAAAGTATCTGTTTTTGGGCGGAGGTGTGCGCTATAACCGAATTTATAATGTAACTACTGAAGAAGATGGTCTTCTGGAAACAAATCAGCCTGAAGGATATCTGGGATCAACTTCTGTCGGTGCAGAATTTGCAGCTTTATATGATGATCGGGAAAATATTTTAAATGCCAGTAAAGGCTGGTATATTGAATTTACCCACGGATTTTACGGAAAAGTTTTAGGAGGAACGAACGAATTTGAATTGACGCGCTTTGATGTTCGCCATTATTTAACTCCATTTTCAAAACGTAAGGACGTATTAGCTTTTCAAGTTCTTGGTTATTTTTCTAACAGAGATGTACCCTTTGGAGAACTAGCTTTATTAGGAAGCGGTGAAATCATGCGAGGATATAGGGAGGGAAGATTTGTTGATCGTGGTTTAATGGCCGCTCAGGTTGAGTATAGGCTTAATATTAAAAACAGTAGATGGGGATTTGTTGGTTTTGCGGGTGCCGGTGAAGTATTTAGACATCCCAGCGATTTTAATATTGGAGATGTAAAGCCCAATGCAGGAATAGGCATTCGATTTTTATTGGATCAAAAGGAAAAACTTAATCTTCGGGTGGATTATGGCTTTGGAGAAAATACAAATAACCTCTACTTAAATATTGCGGAAGCTTTTTAATCAACTACTCTTCCGGAGCTATTTGTACTTTAAGCCCTTCCAGCTCTTGATTTATTTGAAGCTGGCAGCCTAACCTGCTATTTTCTTCAACAAAAAATGCTTCAGAAAGCATAGCTTCCTCATCGTCTGATTTTTCAGGCAGTGAATGATCTGAGAGTATATAACATTGACATGAGGCACACATTGCCATTCCACCACAAATACCAATAGTTCCTTCTTCTGCCAATTCATAGGATCGAATCACTTCCATAAGATTCATCGCCATATCGGTAGGAGCGGATACGTTATGATTTTGTCCCTCACGATCTATAATTTCAAGTTTGATATCACTCATTACTGAATCGCCTTTACAACAGCTTTTTCGGCTTCTTTGCGACTACCATCAAATCCATCTATACCACTAACGGTAGTATATTTCATCACGTAGCGCTTATCTGGAAAAATCCTTTGGTAGGCACTTTGGCACATCAAGGTAGCTTCGTGAAAGCCACAAAGAATTAATTTTAATTTTCCGGGATAGGTATTTACGTCACCTATGGCATAAATCCCCGGTATATTGGTTTGATAATCCAGCGTGTTATCTACCTTTATAGCATTCTTTTCAATTTCTAAGCCCCAGTCTGCAATAGGGCCCAGTTTCGGCGAAAGCCCAAATAACGGAATAAAATGATCTACAGATAAATTGATCTTTTCTTCGCCACGCTTAATGGTAACTCCTGTAAGCTTATCTTCTCCTTGTACTTCAATGACTTCTGCCGGAGTAATTAGATTAATCTTTCCTAAATTTTTAAGCTCCTGCACTTTTTCTACAGAATCCAAAGCTCCCCTAAATTCATTCCTACGGTGCACCAATGTTACCTCATTTGCGACATCTGATAAGAAAATACTCCAATCTAACGCGCTGTCGCCACCTCCGGCAATAACTACTTTTTTGTTTCGGTAAACTTCGGGATCTCTAATGATATATTCTACTCCTTTATCCTCAAACGCTTTGAGATTATCAATCATGGGTTTTCTGGGTTCAAAAGAACCTAATCCCCCGGCGATAGCTATTATAGGAGCATGATGTTTAGTACGTTTATTTGTGGTTACGATAAATGAACCATCATCTTGCTTTTCTATATCCTGAGCTCTTTCTCCTAAGGTAAAACCCGGGTCAAAAGGTTTAATTTGTTCCAGGAGATTATCAACAAGATCACCTGCAAGAACTTCAGGAAAACCTGGAATATCGTAAATGGGTTTTTTAGGATAGATTTCTGCGCATTGACCTCCCGGCTGGGGCAAGGCATCAATTAGATGGCATTTTAATTTTAATAATCCTGCTTCAAAAACAGCAAAAAGTCCTGTAGGACCAGCGCCTATGATGAGAATATCTGTTTTAATCATTCTTACGCCTCTACATTAATTACCTGCTCAATTTGGGGTGCGTGTTTTTTGATGGTCATCTCAACGCCTGATTTTAGGGTCATTTGATTGACGCTACAATCCACACAGGTTCCTTCTAATTGTACTTTTACCAAGCGACCGTCCTCTATACCCAGCAAGGTAATATCACCGCCATCATTTTGAAGAAATGGTCTGATTTCCTGTAGGGCAGCTTCTACTTTTTCTTTAAGTTCTGCAGTTTTCATATTATTTTGACGTTACAGCAGCACATCCTGCCATGGTAGTTATTTTTATCGCTTCGGTAGGAGGCAGTGCATCATTTCGCTTTACCGTTTCTTGAATGACATTTTTGGTCAACTCTTCAAACGCAATTTGTGTGGGAGTATCTTCTTGTAATGCTGCCGGTCTGCCAATATCTCCTGCTTCCCGTATACTTTGAACTAATGGAATTTCACCTAATAAAGAAACGCCCAGATCTTCTGCTAAGTAGGCAGCACCTTTTTCTCCAAAAATATAATATTTATGTTGAGGCAATTCTTTAGGGGTAAAATATGCCATGTTTTCTACAATCCCAAGTACCGGTACCTGAATTGATTCTTGTTTAAACATTGCTACCCCTTTTTTAGCATCAGCAAGGGCGACATTTTGAGGTGTGCTCACTATCACTGCACCTGTAATTGGTAATGATTGCATGATCGACAAATGAATATCGCCGGTTCCAGGTGGTAGATCCAATAGTAAAAAATCCAGTTCTCCCCAGGCGGCATCAAAGATCATCTGGTTTAATGCTTTAGCCGCCATTGGACCTCTCCAGATCACAGCCTGATCAGGTTGTGTGAAAAATCCTATAGACAAAACCTTAACCCCGTAATTTTCAACAGGTTTCATTTTTGACTTGCCTTCTACGTTAACTGCCAATGGACGCTCAGTCGATACATCAAACATAATCGGAATAGACGGTCCATAAATGTCTGCGTCTAAAACTCCTACTTTAAAGCCCATTTTAGCCATTGAAATAGCCAGATTAGCAGTAACGGTAGATTTACCAACGCCTCCCTTACCACTCGCTACGGCGACGATATTTTTAATCCCTGGAATTGGTTTTCCCTTAATTAAATTAAGATTTTCTTTTGCGGCCGCTTCTATCTTAATATTGACTTTAACTTTTGCTTTTTCATAGACCTGCTCATGAATCGCTTTCATCACATCTACTTCGGCTCTTTTTTTAATGTGCATCGCCGGCGTTGAAAGCACTAAATCTACTTCGACCTCGTCACCAAAGATCACAACATTTTTGACAGATTTAGCCTCCACCATGTTCTTTCCTTCACCTGCTACTGTAATCGTTGAAAGCGCCTTAAATACCTCTTCTTTTGTTATATTCACTACGGTTATTTTATTCCGCTTGACGGGAAAAATTCTTTATACAAAGATACGTCTAAACTCCCGACTCTTAAAATATCAAGATTGATTTTGCTAATAACTGTATTAGGGCTGCAGACTGGTATAATGTATAAAGTTTTATGCAGAAATTTCTATTCATCGTTTGATGCCGGAGTAACGTACATATCAACCGATGTCATCTTAATGCAGGCTATTAAAACCTTGCGGTGGGATCAATAAATATATCCCCTGGGTTTGTTGGTCTAGGAATCACGCTGTAATTCTTTCATAGGATCCCAAAATACATTATCAAAATCCTGCACCTGATCATTATGTACTACAACGCTTTCACTTTCTAATAATTGTTGCATCAAGTTAGTACCTTTAAAATGATGTTTCCCGGTAAGGATGCCATTGCGATTAACCACACGATGTGCAGGAATATCCTCAAAATTTACGGCACTATTCATAGCCCATCCGACCATCCTGGCGCTTCTTGCAGCTCCTAAAAATTTTCCTATTGATCCATAGGACGTGACTCTTCCCACAGGGATTTGACGAACTACTTCATATACTCGTTCAAAAAAATTATCCTGATCTGCCATTATCCCGTGATGAGTTTTACCAAAGTAAAAATTGCTACGATTAATGTTACCCCACCAATAATAACATTCATATTTCCAGACAATGCAGATCGCTTTATATTGAGCCTGTTAAAAAAGAATACATAAATATAAAGCATGGCAAAGGTACCCATCGTGCCACCTGAGACATAAGATACAATACCGATTTGGTCAAAATTTAAATACCCATATACCGCTAGTGTAATCGAAATATATGCGTGAAACGGGATTGGTAGAAAGTTTAATGCGGCCAACATCGTCCCATTAAAAAAATGGCTTCTTTTACTTCTCAATGTTGGTTTTACTTTAATCTCACCACTTGTGCCTGCAATAAATAGAAAATAGATCGAAATAAGTAAAAATATCACAAAGCCTATTCGCTTTAAGATCTCAATAACATCAGGATGATTATTCAAATAGCGTGCAAAAATTACTGCCAAATACGTTTGAAAAACCACGGTGAAGCACACTCCTAACGAAAATAGAATTGCACGTACACTACCTTCTTTTATACTGATCTTAGCGGCGTTCATATTGAGCAGGCCCGGTGGAGATGTGGCCAAAAATGAAGCTAAAAATCCAGCAAAGAATAGGATCGTGATGTCCATTTAAAAATTAAGTTTGAATCTAATATACGTAATCGCTTTATTTTCTTTTAAATACTGATTCTCATAAAAGGTCTGTATGTCAATTACATCATCTGGCACACCATCACTGCGATAAACGTCATGGTTTGCATACTGCACCTCATGACCTTGACCATGAAGTAATCCCAACGTATAACCATGCATAAATTCACTGTCTGTTTTTAAGTGTATGATTCCTGTAGAGGTTAAAATATGATCGTATTTTCTCAAGAATGCATCGTTAGTCAAACGATGTTTTGTGCGTTTATATTTTATTTGAGGATCTGGGAACGTGATCCAGAGTTCTGACACTTCGCCTTTTTCAAAAATTTGATCAATCAGTTCGATTTGCGTTCGTATAAACGCGACGTTCGATAGATGAGCTTCAGTAGCAGTTTTTGCACCTCTCCAAAATCGGGCTCCTTTTATGTCGATCCCAATAAAGTTTTTTTCGGGATGCTTTTCAGCTAATCCAACGGTGTATTCGCCCTTACCACACCCTAACTCTACGACTATTGGAGCGTCATTTTTAAAATACTCGCTGTTCCACTTCCCCCGCAAGGGAAAATTTTTAGCTGTAATTTCTTCTCGTGTTGGTTGAATAACATTATCGAAACCTTCGTTTTCTTTAAATCGCTTAAGTTTGTTTTTACTGCCCACGGGTTATTTCAAAATTTAAATGACACAAAATTAGGAAAAACAACAGTGACAAACCTATTATCTTTGAGATATGACGAAAGCCAAGATTCTAGTTGCTCCGTTAAATTGGGGATTAGGTCATGCAACGCGGTGTGTTCCTATTATTCATGCACTATTAACAAAAGGATTTGCGCCTATCCTGGCAAGCGACGGACAGGCACTTTTATTGCTGCAAAAGGAATTTCCCCAACTCAAAACCTATGAGTTGCCTTCATATAATATTTCCTATCCTAAGAATCCAGTGTTGTTTAAAGCTAAAATGCTTTGGGACAGTCCTAAATTGCTTACTGCCATCAAACGTGAAAGGAGTAGGATAGATGAAATTCATCAAAAAGAAGGTCTTAGTGGCATCATTGCAGACAATCGGCTTGGAGTGAGATCTAATGTCGTTCCATCAGTCATTATGACTCATCAGTTAAACGTATTATCTGGAAATACATCATTTTTGAGTACTTCTATACATCAGCATTATATCGCACAATTTGATGAGTGTTGGGTGCCCGATGTAGCGGATAAACCTACCTTAAGCGGAAAATTAGGTCATTTGAAAAAACCTAAAAACAAAGTGAGGTACTTAGGTGTATTGAGCCGGCTTTCAAAAAGAGCTTTAGATCCTGTATACGATATTATGGTACTTCTTAGTGGCCCGGAACCTCAACGGAATATTCTTGAAGCTATTCTTTTCAATCAATTAAAAGAGTATAAAAAAA
Source organism: Gangjinia marincola (assembly GCF_039523415.1). Lineage (NCBI taxonomy): Bacteria > Pseudomonadati > Bacteroidota > Flavobacteriia > Flavobacteriales > Flavobacteriaceae > Gangjinia > Gangjinia marincola. Next base: position 110,388 of record NZ_BAAAFG010000015.1, read on the forward strand.
AGAAGGTCCTCTTTGTTAAGGGAGTTTTTGAACCTGAACAGAAGGTGGAGCATCTAAATCATATTACAGTGTATAATTTTTTAACAAGCAGGCAAGTGGAGCAAATGATGAATCAGAGCGATATACTAATTTGTAGATCTGGCTACACGACACTCATGGATCTGGCTAAATTGGACAAAAAGGCTTTATTGATTCCGACCCCGGGTCAATACGAGCAGGAATATCTGGCCAAACGTCTAAAAAAGAAGGGTATACTACCTTATTGTAAACAAGATGAATTTACACTAGAGCGATTGGCTAACGTTGATTTGTACCAGGGACTAAGTCGATACAACAGGCGCGTTAGTTGGGATAGCCTCTTTGTCCTTTTCAAGGGTAAATGAAAACTCACTTCCTACTCCTAAAACACTTTCTACATAGATTTTTTCATTATGAGCTTCAACAATGTGTTTGACGATGGCCAAGCCTAATCCTGATCCTCCTTCTCTTCGGGATCCACTCTTATCCACTCTGTAAAAACGTTCAAATAATCGTGGGATATTGACATTTGCTATTCCTTCGCCATTATCAGTCACGCGAATAATCACTTTGTCTTGGGTAAGGTCCTCTATACTTACTTCTGTTGTACCATCTTTTTTTCCGTACTTAATTGAATTTACCACTAGATTAGAAAGAACCTGTTGTACTTTCTCTTCATCTGCATAGACCAAAATGGGTTTATCGTAGTTTCGATCAAACATCAACGTAATGTTTTTTCGGGAGGCTTTCATTTCGTATAAATCAAAGACACTGTTAATGAGTTCTACAATATTGAAAACCTCCTGATAAACCGTGAGATCACTGGTTTCTAGTTTCGTAATCATATCAAGATCCTTTACGATATAGATTAAGCGATCGACTCCTTTGCTAGCCCGTTGCAGGTATTTTTTCCTAATGGCCTTATCCTTATGTGCTCCGTCAAGTAACGTAAGAATATAACCCTGTACAGTAAAGAGCGGAGTTTTTAATTCATGCGCTATATTTCCTAGGAGTTCTTTGCGGTAGGCTTCTCTTACCTCCAGTTTTTCGATCTCTACTTTTTTATCTGCGGCAAATTTCTCTACCTCTCTGGTTAACGTAGTCATATCGGTAGACACCTGACTGGGTTTTAATTTAGTCGCGTCAAGTAATGACACATTATCATAAATCTCTTTGATACGTTTATAAATAAAATGCTCTATGCGTTGTTGAATAACGACGAAAGAAAACAATAAACTTAAAAGGAATAGCACTAAAAAAGCAATCCATGGGAATCGGTCCAACTGAACGTAAAAGAAAACACCTGCCAGTATCGTAAAGAAAAAACTAGTGGTAAAAGAAGTTATAAAGGCGAACTTATAGGAACGCTTAAAATCTGAAGCCATTAAATTACAAACTTATACCCGACTCCCTTGACTGTTTTAAAGCGTTTTTCTCCTATTTTTTCTCTTAATTTTCTAATGTGGACATCAATCGTACGACCCCCAACGACAACTTCATTTCCCCAAACACGATTGAGGATATCTTCACGCTTAAACACTTTGCCTGGTTTTGAAGCTAATAAAGATAATAATTCAAATTCTTTTCTTGGTAGAATAAGCTCTTCTTTTCCTTTTAAAATTTTATACTCGTCTCTATTAATGACCAAGTCTCCTATCTTAGTAATGTTTCCATCTTCAGCAGAGGTTTTTAGACGTCGCAAAAGCGCTTTCACTTTACTCACTAATACTTTAGGTTTGATGGGCTTTGTGATATAATCATCTGCTCCCGCATCAAAGCCTGCCACCTGCGAATAATCTTCACCGCGTGCAGTAAGAAAGGTAATGATGGTGTCTTTTAGGTCTGGTATTTTTCTTATTTCTTCGCAGGCTTCAATACCATCCATTTCTGGCATCATCACATCCATGATGATAAGATGAGGTAATTTTTTACGTGCTTTTTTTACAGCTTGTTCGCCATTTTCGGCTGTAAACACCATATAACCTTCACTGGAAAGATTATATCCCACAATTTCCAGGATATCTGGCTCATCATCTACCAGTAAAATTTTAATGTCTTCTTTTTTCATGGATCTAAGTTAGTTAGTCAAATCGCCAAGCAAGATAATCGTAAAGATAGTACACCTATACCATGTTAAGCAAGCTTACCCATTTGATAACATTGAGGTAACATTCGCGCACTTTATCCTTAAACATCCCTTAACTTATAATGATCCCTTGTTACGTTTCTTTGCCAAAAATTAGAATACATATAATGAGAATATTTTTTACAATCGGTTTGTTGTTTATTTCATTGGTAAGTATTGCCCAAGAAACCGGTACCATAGTGGGTTCACTTACAGATAAGGAAAATAACAATGAGCCCTTACCTTTTGCGAATGTCATTGTAAAAGGAACTAATAAAGGAACTACCTCTGACTTTGACGGGAATTTTGAAATTACTAATGTCCCTGTAGGTACGTATACCTTAGAAGTAAGTTTTGTTGGGTATGAAACAGTAGAAATCCCCAATGTTACGGTCGAAGCAAATAAATTCACCACGATTAACACGGGGCTAGGCGCGAGTGCCGCGGCATTAGAAGAGGTCTTAATTAAAGTTGAAACAAGCAGGGAAAAAGAATCTGCTTTATTATTAGAACAAAAGAAAGCAGTTGAAATTAAACAATCTATTGGTGCACAAGAATTAGCCAGAAAAGGTGTAAGTGATGTGTCTGGAGCTGTCACCAAGACTACCGGAATCTCAAAACAAGAAGGCGGCGGTGATATATATGTCCGCGGTTTAGGAGATCGTTATAATGCAACCACACTTAATGGATTACCTCTACCCTCTAACAATCCTAATAACAAAAACATTTCTTTAGATATTTTTTCTACAGATATCGTTCAGTCTATAGGTATTGATAAAACATATGTATATTCAAATTATGGCGACTTTGCCGGAGCAAACATTGATATCGTATCAAAAGACTATACAGGGAAAGGATTTATCTCGTTAAGTGTAGGATCTGGTATTAATAGCGAAGCAACTGGTGTTTCTCAATTTTATCTTCAAGATGGACCGGACTTCTCTGGTTTCTACAATATTGATATTCCGAATAACATTCTTGTTGAAAATAATTTTGAAACAAGCTGGGATAGAAATGAAGCCCCAACACCTATAAATAATTCTTTCTCTATCAAAGGTGGTGATTCTTTCTCTATAACAGATAATGCAAAAATTAATTTTTTTGCCGTAGGGGCTTTTGATAATGATTACGGATTTAGAGAAGGTGTTGCACGAGGTAATGTTACCCTTGGTGGTATTAACCGTAGAGATTTTGACTATCAAACTTTTCAGTATAATACCAATACGACCTTGATGGGGAATTTTGGACTAAAAAAAGAAAAAAATAAATTTCAATTCAATACCCTTTACATTAACTCTACCAGCCAAAACCAAAGAGAATTCTTTGGTGTGGTAGATGCATTTGATTATGCGCCCGAAGGTGGTGCATTTGTACAGCGATCAGAATTTGAACGTACTGAATTGGTGGTAAATCAGTTATTAGGAGAGCATAAAGCTACAGAACGTTTACAGATTGACTGGGCAGGATCACACAATTTTGTACGCAATAGTATTCCAGATAGAAGACAAATTATTCTTACGCCAGATGATTGGGATATACCCGAAGGACCTAAATCCTTTGACCGTACCTTAAACCAATCTGATAATCATCGTTATTTTCATGATCTGTTAGAAGAAGAATTTGCAGGAAATATTGAAGCAGCTTATTCTTTTGACAAAAATGAAGAAGAAGAGTTTAATGGCAAAATTAGAGCAGGGTTTAACGGAAGATACAAAAGAACAGATTTTGAAGCCACTCAGGTAAATTATCAAATCATCCAGAGAAATCAAGATAACTCCGTGATCGATCAACCCATTATAGATGATATCTATAATTTAGACGCTTATTTTAATCAGGAAAATTTTAATTCACTATATAGATTAAGAACCTTTAGAGGTGGTGTAGAAGATCAAAATGCACTTGATCCACAAACTTATGATGGTCAACAATCCATAATTGCCGGTTTTGCAGGAGTAGAGTATCAATTTAGCGAAAAATTATCTGCTATCGCTGCGTTACGATTAGAGCAAATTGAGCAGCGTATTGAGTGGTCAACTGCACTTCAAACTAATGGTGGTCCTTCCAGCTTTAATCGTCTAGAGTTTTTACCGACACTATCTAGTCGATATGCCTTAACAGAAAAACAAAATTTGAGATTAGCTGCAAGTAAGACCTATACGCTTCCACAATTTAAGGAAAGAGCACTGTTTCAATATGAAGATGTTGTAGTAACTACCTTTGGTAATCCAAGTTTACGTCCCTCAACCGATTATAACCTTGACCTCAAATGGGAGTTATTTCCTTCTTCTGAAGAATTGATTTCGGTTACGGGTTATGGTAAACTAATACAGGATCCAATTAACCAAATCACTGTAAACTCGGCAACAAATGATATAACCTGGGTAAATTCTGGTGATCAGGCTATCGTATTAGGAGGTGAACTAGAGGTAAGAAAAAGCATCTTCAGCAAAGAACGAGAAGTAGCAGATAATACCCTTAAGAAAACACTTACTACTGGCTTTAATGCTTCCTACCTTCATTCTAATCAAGATTTAGATGCAGAGAAGGTTAACAGTGAAACTACGGCAGGTGGTTTTCCATTAAGTGTTGACTTTTCAGATGATGAAAGTGAAATTACGGGCGCTTCAACTTGGTTAGTAAATGCAGATGTAAGCTTCTTTAATCAGTTCTCAGAAAGAACAGATATACAAGCTACCTTATCTTACAACTTCTTTTCTGACCGTGTATTTTCATTAGGAACAGAAGGAAGAGGAAACTTAGTCGATAAAGGTGTACATACGTTAGACTTTACCGTAAAGTCCAATCTTAACCAAAACTTTACATTAGCGTTTAACGCTAAAAACTTGCTTAATCCTACGGTAGAAAGAGAATTAGAGTTTCCACAGGTTACTGTTCTGTCCTTTAAAAGAGGGGTTGATTTAGGTTTGAGCTTGACCTACAACTTTTAGTTAACATCTAAAGAGAGATATTTAACATTAGGGTCACAAAAACATAAAATACTTCCTTTTTGTTTCACATGGATTTTTTTTCCATTTGTAGGAACTAAAAACTAAAAAAGAAAAAAATGAAAAACCTATCAAAAAAGATATTCTTTCTAGTGATGATAATATCTTTTACGACCTCTTGTATAACAGAGGATGATGATGCGGGAACTGTTGTTACCGCAGAGGATGATCTATCAGGAATCATTACCGAAGATCTCACCTTAAATGCGAGCATAACCTATAATCTTAGTGACGCATTGGTCATTGAAGATGGCGCCTCTCTCACTATCCCTGCGGGAACACTCATTAGAGCTACCGGCGGAACGAGTTCTTACATTGCTGTTGCTCAAGGAGGACAAATCTTTGTACAAGGTACCGCTGCTAATCCTGTAATCATGACATCTGGTAAGGATAGTCCTGCACCGGCCGATTGGGGTGGTCTTGTAATTTGCGGTAAGGCTCCAACAAACGTAGGATCTACTGCCACTAGTGAAGTGGGTGATCTTGCTTATGGTGGTGATGTTGCTAATGACAATTCTGGTTCAGTGCGTTATTTACGTGTAGAATATACAGGCGCATCGTTTAACGGATCAAAAGAGTTTAACGGCGTTTCTTTGTTTGGTGTTGGGTCAGAAACTGTTTTTGAGTACGTACAATCGTATAATGGTGCTGATGATGGTATCGAATTTTTTGGAGGAACGGTTAATGGTAATTATTTAGTTTCTACCAATAGTGGTGACGATTCCATCGACTTTGCAGATGGATGGAATGGTAACGGAGAATTTTGGTACATCACAGGCGGTGCACAAGCAGGGATTGAGGGATCAAATAACGGTGATAATGGAGACATCACTCCTGTTACATCTACCAACCTAAGCAATATAACAATTGTAGGCCCTGTGAATGAGGGGGCATTATTTTACAAAGAAGGTGGGGGTAGCTTTACTTTTAATAACGTATTTATATCTAACGTTGATTTGGCTGTAAAAGTAAAAGATGAAGATACTCCTGCGGCTTTACGAATCGAAAACGGTGATTTAGTCATGACTAATGTTCAGTTTAGTGACGTAGAGGACGAATTTGAGTTCACCGACTATACAGGAGCTAATCAGTCTTTTATAACTGAAGGCCCTACTACAGGTGCAGGTAATGGTGCCGCTGCTCCAGATTGGGCTGCGGGTTGGACTATAGGTCTAGACAATAGTAATACTACCGAAGAATTAAGCGGTGAAATTACAACAGATGTTACCTTAGACGCTGCAATAAATTACTCACTTGTAGGATCGTTGGTTGTACTTGATGGAGCATCTCTTACCATACCTGCAGGAACAAATATCAATGCCACAGGTGGTACAAGCTCATACATAGCAGTTGCCCAAGGTGGACAAATTTTTATCAATGGTACTCAAGATAACCCTGTAATAATGACTTCAGGTAAAGCATCCCCGGCACCTGCAGATTGGGGTGGGTTAGTTGTTTGTGGTAAAGCACCAACTAACGTAGGAACCACAGCAACTAGCGAAGTAGCAGATCTTACCTATGGGGGTGATATAAGTGATGATAACTCAGGTTCAATTCGTTACTTACGTGTAGAATATACCGGAGCATCATTTAATGGCTCTAAAGAATTTAATGGGGTATCCTTATTTGGTGTAGGATCAGGAACTGTGTTTGAATATATTCAATCATACAATGGTGCAGATGATGGTATTGAATTCTTCGGCGGAACCGTAAGCGGAGACTATTTAGTTTCTACTAACAGTGGAGATGATTCTATCGACTTTGCAGATGGATGGAATGGTAGTGGCGAGTTTTGGTACATCACAGGCGGTGCACAAGCAGGGATTGAAGGATCAAACAATGGTGATAATGGAGATATTACCCCAATTACAAACGCCACATTAAGTAATATCAGTATTGTTGGTCCAGTTAATGAAGGTGCCCTATTTTACAAAGAAGGAGGTGGAGAATTTACAATCACCAATTTATATACTAATGCAATAGATTTAGGAGTCAAAGTAAAAGATACCGATATTCCTGCGGCTAATCGTATAGAAAATGGAGACTTAGTAATCAATAACGTACAGTTTGATGAAACTGCAGATGGATTTCAAGCTACAGATTATACAGGAAATAATCTATCTTTCTATACGCTAGGAGATAATATAGGTGCTGGCAACGCAGCTGATGTACCCGATTGGGCAAACGGATGGACCAGATTTAGCGAAGAAGACTAAAACAAATAAGTAAAATAAATTAGCCAACGCAACCCCTTCAACGTAAAACATTGAAGGGGTTATTATTTTAACGCCTCCTTGACACTGATATATAGCACGATCTGCTAATATTGCGGTCATGCATCGCGATTTTAGAATTAAGGATATCCCAACGCTTACTAAAAAAACATACTCCGTTTGGTTAGGAGGTGATCCCTGGCGATCCAGTGCGGTGATCGCGTATTATTCCATTCTATCGCTTCCGCCCCTATTGGTCCTCCTGATTAATCTGGTGGGTGTTTTTTATGGTACAGAAATCGTTCAGGGACGCCTCACCAATGAAATCGCCTCAGTGCTTGGGTTGGATACAGCTGAGTTTATTCAGGACATGGTCACAGAATCGTTGATTGAAGATAAATCCACCGTCTCTACGATCGTGGGTATTGCTATGCTGATTTTTGGGGCTACCGGAGTCTTCTACCAAATGCAAATCTCCCTTAATCAGGTATGGTTGGTCACCGAAGAAGACAAAGGCAAGATCAAAAACATCATCATTGATCGGGCGCGGAGTTTTGCCTTTATCCTTACCATAGGATTTTTATTGCTCATTAGTTTTGTACTCACAGCATTGCTAAGTACGTTTACTGAATATCTGGAATTCTTTTTTCCGGATACCATGCTCGTCATAGCCTATCTTCTCGATGTCATTATTTCGCTTGGATTTATTACCGTATTATTTGCACTCATGTTTAAATACTTGCCAGATACCAAGGTGACCTGGCACATGGTCTGGAAAGGCGCATTTATTTCTTCTGCACTTTTTGCCTTAGGAAAGTATTTATTGGCATTATATTTTAGCAAGCTGGAGCCCGGTTCTGCCTACGGTGCAGCGGGAACTGTAGTATTAATTTTACTCTGGGTATCCTACAGTTCGCTGATTTTGTTTTTTGGCGCAGCCTTTACTAAAGCCTATGCAGATCATTATGGCTTAACCCTAAAGAAAAACAATCCTGATAAGACGCCTGAAAAGGAAATGGAAAAATAGATTCCCCACCCTCTAGCCCCCTCTCCCGCCGGAGAGGGGGGACTTTACTCCCCGGTAAACACGATCTCAAAGTCCATGGCTTCCAACTCCTCGTAGGTTAAATCAAAACGTGCTTCGTACAAGCCTTCATCACGTATGGTTTCCCAATCGTTTTCTTCTAAGGTAGAGGATGCATAGAACATGAAGCTATAGACCACAATGGTGGTATTTTCTAGATCATATTCCTTAGTTACATAATCATTTTGCATGATAGAAAAATTTTCATTTGTTCTTGGATCCCAATCCAAGATATTATTCATTCCTATCTCAGTTTGATCTTGATATCCTCTGGAGTGATAAAAAATAATATCATTTGTTTCATTTTTTAAGTCAACGAAAAAATCGGGATCATCATCTGGGCATCCTGTCAAAACCAGACAAAGCAAAAAAAACAATATATTTTTTAATATTTTCATAGTAATATAATTTAATGCCCAAACTTTAAGGCTATTCTTGTCCACCACCAACCTGGGGATAAATCAAACCAATTGAACTCTTCGGCAAACATTTCGAAGTCCATTTTATTTTAAAGATCAAAGAAATTAGAAAAGGTTGCATCCCAGTTTTATGCTTAGGCTTAACGTAGAATTAAAGCCCTCTTCTTTTCATAAAAGCAGGTAAAAAGTATATTTGCAATTCAATTTAAATACAACATAATGAAACAAATTTACATGACCCTTTTAGGGATTATTTTTACTCTTTCAGCATTGGCTCAAAGTGCTGGTGATATTGTTATTACAGAATTTATGCAAAATCCCGCAGCAGTAGGTGACGATGTGGGCGAGTACTTTGAAGTATATAACACGACAGATACCGACATTGATTTAATTAATTGGATTATTTCAGACTTAGGTTCAGATTCTCATACCATAGCTACTAATATTATTGTTCCTGCCGGTGCTTATGCCGTTCTAGGTATAAACACTGATACCAACGTCAATGGAGGTGTTACTATAGATTATGCGTATGGTAGTGACATTACTCTTGGAAATGGAACGGATGAATTACTTTTGACTGCCCCTAATGCAGTTGTGATCGATCAAATTATTTGGGATAATGGAGCGACTTTTCCTGATGCTTCTGGGGCCAGTGCAAGTTTAAATCCTGATATTCTTGACGCAACATCTAATGATGATGGATCTAATTGGTGTGAGTCGACTAGTACCTACGGAGATGGGGATTTAGGAACTCCCGGCGGAATCAATGATGTATGTGGAGCTACTTGTCCATTACAAACAAGTAACATTGTGGCTACATGTGATGCTGTTACAAACGGAGTAGATTCTTATACTACGACTATTGATTTTAGTGGCGGAGCTACCGAAGCGTATACCATAACTGTTTCAGCAGGAGCACTTGGTGGTGATGATGCAAATACAACAGCAGATGGAACATTTATAATCTCAGGTGTTGAAGAAGGTACAGATGTAGTCCTAACCGTCTCAAGTGCTACATGTGATTTTTCAATCACAATAAATAGCCCTACCTGTATCGCTGCTGATTGCGTTGCCGAAGGCAGTGTGATCTTTACTGAAATTATGCAAAATCCAAGTATCAATGCTGATCCGGCCGGTGAATATGTAGAGCTTTACAACACTACTGACGCTTCAATTGATTTAGAAGGATTTGTCTTAAAAGACGATGTGTCTACAGGCGAAACCCACACGATTGCGTCAAGCTTAATTATACCTGCTCAAGGATATGTAGTCATTGGTAACGGCGCAACACCCAATGGCGGAGTTACCCTTGATTATGATTATGCGAACGATATTTCTTTGGGTAATGGTACAGATGGTGTGATTTTAGAATGCCAAGGTGGTATTATTGATCAGGTCGTTTGGGATGATGGAGCAACCTTTCCTGATCCTAGTGGTGCTAGTATGGAGTTAGCTGCCTCTGCATATAACAGCACAGATAATGATCTTGGAGTTAACTGGGGCGAGGCAACAACTTCTTTTGGAGATGGTGACCTGGGTACTCCCGGCGAGGACAATAGTTTTACCCTGTCTATCATTGACGTTAACAGTGGTTCATTTAGCCTTTATCCAAATCCCGCACTGGATGGATCAATAACTGTTGAAGCTAAAGAAAATACTGCGTTAACTGTACAAATTTATGACCTATTAGGAAAAGAAGTGGTTCGCAGAACCCTCACTTCAGGTCAGATTAATGTATCTAATCTTTCTTCGGGTATTTACATGGTAAAGGTCTCTCAAAACGGAGTTTCTTCTACTCAAAAGCTTGTAGTGAAATAAACATTTTTTGGTATAAAATAGTAAAAGGCTGTCCATGAGGATGGCCTTTTTTAATGTGTTAAAGATTGTACCTTTACCCCATGAAATTGATTCAGGAAATCTTTCAACCTCATACCGCGCAAGGCTTTGAAGAACTAGCCTTACGTGTATTTCAATTTCAGTACAAACTAAATCAGGTGTATCGTAGGTATTGTCAACTCATCAATACCAAACCAGATGCAGTTGGTCATCTGCATGAAATTCCATTTCTGCCGATTGAGTTTTTTAAAACACATCATGTTTCTACGGGTCAAAATGCCTCTCATATTTTTACAAGTAGTGGTACAACCACAATGATCCCCAGTAAACATTATATAACAGATATTCGATTATACGAACAATCTTATGTACATGCATTTAAACAGTTTTACGGCGATCCGGATCAATATACGATCCTGGCCTTGCTTCCTTCCTACCTGGAGCGAACCGGCTCATCGCTTATTCATATGGTGAATGATCTTATTATGCAAAGTAATGACGAACAAAGTGGCTTCTTTCTCGATCAAAAAGAGGAATTGGTTAAACGTATCCGTCAAGCGGAAAAAAACAAACGCTCCACCTTGCTCATAGGGGTATCTTTTGCCTTGTTGGATATAGCCGAAGAATATTCGCTCAACCTGAAGCATACTACTATCATGGAAACCGGCGGAATGAAAGGCCGAAGAAAAGAGCTCATAAGGGCAGAGCTTCACGATCACTTAAAAAAAGGCTTCGGGGTTGAAGAAATTCATAGTGAATACGGCATGACAGAATTACTCTCTCAAGCCTACTCTACGGGTGATGGCATCTTCCGCGCAAGCGAAACCATGAAAATTCTAATTCGTGATCCCGAAGATCCCTTTTCTTACCAACCTCTGGGAAAAACTGGTGGAATTAATGTGATCGATTTAGCTAATCTCTATTCTTGCTCTTTTATTGCTACACAAGACTTAGGTAAATCTTATCCTGATGAATCCTTTGAAGTCCATGGTCGTTTTGATCAAAGCGATATACGTGGATGCAACCTAATGACGCTATGAAATCGAAGTCGAATTGAATTAAATTAAATTAGGTTTCTGATCGTTATCTCAAGGCATGAAGCAAAACTGCTAACTTTATAATTTAAAAACTGCCAAAATAGATTTTGGTCAAATATTTGCTAAAGAATGAGTACTTTTAATCATCTTAAATTCGAACTACTATGATGGGCTATTATGTAATTGCGGGAGTTATTTTCTTAGTGAGCATGTATGTGAGCAACAAGCTTAAAAGCAAGTTTAAGCAATATTCTAAAGTACACCTGCAAAATGGGATGAGCGGTGCAGAGATAGCACAGCAAATGTTGAATGATCATGGGATTAGTAATGTAAAGGTAATCTCTACTCCCGGGATGCTTACAGATCATTATAATCCAGCTAAAAAGACGGTAAACTTAAGTGAAGGAGTATATAATCAGCGTAATGCGGCCGCAGCTGCTGTTGCTGCACATGAGGTTGGTCACGCTGTCCAACATGCAGATGCCTACGCGTGGTTAGGCATGCGTTCTAAATTAGTTCCTGTGGTGAGCATCGCCTCAAAATTTTCGCAATGGGTCATTATGGCGGGATTAGTGTTATCTGTTACTTCTAGCTTTGGAAATACCATATTGCTTATTGGTATTATTCTCTTTGGCGCAGGAACGCTGTTTAGTTTTATCACCTTACCGGTTGAATATGACGCTTCAAACAGGGCATTAGCTTGGCTGGAAGACAATAATATCGTTACTCAACAGGAGTTGAAAGGATCCAAAGATGCTTTGAAATGGGCTGCGCGCACCTACGTAGTGGCCGCGATTGGATCGTTGGCCACCTTACTCTATTTTGTAAGTGTTTACTTAGGCAGAGACTAGCTACGGCAGGCTCAGCTACCGATCTGGGAATATCAGCGGACATTTTGATCGATTCAAGATGCCCTTGAGTTTTAATTTTCCCACACCTAACGTACAGTCAGAGCATGTCGATGACGGCTTTGAAACTAAAGTCCATCTATATAATAACTAGTGTTTCTTAGAATATCTTTAAATAACCCTGTACTGAGCATTGCCAAAGTGTGCAGGATGAAATTTAGACAAATTGAGTTTGACCTAATTGTCAGTCAGAGCCTGTCGATGACAGCTTGTGAACTGCAAATAATGTTCGTTTCTTAGGTTATCCTTCAACAGGCTCAGGATGACATTTAGTTTGAATTGAAGCATATTCAGTTGTCTGCCAGGGTCTGTCGAAATGATCTTCTTCTAAATCTTTAGCTGGCGTTCTATCTGTTGATCTAAGGAAATAAATGTTTCTGTTCTTGATACACCGGGAATGGCTTGGATATCCTTATTAAGCACCTCCATCAAGTGCTCATTGTCTTTACATAAGATCTTAATAAAAATAGACCAGTTTCCCGTGGTGTAGTGGCATTCAATAACTTCGGGAATATCTTTTAATTGCCTTACCGCTGCAGGGTTGCTTACTGCCTTGTCCAAAAAAACACCTATAAACGCAACGGTTGAGTAGCCTAATACCTTGGGATTAATCGTTATTTTTGATCCTGCGATCAGTTTGGACTTTTCCAGTTTTCTTAATCGTTGATGAATTGCTGCTCCGCTAATCCCTACTTTGCGCGCGATCTCAAGAATGGGTTTACGGGCATCTTCCATCAGCATGCGTAAAATCTTTTTATCGATTCCATCAATGGTCACTTTTTGATTGACTATTTTCATACCTATAGCAGCTTATAAATTCAAAGTAAAACTACAAAAAAGTGATATTAGCATGATGTTATGGTGTTACATCTTCCATATTATAACCTAAATACGGGACCTTAGTTTCAGTAAACTCAATTCCATATTGAGTTAGTTCCTTAAGAATTGGAGTATAAATTTCTTCCTTGATAGGTAGATGAACCCCGGGAGTAGAAATCTCTCCGGTCAGAATTCTCACAGCCGCCATAGCTACGGGTAAGCCTACAGTCTTTGCCATCGCTGTTTTTACCTGATTCTCTCCTTGAACCACCATCGTACTATCTATTTGATGTTTTTTACCGTCAAGTTCGTAGCCAAATTTATGATACATCACAATCATATCTTTATCATCCTTATCCAAGGACCATTTTTCGGTCAGGATTTTTTGTAAGGCTTGTGCCGGAGTGGCGTCAACTATACCAATTTTTTTTGTGGCGTTGAATAAATCCAATTCCTTCAACTTTAACCAAATCACGTCATCCTGATCGATTTTAAGATTGTGTCTAAGTTTTAATTCAACCGAATCTGTGGGATGATACGGTAAAAAACTATTCATAAAATCACGATAAGACATGGTAGAAGAATCCTCTAAAATGTAGCTGTCATCTGTCATTCCCAGCTGCACGAATACATTCCAGGCTTTGCTAAATCCTACGCGTCGCATTGTACCCCTATATAGGGTTAAGACATCTTGAATTCCATAAATATCCCGGTATTTTAAGGAATTGCGATTAGCGTAAGCTTCAAAGGTTCCATAATCGGGAACATTTAAAAATTCTGTTCTTCTAAAGAGACGTTGATAAGGAATATATTTATATTTCCCTTCTTGAATAAACTTTGCTACACCCCCTTGCCCGGCAACAACTACATTGCGGGGATTCCAGGTGAATTTATAATTCCACAGGTTGTTATCACTTTGTGGTGCTACCAAACCGCCGGTAAAGGATTCAAACAAGATCATTTTTCCTCCTTCTGCTCTTATTCGATCAATGACCTGCATAGCACTCATATGATCAATCCCGGGATCTACTCCTATCTCATTCATAAAGACCAACCCAGATTCTTTAACCATATGATCTAACGCCTGCATTTCTTCACTTACATAAGAAGCGGTAACCATATGCTTTTTGAGTTTTAGGCAAACCCTGGCAACATGAATATGAAACCGCGCCGGAAGCATTGATATAACCACAGTTGCCTGATCTACATATTGAGTCAAATCATTTTTGTCTAAAATATCTAAGGATATGGCGTTACTTTGTTCGTGATTTCCAATAATTTGTTCTGCTTGTTCAAGTCTAACATCTCCTACGGTGATGGTGAATTGATGTTCAACAGATTTTTCCTGTAGATAAGAGACCAGTATTCCGGTAGATTTTCCGGCACCGATAACGAGAATATTTTGCATAGGTTTAATTAGCTTTGTAGCATAAAAAACGAAAGTAGGTAATCCGCAATACATCTAAAAATGAATCGAACCTTAATGTTACTGGGGAGTTTTTTCGGCTTGACCGCAGTTATTATTGGAGCATTTGCCACTCACGGATTGGAACCTCTATTAACCACAAAACAGCTTTCAAGCTTTGAAACAGGCGTTAAATACCAAATCTATCACGCATTTTTACTTCTCTTTCTCAGTCTATCTCAAAAAATACTACCACGCCAAAAACGAATCTTATTGTATATGATTTGTTTGGGGATAGTGTTATTTTCGGGATCAATTTATGGATTAGCTACTAATCAATACTCTTCTTTTGATTTCACCACTATCGCATTGATCACGCCTGTAGGGGGTTCGCTACTTATTATTTCCTGGATGATGCTCTTTGTATATTCATTTAAACATAAGGAGGAATAATTCGCGTTGAAGAACATTATTCTTTGGTATTATTTATACTTTTGCCATCTAATAACACAACAACTCATAAAATGATGGTTGAAAACACCTCATCTACGAAAACGATTTCGTTGAAACAGTACGGAATCAAAGACGCCACAGTACATTATCAACTAAGTCCCAAAGAACTTCAACAAAAAACCCTCGATCTCAATCAAGGAGTTGAAACAAATAATGGCACCCTAGCAGTTAATACCGGGGAATTTACAGGTCGTTCTCCTAAAGATCGATTTATCGTGAAAGATGATCGTACCAAAGATGACATTTGGTGGGGTGATATTAATATCCCGTTTGATCCTGATAAATTTGACCGCTTACATAAAAAGGTGGTAGACTATTTATCTAATAAAGAAATTTACGCCAGAGATGCGTATGCTTGTGCAGATCAAAATTACAGATTAAATATTAGGGTAGTCAATGAGTATCCATGGAGTAATATGTTTGCCTATAATATGTTTTTACGTTCCGATGAGGAGGAACGCGAAACTTTTCAAGAGGATTGGCTCATTTTAAACGCGCCCGGATTTATGGCAGATCCTGTCGTTGATGGCACCCGCCAGCATAATTTTGCTATTCTAAATTTTACTAAAAAAATCGCGCTTATAGGCGGAACCGGATATACGGGTGAGATCAAAAAAGGAATTTTTTCAGCCTTAAATTTTATTTTACCTACTGAAAAAAACACACTACCAATGCACTGTTCGGCAAACGTAGGTGAAGATGGCGACACGGCCATCTTTTTTGGTTTATCGGGTACTGGTAAAACCACTTTATCTGCTGATCCAAACCGAAAATTAATTGGGGACGATGAGCACGGTTGGACCAACGAGAATACAGTTTTCAACTTTGAAGGAGGCTGCTACGCAAAAGCTATTAATCTCTCCAAAGAAAATGAGCCTGAAATTTTTAATGCGATTAAACCGGGAGCCATTCTGGAAAATGTGATTCTAAGAGAAGGTGAAGTTGATTTTAGCGATACCTCCATCACTCAAAATACTCGGGTGAGTTACCCTATTTATCATATTGATAATATTAAAGTCCCTTCTATTGGAAAGGATCCCAAAAATATCTTTTTCTTAACAGCAGATGCCTTTGGAGTGTTACCTCCGATCAGTAAGTTAACTCCGGGTCAGGCTGCATATCATTTTATAAGCGGCTATACCGCAAAAGTCGCCGGAACCGAAGCCGGTGTGAATGAACCTGTTCCCTCATTTTCGGCTTGTTTTGGGGCTCCTTTTATGCCCTTACATCCCACACGCTATGCTGAAATGCTTAGTACAAAAATGAAAGAAGCAGGAGTGAACGTATGGTTAATTAATACAGGATGGACCGGCGGACCTTATGGTGTGGGTAAGCGTATGAAACTTAAGTATACGCGTGCGATGATCACCGCCGCTCTAGAAGGAAAGCTGCCTAGTGAGATTACGTATGATCACTATCACGTGCACTCTGTCTTTGGACTTGCACAACCTAGAGCCTGTCCCGGTGTTCCTACAGACGTACTCAGTTCCAGAAAAACCTGGAATAATGATGAAGGATACTACAAAACGGCCAATAAATTAGCCGATACTTTTAGAGAGAACTTCAAAAAGTTTGAAGCATATGCTAATGATGAAATTCTAGCCGGCGGTCCTCCAAACTAGAAAAATTACTTCATAAAAAAAGCCAGATATGTTGAATTACATATCGGGCTTTTTAGGTTTATGAGAGAACTACTTCTTATTCGCCTCTTTAATATATTTTTCAAGTGCCATGGTCATGGAAGGCGTATCAGGCGTTGGAGCGTGAATATTAACTTTTAAACCATGCTCCTCTGCTGCCTTTACGGTAGTATTACCAAAAACAGCAATACGTGTCTCCTTTTGTTCAAAATCCGGAAAATTTTCAAATAAAGACTGGATTCCGCTAGGGCTAAAAAAGACCAGAATATCATAGAATACATCCCGTAGGTTGGACAAATCGCTCACCACCGTTTTGTATAACACCGCTTCTTTCCAATTTACTCCTAATTCATTGAGATAATTTGGGACTTCTGGCTTTAACTTGTCAGATGCCGGTAAAAGAAATTTTTCGCTTTTGTATTTTTTGATGGTAGGCACTAATTCTCCAAAGGTTCGTTTACCTACATAAATCTTACGCTTTCGGTATACCACATATTTTTGCAGGTAATACGCAACAGCCTCACTTTGACAAAAGTATTTTAAAGAATCAGGGACTTTAAAGCGCATCTCATCTGCAATTCTAAAAAAATGGTCCACTGCATTTCTACTGGTCAAAATGATCGCGGTAAAATTCGCTAAATCTATTTTTTGATGCCTTACTTCTTTTGAAGACACTCCTTCTACATGAATAAAAGGTACGAAATCAATCTTGACCTTCTGCTTGTCTTGAAGTTCGTGATAGGGAGAATTCTCAATCTTTGGTTCTGGTTGAGAAATCAGGATAGTCTTCACTTTCAATGTTTCCTTCATACGTCTTTAATGGCTGTTAGTGTACAATTAGCTTATACAAAATAACATAGGGTCCAATTTCGAGAGCGCAAAGGTACAAAATAAAATACAACCAATTGACTAGAATTACCTCTTGATTTTTGATGAAATAATTGATTAAAAAAAGAAGATTAAACAGACCAACAATCCCTAATCCAATAACGATTAATATATAAGACCCCGTAAACGTATAGGTGAAGAGAATACATACAGGAATCACAATAAAGGACAGGTAACTTTTAAAGGAAATTTTATAATATAGATATTGATCAATGAGATGTTCCACGTTGAAAATAGACGCGACAATTTTTTCTATGAGGTACTTTCCCAGTAAAAAAACACTGTAGGCTACGGCAATCTGAATGTATTTAGTAAAGGATAGCAGCTGTGGCTCTTGATTTTGGTAGGTCAAGCGTATAAAGAACCCAACTAATAAGGCCATACTCAGCACATGTACCAAAAAAAATAATCCGTTAAAGACATTGGCTAATGAATTTTTAGGGGTAATTCCAGAAAATCTACCTGTAAATGGAAGCTGCACAAAAACCAGAAACTGCTCCCTGTTTAGCAACTTGATGATCACCAATACAGTGAGAATAAATAGCAGCACAAAACTTATCCAATCATTAGATGTGTATGTGCGTTCAATAAAATCCAATTAAATGTGATTTAAGAGTCTGGTAAAATTAATGATCCCGCCTAAAAATTTCGCTACATTTGTTAAAATTTTTTGCGTGTCTCAGGCCCTTGTAATAATCCCTACATACAATGAAATTGAAAACATTGCTCCAATATTACAGCGTTTATTGGCAATGGAGCAGTACGACGTTTTAGTCGTTGATGATAATTCTCCAGATGGAACCGCAAACAAAGTACAAGAAATTGCTCAAAATAATCCGGGTAGAATTTACCTGGAAAAGAGATTAAAGAAAAAAGGATTGGGCACGGCGTATATTCACGGGTTCAAATGGGCACTGGAGCGTGATTATCAGTATATTTTTGAAATGGATGCAGATTTTTCACACAATCCAGATGATCTGGATTATCTGTATGAGGCGTGTAAAAACGGTGCTGATATGAGCATAGGTTCACGCTACGTATCTGGCGTAAATGTCGTAAACTGGCCCATGAGCCGCGTGCTATTATCCTGGTTGGCTTCTAAATATGTTCGATTTATTACGGGGATGGACATTCACGATACCACCGCAGGTTTTGTTTGTTATCAACGCCGTGTACTGGAAGCAATAAACCTAAATAAGATTCAGTTTATTGGTTATGCCTTTCAAATCGAAATGAAATTCAAAGCCTACCTCAAAAAATTCACTATTATTGAAGTGCCTGTAATTTTTACAGATCGCTTTCGCGGAAAATCAAAAATGAGTGGTGGGATTATTTCTGAAGCTATTTTTGGTGTTATCAAACTTAAGTTAAAAAGTATTTTTAGTTCACCATGAAAAAAATTCTGATTAAAAATGCCCAATTAGTTAATGAAGGTGTAGTACAACAGCAAGATATTCTCATTGAAGACACCCTGATTTCGAAAATAGGAGCTGATTTATCTCATCCCGAAGCCTATATCATAGATGCGGAAGGATTACACCTTTTCCCGGGAGCTATCGATGACCAAGTGCACTTTAGAGAACCCGGCTTAACGCATAAAGAAGACATTGCAACAGGTTCCCGTGCCGCTGTAGCCGGCGGTATTACTTCATTTATGGAAATGCCTAATACCAATCCACAAACTACTACCCATGAGGAGCTTCAAAAAAAGTTTGATATTGCTCAAGAAACTGCTTACGCTAACTACTCTTTTATGTTTGGCGGCACCAACGATAATTTAGAAGAGATTAAAAAAATTGATCCTAAAACTACCGCTGCGCTTAAATTATTTTTAGGCTCTTCAACCGGCAATATGTTAGTAGATGATGAAAAGGTCCTGGAGCAAATTTTCACTCATTCGCCACTACTCATCTGTACGCACTGTGAGGATGAAGAAACCATACGTGAAAATCTGGCACAGCATATTAAAGAATACGGGCAGGATATTCCTATTGAAAAACACCCGGATATTAGAAGCGCAGAAGCTTGTTATCTCTCATCATCTTCCGCAATAAAACTGGCAAAAAAAACAGGAGCGCGCTTACACGTTTTTCATCTCTCTACAGCAAAAGAGATGGAGTTGTTTGACAATTCGCTTTCGCTTCGCGAAAAACAAATTACGGCCGAAGTTTGTATCCATCATCTTTGGTTCAATGATACTAATTATGGTGAAAAAGGAACACTTATCAAATGGAATCCCGCTGTAAAAGCTAAAGCTGATCAAGAAACCTTATTTCAGGCCCTATTAGACGATAAGCTTGACGTAATAGCAACAGATCACGCCCCGCATACCTTAACCGAAAAACAAAACAGCTACACCAAAGCTCCAAGTGGCGGTCCTCTTGTACAACACGCTTTTCAGGCTATGTTAGAATTTTATCATCAAGGTAAAATTTCTCTTGAAAAAATTGTACAGAAAATGGCACACAATCCGGCCATCTTGTTTGATATTAAATCAAGGGGATATTTAAAAGAGGGATACAAAGCAGATTTAGTCTTAATAGATTTGAACAAGCCGTATACGGTTACCAAGGATAACATTCTTTCTAAATGTGGATGGTCTCCTTTTGAAGGCACCACATTCTCATCTACCATTGAAAAAACCTTTATCAACGGGACATTAATCTACGATAACGGTATCGTTTTAGAAAGAGGAAAACCCGAACAACTACGCTTTGATCGATAATAGTCTGATGATAGTACCCTTTAAAAATAACGTCCTTTTTTTAGTCCTTGCACTTTTATTTTTTGCAGGTTGCAAAGAGATCAATACGATGGAAAAGCCAGATGATCTTATCGCTCAAGAAAAAATGGTTGATATCCTTACCGAACTAAGCTTGCTTAATGCAGCTAAAAATTTTAGTAAAAAAAAGCTGGAAGAGACAGGTATTCAACCTACCCTTTATATTTATGAACGCTATGATGTTGACAGTCTTCAATTTGCTCAAAGCAATAATTACTATTCCGAGCAACCAGAGCAATATACCGCGATCTTTGAAAAGGTTAAAAAACGCCTAGAAGCTAAAAAAAAGATCTTAGACTCAGTCAAAAAAATTGAAGATAAAAGAAAAGACTCTATTAAAAAGATTGAAAAAAAGATACAGGATTCAATCAATGTCAATTTGACTGAGGAGGAAAAGAAAAATCTAAGGATTCAAAAAAGAGAGTCAAAGCTTGCTCCTGCTAAAAAAGAAAACCAAGAATAATTATTCCTTTTTAAAATAATCTGCCGTTACTGCGATAACTTCTTGAATTGGTTTATATTCAATGCCAATTTCACGGTTTATCTTATTGTTATCGTACACATCATCAAGAAATAAATTTTTAATGTGAGCTCTGGTAAGTTGTTGTGTAGTCCCAAATAATAATCTACCAACCCGCTGAAAAAACCAACCAATGGCAATCAACCACGGTTTGAGTTTATAACGAGGCGGAGTTTTTCCAAGTTCAGTGGCAATTTGTTTTAAAACACGGTCAAACGAGAGATTCTCTGAAACTATCGTAAAGCGTTCCCCATAGGATTTTTTGTCCATTAAACATGTCATAGCATAAACCACATCGTTTATTCCAACAAATCCTGTAGTCATGGGGAAGTAAAACCTCATCCCCTCATTCACTTTTTTAAACAAGACTCCGCTCCCACTCTCCCAAAAACCGGGTCCAATGATTACCCCGGGATTTACAATCACTATATTCAATCCCTCTTGAGATCCACGCCACACTTCCATCTCTGCGCCATACTTGGTGATGGCATAGTCACTATTGTTCTGCTCTTGGTTCCACTCGGTTTCTTCAGTAATGGGTTGATCGCCTAATGTTTTCCCTAATGCAGCAATACTGCTTACGTGGCAAAAAGCAACGACATCATTTGACAAAGCCAAATTGATCATGTTCGCCGTTCCTTCAATGTTCACTTTTCGCATGCGTTCAAAATCGCTTCGACTATAGGAGATCATTGCCGCACAATGATACACGGTTTCAACTCCTTCAAAGGCTAAGGTTAGCTGTGGAACGTTGAGTACATCAGCCTCTACCCAAATGATTCTATTAAACAGATCAGTCGCTTGTTGGGGAGAAATATAATACGAAAAGACTTTTTTGACGACGGTAAGATCGCTGGTTGATCGATGAATTGCTTTGACGTGCTTTCCTTGAGAAAGTAGTTTATATAACAGGTGAGAACCTACAAGTCCAGTAGCGCCAGTAACCAATATCATGCGGTAAATATACACAAACCATCTAGGAAAACAGGACGTTTATCCTATCTTTGCCCCTGCAAAAAACAGGTTCTCATGACCAACAATTTTATCGAAGAAATCACCTGGCGCGGAATGTTACATGACATTATGCCGGGTACCGCAGAGCAACTACAAAAAGAACAAACTGCGGGCTACATAGGGTTTGATCCCACCAGTGATTCGCTGCACATTGGCAGCTTGGTTCAAATCATTTTATTGATGCATTTACAACGTGCAGGTCATCGACCCATTGCTTTGGTAGGAGGAGCTACGGGGATGATTGGTGATCCCAGCGGTAAATCAGCAGAACGTAATTTACTGGATGAAGAAACACTGGCGAAAAATGTTGCCGGACTCAAAAACATACTTTCAAAATTCCTCGACTTTGATAGTAAGGATAATAATGCGGCTATTCTAGTCAATAATTATGACTGGATGAAGGACTTTACGCTCATTGACTTCGCCCGCGATATAGGCAAGCACCTCACGGTGAATTATATGATGGCGAAGGATTCTGTCAAAAAACGATTGGGATCAGAAAGCCAGGAAGGAATGAGCTTTACCGAGTTTACCTATCAGCTTTTTCAGGGTTATGATTTTTTATACCTCTATGAGAACTTTGATTGCAAGCTACAACTTGGCGGTAGCGATCAGTGGGGAAATATCACTACGGGTACAGAATTAGTGCGCCGAAAGACAGGTGGAAAAGCCTATGCAGCAACCACACCGCTCATTACAAAAGCAGACGGAACTAAATTTGGAAAGACCGAAGGTGGGAATATTTGGCTTGACGCCGAAAAAACCTCACCCTATAAATTCTATCAGTATTGGTTAAATGCCAGTGATGAAGATGCTGAAAATTTTATCAAGATATTTACGTTTTTGTCTAAAGCTGAAATAGAGTCTTCAATTGAACAACATAAAGAAGCTCCGCACCAACGTTTACTTCAAAAAACCATCGCGCAAGAAGTTACGACCATGGTGCATAGCAAAGAGGAATTAGAAAAGGCCGAAGCTGCCTCACAAATTCTGTTTGGCAAATCCACGGCGGAAGATTTGAAACAGCTGGATGAAACCACCTTTTTAGATGTGTTTGAAGGGGTGCCTCAAGCTGAAGTCTCGCGTACTGAAGTTGAAGAAGGTATGGACATGATAGCGGCACTGGCTGAAAAAACAGGTTTTTTAAAATCAAATGGTGAAGCCCGACGTGCGTTAAAGGAAAACAGCATCTCTGTTAACCGAGAAAAAGTAACCGAAGATTTTACCATTACGGCTGAAGATCTGATCAACGATAAGTTTGTCTTACTGCAACGGGGGAAAAAGAATTACTTTGTGTTGGTGGTGAGGTAGGTAGTAGTGATTAAGTGGTAGGTGGTAGGTGGTTGAAGTATATCCAGCAAGGCATCCTCTTACAAAACAAAAGTCCTTTTAAATTTCCTGTAGAAAGACCTGTGCTAAGCTGCGTCGAAGTAGGAAAAGATTTGCTTGCAAATCAGGGGTGTATTATCGTCATGCAGACGACTGTTGTTTGTAACTGTCATGCCTGCGCAGGTTTGACAACCGGAAGACTTTAAAACCTTTCTTCAATTGAGTAAGATTCATGCTTTGCGCCTCCGCTAGCCTATTTTGCCGTCCATATGCCGCTGAATCTTTAACGTAGGCGCAAGTAGCTACGGCGGCATATGGGCGCGGGAATTCGTTACCCCACGATATTCACAATCTTACCAGGTACAACAATCACCTTTTTAGGTGTGCGCCCATTGAGAAACTGCTGAGTTTTTTCATCTGCCATTACCATTTCTTCAATTTGATCCTTGGATAAATCTAGTGATAAATCCATGGTGAATTTCATCTTCCCGTTAAATGAAATGGGGTAGGTTTTGGTGCTTTCAATTAAATGCTTCTCTTCAAATACCGGGAATGGCTGGGTGGAAATTCCTTGATAATCTGCAGGTAAGTCAGCTAAATCGACTCCTCGTAATCTCGCCCAAAGTTCTTCGGCAATGTGAGGCGCATAAGGAGAAATTAAAATCGCCAATGGTTCTAAAATTTCTCTGTTGTTACATTTTTGTGCCGTTAATTCATTCACACAAATCATAAACGTAGACACAGAGGTATTAAAGCTGAAATTATCAATGTCTTCTTTGACCTTTTTGATGGTTTTGTGCAGGGTCTTCAATTCCTCCCCTAACCCCTCCGAAGGAGGGGAATCAGTCACGTAAAATGATCCATCCGGACCCGTGTGGTATAGTTTCCAGAGTTTTTTGATAAAGCCGTATACGCCAGAAATCCCGGCAGTATTCCAAGGCTTGGCCTGCTCCAGCGGACCTAAAAACATCTCGTATAATCGTAATGTATCTGCGCCGTACGCTGCGCAGATATCATCGGGATTAACTACATTGTATTTGGACTTGGACATTTTTTCGACTTCGCGGTGAACAAAAAATTCTTTTGTCTCAGCAATTAATCTTATATCATTCTTAATCCATCTCTCAAATGATTTTCCATCCAATCGGTTTTTGCTATCAACATAGTCGATTGGAACAGGAATTTTATAAATTTTTCTCAATTGATCAGGAGCAAGTACGACTATCTTGTTTTTGAAGCCTTTTTGAGAGTATTCATTATGAATATCTAAAATCAGCGTGTTCAAAAGTTCTTTTCGCCGTTCGTTAAACGATAACTCTTCCTCTGTCTTGGGATGTTGGATAACAGGTTTTCTTAAAAAAACCATTAACTCTTTAGATACATAGACATTTTTTATTATGCCCCCGTATTTTTTTTTAAGAGAACTAACAAACTGTCTTTCTTCTTCACTAATATTTTTACTGATATCATGATCAAAATCTATCGAAAATCCTCCAATAGAATATGTATAAGCACTTTCCCCCAAAATCATCCCCTGATTAATTAGCTTTTTAAAGGGTTCTTCGACCGGTGCAAAGCCGCGGTCTTTTAAGAATTTGGTCCAAAAACGACTGTACAGCAAATGTCCAGTCCCGTGTTCGCTACCCCCAATGTATAGATCTACATTTTCCCAGTACTTCAAAGCTTCCGCAGAAGCGAATTCGGCATCATTATGCGCATCCATGTATCGAAAAAAATACCAGCTACTCCCCGCCCATCCCGGCATCGTATTTAATTCTAAAGGAAAAATTGTCTTATGATCAATCTTGTCATTCGCGACAACTTTATTGTTCGTAGTGTCCCACGCCCACACATCGGCACGACCTAGGGGTGGTTCACCTTCTTCTGTGGGGAGGTATTTTTCTACTTCGGGTAAGGTGATAGGCAAATGTTGCTGTTCAATCATTTGTGGCATCCCATCTACATAATACACCGGGAAGGGTTCTCCCCAGTAGCGTTGACGGCTAAACACGGTATCACGTAATCGATAATTGATTTTACCATACCCCTGACCAATTTCTTCTAAGGCATCAATAGCTTTTTGAGTCGCTTCCTTGACATCCAGGTCATTTAAAAAATCGCTGTTTGCGATGTAGGTGTTGTGCTTTTCGGCATGCGCTTCTTCGCTAATGTCTACACCTTTAAAGATGTTTTTAATGGGAATATCAAAGTGCTTAGCAAAATCATAGTCACGTTGATCTCCGCAAGGTACCGCCATCACCGCACCTGTGCCATAGCCTGCCAAAACATAATCACCTATCCAAATGGGAACCGGTTCTTTGGTAAATGGATGCTCTGCATAAGCCCCGGTAAAAACTCCGGTAATCGACTTTACATCTGCCATACGCTCACGCTCACTGCGTTTTGCGGTAGCTTGAACATAGGCCTCTACTGCCTCCTTTTGCTCCAGCGTGGTAATTTTAGCTACCAACTCATGTTCTGGGGCAAGCGTCATAAAGGTGACGCCAAAAATCGTATCAGGACGAGTGGTGAAAACGGCAATTGAATCCCCTCCTAAATCCTCCCCTAAGGGAAGGACTTCTGAATCTGGTAACTGTTTAAGCTCTTGTGATATTTTTGAAACTACTCCATCAATGTTGCCAATAACCTCTTCATTCTTGAAGCGAATAACCTTATATCCTAAGCCACTCAAAATTTCAGTTCTTGAAGCGTCTTCCTCTATTTGCTGATCATGTATTGGGCCATCAACTTCTATAATCAACTTTTTTGAAAGACATACAAAATCAGGAATGAAATCATCGATAAGATGTTGCCTTCTAAATTTAACACCTAACTGCTTACTTTTGAGTTGATCCCACAAAATACTTTCGGCGGGAGTAGGACTTTTTCTCATCTCCTTAGCCTTTTCAAGCAGCATTGAGGAATTATTTCCCCCTGTTAAATATCCTGCTCCTGAGGCTCCCCTTTCTTTGGAAGGGGTTGGGGGTAGGACTCTAAACTCGACTGTAGCTCCCTTACTTTTTCCGATCCAGTTTTCTTGGGTGTCTTTTAAGGGCTGCGGCCAATCAATATCGTTCAATCCGTCCAACAGTCGTTGCGCATAAGCGGTGATGCGCATGCTCCATTGGGTCATTTTTTTACGAACAACAGGATGACCACCACGTTCTGAAACTCCGTTTACAATCTCATCATTCGCCAATACGGTACCTAAAGCCGGGCACCAGTTTACTTCAGTTTCCGCTAAATATGTTAGTCGATATTGAAGAAGAATTTCCTGTTGTTGTTTGTGGGTAAAATTATTCCAATCTTCGGCCGAGAAAGAGGCTCCATCCTCATCGCAAACCGCTTCTATGTGCAGATTACCTTCCGCAGAAAACTGCGCGATTAGCGTGTCAATGTGTTCGGCTTTATCTGATTTTTTGTTATACCAGCTGTTGAATAATTCAGTAAAAATCCATTGCGTCCATTTGTAATACAATGGGTCACTGGTGCGTACCTCTCTGCCCCAATCAAAGGAAAATCCAATGTTATCTAATTGTTCACGATAACGCTTAATGTTGGTTTTGGTGGTTACGGCTGGATGTTGCCCGGTCTGGATGGCATATTGCTCTGCCGGCAATCCAAACGAATCGTATCCTTGTGGGTGGAGTACATTAAATCCTTCATGGCGTTTATAGCGGGCATAAATATCACTGGCAATATATCCCAACGGGTGACCCACGTGTAAGCCTGCACCAGAAGGATAGGGAAACATATCAAGCACATAATATTTGGGCTTTTTTGACTCCTGACTGGCGTGAAACGTACCGCGCTCTTGCCAAAATTTTTGCCAACGCTTTTCTACCTCTTGATGCTGATATTTCATGGGATGTACTTTATGCCTAAAATAAGCGCAAAAGTAAGGCTATTGCAGGAAACTATAAAAGTTAAGGCAACTTTGTTTCCTATTGTGCGTTGTATCATTAACTTTAGTATTTTTACGCCAAATCTGAGACATTTATATGAGTTCATCATTTGAACGATATCAAAAACGCCGGTTGATTTCTTCGTATTTTTCGGTTATTATAAGTATAGCGTTGGTGCTTTTTTTATTGGGGCTCTTAGGCTTATTAGTACTAAATACAAAAAAGGTTGCCGATCATTTTAAAGAACAAATCGCTCTTACGATATTTTTAAAGGATTCCGCGAAAGAAGTCGAAGTAACTCAACTTCAAAAAAGTCTGGCGATGGCAGAGTACACTAAAAGTACTTCCTATGTTTCTAAAGAAACTGCCGCGAAAGAACACAGTGAAGAAATAGGCGAGGACTTTATGGAGTTTTTAGGGTATAATCCCCTTCAAAATTCGATTGATGTCTATTTTAATGCCGATTATGTCTCCCCTGTTAAGGTTGCCGAAATTTCAAGAGATCTTCAAAAGCGCGAATTTATTGACGAAGTCTCTTACGACAAGCCCTTAATCTCAATGCTGAATGAAAATGTAAAAAAGGTGAGTTTTTGGGTTCTGGTCATTAGCGGGATTTTCTTATTTATTGCCGTACTGCTCATTAATAGTTCGATACGACTTTCGGTGTATTCTAAACGTTTTATCATTAAAACCATGCAAATGGTAGGAGCCACCAAGCGTTTTATTCGCAGACCTTTTATCTGGAAAAGCGTTCGCTTGGGGATCATTGGAGCTTTATTATCTATTGGTGGTGTAGCTGCGGTATTGTATTACCTCAACGAAAATTTTCCGGAACTTGAATTGCTTAGTGACCAGCTTTTACTTGCAGCACTATTTGCAGCAATACTTTTGCTTGGAATTTTTATCACCTGGATCAGCACCTTTTTTGCTACCCAGCGCTTCTTAAATTTAAAAACTGACGAATTATACTACTAGACATGTCTAAAAAAAGTAGAAAATACCGTAAAAATAACCTCACTGAAACACCCGTAAAAGCGAAACCGCCGAAAGAAACGCAGCACATACCCGAATTTATTTTTGGTAGAAAAAACTATCTCTTTATGCTGATTGGGATTGGCGTGATTGCCTTAGGGTTTATTTTTATGGCAGGTGGTGGGAGCGACGATCCAAATGTCTTCAATCCAGAAATTTACAGTTTTAGACGTATTCGCTTGGCTCCTACTCTGGTTTTGATAGGCTTTGGGATTGAGGTGTACGCTATATTACTAAATCCAGATAAATAATGAGCACCTGGGATGCTCTGCTCCTTGGGATCATTCAGGGTTTAACAGAATTTCTTCCGGTATCCTCCAGCGGTCATCTTGAATTAGGAAAGGCTATCGTGGGTGATCAAAGTTTGCCTAAAGAATCTCTTCTTTTTACTGTAATCCTGCATGCGGCCACGGCATTGAGCACTATTGTGGTGTATCGCAAAGACATCTACGACATTGTAAAAGGCTTATTTTCTTTTCAATGGAATGAGCAGACTAAATTTTCAGCTAAAATTATCTTATCCATGATCCCGGCTGCCACAGTAGGTGTGATGTTTGAAGCTGAAATGGAAGCACTTTTTGCTGGCAATATTGTATTAGTTGGTTTTATGCTGATCCTCACCTCGCTATTACTATGGTTAGCGGGCAAAGCCAAAGCAACCAATAAAAATGTAAGTTTCCCTAATGCATTTGTGATAGGAGTAGCACAAGCAATCGCTATTTTACCGGGAGTTTCACGTAGTGGTGCCACCATATCAACGTCTGTCTTATTGGGAAATGATAAGAGTAAGGCAGCCCGTTTCTCCTTTTTGATGGTAGTCCCGCTGATTTTAGGGAAAATAGCAAAGGATATTGGCAGTGGTGAGGTTATGGATTCGTCCATCGCCACCTCAAATTTAATTATTGGCTTTATCGCGGCGTTTTTGGCAGGTTTAATCGCATGTACATGGATGATTTCGCTGGTGCGGAAAAGTAAACTCGGCTATTTTGCTGTCTATTGTTTTGTTGTAGGAGTACTTGCGATAGGCATGGCTTATTTTAATTCATGACGTATCCTATGAGCGATTTATCTCAACACAAGTTTACGGCGGAAGATTTTAAAGAGGGACAAGTTCTTTTATTTGATAAGCCTTTGGAGTGGACCTCTTTTCAATTAGTGAATAAAGTGCGTTGGCTTATACGCTCTCATTGCAATATCAAAAAGATCAAAGTGGGTCACGCCGGCACCTTAGATCCATTGGCGACGGGTTTGCTGATTATTTGTACGGGTAAATTCACAAAGCGTATAGAAGAATTTATGGGACAAGAAAAACGATACACAGGTACATTTTCCTTAGGCGCCACTACACCCTCTTATGATTTGGAGACCGCCGTGGATAAAACCTATCCTATTGATCAAATTACCGATACCCAGATTGAAAAAGCTACGGAGGATTTTACAGGAGATATTGATCAATATCCGCCGGTGTTTTCTGCTTTAAAAAAGGATGGGAAACGTTTATATGAATACGCCCGTAATCAAGAAGAAGTAGAAATTCCCAGCAGGCGTGTTAACATTTCTTATTTCAAGATCACTAAAGTTGCTATGCCAGAGGTTGAATTCGAGGTAGCTTGCAGCAAAGGAACCTATATAAGAAGTCTGGCGCATGATTTTGGTAAGGCCTTACAAAGCGGAGCACATCTTTCTAGCCTAAGACGAACAAAAATCGGTACTTTTGAGGTAGAAAATGCGTTTGATATAGAAGCCTTTATACAAACCTTACCGCCAAAGAAAGATCTTTCATGATGTTTTTAGACCGACATAAAGCCCTTATCATTACATTTTTGGTCTTTGGGATTTTACTGCTCACTATGGCAAATCTCCATTTGGCACGAAAAAACAGAAAGCCACTGGAAAAAATTACGGTGCTCAATATTCCGCTCCCGCCACCACCAGAGGAAGAACCCGAAGAACTTCAAAAGGAAAAACCGTATCAAAAACAGCTCAAAACACACCAAGCGTTTAATGAAGATCTAGCTGAAACCGAAGAGGAATTTGAAAATAGGCTAGAAGAAATTCTTAATAAAAACGCACTGGATCAAGCGGCTGAAAAGAAAAACGATGGCCGCGAAGCCATCCCGGAAGAAAAGAAAGAAGAAAAAAAGGCATCGAGAGGTAATGATACTGAAAAAAAACTCAATACCAAACGAAGCAATTCCCGTGGTACTTCGATTACTTTTTCACTGGTGGGTAGAAAAAAAGTGAAAATCCCTAATCCTATCTACACCTGCGATGCATCAGGTAAAGTGGTCATTAATATTGAAGTAAATCAATACGGTGATGTGGTAGAAGCAGATTATAATCGAAGTGCATCTTCTACCAGAAATCAATGTTTAATTGATCAGGCCATTGAGTATGCGCTGCGCGCAACCTTTAGCACGGGCAAAAGAAATTCTCAGCAAGGCAGTATTTCTTACACGTTTAGATCTTGATGCAATTTTAGTAGATCGTTTACTATGGTTTGCCCTTTATCCTTATTATACCATAATTGAAGTACCTCTTTGAAATCAGGGGTAAGCTCACCAAATTCTCTTTTTTGAGCAGAAACCATTTGTGTTGCCGTCGAAGGACGCGGACCGTAGGTATCTAGAACTTGCTCTTGATCATCAAGAATTATAAGTTTAGCAATAGAACGACTGCCGTTGGTGAGAAAGTGATCCATAAGTTCTGGATGTTTATCTCTCAACACGATTTTCAAATCGATAGCAGGTGAACTTTCGGCTATGGTGTGGAGTACCGGAAGCACATGCGCAGCATCGCCACACCAACCTTCAGAAATAACCAGCCAGGTAAGTGGTTCCTGAATCGACGTGAAGAATTCTTCAGCTTCCGCTGAAAGCTTTAAGGTTTTATCCCAGCGATTCATCCTTCTATCATTTAATGTACTGTAATGAAGTAAGGCTTCCGACTGTTCGTTCCCCGTAGATTTTTCTTTTGTAATGAGATGCTTTATCAATGCTCTGTATTCTATGTAAGACATCGCATTGCTTAGTGAATCTTTAATAATTTCGTTCTGATGTTTCATTTTTTAATCCTGAAAGAGTTAGGTCGAATTTATAGTTTTAACTTTACAAAAAGTCTATACAGATGACAAAAGAAACTTTAAATCGATGTGGCTGGTGCGAAGGAGACGAGTTATATGAGCGTTATCATGACAATGAATGGGGTGTGCCCGTGTATGACGATGATATTTTGTTTGAATTCTTAATCTTAGAACCCTTTCAAGCAGGATTAAGTTGGATTACCATACTTAAGAAACGTGAAAATTTTAGAATTGCCTTTGATCAATTTGACTATAAGCGTATTGCTAACTATGATCAGGCTAAAATTGATGAGTTGCTTAAAGATACGGGCATCATTAGAAATAAACTTAAAATACATTCGGCGATCACAAATGCCAAGCTATTTATGGAAGTTCAACGTGAGTTTGGCAGTTTTAGTCATTACTTGTGGTCTTTTGTAGATCATACACCAATTGTAAATCATTGGGAGAAGTATAAAGACGCTCCTGCTACTACCGTACTTAGTGATCAATTGAGTAGATCTTTAAAAAAGAAGGGCTTTAAGTTTGTAGGATCAACTGTGATGTATGCTTTTATGCAAGCAGTTGGCATGGTGAATGATCACGAAGTAAGTTGTTTTAGGCACAAGCCACTCCGTTAAATATGAATTAGGTAAGATAAGTTAAGAAATCGTTTCGGGGAATTTCCTTCGCTCCCAGTGACGCTAAATGATCGGTGTATAACTGGCAATCAATTAATGTTAGATTATCTTCTTGAACCAGCTTCCGCGTAAGCGAAATAAACGCATATTTTGAAGCATTGCTCACCGTAGAAAACATGCTCTCGCCGCAGAAAACGCCTTTGTTTTTAAGATATATACCATACAAACCGCCAACAATATCGCCTTCTTTCCAAACCTCGACTGAATGGGCATAGCCTGCTTCGTGAAGAGCAATATAAGCCTCTCTCATGTCATCTGTAATCCAAGTATCATATTGTCCTATTCGTCTTACCGTGGCACAATTTGAAATAACTCCTCTAAAATCCTGATTATATGTTACCTCAAATGTAGTACGTCTTATGAACCGGCTCATGCTTTTTGAGACCTTCAACTCTTGCGGAAAAAGCACCATTCTAGGATTTGGACTCCACCATAAAATAGGTTGACCATCACTGTACCAGGGAAAAATACCGTTTTGATACGCTAAAAGAAGTCGCTCTGTTGACAGATCACCGCCAACGGCTAAAAGCCCTTCTGGTGTGGCTTCGCCAGGGTTTGGAAATTGAATATGATCACTAAGAATGTGCAAAAAGGAGCCTGTTTTGAAGGGTAAAATTAAATATTGTCTAATTATTGCCTATT
The DNA here is from genome assembly GCF_039523415.1 of Gangjinia marincola. Taxonomy (NCBI): domain Bacteria; kingdom Pseudomonadati; phylum Bacteroidota; class Flavobacteriia; order Flavobacteriales; family Flavobacteriaceae; genus Gangjinia; species Gangjinia marincola. Next base: position 143,284 of record NZ_BAAAFG010000015.1, read on the forward strand.
AATAAAATTTTAACGATATTTGATATTAACCTTTTGAAAATAAATTTTGTTCATCATTGCTTTTTTGAGTTTTTTTTGAAAGGTTAACCTAAAACTGCAATATGAAAGCCCGAAGATATTCTTCGGGCTTTCGACTTTTTTGGACACTATTTTGTATCCTGATTTACTTACTATTTTCTACCTACCTTATTAAAATGGGAGATCGTCGTGCTCATCTTCATCTAAATCTGTAGCCGGTTCAAACTGATCTGCCGGTGCAGCAGGTGGCATTCCGCCTGCATTCGCAGCTTGTAGATTTTCAATTCTCCATCCCTGAATAGAATTAAAATATTTTGTTTCTCCCTGAGGATTTACCCATTCACGACCGCGCAGGTTAATCCCAATTTTTACTTTTTGACCCGGCTGAAAATTATTTAACAGCTCTGTTTTATCTTGCACAAACTCTATGGAAATAAATTGAGGATATTGCTCTTCTGTCGTGATAACTACTTCACGCTTTCTAAATCCATTACTTCCAAAGGTTTGGGTTTCTCCAATTAGTTTTATTTTTCCTTCTACTTCCATAATACTACTTATTGTTTAATCAATTTTTTGGTGATGATTTGGTTATTTTCAGTTTTTAAGATAATAAAATATGCTCCCTGCGCAAGTCCTGAAACGTCAATTTTTTCTTTATTCAAGGTGTTTAAAGTTTCAATTCGCTGACCCGATAACGACAAAATGTCAATTTCCTTAATCTGCCCTTGGTTAGGTGTTCTTATGTTGAAATATTCTTTAGCAGGATTTGGATAAAGGGATAACGCAGTTGCGATAGGTAATTGTTCATCAACGTTTAAATTATCTGGTGTAAAAGTGTATACGGTGCCATTAGGAACCGTTCCTGATATAAAATTTAACTCGATATCATTTGAAGTTACCACTGTTGGATTTACAGGATCTCCAGTAAGCGCTATTCCTGTACCAATAGGTATTTCGGCGTCCAAGTTATACAATGGTATTAACTCGATATTTGGTCCGCCAAGTCCATCATACGATTGAGTAGGGTTTGTTACTGAGTTTGGCCCAAATCGAATTTGAAATGCTCCGTTAACTTCGTAAAACCAAACTTGAAGGTTTACAAAGTCTGTAGAAATATTATCATCAACTAATTCTGAGAAAAAGCCTGCATTATTCCATTCAATTTTTAAAATTCTATTTCCGGCGGCTCCCTCAGTGACATAAGAAATAGTAGAAAGTGAATTATCACCCCCGTCATCTAACGTATCGTCATAGCCTCTATCTATGATATCAGCCCCATAAGCGATCAATAAGGGCTTAGTCCCTGTTCCCTGTTGATCTGTTGAGAGCCATCCTCCTAATCCAAATTCATTAATCGCAATTTCAGATAATGTAAACCCTTGATAAGAGAAATCAAATCCAATAGGAATAGTAAATCCCGGATCATCCCAAACATCACCATTATTTAGTGAGGTGCCTCCAGTTATGTCTGTATAACTTTCAGTGGTAACTGTTACGTCATATTGTGCCCGCACTAAAAAAGCGGTAATTAATGCAACTGGTAAAAGTAATTTTTTCATCATAAGTAGATTACGTATTGTATAAGAGTAATAGCAACGCTTCGGTATTTCGATCCTGACTAAGGAGTTCTTTTGCCTTTTGATGTTTCTGTTCAAGGGTAAAAGTAGAAAAATTCTTGTTCTTTTCCGCGAAAGCGGTAACCTCTTCATTCGTCGGCAGGGATGCTATATTCCCTAATTTTCCTAAATCATTTCCGGTTAAAATAGTACTCTCTCGAATCTCTTTTGGTAATGAATCTATCGCTATGCCTATACTGGATAAAGGTTTAGGAACTTCAAACATTCCTGCAGTTGCGCGGGTATACCAATTACCCCCCATTCTAGCTACCTGATCAATTTTATGCTGATCAATTTTGCCCTCTCTGTCCACGACATTTTCATTCACATGTATTTTAACTACCTGGGCCATGATCAAATTTCCTGCTCCGCCTTCATTTCCTAATTTGATGATCTCTTTGACCTCACATTCAAATTGAACCGGTGATTCGCCCACGCGATAAGGTTTTACAAGATCAGATTTGACCATAGTCAAACCTGCCTTTTCAAATTCATTTACTCCTTTAGCATACTCTGTGCTGGAAAGTGACATTTGTTGAACAATGTTGTAATTGACTACATTGATCACTACTTCTTTTACTTGTTCTACATTTTCTAGTGTATGTTTAATACTATTATCTCGTACGCGTCTGGCAGGAGAGAAGATCAATATAGGCGGATTAGCACTAAATACATTAAAAAAACTATACGGTGAGAGATTGGGATTTCCTTTATCATCAATAGTACTTGCAAAAGCAATTGGCCTGGGTCCAATGGCTCCTAAAAGCAACCCGTGCAACTTTGGTGTGCTAACCTTTTTAGGGTCAAACGTGAGCATGAAATTAAATTTTGACAAAGGTACGTTTTCCCAAAGGCAATGAAAACAATAATTTAATCCTAAAACGGTTATATTTAGCCAATAATACTACTTCATGAGATTTCTTACCCATCTAAGTTTTTCACGCTGGTTTATTTTAATTTCTTCAATTGTCGTCATTTCTCTTATACTCTGGAATACAACACTATTCTTTGATCGGTTAAAAGAGGATGAACGTACAAAAATGGAAATTTGGGCAGAAGCTATGACGTCTTTAGAGGATATTGATGTAACCTCTAATCAAAGTAATACAAATATCAATCTGGAATTAAGTATTCTTACTAATAATACGACGATACCTGTTATTATTACAACTAAAGACGGGCAAATAGAGAGTAGCACAAATATCCCAGCACGCATTGAAGATGATCCTGAAAAACTACAGGAGTTGCTTGAAAAGATTAAAAGCCAAAATCAGCCTATTATTATGGATGACCTTGGTGTAGAGAAGGCGCAATATTTATATTATGGTAATTCTCCTATTATTACAAAGCTCAAGTATTTTCCTATTTCTTTAATTGTGATTATTCTGTTATTCGTAGGTGTTATTTATTTCTTTTATGCTACGTCTAAATCCAGCGAGCAAAACAAATTATGGGCAGGGATGGCTAAAGAAACAGCACATCAAATCGGCACTCCGCTTTCTTCTTTAGTAGGATGGACCGAAATTCTAAAACAAGAACATGTAAAACCTGAGTACATCATAGAAATTGAAAAAGATATTGACAGGCTTAAAACCATTACGGATCGCTTTTCTAAAATAGGTTCTAAACCTACCCTTATTGAAGCTGATGTGGTGAGAGCAACACAGGATTCGTATGACTATCTAAAAGCCAGAAGTTCCAAGCTGATAGAATTTTCTTCTTCGCTGCCGCGGAATAGTATTTACGTTGAGTTAAATGAGCCTTTATTTGGTTGGACACTTGAGAATATCGTTAAAAATGGAATCGACGCCATGCGCGGAAAAGGTTCACTCCACATTGCCGTAGAAGAATATGATAAATGGGTAAGTATTCAGATTTCAGACAGTGGTAAGGGAATCACTAAATCTAATTTTACTCGTGTGTTCAAACCGGGTTACACTACTAAAAAAAGGGGATGGGGATTAGGATTATCCCTCGCAAAAAGAATCATAGAAGAATATCACGATGGCAGACTTCGAATCGTAAAAAGCGAGTTGAATAAAGGAACAACATTCGAGATAAGACTCAAGAAAAGTTAGCCGATATCTCTTTAGCAAGCGAAGCTAACTCATCCGCACTCATAGATACTTTGTGTTGAAAGGTCATTTCTTTCATTTCATTTAGAGGAATTAAATGCACGTGAACGTGGGGTACTTCCAATCCAATGACTGACATCCCAATTCGCTTACATGAAACCGTTTTTTTTAGTGCAAGTGCTACACGCTTTGAAAATTTCATTAACTCCTCATAAGTCTCGTCATCAAGATCAAAAAGTCGATTAACTTCTTTTTTTGGAATACATAGCGTATGACCTTTTGCATTTGGATTAATATCTAAAAAGGCTAAAAAGTGGTCGTTCTCTGCTACTTTATGCGCAGGAAGCTCTCCCGAAATTATCTTAGAAAATATGCTTGACATGTTGGAGGTGTTAGGTTGCTTTAAAAGTATTAAAATTTACTTTAATGACCATTTCTTAAGATCAGATGATTTTTCCAACTCGTTTTCTATCGTATCTGGTAAAGTTGAAAAGAAATCGATGCCTGTTCGTCGTTCAATATGATCAATGGACGTTACAAAAGTATACAGACCTTCATTTGACGCCTGATGCGGAAACAAAAACGCAATCGCGGTATGTTCTCCATTTCTCACGTCATAAAGAATCTTATAAAATTCACGGGGCACGCTGACCCCCTCAGTTCCTATTTGTTCTAAGTCGTTCTCTAGAACGCCGCCGGTAATTACATAAACACCATCGTAACTTTTTGCCCAGTACCTCACTTTTTGTTCTAATCTATTCCAAATCCCGGCATTAAAAGCATTGAGCTGAGGTGATATATTAGAGGTTAAGAATGTTTCTTCATAGGCTTCTCTTGAAAACTCCCGATCAGCTGCCGGGCATAAATGCCCGCGATCATATCCTGATTTCTTATAGTTACGCCAGTGAGCTGCTCCTGTTGGAACTGCAAGGTCAATTTCAAAGTAAGGTCGTTTAAAATCGTTATTGACTAGTTGCTCTTTGTTGAGTTCGTATGCCACCCATTCGGCTTGTTCGTGATCTTCGGCATAGGATAATGAGTAGTAATTATGATGAATAATACTTCCTGTTGTTGATGTAGGTAATAACTCTGTTTTTGTGTCAAATTTAGGTTTTTCGCCTTCGATCAGATTGGGTTCATTTTGTTTATGATCTACGTACTTTTCGACATACAATAAACCGATTGTAACCAGAACAAGAAGTAAAGGATATAGAAACTTACGCATACTAACTTTTGACATCTAACGCATCCCTGAGCGCGTTACCAATTAACATAAAAGCCATGACAAGTGACATAATAGCCAACCCCGGAATAATAGCAAGATAGGCTTTTCCTAAAATGATATAACTGTAATGATCCTTGATCATTGCTCCCCAGCTGGGCATTGGTGGTTGTGCTCCAATTCCTAAAAAACTTAACCCACTTTCGATCAGGATTGCTGCCGCAAAATTAGCTGCAGAGATCACAATGACAGGTGCCATAATATTAGGAAGTATGTGTTTGGAAATGATGCGGTAATTACCGTAACCTAAAGCTCTTGCGGCCGTAACATACTGCAGTTCCTTAACTCCAAGTACCTGCCCTCGTACCACACGCGCTACTTCAACCCACATTGTCAACCCTACTGCAATAAAAACTTGCCAAAATCCTTTACCAAGCGCCAGTGTTATCGCTATTACCAATAAAAGTGTTGGAATAGACCACGTCACATTGATGAGCCACATGATTGCGGCATCCAGTTTTCCTCCAAAGTATCCCGCCAAAGCTCCTAAGGTTATCCCGATCAGCAGTGAAATTAATACGGCTACAAATCCTATGGAGAGAGAGATGCGCATACCAATAAGCATACGGCTAAGTAGATCTCTGCCGTATTTGTCTGTCCCGAGAATAAAGGTGCGTTCTTCAATAAAGTTTGACTCAATTTCCTGAGTAGAAAGTTTTTTCCCGAATTGAGCAAGGGGATAGTTCTTCTCTAAACCCTGACCATCTTCAGCGTAAAGCATAGCTATTAATTCATCACCCGAGAATTTATACGAGGTAATAGGCTCTTCGGTGAATCTATTTTGTGTCCCTGTGAATAAATTTAACAAAGAGAATTCTGGTTCATTCCCCGTGGGAATATTGAGCATAGTCACTTTAAACCCAGGTTTTTTAGAATTAATCGCCAAGTGCATTTGGTTTGCATTTGGAGAATCATCTGGTACGAGTATATAAGCAAAGAGAGCTAACAAAATACAAACAACGATATACCAAAAACTCAAAACGCCCCAAAAGTTCTGTTTGAATTTTTGAAGCGCTAATGATTTTAATGAAGATGATTTGGATAATTTCATCTTATATGTTAGTCTTTGATCTGGGCCAATTTAGTATTTTTTGTGGTTGCTTTTAAATCTTTCAATACATTTAAAGCTTCTTCAATATATACGTCCTTCGCTAAATTTTTATGCCAGCGTTCTCGCTTTTCTTTAAGCGCTTCATCACTTTTAAATAAATCTTTCTCATACGCTAAAGACTCAAAGGTAAGATTACTATTGTATTCTGAAATACTATCAAATCGTTTTGATTCTTCTTCTGTCTGTTCTATGAAGCTTCGATACGTATTAAAACTTAACGGGAATTCATTGACATCGCGTTGTGAATTAATCCATTTTGCATTTTCTTCAATTAAGGCCAAATACTCATTTTGCTGCATGCGATCTTTACTCTTTTTTATCGTTTCTTTATAATCAATATATCCTTGCCAAGGCGTAAAATCTGCACGTTCAATTTCATCCCAAGGTAATGGATTACTCAAATCCTTTTCACCTACCTCCATAAAACTGTAACGCGTTGGAACGACCACATCGCTTTCTACTCCTTTAAGCTGGTTTGACTCCCCGCTTACTCTATAATATTTTTGCGTAGTAACCTTCAATGCGCCCATATCACCTAAGTCACTATTGCGCATCCATCGATTTAGATCAACAACATTTTGAACGGTTGCTTTACCATAGGTTTGCTTTCCTCCAATTATGATGGCACGTTTATAATCTTGCATGGCTCCCGCTAATATCTCACTGGCAGAGGCAGAAAGTTCATTTACTAGAATCACTAAAGGACCATTCCAAACTATACTTTTATCTCGGTCTTTCAATACTTCGCGCTCTTCTGACTTGGATTTTACTTGAACAACAGGACCATCTTCGATAAACAATCCTGCGATATCCACTACGGTAGATAAAGATCCACCACCATTATTTCTTAAATCAATCACTAAACCCTCCATGCCTTCTTCTTTGAGACGCTCAATTTCTTGCTTCATATCACTGGCAGCGTTACGCTCTTTATAATCTTCCATATTAAAATAGAACTTTGGCAGATTGATTACTCCAAATTTTTGTCCATCCTCCTCAACCATGGCGGTTTTAGCATACGTCTCTTCTAGCTCTACCACGTCACGCGTTATGGAGATGTCTTCTAACGTTCCATCTACTTTTTTAACTGTAAGCGTGACCTGCGTTCCCTTAGGGCCTTTAATTAAACTTACCGCATCGTCTAAACGCATTCCCATCACACTTACCGGCTCTTCTTCATCTTCTTGCTTCACCTTAGTAATAAAATCCCCAACTTCTAATTGCTCATTTCTCCAGGCAGGTCCTCCTGATATAATTTCAATCACTTTAATATTCCCGGCATTTTTTTGAAGACGTGCTCCAATACCTTCAAGTCTTCCAGACATCATCGTGTCAAATCTATCCTTATTTTGAGGTGCAAAGTAATAGGTATGTGGATCAAAGGTTTCTACAATCGCATTGATGTAAAAGGTGAAATAGTCTTTGCGTTCTAAGTCTTTTCGGTTTTCGTATGAATTATCCATTGACTCCAGGGTTATTTCTCTGGAGGCCTTTTCAAGTTCGCTCTGCGTTAGTTTTTCTTCAGTATCTTCAGCATCTTCCTGTTCACGTATTTTATCAAAATACGTCCCCAGTGTCATATACTTTAGAATTTTTCGCCAACGCTCTTTTAAGTCTTTATCATTTTCAGCATATGGGATATTCTCATAGTCTGTATCGATATTTTCTTCTTTAGAAAAATCAAAAGGGGTTGCCAGAATCTCTTTATAGATGGTCTGGCCTTCGGCTTGACGTTTCATGAAACGATCAAAGACCACATTAAAAAAGGTTATCTCTTTTTCTTTAATCTGATCGTCGATACTAGTCTCATACACTCCAAATTCTTTGATGTCTTTTGCTGTGAAGTATTGTTTAAGAGGATCTAACTCTGTAATAAAATCCTTGTATACCGTCTTTGAAAATTCGTCATCGATATCTTTAGGATCGTAATGCCCTTTTTCAAGTACAAATGTGATTAAGTCCAATAGAACTTTATCTTTATCAGGATCATTAAATCGATTGCTGGTTGTGCAAGCAAATGACGCGGCAGTAAACAAAAATGCCAGTACGAAAACTTTATAGTGCCTTTTCATATATCGAACGAATTTCATTGAAATTTTTACTTTCAAATTACATTAAAAACCATGCCAACAGCCTGTAATAATACTAATAATTTGTTAAACTAACTAATACTCCTCATCCCTTAGATTTTATGTATTTTTGAGCCTATTTAAATCAAACAACCATTGTGAAAAAACCTTTAATATTAGTTACGAATGATGACGGCATCACTGCGCCGGGAATTCGTACCCTCATTGACGTTATGAAAGAACTGGGTGATGTAGTTGTCGTTGCTCCAGATAGCCCCCAAAGCGGAATGGGGCATGCCATTACAATCAATGACGCACTGTATTGCGATCCTGTACAATTAAAGGCTAGTGAAGATCACCAGGAATACAGTTGCTCTGGTACTCCCGCAGATTGTGTAAAATTGGCTACACAAGAAATCATGAAGCGCAAACCTGATTTATGTGTTAGTGGAATCAATCATGGGTCTAATTCATCGATCAACGTAATATATTCGGGTACGATGAGTGCAGCTGTAGAAGCCGGCACTGAAGGTATCCCGGCCATAGGGTTTTCATTGTTAGATTATTCACTTAATGCAGACTTTAAACCGACTAAAAAATTTGTCAAAGCAATTACACAAAAAGTATTGGAAGAAGGATTACCCAAGGGTGTGGTTCTTAATGTAAATCTACCTAAATTATCAGAGGACGACATAAAAGGCGTCAAAATATGTCGCCAAGCTAAAGCACATTGGGTAGAAAATTTTGATAAACGTACTAATCCACAGGGCAGAGATTATTATTGGCTTACCGGGGAATTTATAAATGAAGATCAAGGAGAAGATACTGATGAATGGGCTCTTGCAAATGGATACGTTTCGGTTGTACCCGTACAGTTTGATTTAACAGCTCATCACGTGGTGCAGGATTTGAATAGCTGGGGGCTCAATAAGGTATCATGATAGCAAAAAATATTATAACGGGGATGGTCGTTGGGATCGTTTTTAATCTTATAGGCGTTCTTCTCTATGTGCTTGCTCTTTCTGATTATGGCATCGAAGAAACGCTAAGAAATGCCGCAAACCAAGGAATACTAGGAAGCATTATTGCGCTGGGCGCATTACTAAATTTCGTTCCTTTTTTTCTTTTTTTAAATCGAAAAATGCTCTTTAAGGCCAGAGGAGTTATTATTGCTTCTTTACTTTCTGCTATAACGATGGCCGTTCTTAAATTCATTTGATATGAAGTACTACCTCATTGCCGGTGAAGCATCTGGAGACTTACACGGCGCTAACCTCATGAAGCAGCTCAAAGAGGTTGATCCCGCTGCAGACTTTAGGTATTGGGGTGGTGATTTGATGGAAGAGCAAGGTGGAATACTAGTGAATCATTATAAAACGCGGGCATTTATGGGATTCATTGAAGTTGTTTTAAATATCAGAACAGCGCTAAGAAATATTGCTGCCTGTAAAAAAGATATTGCAGCTTATCGACCTGATGCGATTATTTTTATTGATTACCCCGGGTTCAACTTTCCGGTGATGAAATGGGCTAAAAAACAAGGCTTTTCTACTCACTTCTACATTTCTCCTCAAATTTGGGCGTGGAAAGAGAATCGTATAAAGGCCATTAAACGAGATGTGGATCACATGTATGTTATTCTTCCGTTTGAGAAAACCTTTTATGAAAAGAAGCACGACTACCAGGTGCACTTTGTAGGTCACCCCTTGCTGGATGCTATTGAAAATCGCACTATTCTTTCTAAAGAAACATTTAAAGCACAACACAAACTGGATGATCGCCCTATTATAGCACTACTTCCGGGAAGCCGAAAGCAAGAAATTGCCAAAATGCTTGAGGTGATGCTTCAGATGAAAGATATATTTAAAGACTATCAGTTTGTTGTAGCAGGAGCACCAAGTCAGGATCGGGAATATTATGAGCAATTTTTCTCTTCCGAAGAAATTACTCTTATCCAAAATCAAACCTATGATTTACTGGATCATGCCCACGCTGCCCTAGTGACTTCAGGAACAGCAACGCTGGAAACTGCACTTTTTAATGTACCCCAGGTGGTGTGTTATAAAGGAAGCTTTTTATCGTATCAAATTGCAAAACGCATTATTAACCTTTCTTATATTTCATTAGTGAACCTCATTATGGACCGTGAGGTGGTGAAAGAATTGATCCAGACAGGATTTAATCCCGTACAACTTGAGCAGGAACTTACATTAATTCTTAGCGGGATAAGGCGTGCTGCAATTCTTGATGATTATACTACACTTAGAGAAAAATTAGGCGGCGCAGGTGCGAGTGCAACAACCGCGCAATTGATCTACAATTCTACCGTTAAGGAATAAGCAGGCGCTGAATTTTAGTGGGTTTTTTAAATTTTTCTATTTTTGAAGTAGCATGAAAGCATTTTTGACTATTTTGTTTTTATCTGTCCTGGTGGTGTCTTGTGGCTCTTCAAAAAGGAGTATCAAGACAAACAACGCTATAACATCCTCTTCTTCTTCTATTCCTGTCGGAAGCGGAGAAGATTATACGCTAGTAGGTGCTCGCGTTAGTTTATATGCCAAACAATTTGAAGGAGTTAAATACCGCTATGGCGGAAACACCCGTAAAGGCATGGACTGCTCTGGATTGATTTGTCAATCTTACTTATCTGAAAATATTACTCTCCCCCGAAGATCAAGAGATATGTCACTGCAAGGTGAGCGCCTTAAACTAAAAGAAGTCACTTTAGGTGATTTGTTGTTTTTTGGTACTCGTAAAAACAGCAAAGTCATTAACCATGTTGGGATGGTGGTCGAACTGGATGAGCATCACATTTATTTTATCCATTCTACCTCTTCACGTGGTGTCATTATTTCTGCCCTGGATCAGGAGTACTGGCGTAAGGCTTTTGTGATGGCGCGGAGGATGATTTGATATATTTTTGATTTTCAGTACATTTAGTAATGAAATGGCTGAATATTACCTTTATAAAACTAACTTTTAGTTACCTACTTGGAGTACTCTTTGGTTTTTTTGTAGGTATTGACTTAATGCACGCCCTGATTATCTGTGGATGTGTATTTGTGGTATTTAGCATTATTTACGTCATAAATCGAAAACGCAGATTAAACCCGCTTTACTTTGGCATAACAGCTTATCTTTTATTGATTTTACTGGGAATTATAAGTGTCGAATCAAGAAGTTCCTCGCATTCAAATTTGCACTATTCTCATCAACATTATGATGCCAAGCAACTACATCATATTGAGGCTAGAATCGTACGCCAGCTTAAAACCACCAGTTATTATAGTAACTATATCGCCTTAATCCAACATATCGACGAAACTCCCAGCACAGGAAAAGTTCTACTCAACATTAATGATAAGAATTCTTCCATTCCGTTAGAGTCTACTGTTTTATTTGCCGCAAGTTTTAGTGAAATCCCTCAACCACTCAATCCCTATCAATTTAATTACAGGGAGTACATGAAAAATCGTGAAGTATATGCACAACTCAAAGTAGACTCTCTTTATCTCGTACAGGCTGAAAATTCAGACTTATCTGTAATTGCACTATCTGACCAAGTTCGGACTAAAATTTCAGCCTCTTTACAAGCAGCTGGATTTAATCAGAAAAGCCTTCAATTAATTCAGGCCTTGTTATTAGGACAAAAACAGGATTTAGATAAAGATTTATATCAAAATTATGCAAACGCCGGAGTGGTTCATATCCTAGCTGTCTCAGGGCTTCACGTAGGAATCATACTATTACTCTTACAATGGATATTTAAGCCGCTAGAATTATTGCCACGAGGAAAACTTCTTAAACTCATTTTAGTAATCTTATGTTTATGGTGTTTTGCTTTTATTGCGGGTTTGTCACCTTCTGTACTGCGTGCGGTTACCATGTTCTCTTTTCTCAGCGTAGGACTAAATTTAAAACGAAAAGTCTCTACGATTAATACACTATGTATTTCGTTTATGTTGTTGATCATCCTCCAGCCACGCATCATTTTTGAAGTAGGCTTTCAACTGAGTTATTTGGCTGTCTTGGGTATCATTTTATTTCAACCTGTATTTGCAACATGGTACAAGCCAAGATTCAAATTAGATAAATTATGTTGGAATACACTCACCGTAACCGTGGCGGCACAGTTAGGCGTTCTGCCCCTGAGTTTATTTTATTTCCATCAGTTCCCTGGATTATTTTTTATCTCTAATCTGGTTATCATTCCCATGCTGGGTATCATTCTAGGCACAGGAGTAGTGGTCATCATCTTATCACTCATTGGATATTTACCCCAAGTTTTAGTAAATCTCTTTGAGAATATTCTCAATAGCCTCAACCGTTTTGTAGGCTGGGTAGCCACACAAGAGGATTTTATCTTTGGAAACATCTATTTTACGCCAATTCATTTAGCGCTATTTTATCTGATTATAGTTTCACTATTCATTGGTTTAAAACAAATAAAGTATAAACCTTTACTTGTTTCCCTTCTGTTATTACAGTCCTACTGGATATTTCAAAAGGCACAACCTGTAGATAATGAATTTATAATTTTTCATAATGGACAAAAAACTATGATAGGTTCTAAGCGTGAAGACTCTTTGCTGTTGCGCCATAATTATGAATATGATATACGAGATCTAAATACGTATACTAATTATATCACTGGGGCAAATATCAAAGATGTAATTCTAGCACCAATAACATCCATCTATACTCCAAAAAAAGAAGTTGTTTTAGTAGTAGACAGCCTTGGTGTCTATTATCCTTTCACAAATAACACTTCACCCATTATTCTTCTAAGAAACTCACCTAGAGTGAATTTAAAACGTTTAATTGATTCATTACAACCTAAGCAGATCATTGCTGATGGAAGTAATTATATCTCATATACCAAACGCTGGGAAAACACGTGTAAAAAAGAAAAGCTCCTTTTTCATAACACGCGTGAAAATGGAGCTTTCATTATAAAATAAAGCCTCTTAGCAAACTTTATTTTAGTTATATCTTAAAACTAGGTTCAAAATTCTTTTCGTATTCGACCCATTTGTCTTCAGTAGTCAACTCTTTATATTCATCGCTGGCAATCATTTTTAAATAGAGTTCCAATTGCTGAGGTGTACGATAACCTGTGACTGGTGAGATGATTCCGCCTTCTTCATCAAAAAATACGATACTGGGATAACCTTGCAATTTCAACGCATGCGCAAAAAAATGCGTACCATTACGCCCTTTGCGGTTAGGATCGTAGTTTGGATTGGTATATTTAAAATCGTTGTAATTAACCTCTTCTGTTCCTTCTGCATTGAACTTTACGGCGTAATAATTTTCATTTACATAGTCGACCAAATCCTTGTTTGTAAAGGTGTTCTTATCCATCATCTTACAGGGTCCACACCAGGTCGTATAAATATCTGCCATGATTTTCTTAGGATTCTCTTTTTGTGCAGCCAGAGCTTCGTCCATGGTCATCCAGTTAATTTCCTGAGCCATCGAAACGACCGAAAAACTGATGAAAAAGAAAAAAATAAATGCTTTCATATTTCTTCTAAAGGTCAAATATTATACCAAAGTAGTCGTAAGAGTTCACATAAACTTACATCAATATCTAGCGAATACCGTGCATCATTTTAATCAATTTTTTATTGAATACAAACATGATCAATCCTGCTGACATGGGTATAACTGTGAAAATTAAGAAGAATACATCCAATCCATATTTCTCTGAAATAGGATCAATATAACTGGCAGTCCAACCTCCAATAACACCGGCCAAAAAATTAGAAATAAACCAGATTCCAAACATCATTCCAACCAATTTTAAAGGTGCTAATTTACTTACATATGACAATCCAACGGGAGAGATGCACAGTTCTCCTAACGTATGAAAAAGATAAGCTAGTATTAAGAATATCATACTTACCGATGCAGTTTTTGCTCCATCTGGTATTGTTGCCGATCCAAAAGATAGAATCGCAAATCCTAAACCTAATAGAATTAATCCAATACCAAATTTGATTGGTCCTGCGGGATTCAATTTACTCTCCCATATTTTAGAAAAAACCGGTGCAAACAAAATAATAAACAATGAGTTTAATACAGAAAACCAAGATGCGGGCACCTCGGTATTCTCTGCATTGAATTCACGCATAAGCATCCAAATAACTATCCCCCAAATAATGACAAAACTGGAGCCAAGCCAAATGTTGGATAAAGCATATTTTCCAAAGGTTTGTTTGAAAAGCATCAATAATACCCAAGTAATGACTAGTAAAGGAACTAATGTGATAATGGAATTTATAACGGTAAAAGTAGTCGCTGCAGATCCCTCAAGAGCGCGATCGGTATAATCTGCTGCAAAAATAGTCATGGAGCTCCCTGCCTGCTCAAACGCCCACCAGAAGAAGGTTGTAAATAATGCAAAAACCGCGATTACAGTTATCCGATCACGATCAACTTTAGATTTTTGTACTCCTTCTACAACCTCTTCCACTTGCTCCCAGGTATCCTCAACCGAATCTTCTAGTGCATCGTCAAAATCGACAAGTTGTTGTGGTGAGAGACCTATTTTGCCAAAAATCTTTTGACCAAAGTAAAATTGTAACATTCCAAAGAACATAAATATTCCGGCTAATCCAAATCCATAATGCCAACCTACTTTTTCTCCTATATATCCACATAAAAGAATCCCTAAAAAAGCACCTGCATTAATCCCCATATAGAATATTGTGTATCCTGCATCTTTTTCTTTTCCGTTGGACTTGTAGAGTTTCCCTACAATAGAAGAAATATTTGGTTTAAATAAGCCATTCCCTAAAATAAGTAGCACTAATCCTAAATAGAAGAACAAATCAGTTACTATCTCAAGAGCCATAGAAGCATGGCCTAAGGTCATAATAAATGCTCCCAAGACCACAGACCGTCGGTAGCCTAAGAATTTATCTGCAATCCAGCCTCCAACGATTGGTGTCAAATACACTAATCCAATATACCAACCATACAATAAGGTTGCATCAGAGCGTTCCCAACCCCATCCGCCTTCATCCAAGATTGACGCGGTTAAGAAAAGGACTAAAAGAGCACGCATCCCATAGTAGGAAAAGCGTTCCCACATTTCTGTAAAGAAAAGGACAAAAAGTCCTGAAGGGTGACCTAAAACTGTTTTTTGATTCGTTGCTGAACCTCCAAATTTAAATTCCATAAGGTGTGATTATTTATAGCGTATGCGTAGTAATTATAAGTTTTCTTTGATAAAATTGGTCATTTTTGTGTATAAATGGAGTCGTGTATTGCCTCCGTAAATTCCGTGATTTTTATCGGGATAAATCGCCCAATCAAACTGCTTATTCGCTTGAATTAAGGCTTCTATCATCTGCATGGTATTTTGCACGTGTACGTTATCATCTCCAGAACCATGTACAATTAAAAAATCCCCTTTTAATTTATCAACATGGTTGATGGGTGAGTTTTCATCGTAGCCGCTTGGATTCTCCTGTGGGGTCGTCATATAACGTTCTGTATATATCGTATCGTAAAATCTCCAACTTGTTACCGGTGCCACTGCAATCGCCATTTTAAATACATCATTCCCTTTAAGCAGGCAATTTGCCGCCATAAAACCACCGTAACTCCAGCCCCAGATTCCGATTCGGTTTTCATCAATGAAATCCATCGCACCTAATTGGCGTGCAGCTTGAATTTGATCCTCGACCTCAAACTTTCCCAGTTCCTTTTGAGTAACCTTTTTAAATTCGGCTCCTTTGAGTCCGGTACCTCTTCCATCCACACAAGCCACAATATACCCTTGATTCGCTAGCATTTGATACCAATAATCATTGGCAGAAGCAAAACTGTTAGATACTGATTGAGATCCGGGACCGGAGTACTGGTACATGAACAATGGATATTTCTTAGTCGGATCAAAATCTGTCGGTTTGATCATCCACATGTTGAGCTCATTACCATTTACATTGATGGTTGAAAGCTCTTTCTTGCTTAGGTTATACGGCTTCAACTGGTTAATAAGCGCTGAATTGTCTTTTATTTTTCGGATTAATTTTCCGTTTTTTCCGGAGTGCAAGGTGTATTCAGGTGGATTTTTTACACTCGTGAACGTATTAATAAAGTAACTAAAGTCGCTACTAAAATCTGCGCGATTAGTTCCCGTTCTTGTTGTAAGACGTACTTTATTGCTTCCGTTAGCATTAACAGAAAAGACGTCTCTATTGGTTGAACCATTCTCGGTACTTTGAAAATAAATTCTACCTGTCTTTGGACTAAATCCATAGTAGTTGGTTACTTCCCAAAGTCCCTTAGTTACTTGGTTTAAAAGTTTTCCTTTCTTATTGTAGTGATAAATATGATTCCATCCATCCTGTTCACTTGTCCAAATAAAGCTATTGTCATTTAAAAAGGTAAGATTATCAGTTACATCAATATATGCCTCATCTTTTTCAGACAAAACTATCGTGGGTGTCATCGTCTTGGCATTCACAAAAATCAAATCCAGTACGTTTTGATAGCGATTCATCGCCTGTACACTAAGCACATCGTTTTCATTAGTCCATTCAATACGCGGTACATATTCATACTCCTTCAAGAGATTTACTTCATTTATCTTTTGGCTTGACAAATCATAGAGGTGAAGGCTTACATCGGCATTTTTCTCCCCTGCCTTGGGATATTTAAAGACAGATTGAGAAGGATACAAATCTTTTCCATAGTTACCGTACATGTCCATGGAAAACTCTGGAACATTGGTCTCATCAAATTGAAGAAAAGCCAGTTTGGTTCCATTTTTATTCCAATCAAACGCACGAACAAAGGCAAATTCCTCTTCGTACACCCAATCAGTAATTCCATTGATGACTTTGTTGACTACTCCATCATTTGTAACTTGGGTAGTTTGTCGTAAGCCAACATCAAAAATGTATAAATTATTTTCAAAACCGTATGCCACTTTTGTTGCATCTGGAGAAAACGTAGGTTCCTGTATTTTTCGATCACTTACTTGGATAAGTTTCTTAGATGCTAAGTCGTAGATAAAGTAGATACCGCGGCTGGATCTACGGTAAATTTGCTCTAAATCAGTGGCTAATAGGATACGATTCTCATCCTCGCTCATGCGATAAGCACTAAAGAAATTCAATCCGTCAATATCTGCGGTCGTTAGAATGGTTCTGGTCTTTTCTCCTGTTTCGTAGCTGTAGGCTTCTATGCTCATCGTTCGCGTCGCACGATCAGATTCCTGCACCACATATTCTTTTCCATTATCAAGAGATCGTAATGATTGCAAACGCTCCTGTCTAAATACACCTCCCCAAATTTCTTCTAACGTGAGCTCTTTTTCCTGAGCAAAAGTGACTGTAGTGATGAGGAAAATAAAAATTCCGCGTAAAAAAGATTTTATCATGAAGTTTGCTTAAAATTTTGCCAGCCAAGTTTACTGAAAATTCCTCATAATATAGCTGGTTTAGCTGTTAAATCTAAAGAATATGTTAAGTAAAGATGCTTTCCATCTCAATCCATCTATTTTGTACTAAATATTTAGATACATAAACAATTCTGCGGTTGTATCTTTGTATCTTAATAGAGATGTATTTATGACCAAGCCTGTCAACGGTTTTTCTAAGTTCACCAAAGAAGAAAAAATCAATTGGCTCATCACCAATTACCTTCAGGATTTTCCCAATGCTTCTAAAATTCTACGTCAATATTGGAATGATGATAAGGAACTCCAAGAACTTCATGATGAGTTTATAGAAAACACCATAACAAATTATTACCTGCCACTAGGAATCGCTCCTAATTTTTTAATTGATGATACGCTCTACGCCATCCCAATGGCGATTGAAGAGAGCTCTGTCGTGGCTGCGGCAAGCAACGCTGCAAAATTTTGGTTGAAACGAGGTGGATTTAAAGCCGAAGTGATTTCTACTGAAAAAGTTGGTCAAGTTCATTTTATGTATCAGGGAAATAAAGAAAAGCTTAAGACTTTCTTTAAAATACACAAAAAACACTTTTTTGATGATACCGAAGCTCTCACAAAGAATATGAGAAAGCGGGGTGGTGGTATTACTCATATTGAGCTGGTTGATAAAACCGAAGCCTTAGCAAATTACTTTCAGTTGCACTGTACTTTTGAGACCAAAGATGCAATGGGAGCTAATTTTATTAATTCCTGTTTGGAACAGTTTTCTAAAACCCTGGTCGAAAATGCTCAACATTATTCTGATTTTTCTTCTAAAGAAAAACAGATCGAAGTAGTAATGAGCATTCTCTCTAATTATGTTCCTAACTGTTTGGTGAGAGCCAGTGTTTCCTGTCCTGTTTCAGAATTAAATTTTAAGGACTATAAAGGCAAAGAGTTTGCTGAAAAGTTTTGTCAAGCAGTAAACATCGCCCAAGTAGAACCGTACAGAGCCGTTACTCATAATAAAGGCATCATGAATGGTGTTGACGCTGTAATACTTGCAACAGGAAATGATTTTAGAGCTGTTGAAGCGGGGGTTCATGCGTATGCTGCAAAAGATGGTCAATACCGTAGCTTAACCGATGCAGAAATTGATGAAGATGGTATCTTTCATTTTTGGATTGATTTACCACTAGCACTGGGTACTGTTGGAGGATTAACAAGTTTACATCCCTTAGTCAAAATGGCAATGCATGTTCTAAAAAATCCAAGTGCCAATGAACTTATGAAAATCGTTGCTGTTGCCGGATTAGCACAAAATTTTGCCGCCTTAAAATCGCTCACCACCACTGGAATTCAAGAAGGCCATATGAAAATGCATCTCATGAATATCATGAATCAATTTGATGCAACTTCTATAGAAAAAGACCAGCTTATTCAATATTTCACAAAACATAACGTGAGTCACAATACCGTGGTGGAACAACTAAAGCAACTTCGTGGTGAATAAATTTTACAGTAATGGTAAATTATTACTCACCGCAGAATATCTTGTGCTTGATGGCGCAACCGCTTTAGCTATTCCCACAAAAAAAGGGCAGTCTTTAGCCGTAAATAAGTTAAATGAACCTATAATTAAGTGGAGTAGTTTTCTGCATGATCAAAGCCTTTGGTTGGAAGTCATCTTTAGCTTTGAAGACAAAATCATAACCTTGAGAGATGAAAATCCATCAAAAGAGGTAAAGCGTCTCTTTGATATTTTCAAAACAATGTATGCAATGAATGATCGTGTCTTTAAAAGCTCAACCGGCTGGGAGTTCATTTCAACATTACAATTTCCTAAAGACTGGGGCTTAGGTTCATCCTCTACATTGTTAAATAATTTTGCCCAGTGGGCAGAAATAGACGCTTATGTGCTTCTAGAAAAAACCTTTACAGGTAGTGGTTATGACATTGCCAGCGCAAAATATAATCATCCTATCTTTTTTTCTTTA
Source organism: Gangjinia marincola (assembly GCF_039523415.1). Taxonomy (NCBI): domain Bacteria; kingdom Pseudomonadati; phylum Bacteroidota; class Flavobacteriia; order Flavobacteriales; family Flavobacteriaceae; genus Gangjinia; species Gangjinia marincola. Next base: position 162,846 of record NZ_BAAAFG010000015.1, read on the forward strand.
CAAGAAAAAAAGCCCGTAGTGGAGAGCGTAAATTTTGATCCTATTTTTAAGGACAAGCTTTTTTTTGTTCATCTTAATCAAAAGAAAAGTAGTCGTGAGGCTATTAAATATTATCGCAGCCAACCCATAGAAAAACGAGAAAAAGCTATAACGCAACTGACAGCATTAACCAAAGAATTTGCTCAATGTCATTCCTTAGCGCGTTTCAATGAAATTATCATTGATCACGAAATCATCTTATCTAATTTTTTAAATCTAACTACAGTAAAGGAACGTTTGTTTAAAGACTACTCCTATGGAAGCATTAAAAGTTTGGGAGGATGGGGTGGTGATTTTATATTAGCAACAGGAAATGAAAACGCCCGTACGTATTTTAAGAAGCGTGGTTATCCTACCGTTGTGGAATATTGTGATATGGTTTTATGAGAATATTCTTACTGGTTTATCATTTTTTGTGCAACTTCATTAGCCTTTATATAGTCTTTATTATACTGATCTAAACTCCAAGACATTTGAAAAGATTGCTTTAGGTATTCCTCCATCGTTGGAAGACCTACACTTTTTCGTCTTTGGTTCACCCCATCTGGATCAATTAAAGGAGCTACGTACTTTATTCCTGTATTTTGATCGATGACAACCTGGCTGCCGTAAATTTGCTTCTCACCACTGCGCAAAGCAATTCGGTCTTCTAAGATAGCTAAGTTTGACGGAAGTATTTTTTTATCCTCAACTGCTTTTTTAATTAATGGCAGATACTCACGTTGCGTCGCAATATCAGCATGTTGAATGACTAAAAAAATGGTTTGATTTCCTTGGTCAGTGAGATCATTTGGCCAGCCATATCTGTCTAAAATAGCCTTTATTTTATTTAGGTTGTCAGCATCTGTCCTCTTCATTTTAGTGACTAACGCTATAAACTCATCAGTTTGTAATTTCCCTTCCTTTTGCATTTTCATGATCTCAAATCTAATCGTTTGATCATGTGTATAAATCGAATCTAATTCAGTTTGAACATCCTTAAGGGAATTTGTTTGCGCAAGAGCAACGAAATGTAACCCTATCAATGTCAAAAAAAATATATGTTTTAATCTGATCATGATGTTATTAATTTTCAAAAAGACTTCATTTTATTACATATGTTGCATATTATTATCACGTCTAACATAAAAAAAGCCCTTTTAAAATTAAAAGGGCTGATTAGGTGAATATCTTGATTTTCTAATAGAATTTAGCTCTATTATCTTCGATTTCAATCGTCTTTTTTAATGCATTAACCACATTATTCGTAACTGCTGGTGTTGTACGCTTGTTAGTTTGTTGTACTGCATAGACTTGGTAGTTATCCAAACCAGGAGCAACAGTTTTCTTAACAACTTTCACTTTATAGACACCGCGAGTACCTTCAATAGCATTACTCATTTCTCCTTCTTCTAGACCAAAAGCAACTCCTGCAACTTTTGGTTCAAATCCAGACCCTGATAAAGACGGGTTTGTTAAGTTGAGGGATTTGGACTCCTTAATATTAGCACCTTCGTCCTTAGCAATTTCTTCAAGACTCTTTCCTGACATACGCTTTTTAAGTAGCTCTGCTTTTTTCTTATTTTTTAAAATAGGTGTAACCAAAAGTGCAGCATCATCAGCATTTTGTGTGCCTTTTTCTTTAGCCGCAGAAACTTGTGCAACAACATACCCGCCATTGACATCAAATCGCTTGATATCTCCAACCTTAGTTTCTTCGTTAAAGGCCCACTGTACAATATTACGCTGCGCGCCTACACCTGGAATATTCTCGTCTAAAGATTTCACTCCTTTAACCGGTCTGGCTTTATATTCTTCTCCTAAAGCCTCAGTAAAACCGTCTTTCTTCGCGCTCATCTCAAAAGATGTCGCCTCTGTAAAAAGGTCACTGGTTGTTTTTTCTGAAGATTCAATAGCTCTAGAAACCGTTGCAACTTTAAGTGCTTTTTGTAAATTCTTTTGATCGGTAATATTAATGATATGGTACCCAAAAACTGTTTCGACTAAATCAAGGTCTCCAATCTTATTTTCAAAGATATAGTCATTAAATTCTGGAGCCATTCTACCATATGCTGTAAAGTCTAGATCACCGCCTTTATCTTTATTAGAACTATCGTCACTAAATTGAGGTGCCAGTTCTGCTAGTTTACGTTTATTCGCTTTTACTATATTGAAAAGGCTATCCGCTAATTGTTCAGCTTCTTCTTTAGTACGCTCTGCTTGAGAACGCACTGCGCCCTGATATGCAATTAAGATATGACTTGAACGAACAGAATCCGGCAATTGTTTAGTTTCTACGATTCTAGATACGTTCCAGCTACCGTTGTCTTTATACGGACCAAATAATGCTCCTTCTTCAAGTGCGTAGATAGTATCTGCAAATGCTCTAGGCAGGTCTTTTTTAAATTTAAATCTACCATCATACTTCACATCAGAATATTCATTAACAAATGACTCTACGTCACCAACATCAACAAAGCTTTGAACTGTATCATTGAGTTTTGTTACATCATTATACTCTATTTTATCTTTTAATACGCTCTCAACGCCTGCTTTTGTTTGATTATCATCGTCTAACGAAGGCTTATCTTCAAAATAAACGTATTGAATATCTCGGGTTGCTTCAGCTTTGTAGCGCTCAACATTTTTTTTAAGGTATGCTTCAATTTCGGCTTTAGTAACTTCTACTTCCTCATCATTGATGGTATCGTATCCCAATTGTACATATTCAATGTCAACGCTGCTATTCTCTAATTGATAGGCTTGCTCCCCTTCAAAGAGTGTCGCTCCAATTCCGGCCTTGATCATATTAAAATAAATCTGTGACTTGGCATTAGTCGCTACGTTCTCTTCATATTGCAACCAGCTTTGATAGGCTTCTGGCGAAGTAGCTTTAAGTGTACTCACGTATTCTCTTAGTTTATTTTGATCGAATATGCCTGCTTCATTTGAAAAATTGGGGTTCCCTGCTAATTGCTGTTGTAACATCGCATTTATCTGCGCTTCACCAACTTGAATTCCTAATTCTTCAAATTGATTTTCTAATACTAACTGCCGTACCGTAGCATCCCAAACACGATTTACTGTTTGCGTTGTTGAACCTGCTCTACCTCCCTGGTTAGCAGCTTCAACCTGGCGTGCAAACTCTTCGCGAGAAATTTCTTCATCACCTACTAACCCAATTAGGTTGCCTGACTTTTCTGAAATAGCTCCACTATTTCTAAATAAATCTGCCAGGATAAACGCAAAGAGAGCCAATGCGATTACCATGATTAATACAAAGGAACGTTTTCTGATATTATTTAAAACTGCCATTGATCTTTTGTTTCTTTTATAAGGTGGGCGAAAATAAGGTTTTTATAGCAATATTAAAACCCAAAAAAGAGGAAATATGTAGTAGTCAAGTTTTACTGATCAGCTTCTGGAATTCTTACGGTGACCAGTTCAATTTTAGTATTGGATACTTCTTCGATTTTTATTCGAATTTCCTGAATATTAACTTGTTCACCTTGCTGTGGAATTTCTTCGGTGTGATCAACAATCATTCCGCCCAGTGTTTCATAATGTTCACTTTCTGGCAAATCTAATTTGTAAGTTTCGTTGATATAATCCACTTCAAGCCGTGCTGAAAATCTATAATGATCATCTGCCAGTTTCTCTTCAATTAATACGACCGCATCGTGCTCATCTTCAATTTCACCAAAGAGTTCTTCTACGATATCTTCAACAGTCATCATCCCGCTGGTACCACCATATTCGTCGACCACCACAGCGATGCTTTTACGCTTCTTCGTCAACACGTCAAGCACATCTTTAATGAGCATTGTTTCTGGCACAAAAACAACAGGGAGCAGTATTTTTCCAAGTTTTTGGGGACGGTTGAACATCTCAAATGCATGGATGTATCCGATAATATCGTCGTTTGACTCTTTAAATATTAAAATCTTAGATAAGCCGGTCTCAATAAATTTTTGGGTAAGTTCATCAGGCGGAGTATGGATATCAACCGCGACGATCTCTGTTCGCGGTATCATGACCTCGCGGGATTTTAATTCTGAAAATTCTAAGGCATTTTGAAAAATCTGAATTTCACTATCAACCTCATCGGTTTCTTCTACCGTTTGCATTTGCTCTGTGATGTAATTTCCTAGTTCAACTTTGCTAAACGAGAGCTGTACATCATCGCCTTTTGTTTTGAACAGCACTTTAAGTACTACATCTGATATCCAAATAACAAAACTTGAAATTAGCCCAAAAAGGACATAGAAAAAATAGGCAGGTAATGCAAAAACCTTTACTAAGGTGTTGGAATATACTTGAAAAAATACCTTCGGAAGAAACTCTGCCGTCAGCAAAATAACAATAGTGGATATGATGGTTTGCGTCAATAAGGAAAGATCCCTAATAACGTATTCTATAATGACCGAAGAAGTTTCAATGCCGCTTAACCAATGCATTAATACATCGCCCATATAAAATCCATAGACCACTAAAGCAATATTATTGCCCACCAACATGGTGGCTATAAATTTAGAAGGCTTTTTGGTGATTTTTTGTAAAATCTTTGCCAGAAAATCATCCTTCTTTTTTTCTATTTCAATGTGAATCTTATTTGCAGAAACATAAGCAATTTCCATCCCCGAAAAAAATGCCGAGAATAAGAGTGAGGCGATTATAATGAGGATTGCCGTAGTCATTGACCTTGTTGTTCGCGTTTACGCTTTTCAAATTTTTTTCTAAATCTTCTTCTAAAGAAAAACAAAAAGGTAAATAGTACTGTGAAAAACATGAAGATATAGACACGATCCTGATCCACACCCCAACTACGAACTACTTCTACGATAGAAAGAATAGCAAACACTATATATGCATATTCAAAAAACTTAAGGTATCTATTCATTTTCTTCTTCTTGGTTCTCTTTATCTTCTACGATCTGTATACCTACATTAGATCTGGAATTAAAAGTATCAAAGGTTTCGTTAGCATCAAAGCCTTCTCCTTTATTTCGTGCACCGTTAGAAAAGGTAACTTCATAGGGAACATCTGTAAAGACCCAATTTTTTGATTGATTCCAATAGAGTTGATCTGCATTGAGTACTACGCTATCACTGGTCGTAATCACGACATCTCCTTGTAAATCAATCAAATCTTTACTGTCATACACGATGGCATAATTTGATTTAATTGTGGTTTTTTTTCCATCTTCATCAAAAAACTCCACAAATACTCCATCGGGAAATTTTCGATACGGAAAATCCTGGTTGGTATAATCCAACAATTTTTCGGCTTTTAGATTAACCAGTACCTTACCACTATCTGTATATACTAAGAAAATCCCTTTACCTGAAGTTTGAGGTCGATCTTGACCCAATTCCCAGTTTTTAACTTCGCTGAGCTTTCCCGTACATGCAAAAAGCATCGTAGTGATCGTAATCACTACAATGCTTTTTAATGCATATCTAGATATTAGATTCATTTTATAAGTTAGGCACGCGAATTTTTTCACCAATCCAACATCCAATATTTATCGTTTTGCCTGCCATGTTTTCCTGAAAGATATCTGCCTTACTAGGTGCTTTAGCACGGTAGTTTGCAATAGACTGGTTTGCCGTAGACTTTAGCGAAGGCTTTACTCGCGCTGCTCTAGCTGCATAATCTGCCGCTAACCAGTAAACAGATCTTTTCTCAAATACAGTATTACCACAGTTGTTAGCACTCAAAGCATACATGTTTGCGATCTGCAAATAGGCCTCTCCCTTAGAAGGCTTAATCGCTAATTGCTTTTGATAATAGGTTCTGGCCTTACCATAGCTACCTTGTTTTTTATAGATCCCAGCCATTCTTCCATAAATATCCGCTTTTTTACTCTCATCTGTTTGTAAATCTGCCGCTTGATTATAGTAATCTAGTGCTGTAGATCTCTTACCATCTCTATTTGCTAATACTCCAAGATAAAGTGCTGATTCTGCCGAAGGTTCTACATTGTGTAGTGCCTGTACTAACTTAAAGAATAATGGGTCTTCACAATCCTTTGAATTCAATCTACCCGCAGCACGTCTTAACCATTCTACATCAGTCTTTTTGTTTTCAAAATCTTTTTCATAAAGTGGGATTAGGTTTTCGCAATCAGCACGCTGTCCTAATTTACCGTTGATACCACCACTTACCTGATCATAGTTATTTAGATAAATCTCAGAATTTTTTAATGTTCTTTTTTCCTTTGACGTTAAAGTAGTGCCCGCTTCTTCTTTCTCAGACAACATAGAAAGTTGTTTCGCTAATTTTCCTTCTTCATTTTCGATCTTTTCAGAAATACCATCATAAAGGTCAAACACTTCTTGAAGCTCTTTTTTGCCCGCATCATAAAGATCAACCATTAACGAAAAATATGTATATAATGCTTTAGGACTGTTGAAGTTTTCCTTGTCCTCTTTCCAGGCTTTTGCAAAATGGTTAAATTCCTCTTCTTTAGTACCTATGTTATTGTCAAACTCGACTTGTGCTATTTTAGAAAGATAATCCCCTTTTTTTGTTTTTGCAGGGAAGTGCTCTAATCTTAATTCGTAGTTTTTGATTAAGTCTTTTGCATATTCTGTCGCTTGAGAACCATCTGAGTTTTTGATGTAATGCTTAAACATTTGTTCCCCATATTGATAGGTTGCCATACTTGTTGCAGGACATTTTTCTATCAATTTTTTATAGATCGGTAATGCCGCATCGTAATTCTTCACTTTAGCACTTTCACTAAAAATGGATAATGTCACATTACAATCTTCTTGTGCGCTTGTAGGTACGCTTATAGCAACTAGGGCTAACACTACTAATAACAATTTTGTTTTCATGGTACTTATGTTAGTCATATTAATTAAATTTTCTTTTTTGAAACCATCTATCATTAAAGGATAAACTTAAGGATACATTTACAAACTCTTCAAAAATTAAACCAGAAAGATTTGTTCCTCGCTGACCGTACTCAACCGTGAGGTTGGTATTTGCGAATGTTTGTCCAGCGGGTAGACCTAGTCCAAAAGATATGCCAAACTCATTAATGTCCTCTCCATTGATCACTAAACCAGATTGTTCATATCTCGCTCCCGCACGGTATACGATGCGTTTGAAGTAATTTGTAATGTCATTAAATTTCGGGATAAAGTATCCTCCAACTTTTACACTATTCCCTGTGGTAAATGTTGGTTCAAAATTAGGATTGAATCCAGAATTAGCATTAAAACTTCCCTCTCCAAGAAGTGTAAATTCTGCTCCGGCGAACCATTTTCTTGCTTTACCTATCCCTGCGCCAAGACTTAATTTAGAGGGAAGAGTAAGATCTGTATCATCCAATTGACGTTCATCTTCATCAGTCACTCCTTCTATATCATTGATAACGACTACAGTTGCCGTATTTTTTATATTTTCAGAAGTTAAGGAAGCTTCTGGGGCAAAAGAAACGCTGGTGTGAAAATCGAATCCTTTTATCGTTTTTTTGTACTGGGCACCAAAGTTAAATGATAACCCGCGTAAATCTGATCGATCGATTACACGTGTTCCGTATAAAATATCTTCAATAACTGTTATTCTTCTGTTTTGAATGTTTCCAAAGTTATAACTTGTCTCAAATCCAATAGTAAGATCATCATTTATAGCATATCCTGCACCCAGGTACAATTTGTTCAATCCTCCCTCTCCCGAATATTGATTACTGCCATCTGCATTACTAATGTCATATCCAACAGCAGTGGTAGGAATGAGCCCAAATCCAAAGCCCAACTTACCAGCAGAAAATCCCAATGAAAGATAATTTAGTGAAGTATTAGAACTGGTCTCTGTTACGTCTACCTGCTCCAGAGATAATTCTTTGTGTGTAGCGGCGACAGTAAATGTTGTTAATTTGAGACGCCCATATCCTGCGGGGTTTTGTAAATTTAAATGTATGCTATCTGAAAATATGCTCAATCCACCCATGGCACGATTTTCTGCGGTGCCTTTAAATTTTTGAAGGCCAACTCCAAAAAAGGAGTAAGGTGAAGATGATCGCTCTTGTGCTACACTGTTTAAGGAGCTACAGATGATAAAAAGCACTATTATTTTTTTGATCATGAATTCGTATTGTATGCTAAAATGTGATTTAGACCTTCCAGTAAAAAATTTGAGGTGGCAAATATGCTATTTTTTAAGTTTTTAGACAAAAAATGCTGGTCTCCACCGGTCAAAATCACTGTTAAATCCTGATATTTTTCTTTGTAGGCGTTAATAACCCCTTCTATTTCAAATAAAACTCCGTTTAAGACTCCGCTTCTCAGGCTTTTTTCCGTTGAGTTTCCAGTCAATTTGACAGTTAATTCTGCAATGTGATCTACTAACGGTAATTTACCAGTGTAATTGTTTAGCGCTTTAAATCGCATCAAAATTCCCGGCGAAATAGCTCCTCCTTTATACTTTCCCTCTGCAGTAAGAATGTCATAGGTAATGCAGGTGCCCGCATCGATGATTAAACAGTTTCTATTTTCGTAGGTATAAAACGCATTCGTAACCAAGGCAATTCGATCTTTACCTAATGTTTTTGGGGTTTCATATTCATTTTTAAATGGAACCAATGTATCAGAGTCTAAATAGAATACTTTTTCAATTGTAGGAGGCATTTTAAGTAGCTCATCATGTTTTTTAACCACACTGGAAACAAGTGCAAATTTAATTAAGGGGTATTTTTGCTGTACATTACTAACGACTGCATGTAGTTTAATTATGTTGCAGGTTTCTTTATAAATCAGCGTATTGTCTTTAAATACTCCTAGTTTTACACGCGAATTCCCTATGTCAATGACCAGATTCATTTCTTTGGATTAAGGGGTCAAAACTACGAAATGATTTTTTTAGAGAATGTTATTGCGGGTTTTGTAAAATGCCGTTATATTTGCACCCGCCTACGCTGAAAGCCAATAAACTTTTAAGCAGAAATGTAGTGGGGTACCTTAGCTCAGTTGGTAGAGCAATGGACTGAAAATCCATGTGTCCCTGGTTCAATTCCTGGAGGTACCACAAGCCCGAATTAACGTTCGGGCTTTTTTATTTTATATGTCTCACTATCTCTACGTAATATATTCTAGGAAACTAAACCGATTTTATGTAGGAGAATCTATTGATCCAAAACCAAGACTACATTAACACAATACGCATTACTTTAAGTCTAATTTTACTCGACAAGCTAATGATTGGAAAATGGTGCTTGATTACAACTGCAGTTGTAAAGAAGATGCCATTTTACTCGAAAAATTCATCAAACGAATGAAAAGCAAAGCCTTTGTTAAAAAATCATTGATGATCCTAAAATTTTAGATGATATATTGACACAAAAATAGTCCCTAGTTCCCCCGTCCCGACGCTTCGGGATCGAGGGCTGGAGGTACCACTAATACTAATATTCTACGCGTCTAACATTAGTTAGGCGTTTGGTACAATAAGGTGATACATATCTTTTAACATCAATTTTATTCTTAAAAACGTAACTTACAGGATGAAGTAATGTCTTATTTATATGAGATCTGTCCTCGCCTGTATTATTTTAAGTTGTTTTTGGGTTGATGCCATTGCTGTTAAGCATAACGATAATGTCTTTACAATTGATACAGGAATAGTTTTTCCTGAAGCAGAAATAATCAACGAACACACCGCACGCATACCGTTTAAGTTAGTTGATCACCTCATTGTAATTGAGGCAGAGCTTTTGAATAAAAAAGGGGATTTTATAATTGATACTGGCAGTGAGGCGCTTCTTTTAAATAGTGTTCATTTTTCTAATGAATATTCAACCGCTACGGTCAATAGAAAAAGTGCCGGAGTTTTGAATCAAATTGAAGATCTGAGAGAAAAATATCTTCAGGAATTTATTCTCAATAACTTTAGCTTAAAAAACAAAAGATCAGATATTATTGATCTTTCTCATATTGAAAAAACAAAAAAAATTAACCTTCTCGGAATTATTGGATATACTGTTTTGAGAGACTATGAGGTATTTATTGATCTTTATTTAAATCAAATTACACTTACAAAAGTGAACCCAAATGGTGATCGTTTAAATAAAAGAGTATATGCCGAAAAAATTACAGATAGCCTACATTTCAATTTAAAAGGACATACCATTGTACTCAATGGCGAGATCAACGGTGAAGGAATTAAACTTGCGTTAGATTCTGGAGCAGAATTTAATCAACTTAATAAAAAAGTTAGTCGAAGAATTTACAGAAACTTCTCTCCAGAAAGAAGAATAAAGCTCATGGGAGCAAGCAAAAGAACAATTGAAGTAATTACTGGTAAATTACACCGCCTAAAATTTAGTAATAGCATTTACACAGGCCCAATGCAAACCATCATAACCAATCTTAATAGCATGAATGAAGCTTTTGGCACATCCTTGGATGGAGTTATTGGCTATGAGTTTCTTCGCCAAAAGAGAACGATTATTAATTATCAAAAAGAAATGCTTTTCTTTATTGATTATCCAATCGTTTTCAATGACTAAATTTTTCCTAAATACGATTTACTTTCTTTTCTTTTTTACCTTTTCGATTGGATTTTCTCAAGAAAACGAGGTAAAAGGATACCGTATTGATGGCGATGAAATTGTTTTTACATTTGATAAAAGAGATTATGAAAAAGCATCAGGAGATTACGGGGTCATTGATTTTGAAGATCTTGAAATAAAAAAAGTAACTCTTTCAGGAGCATTTAATAACTGGTCTACTAAACCAAGAGATGATTGGCGATTAATCAAAATTGATGAAAACCGTTATGAGTTAAGAAAAAAATTAGAAGATTTTAATGACGAGTTTTTATGGGAGTTCAAGTATGTAGTTAATAACTCGTATTGGGCAGAGCCCAGCGATGAGATGATTAATAGGACAAGGGCTATCAAAAATGGATTACCCCTTAATGCCTATAATTTAAAAATGTATTTGGCTTATCCTGACGAACACGGGAACAAGACGTTTAGATTAAATGGTTATTATGATGCTAAAAATGTTGTTTTGAGTGGTAGTTTCAATAAGTGGAATGAGCGCGACTTTAAAATGAAACGAGACAAAGAAGGTTGGAATATTACGTTAAAACTTAAACCAGGAGAATATGAATATAAGTTCATAGTAGATAAAGTTTGGATGACCGATCCGGCCAATCCAAACTTGATTGAAAATGAATTTGGTGGATATAACTCCTATCTTGATATAAAAAAAGAAGTAACCTTTTTATTGAAGAAGTTTTATCGCGCAGATTATGTCTTTTTGGTCGGCTCATTTAATAACTGGTCAGAAAATCAATACCAAATGAAGAAAACTAAGGATGGATGGAGCTATACCACCCGCCTGTCTGCGGGCAAACATCACTATAAATTTATCGTTGATGGCAAATGGATTACCGATCCTAAAAATCCCATACAAGAATATGATGAAGATGGAAATATTAACTCTGTAAGGATGGTGAAGTAATATGGTAGCATGATATAGTTTTCTAAAATTAAGTCATTATTGAGGCACTAACATAAATTCAACTATATTCTTACGAATTAAGATAACATTATAATAAACTCGGGGTAGGAGAGATTATTTTTGAAGCTTAATTCATTAAATATGATTTACGAAAAGCTCCCGCAAACTGATCTTGATGTGAGTAAGATTTGTTTAGGAACCATGACCTGGGGTCAGCAAAACACAGAAGAAGAAGGGCATGCACAAATGGACTTTGCTCTGGATAAAGGTGTTAATTTTTTTGATACTGCAGAGATGTACTCTGTTCCCGGTCGTGCTGAAACTCAGGGAAGCACAGAACGTATCATAGGAAATTGGTTTACTAAAACGGGCCATCGGGATAAAGTTATACTAGCTTCTAAAATTACAGGACCTAGTCCCACCTTTAAACACATAAGAGAAAATTTAGGGTTTAGCAAAGAAGCTATTCAAGAAGCGTTGCATAAGAGTTTAAAACGCCTGCAAACTGATTACCTGGATTTATATCAATTGCACTGGCCAGAGCGCAACGCTAATTTTTTTGGACAGCGCGATTACAAACATAATCCTGATGAGCGGTGGCAGGATAATATTGCTCAAATTTTGGATTCATTAGAAGAGTTTGTTACACAAGGTAAGATTCGGCATATTGGAATCTCTAACGAAACACCTTTTGGCTTATTTAGATATATTGAAGAAACACGTAATAGAAATAGTAAGGTAGTTTCAGTCCAAAATGCCTATAATTTATTGAACCGAAAAGACGAAATTGGTCTATCTGAAATACTTTTGCGAGAAAATATAGGATACTTACCGTATTCACCGCTTGGATTTGGTCAACTCACCGGAAAATATTTAGACGGCTATCCTAAAAATTCCAGAGTGAGCTTATTCCCTAACTACAACAGATACCACAAAGAGAATGGCTTTAGGGCAACCCGAAAATACAAAGCTATCGCAGATGAATATAACTTATCACTCACAAAACTATCGCTAGCATTTGTCAATCAGCGTCCTTTTGTAACTTCAACAATCATTGGAGCAACATCACTTGATCAATTAAAAGAAAATATTGACAGTGTGGAGGTTCACTTATCAGATGAGATTTTGAAAAAAATTGACGCAGTGCATGAAGAAATTCCAAATCCTGCACCTTAACCAAAAAGATGATGTACCACATCATCAACTCGTGCTACTCTGATCACGCTAATGGTGCTGGAAATTTTTTGTGTTTTACATTGTTTTGAAATCATAATACTGGCGAAGCCTAATTTTTCAGCTTCTAGTATACGCTGCTCAATGCGTGTGACCGGTCTAACCTCACCGGCTAAACCAACTTCACCCGTAAAGCAAATATCCTTTGGAATAGCAATATCTTCATTACTGGATAAAATAGCAGCGATAACCGCTAAATCTATCGCCGGATCATCTACACTGATCCCGCCGGTTACATTTAAAAAGACATCTTTAGCACCTAGTCTAAAACCAGCTCTTTTTTCTAACACCGCTAAAATCATATTGAGTCGTTTAGCATTATAGCCTGTAGTACTGCGCTGCGGCGTTCCATATACTGCCGTGCTTACTAACGCCTGGATCTCGATCATCAACGGGCGCATACCTTCTAATGTGGCGGCTATAGTTGCTCCACTCAACTCCTCGTCTGTTTTTGAAATTAAGATTTCGCTTGGATTAGAAACCTCACGCAAACCCTGACTAAGCATCTCAAAAATTCCCAGCTCATTGGTAGAACCAAAGCGGTTTTTATGGGCTCTCAAAATACGATATACATGATTGCGATCCCCTTCAAATTGTAAAACGGTATCTACCATATGTTCCAGCAACTTTGGCCCTGCAATTTGACCATCTTTTGTAATGTGACCTATTAGAATAACTGGAGTGGCTGTTTCCTTGGCAAATTTAATCAGCTCTGTTGTGGTTTCTCTAATTTGAGAAATACTCCCCGGACCAGATTCAATATAGTCGGTGTGCAAGGTTTGAATAGAGTCTATGATGACAACATCTGGTTCTACAGCTTCAATTTGTTTAAAAATCAGTTGCGTTTTAGTTTCGGTAAGTATGTAGCAGTTATTAGAAGATGGATTGATACGTTCTGCACGCATCTTAATTTGCTGTGCACTTTCCTCACCCGAAACGTATAAAGTTTTAAATGGAAGACTTAGAGCAATTTGTAGCATCAAGGTACTTTTCCCAATACCCGGTTCACCACCTAACAATGTAAGTGATCCGGGAACGATACCGCCTCCTAGAACACGATCTAATTCGGCATTTTTTGAAGGGAGACGCAGCTCTTCAGCTGAAGAAATTTGTGATAACTTAAGCGGTTTAGCAGCTTTTTGTGATGAGGAAGATGTGGTATTCCATTTCTTTTTATCTACGGCCTGTACCAACTCTTCGGCAATCGTATTCCACGCTTTACATGCGGTACATTGACCTTGCCATTTTGCATATTGGGCTCCGCAGTTTTGACAAAAAAACGTAGATTTTACTTTGGCCATAGTATTCTTCCGCGAAAGCGAAAACGATTAGTTAGTATCCAAAATCTTCTTTAATCTGCTCAGACCTATCCAGCATGGTATCTTTATCTAAATTAGCGATTTCATCCAGAAGGAAGGCAGATTGATACATGCGCATGGCTTTTTTTGGGCTTCCGGTTTCTTCGTAAAATCGGGCTTTATAATATGATCCCATCATGGCCTTAGGATAATATTGATTTGCTAATTTACCTAGGTCCTCATAGTCATCCCAAGCTTCCTTCTTTTCAATAGCGTCCGCAATAGCGACAAAATCATTGACCCTTACTTTTTGATTGAGCCCAAAAAGATCCTCTACTGTTTGATATTTATTCATCAAATACTGATAGGGCGTTAAATCTGATGTAATAACCTTTTCATTGAATTCTTTATTATCAATTGGGCGATATACTGAAAATATGCTTTCCAGGGCTTTAGGTATCGCGCGCTCTACCAAAGAATAATGGTTGGCTCCCTTAAAATTATCAAAGGTGTAAAGAAGCTGTTCACTTTGAATCTCTTTTAGGCGTTGATCCAGAGCTAAAGCATCTTCACGAAGAGAGTTTACGTCTTCAGTTCCAGTGGCAGTGTAATACCAAATTTTTTGCTTAGAATTACTCAATACATCAGCGATACGATCTGGCATGGGCGGAGCAAAATCCGGACTAAGATTAATAAACCCTCTAAAGAGGGGGTTGTCCTTCATGAGATAATAATTAATGAAATTGGCAGATTGATCATGGCCTAATGCAATGGTAAATTTAGCAGTGCGATAGTTTTCATCCAGATATGGAAAAACTTCCATCCCGATAAACTCAAAGAAAAGTGCTCCTTCCTCATCTGGATAGTAATTTACATCTTCATATTGAAGATCTTTTTGACGTCGATTTTCATGCATTACGCCTACCACGATAGCTTCGGGCATGTCCTCCCAGTAACTCGAATAATCAACATTACCCGCTAAAATTTCAAAGAGATAATCTCCATCTAGGGTCAGAATAACCGGGTAGGTTTTGTCCTCATTTTCGGCATAATTTCGGGGTAATTGTATTTTAATTTTTCGTTTACTTTGAAGAATTTGAGACTCTACATTAACGTACTGGGTTTGAGCTAAAGCCCCAAGGCTGATGAAAAGAAAAAGAAGTAAGCTATTTCTCATAGGTTATGATGTAAGGTATGTTGGACAAGTTATGTATTTTTTTTTGAGTTTAACAATGATATAAATAGAAAGGATAACCCCCCAATCACTAAATTAAATAGCGTTTGAGATCCCCATATAATCCAGCCTAGTGCTTCGCCGTTCTCTTTTGAAATCCCGTAAAGCGAAAGGACTAAACCTACTGCAATAGGATAAACGCCTATTCCCCCGTTAGTTGTAGATACCGCAAATGCACCGGCGATAAAGGCGAGCAACATTCCTTGTACTCCTACATTTGTTGTTTCAACCACTGTGTTTTTCATGATGTAAAACATGATAAAATACATCGCCCAGATAAATAAGGTATGCAGGATAAACGGAACTTTTTTTTGCATTTTAGTGATACTTATGATACCCTCAACCATTCCTTTTATTAAGCTTGTTATTTTTTTTATAACGCTATTTGAAGATCGCCTCATGATCTTTAATATCATAAATGCCAGAAAAACCAAAATTAAAGCAGCAAGCAAGGGTAACAGCGGATTGATCTTATTTGATTCAAAATATAAAAGCAATACCTGAGTCTGTAAGAACAATGCCACTAGGACGATGAGAAGCAACATAATAAGGTCAATGATTCGTTCTGTGATGATAGTTCCAAATCCTTTTTCAAAAGGTATTGAAGCATAAGTTCGTGCTGTGCCTGCCCGTAACACCTCGCCAGATCGCGGAATACCAAGATTGGAAACATACCCCATCATCAATGCCATAAAACTATTTTTTAGTGAAATAGAATGTCCTAAAGGCTGCAAAAGGTAATTCCAGCGATACGCCCGTGATAAGTGCGACAATAATGAACACACTAGTGAGATAAAAATCCAGCCTGGATTAGCAGACGTTATGTTGTTCCATAAAGTTGCCCTTTCTTGAGGCGTAGCACTACTCACCGAGTACCAGATTAAAAAAACTCCCAACAAAAGTGGGAGTAAAGTTTTTAGTATTTTTTTTAGTGTTGGACTCACCTTAATCCAAAAGGTTATTTTCTTCGTTTGGAAACACTAGGGAAGGTTTAAATTCTTTAGCCTCGTCCATGGTCATCATGGCGTAAGTGATGAGAATCAAAATATCACCGGCAGCTACTTTGCGTGCTGCAGCTCCATTGAGGGTAATCTCTCCACTATTACGCGGTCCTGGGATAGCATAGGTTTCAAGACGCTCACCATTATTATTGTTCACAATTTGTACTTTTTCACCTTCCACTATATTGGCTGCGTCCATAAGATCTTCATCTATAGTTATACTTCCAATATAATTTAAGTCAGCTCCTGTGACTTTAACGCGGTGGATTTTAGATTTTACAACATGTATAAGCATAATGCAAAGTTAGTGCTTTAGAGCAATATTATCAATTAATCTTACAGCGCCACATTGAACCGCAATAAATGCTCTGTAGGACTTATTTTTATTTTTTCTAATGACTGGAAGAAGAGAATCTTCTTGAGCGATTTCAAAGTACTCTAATGAGAGCTTGACGTTTTTCTTAAATTCATCTTTCACCCAATCTCTTACTTCGTTTGCACTTTTTATGCCAAACAATTTTTTTGCTTTTTGAAGTGTTTTGTAGATAAAGGCAGCTTCTTTTCGGTCACTATAGCTCAATAACTCATTCCTTGAACTGCGCGCTAATCCATGAGGTTCTCTTGCAATAGGGCAGCCAATAATTTTGACGGGCAACTTCAAAATTTTCACTAATTTTCTTATGATTTGTAATTGCTGAAAGTCTTTCTCTCCAAAATAAGCTGTTGTAGGCTGAACTGTTTCAAACAATAACGAGACTACTGTACCCACTCCATCAAAATGTCCTTTTCTAAAACGTCCTTCCATTTGATTAGCAATAGTGCCAAAGTCAAATGTTTTTGCCACAATCTTGCCTTGATAAAAATCTGAAGCGGCTGGAGCAAAAATGACAATATCAGAAGACAGTTTTTGTAATAGCTGGACATCTTTCTCTAAGGTTCTTGGGTATTTTTCAAGATCGGCAGGATTATCAAACTGGGTTGGGTTTACAAAAATACTCACTATGGTGTAAGCATTTTCTTTTAATGAGGCGGCAATTAGAGATAAATGTCCCTCATGCAATGCTCCCATTGTGGGAACAAACCCAAGGCTTAAATTTTTCTCTCTATAAGGTTGTATAAATTTTTTAAGTGATTCTCGGGTTGTAAAGACCTTCATTTAGTGTATTTAAGAGCCGACAAAGCTAATATTTTCAGTTCAATCTGCATAAAATTTAGTACTTTTGCATGTTTTTTGACAAGAATACTAATAATTCAAGTTTTATGAAGGATAAGAGGATATTATACGTATCATCTGAGGTTATACCTTATTTACCCGAAACAGAAATTTCTGCAATGTCGTTTGAGGCACCTAGAATGGTGAATGGGATGGGTGGACAAATCAGAATATTTATGCCCAGATTTGGGAATATCAATGAGAGAAGACACCAGCTGCACGAAGTGATTCGCTTATCTGGAATGAATTTAGTTATCAATGACTTAGACATGCCATTAATCATTAAAGTAGCCTCTATTCCTAAAGAGCGAATGCAGGTTTACTTTATCGATAATGAAGATTACTTTAAACGCAAGGCCACATTAACAGATGAGGATGGACAGCTTTTTGAAGATAATGATGAGCGTGCAATTTTCTTTGCAAAAGGCGTTATTGAAACGGTAAAAAAATTGAACTGGTCTCCAGACATCATTCATGTCCATGGATGGTTGGCGTCTTTATTGCCACTGTATCTCCGTAATTATTATGGCAACGAACCATTGTTTGAAGAGTCTAAAATTGTTACCTCTGTATACAATCAAAGCTTTGATGGAGCGTTAGATGGTGATATGAAAATGAAAGTTTTATTTGACGGGATGGAAGAAGATGCTGTTGCACCTCTTGATGAGCCCACGTATACGAATCTACTTAAAATTGCCGTACAAAATTCTGATGCCGTAATTAAAGGGAGTGAAAATTTACCAGATGAACTGGAAAAGTTCATTGATAATAGTAAAAAACCAGTATTGGATTACTATCACAAAGACAATTTTGCTGAAGCCTATCAGCAATTCTATCTAACTAATGTTTTAGAAGAAAATAACGACTAGTTTAATGAAGCGAATTATATATGCTGCCAGAATGATGGCTGTAGTCCTATGTACTTTTCTTATAGGATCTTGTGAAGAAGAGCAAACGACGTTAGGAACAAACCTTTTTGATCCGCTTACCTTAACCCAGGATTCATTCGACGTTACGTCCTATAATGTAAAATTAGATGCAGTAGAAACAGATGACCTTCCTATAAATCTAATAGGGTTTTATAAAGACCCGGTTAAATATGGAGAAGATGGAAGTCAAGAGATTGAAACCACCTACAGCGTGATGTCGCAAGTCACCTTACAAAATGTTAATCCCACTTTTGGAACAGATCCAGTATTAGATAGTGTAGTTCTTACCTTACCTTATTTTTCAACGTTAACAAGTGAAACAGGAGTTGATGAAGAGAATAGAACCTATGACCTTGACTCAGTATTTGGAGGCTCTCCTATCAATCTATCTGTTTATAAATCTGAGTATTACTTGGCAGATCTTGACGTGGAAAGTAATTTTGAAGATGAGTTGAATTTCTTTTCCGATATTAATGATATTAGTGATTTCAATGGGAATGCTAAAGGAGAGTTACTACGAGAACTTCAAGGATTTACGCCTAGTGCAGATCAAATCCGTTTAGATACTCTTGAAGATGAACTTGATGAGGATGGGAATCCTATTATCGGTGATGATGGTGAGCCAGAACAAGAGATCGTTAGCACGTATAGTTCACCACGTTTGAGATTAGTATTCAAAGAGCGACCGGATAATGATGATTTACAGACTGCCGATTTGGCAATTCTTCAAATGTTTGAGAACATAATTATAGATAAAGAGGGTGAAGTAGAACTTTCTAGTAATAATAATTTTAGAAACTTTTTTAGAGGAATTTATTTTGAAGCTGAGGCCACAGGTGAAAATGGAACTTTAGTCGCTTTTAATTTTGCGAACCCAGATGCCGGGATAGAACTCTTTTATCGTTCTACAACCACCACTGTTGATGATGAAACCGGAGATTCTATTGAAACCGAGGTTCAAAATACATTTAAGCTCAACTTTAGGGATCAAGGCAATGTAGCCAATAGTGTCAATGTCATGAATAACAGTGAAGAAATCACTCTTTCTGCCAGCGATCAAGACGAGGTAAATGGCGCTGAATATTTATATCTAAAAGGTGGACAGGGTAATATGGCTGTAGTTGAATTAGATGCATCGATTGTAGATGAAATAAGCACAAATAATTGGTTAATCAATGAAGCTAATCTGGAGTTTTATGTAAGAGGAAGTTCTTCAAATGCACCTCAACGTATTTTCATTTATGATTTGGTAAATGAAACCGTATTGACAGATTTCTTTTTAGAACAAGAAAATACGGCATTTCCTGAGCTATCTCGAACGCAACACTTAGGTCCGCTAAATGACGATAACGCTGATGATAGTTTCTACAGGATTAAAATCACCGAGTATATTAAAGCTTTAGTAGAGGCTTTAGAAGATGATGAAGACGTTGACAATCTAATCTTGGGAATTACAGTTGCTCAAAATGTAAACCTCAGCACACGATCACAAGTCAAAGTAGAGGAAGATGTTGAAGAACTCGTGCCGACTATACCCACAACATCGGTTATCTCCCATCAAGGTGTAGTACTTTACGGAAATAATTTTCCTGATGAAGAAAAGAGGTTGAAACTCAGAATATTTTACACAGACCCCAATTAAATTTATATGTGCGGAATTGTAGGCTACATTGGTCATCGCGAAGCTTATCCTATTGTCTTAAAAGGACTCAAAAGGCTTGAATACAGAGGCTATGATAGCGCTGGCATCGCTCTGTATGATGGTAAAGATTTAAAACTATCCAAGACTAAAGGTAAAGTTGTTGAGCTGGAAGAAAAGCTTGAAAGTGAAATTTCAACCCAGGGAACAATAGGTATAGGTCATACCAGATGGGCCACTCATGGAGAGCCCAATGATGTTAATTCTCATCCGCATTATTCAAATTCTGGTGATCTGGTGATTATTCACAATGGGATTATTGAAAATTATGATGCCATAAAACAAGAATTAATTAAACGTGGATACACCTTTACCTCAGATACAGATACCGAAGTTCTAGTAAACCTCATTGAAGACGTCAAGAAACAAGATGATGTGAAACTGGGAAAAGCAGTCCAAATCGCCTTAAATCAAGTGGTAGGAGCTTATGCCATTGCAGTTTTTGATAAAAATAAACCAGATGAGATCGTCGTTGCTCGTCTAGGTAGCCCATTGGCCATTGGAGTAGGTGAAAAAGAGTTTTTTATCGCCTCAGATGCATCTCCATTCATTGAGTACACTACTAATGCAATCTATCTTGAAGATGGAGAAATGGCAGTAGTTCGTATCTCAAAGGGGATAAAAATCAGAAAAATACAAGATGATTCATTAGTAGATCCTTATATACAGGAACTTCAAATGAATTTAGAACAAATCGAAAAAGGTGGTTACGACCACTTTATGCTTAAAGAAATCTATGAACAGCCAGATGCGATTAAAGATACCTTTAGAGGTCGAATGTTAGTCGAACAAGGCATCATAAGAATGGCAGGAGTAGATGACCATTTTGAAAAATTTCTCCAGGCACCTCGAATTATAATTGTTGCCTGCGGAACCTCTTGGCATGCAGGATTGGTAGCCGAATATATTTTTGAAGAATTCACACGTATTCCCGTTGAGGTGGAGTACGCTTCAGAGTTTAGATACCGCAACCCAATCATACACAAAGGAGATGTGGTAATCGCTATATCTCAAAGTGGCGAAACTGCAGATACTATGGCTGCAATAAAATTGGCAAAAGGCCAGGGAGCGTTTGTGTTTGGAGTGTGTAATGTAGTGGGATCATCCATCTCAAGAGAAACTCATGCGGGTGCCTACACCCATGCAGGGCCAGAAATTGGTGTAGCTTCTACAAAGGCATTTACTACGCAAATTACGGTACTCACCTTAATGGCGCTTAAAATATCCAAGGCGAAAGGTATTTTGTCAAAAACTGCCCTGCATCGCTATCTTCAGGAGATGGAGTTGATTCCGGCTAAGGTTGAAGAAGCCCTCAAAAGCAATGAACATATTAAGGCTGTAGCCGAAGAATATAAAAACGCTTCAAATTTCTTGTATTTAGGAAGAGGGTATAATTTCCCGGTGGCTCTTGAAGGAGCTTTAAAATTGAAAGAAATTTCTTACATCCATGCCGAAGGTTATCCTGCGGCTGAAATGAAGCACGGTCCAATCGCCCTCATCGATGAGCAAATGCCTGTCGCCGTAATTGCTACCCGAAAAGGGCACTACGAAAAAGTAGTCAGTAACATTCAGGAAATAAAATCTCGCAAGGGAAAAATCATTGGTATTGTAACTCAGGGAGATACAGAAGTACGCGGTTTAGCCGATTACGTGATTGAAGTGCCTGAAACCCTTGAAGCACTAACCCCATTGCTCACCACAATACCGCTGCAATTGCTTTCCTATCACATCGCAGTGATGCTGGGTAAAAATGTAGATCAGCCAAGAAATCTTGCAAAATCAGTTACGGTTGAGTAAATGACAGATTAATATTTTTTTAAGGATATAAGTTTATAATTCGTAAATTGTTGCTCATTTAATTCATAAATATGAGAGCAATTTACTTTTTGTCTCTACTACTTATTTCGTTTGCCTCTGTAGCTCAAACAGTTATTAAAGGTAAAGTAGTAGATGAGAATTCGGTACCTATACTAGGTGCTAATGTTATTATCAAAGGTACATCTACAGGAACAGCCACCGACTTTGATGGACTTTTCACCCTTAGTATCGAACAAAATCTTCCGGTTGAGCTGGAGGTGTCTAGTGTAGGGTTTGAATCACAAACCATTCAGGTTACCTCTGCCAATCAAGATCTTACGATTATTTTAAAAGAAGGTTCAGAACTGGATGAGGTAGTAATTTCAGCCTCAAGGACACCAGAGCGTATCTTTGAATCCCCGGTGACTGTAGAACGTTTCGGGTTAAAAGAAATAAAGAATACTGCTTCTCCAGATTTTTATGGTGGGTTAGAAAATTTAAAAGGCGTTGATATTAATACTAATAGTTTAACTTTTAGATCCATCAACACCCGTGGTTTTGCAACATTTGCCAACACACGATTTATGCAATTAGTCGATGGGATGGATAATTCTGCTCCGGCACTTAACTTCCCACTAGGAAACCTATTAGGGATGACAGATCTTGATGTACAAAGCATTGAATTGCTACCGGGTGCAGCGTCTGCATTATATGGAGCGAACGCTTTTAACGGGATTTTATTTATGCGTAGTAAAAATCCATTTGATGATGATGGATTGAGCGTGTATCTCAAACAAGGATTTACAGATCAGGAAGCTGCCGGGACTAATCCCTTTACTGATGTGGGTATTCGTGCAGCACATAAGTTTAGTGAAAAGTTTGCTGCTAAAATCAACTTTAGCTATCTAACGGCAACCGATTGGTGGGCCAATAGCGAGAATGGTAAAATAAATCCAGGAAGCACACGTCAAAATGATATTAATTACGATGGGATAAATGTATATGGTGATGAAGTGGCGACAAATATTAGAGCTGCCTCTGGAGGATTGGGAATTATCCCAGATGTTGAGGTAAGTCGAACAGGATATAATGAGGAAAATTTAACAAATTATAATGCTGAAAGTATAAAGGTCGATTGGGGCTTTTATTTTAGACCTTGGGAAAATGACTTTGAGATCGTCTATCAGGGTAAAGTTGGATCTGGATCAACGATCTATCAGGGAGCCAACCGCTACAGTCTACGTGATTTCTTTTTATCCCAGCACAAACTTGAGTTTAGAAATGACAACTTCTTTGTACGTGGGTATGTGACCGAAGATAGAGCGGGAGATTCGTATGATATGGTCTTTACAGGAATCAATATCAACCGCGCATGGAAGAGCGATCAGCAATGGTTCGGTGAATATATCCAAACTTTTGCTGGCGCAACATTAGGCGGTGCAACCGAAGATCAGGCTCATGCCTTAGCGCGTGAAGCAGCAGATACAGGTAGATTAATCCCTGGAACACCAGAGTTTGAGCAAACCTTTAATGAAGTAATTGCCAATCCAGATTTGAGTTCAGGATCTAGATTTCAGGATAATTCTAAGTTGTATCATGCAGATGTAAACTACAACTTTAGTCATTTAATTGATTTTGCTGAAATTCAAGTGGGCGGATCGTTTAGAGAGTATGAGCTCAATTCGTTTGGAACTATTTATACTGATGCCGATGGTCCTATTAACTATAATGAAGTCGGGGTGTATACTCAAATTCAAAAAAATGTGGACTTAGGGGACACCGCAGAGTTAAAGCTAACCGGTTCTGTTCGTTATGACAAATCAGAATTATTTGATGGTTTTTTCTCTCCCAGAGTTTCTGCCGGAATTACCATTGCTGAAAATCATAACATCAGAGCTTCTTTCCAAACAGGATTTAGAAACCCAACTACACAGGATTTATTTATTGGTTTAGATGTAGGTAGAGCAATTCTAGTTGGTGGTGCCGAAGAAAATCTTGAACGTGAGTCAAGAATATTTGATGACATTAGTGCCCAAGGTCAAGCCATAAGCGGGCAATCTTCTGTTGAACTTACAGGAACAAATGCATACAGGAACTCATTTTTGTCAACTGATGGTCAGCTAACAGTAGGTAATCCTAATCTGGCAACACCAGAGCAAGTGACTTCTTTTGAGTTAGGTTATAGAGGAAAATTAGGAAAAATTACCGTAGATGCTTCGGCATATTATAATCAATATGATGATTTCTTATCGGCACTAAATGTATTAGCACCTTACTACGGCACAGTAGACGCTGACGGTGATGGAGAAATCGATCCGGGAACAGATGCGCTTACAGCCATCGGCCTGGGAGATTTTCAAGTATATCAAGTCTACACTAACTCGGTAGCCGATGTGAATTCCTATGGCGGAGCCATTGGAGTAAATACTAAAGTACTGGGTGGTTTTGATTTAGGAGCTAATTATACCTACGCAAAATTAGATTTTGATCAGGAGAGTGATCCCGGATTCAGACCGCAATTCAATACGCCAGAGCATAAGGTTAAAGCTTCTTTTGGCCATACAGATTTATTTACAAATTTTGGGTTTAATGTTGCCTGGAGATGGAGCGATACGTACTTGTGGCAATCTCCTTTTGGAGACGGGCAAATCCCTTCTTTCAATGTGGTAGACGCACAAATTAATTATACCGTACCTAAAATCAAGTCTACCTTTAAATTAGGAGGATCCAATTTACTGGGTGATGAATACTTCACCGCATTTGGAACTGGTTTTATTGGATCACAGTATTATGTTTCATGGACGATAAATAACTTTTAAGATGATAAAAATTAATTTAAAATATATAATACTCGGGATAAGTTTAATTACCGTTTTTAATTCTTGTGAAGACGATGATCCCATTATAGAAGTTCAAGAACCAAGACCTTCTCTTGTTGCGGGAGAAGCTGATTTTTCTACCTATGTTTCCTTAGGTAATTCGCTTACAGCAGGATTTAGTGACGGCGCATTATTTATAGCTTCCCAAGAAAATTCCTTACCTAATATATTATCAGCGCAATTTAGCTTGTTAAATGGACAGGGATTTAACCAACCGCTGACTAATGATAATTTTGGTGGTTTGGCAGTTGGTGGAACGCGAATTGTAGGGCCAAGACTAGTTACAACTGGTGGTGCCCCGCAAAATCTTGAGGATGTAATAGGCCCTATCACAATAACTACAGATTTACTACAACCTCCAACTGGTCCTTTTAACAACATGGGAGTTCCAGGTGCTAAGATTATGGACTTGACAAATGAAAATTTTGGTAATCTCGGAGCATTAGGGATTGGTGATGGCAATCCTTATTTTATTAGAATGGCATCTAGTCCTAATTCAACAGTATTGGAAGATGCGTTAGCACAACAGCCTACATTCTTTTCTCTTTGGATTGGAAATAATGATGTTTTGGGTTATGCATTGGCTGGAGGGGACGAAAACGAAGATGAGATAACTGATCAATCAGAGTTTAGTTTAGAATATGAGGAGCTGATAACTTCTCTAACAGCCAATGGCGCAAAAGGTGTCGTAGCTAATATCCCGGATGTAACAACTATTCCGCATTTTACAACGGTGCCATGGAATGCAGTGCCTTTAGATGCAGCAACAGCAAATGCATTAAATACAGGATACGCAGCGTACAACGGAGGACTGCAACAAGCCCTTGTTGCATTAGAGGGAACAGGATTATTTACAGCAGAGGAGGTTCAAAAAAGGTTGATTAATTTCTCTGAAGGGCAGAATGCAGTAGTGATTATTGATGAAAATTTAACAGACTTAGGAGCTATAAATCCCGCATTTTCTGGACTGCTTCAATTGAGACAAGCAACAGCTGAAGATCTTTTAGTGCTTCCGGTATCTTCAATCCTAGCAACCGGAGGGGGTACTGCCGTACCACTTGAGGATAGATGGGTACTTACACCAGAGGAGCAAACCGAAATTGCGAATGCCACCATAGCATTTAATAACGTGATAGAATCAGCCGCCAGTCAGGCGGGACTTGCCTTTGTAGATGCTAATGGCATTTTGGAAGGAATCTTTAATCAAACCTATACAGGATTCGACATGGATGATGACGACGATGATTTTGATACAAGCGCAAGTAGTAGTTTTACGTTGACTTCAGATTTAGTAACCGGCGGAGCATTTTCATTAGATGGGGTTCACCCAACATCCAGAGGGTACGCGTTATTAGCAAACGAATTCTTAAGAGCGATTGATAAAGCTTACGGAACAAATTTTGAAGCATCAGGATCATTTGTGAATATTGGGAATTATCCTACCAACTACTCTCCTACACTTCAATAAATTTTTCATTAACCAACCAAATACGAAAAGCGTTTCTTTAAAGAAGCGCTTTTTTTAATGCAAAATTTCAACGGTGTTTTATACCATTGAGAGGTTAAAAATTCTTGAGTAAAAAATATCAATTTCCGATATAAGAAATACGATTTAAAAACATATCTTTGCAGCCGAAAAATCAGCGCATATTTGCACGCGCAACACATTGATAATAAACGAATACTTAAAGAATTAGATAATGTCTAAAGTTACAGGTAAAGTTTCTCAAGTTATTGGCCCTGTGGTTGATGTTGTATTCAACGCAGAAAATGCTATTCTACCTAACATCTATGATTCATTAGAGATTACACGTGAAGATGGCTCTATTTTGGTGCTTGAAGTACAATCTCATATCGGTGAAAATACGGTGAGAACCATCTCAATGGATTCTACTGATGGATTAAGTCGTGGAGTAGATGCAGTTGCAACAGGTGCACCAATCAAAATGCCCATTGGAGATGATATTTACGGTCGTCTTTTTAACGTAACCGGTGATGCAATTGATGGTATGGCAAACCTGCCTAAAACAGGAGATGATGGGATGTCTATTCACAGAGCTGCACCTAAATTTGAAGACTTATCTACATCTACTGAAGTTTTATTCACCGGGATCAAAGTCATCGATCTGATTGAACCTTATTCAAAAGGGGGGAAAATTGGTCTTTTTGGTGGTGCCGGAGTAGGTAAAACCGTATTGATTCAAGAATTGATTAATAATATCGCTAAAGGTCACGGCGGACTTTCAGTGTTTGCAGGAGTTGGAGAGCGTACACGTGAAGGAAATGACTTATTGCGTGAAATGCTGGAGTCTGGTATTATAAAATACGGCGATGACTTTATGCATTCCATGGAAGAAGGCGGATGGGATCTTTCTAAGGTAGATAAAGAGGCCATGAAAGAATCTAAGGCAACCTTTGTGTTTGGTCAAATGAACGAACCCCCTGGAGCACGTGCACGTGTAGCACTCTCTGGATTAACGATTGCAGAATATTTTAGAGATGGAGCAGGTGAAGGTCAAGGGAAAGACGTACTTTTCTTTGTTGATAATATTTTTAGATTTACGCAGGCAGGATCTGAAGTTTCTGCATTATTAGGACGTATGCCTTCTGCGGTAGGTTATCAGCCTACATTAGCAACAGAGATGGGTGCGATGCAGGAGCGAATCACCTCAACAAAACGCGGTTCTATTACCTCTGTACAGGCAGTATATGTTCCTGCAGATGATTTAACAGATCCCGCGCCGGCAACAACCTTTGCTCACCTTGATGCAACTACAGTACTTTCTCGTAAAATTGCAGAACTAGGTATTTATCCCGCCGTAGATCCATTGGACTCAACGTCCAGAATTCTATCAGCTGATATCTTGGGAGATGAACATTATGATTGTGCTCAACGTGTTAAAGAACTCTTACAGCGTTATAAAGAACTACAAGATATCATTGCCATTCTTGGAATGGAAGAATTGTCTGAAGAGGATAAGCTTGCTGTTTCACGCGCAAGACGTGTACAACGTTTCTTGTCTCAGCCGTTCCACGTAGCTGAACAATTTACAGGACTTAAGGGTGTGTTAGTAGATATTAAAGATACTATCAAAGGGTTTAATATGATTATGGATGGTGAGTTAGATCATCTTCCAGAAGCTGCTTTTAACCTTAAAGGAACTATTGAAGAAGCGATTGAAGCAGGTGAGAAAATGCTTGCTGAAGCCTAATAATTAGTTTAGAGTTAGAGCTATGAGTTAAGAATTACTCATAACTCATAACTTGTGACTCATAACTTGAAAAGCATGTATTTAGAAATTGTAAGTCCAGAACGAGTTTTATTAAGTGCCGAAATAACTTCGGTTACTGTACCGGGTGTGGATGGTGAGTTTCAACTATTGAATAACCACGCGCCAATTATTTCATTGTTGAATGAAGGTACCGTAAAAGTTTCAGGAAATATAACCCTAACCGAAGAGAACGAAGCTCTTTTTACAAAAAAAGGAGATCAGTTAATGCACGACATTAAGGGCGGAGTTATTGAATTAAAAGACAACAAAATTATTATCCTTGCAGATTAATAGACAAATAAAGCGTACCGTAAAATCCTGATTCTTCACCGAATTGGGATTTTTTATTTAATGAGGTATTCTTAAGGTTTGACATTCAACTGCAAAAGAACTTAACACTAAACTTCTACTTGCAAGTTCTGCAAGGCAAATACGGTTAGATGGACTTTACAAAAGTTTGATTTCTACTCCTCTTCTCCCATAATATCTTCTTCAGGATCATTTTTTGCTTGTCCTTTTTTTGAAGAAAATCTAACAATTAGAAAACCGGTCAACCCGGCAATAAACGAAGTAATTAAAATTGAAAACTTAGCGGCTGTCAATAACGCCTCATCATCAAACGCGAGGTTCGCGATAAATATTGACATCGTAAATCCTAAACCACCTAATACTGCAATTCCAATAATTTGAGTGAAATTTACATTTTGAGGTAGTTTGGCAATATTTGTTTTTACAGCTATCCATGAAAACAAGGAAATTCCTATGGCTTTACCTACAATAAGCGCCACACCAATTTGATAAATAATAGGAATATTTTCACCAATACTACTAGCCTTGATAATAATTCCCGCATTAGCAAGAGCAAAAAGCGGCATGATCAAATAGGACACATAATCTTCAAGGCGATGTTCTACCCGCTGCATGGGGGGGATTACTTTACTACCAAGTTTTCTCAAACGTTCAGAGGCGTGAACCTCCTCAGACATTAAAACATTTTTTTGTTGAAGCTTATTTTCTTTATTGGTTAAGGTATTAATACTACTTTCAATGTTGTCAAAGAAATTAGCAAGTTTGCTGTTTCTTTTGGAAGGAATTGTCATGGCAATTAATACTCCGGCAATAGTTGCGTGTACCCCAGATTTTAAAAACATAAACCAAATAACGATTCCTATTACGAACCAGATTAACGTAGAATAGTATTTTTTTCTGCCCAGTATTCCCAGAATCAGTAAAAGACCACCGGCAATCCCTAAATACATCCATGAAATATTACCACTATAAAATATCGCAATGATTAATACGGCAATGATATCATCTACAATGGCAAAAGCAGTTAAAAATACTTTTAATCCTAAAGGAACACGATCTCCTAATAATTGTAAAATTCCTAGCGTAAAAGCGATATCTGTAGCTAATGGGACTCCCCAGCCATCGCTCCCCTCTCCACCTCCATTGAGAATAAAAAATATGCTTAGTGGGATGACTACACCACCAACCGCCGCAAAAATTGGAAGCGCCGCTTTTGTAAAGGTTTTTAACTCACCTGCTAATACCTCCCGTTTTATTTCAAGACCCACATATAAAAAAAAGATCGCCATCAAACCATCATTAATCCAATGGTGTAAGGTTTTTGAAAGGTTGTAGGGAGTATCTTCAAATCCCAGAGAAAGTTTCATTTCCCATAGATGCTTATAACTTTCAGAAAAAGGAGAATTTGCCCAGACTAACGCTGCGACCGTGGCAAATAGCAGTAAAAAACTCCCTAGTGCCGAAGAATTAATTAGTTTTTCAAAGGGGGACGCAATTTGTTTGAGCATGGAGGAAAGTTAATTTTTCTTTCTTCCGCTTCAAACGAATTACAAGTAGTTTAACACATTACGTTCAAACAAGATGTCATCAAATAGCTTCTGTCTTTAGTATATTTGCCTACCATGTTTCCTAAAAAACTTCAACGTAAAATTGACCAACGTACCATGCAAGATGCCCTACGTTCTTTGGGAAAACGCTCAGTTCATGTTGATTTTTGCTCAAATGACTATTTGGGATTTTCTGGTGACAAGGAAATTGCACAAAAGGCACATCATCTTTTGCGTAAAAAAGATATTGTACAAAATGGTGCTACAGGATCCAGGCTGCTTAGCGGAAACCACATCTTATATAATGAGGTAGAAAAATATCTTAGTAAAGTACATCAAGCTGATGCTACATTAATTTTTAATTCGGGTTATGATGCTAACCTGGGATTTTTTGGAGCAGTTCCGCAGCGTGGAGATATCATTCTATATGACGAACTTATTCACGCCAGTATTCGCGATGGTATCCAAATGAGTAACGCAAAATCCTATAAGTTCTCGCATAATAATGCGGAAGATTTAGCGCGTAAACTAAAGAAATTTAGGCTTAAAACTAACCTTACAACTGCTACAGAAATCCAAGAAAAATCAATTCATCATAACACTGAAAACCTTGAAAAAGATAATTTTGAAGAGCTTACACTGAGCCAAATCGAAGAGCCTGCAATAAGCATAGTCGAAGTACCCGTACTGAGCGGAGTCGAAGTATACGTCGTTACAGAATCTGTTTTCTCTATGGATGGGGACTCTCCAGATCTTGTCGCGTTTTCAAAGCTGTGTAATGAATATTACGCGCATTTAGTCGTTGATGAAGCTCATGCTGTGGGAGTTTTTGATAATGGTTTGGTGCAACACTACAATCTACATCAGGATATTTTTGCTCGCATCATCACGTTTGGAAAAGCCCTTGGTTCTCATGGTGCAGCCGTTTTGGGGTCAGCCGACTTAATTACCTACCTTATTAATTTTTCCCGAAGTTTTATCTATACTACTGCTCTTCCGCCACATACGCTGGCAACAATTAAAGCTGCATATCATAAACTAGAAACATCTGCAGCGTCGCAAAAGCTACATCAAAATATAGCAATCTTTCAGGATCAAATAAAAAAAAATAAGCTGCAGGGAGTCTATATACAGAGCAACTCTGCCATTCAAACTATTGTCATTTCTGGGAATAAAGAAGTAAAAGAGGCTGCCAGCTACCTTCAACGTAATAACTTTGAAGTTAGTCCAATTTTATCTCCAACGGTTCCCAAGGGAAAAGAACGACTGCGATTTTGCTTACACTCCTATAATACGCAAGAAGAAATTGCCACAGTTCTATCGTTACTAGCTACTTTTGTGAGAACATGACCAAACACACCTTTTTTATTACAGGAATCTCAACCGATGTTGGCAAAACGTTAGTTTCTGCGATCATTACAGAAGCACTCCAAGCCGATTACTTTAAGCCTGTACAAGCTGGGGATATCGAACATGGAGATAAAGAACACGTTGAAAAACTAATTTCAAATGCTAAAACAACAATACATTCTAATGCATTTGAATTACAAACACCCATGAGCCCTCATGCGGCTGCCACAATTGATGGTATCGCATTGAGCGTAAACGACATTAATCGTCCAAAAACAAATAACCATTTGGTGGTGGAAGGTGCCGGCGGACTTTTAGTCCCTCTTAATGAAACCGAAACCATTACAGATTTAATTAAGCCTACAGATAATGTCATTATTGTCTCCAGGCATTATTTAGGAAGTATTAACCACACCCTATTAACGGTGGAGGCGCTCAAGCAACGAAAGTTAACCGTACGCGGGATCATATTTAGCGGTAACGAACATCCTACCACTGAGCATATTATCAAAAAAATGACCGGTCTACCCATTATTGGTCGAGTAGATGATGAGCCTTATGTTGATTCACATGTGGTTCTTGAATATGCTGAGCGCTGGAGAAAAAATTTACAGAAACTTAGTTCATGAGTCTTTCAAAAAGAGATCAAAAGCACTTGTGGCATCCACTTACTCAACACAAAACTTCTGGAGAGATGCTCGCTATGGTAAAGGGAAAAGGTGCTTACCTGTGGGATGAGAAGGGAAATAAATATATTGATGCTATATCCTCATGGTACACCACGGTGTATGGTCATTGCAATGAGGACATCACTCGCAGCGTTGCTGAACAAATGCAAAGCTTAGATCAAGTAGTATTTAGCGGCTTTACACATGCACCTGCAGTTGAATTGTCTGAAGCTCTAATCGGAATTTTACCTTATAATCAAGAGAAATTGTTTTTTTCAGATAATGGATCAACATCTGTAGAGATTGCTATTAAAATGGCGTTACAATACCACTTTAATCAAGGTAAAAAACGAACTGTTTTGGTAGCCTTTGAAGAAGGATTTCATGGAGATACGTTTGGCGCGATGTCGGTTTCAGATCTTTCGATATATAACGGACCTTTTGAAGAATTTTTTCTTGAAGTAAAACGAATTTCGGTTCCCACAGGAGAGAATAATCAGGCAGTACTTCAACAATTAGAAAACCTCATAAAAAGCGAAGCCATTGCAGGTTTTATTTATGAACCTTTAGTGCAAGGAGCGGCGGCCATGAAAATGCACGATGCTGATGGACTATGTCAACTGATTCGCCTCTGTCAAGAACACGATGTTATCACTATAGCAGATGAAGTGATGACCGGATTTGGTAAAACCGGTACTCATTTTGCTTCAGACCACATGTTGAACAAACCAGATATTATGTGCTTGAGCAAAGCGCTTACTGCTGGTTTACTGCCCATGGCGATCACCAGCTGTGCTCAAAAGATTTATGATGCCTTTTACGATGATGAACTAAGGAAAGGTTTTTTTCATGGTCATACCTATACGGCGAATCCATTAGCTTGTCGTGCAGCACTGGCCGGGATAAAATTATTAACTTCAGATCCTATCAAAACAGGAATTAAACATATCATAGCTTCTCACCAAGAATTTGATCAGGAAATCAGGCAGCACCCTATGGTAAAACAAACCCGCCACTGCGGAGTTATTTATGCCATCGATCTCAATATTAACATGTCCCGATATGGGGACTTAAGAAATCAGTTATTTCAATTTTTTATGGACCGGGGAATTTTTCTGCGTCCGTTAGGAAATACGATTTATATATTGCCTCCTTATATAATTTCTAATGATCAACTTACCATTATTTATCAGGCGATTAAGGAGTGTTTAAATCATCCTATATTGAATCAGCGAGATCAACCTCACTCTCTTCTGTAGAGATCTTTAGCGTAGTATATTCCCACACTTCTCCTTTTTTAATGGCATCTATCTGCATCTGACCTTCTGCTTTAGGACCCGAAATAGGACACGTAATCTTTGCAGTATTGACACCATTCTTGCTTATATAGCTAAAATTACCTCCCACTCCATTGATTTCAATTGGTGCGCCAAATAGCTCTAAGGCTATTTCATCCTGATTGACTTTTTCTAAGGCTTGTTGTACAACTTCACTGTCACTCATCATATTCATTGCTCCAAAAATCAGTGACCCAAAAAGGACTATGCCCGCAATGATAACCGTAAGGCATCCCCCTACAGGCACCACCCAGGGCCAGTTTCTTGACCACCAACTTTTTGGCGGAGTAATTAAATCATTATTCATACGTGGCCGTTTAATTGATAAACAAGTTTATATTAAATAAAATCCAAAAACAAACTTACTTGATTGTACATTTTCCTTTTTTACTTTGAAACAAATTTTCTCCGTAGCTATGGTTATGAAAAAAATTAGAACATTTTAAAAAGGTAAAGTTGCTACGCAATTTAGATGGTTTTTGTCATCTATTTGATATGAGAACATTTATTTTTGTTCAAAATCATACGTGTGCTTAAGGAACCTATTGCTATTACAGGATTTTCATCACTTTCCAATCTGGGGTCTCAACCTCAAGAAATATGGGAAAACTATCAGCAGGAAAAAATCTTTTTTTCTTCTTTAGAAGGCGATTTTGTAGGTTCGCTTAACGCGGAAGCTCATCAACAGGTACAAGCTTTACGCTATGAAAATAAACACTACGAAAAATTAGATAAAACTGTTTTGATGGCAGTTTTATCCGGAAGAAGAGCCACACAACAAGCCGGATGGAATACCAGAGATAATTTTGGAATTAACCTAGGGTCCTCACGGGGAGCAACAGCACTTTTTGAAGCCTATCATAAGACGTTCATATTAACAGGAGCGACACCAACCCAAAGCTCCCCACAGACAACACTGGGAAACATTGCTACCTGGGTAGCACAGGACTTAAAGGCTAGAGGACCGGTTATTTCTCACAGTATCACCTGCTCTACCGCCCTGCATGCAATTCTCAATGGTATCGCCTGGATAACATCAGGAATGACAAATAAGTTTTTAGTTGGCGGGAGTGAAGCCCCTCTAACGCCGTTCACTCTGGCACAAATGAAGGCAATGAAGTTATATGCTAATCACCATCATCACAGCTATCCCTGTCGAAGCCTAGACTTCACTAAAAAGCAAAATACCATGGTGTTGGGTGAAGGTGGAGGCAGTATTTGTTTAGAACGAGAAACAAATCAAGCTCAACTTGCCAAAATTATTGGAATAGGTTATGCGGTCGACTCCTTGGAACACGCTGTGTCCATTTCGGCAGAGGCAGACTGTTTTCAGGCTTCGATGAAAATGGCGATGGAAGGCTTGGATAAGAACAGTGTCGATGCAATTGTGATGCATGCGCCAGGCACGATGAAAGGAGACCTTTCAGAAACAAAAGCTATACAACAGGTATTTGGAGATCAGATTCCCTTATGTACTTCTACCAAGTGGAAAACAGGACATACATTTGGCGCATCTGGAGTATTGAGCATAGAGCTGGCATTGTTTATGATGGAACATCAAGAGTTTATTCCGGTGCCTTTTCAAGGAGAATCACCTTATCCCGTAACCCTTTACCGTATTATGGTAAATGCTGTAGGCTTTGGTGGAAACGCTGTTAGTATTTTGTTGGAGCGATCTGCTTAGCTCTTGTTATTTTACTTATTTTTGATCGTAGATGAATCTGGCTTAAGGACCCCGCATTTTGCGGGGCAAGTTTACACGGCATCCCCCCAACTTGATTGGGGGATATAGCGTAAAGCCTGACCCCAATCAAGTTGGGGAAAGCCCACAATAATGCAGCATGCAACATACTCGACATAACTGGACCAAAGAAGAAATTTTAGAGATATACCACACCCCAATGATGGATTTACTCTATCGCGCTGCAACAGTGCATCGGGAGGCGCACGATCCTAATACCGTTCAAGTCTCTACGTTGCTCTCCATCAAAACAGGGGGTTGTCCCGAAGATTGCGGATACTGCCCACAGGCAGCGCGTTATCATACTGATATTGAAGGAAATGATCTCATGAGCGTCAATCAAGTCAAAGCGCAGGCTTTACGTGCAAAAGCAAGCGGAAGTTCACGGGTATGTATGGGTGCTGCCTGGAGGAATGTGAAAGATGGTGAAGAGTTTGATCAGGTGCTTGAAATGGTGCGTACGATTAATAAATTAGACATGGAGGTCTGTTGTACGCTGGGAATGATTACAGAGAATCAGGCGCAACGTTTGGCAGAAGCCGGACTTTACGCCTACAACCATAATTTAGATACGAGTGAAGATTACTATAAAGATGTGATTTCTACGAGGGCGTTTCAGGATCGACTGGATACGATTGATAACGTGCGTAAAACGAATGTAACCGTGTGTAGTGGCGGAATCATTGGTATGGGTGAAAAAGTAGAAGATCGCGCAGGGATGCTGGTCGCATTATCTACTTTAGACCCACAACCTGAATCTGTACCGATCAATGCCTTAGTGGCTGTTGAGGGAACGCCCATGGAGGAAATTGAACCCATTTCTATTTGGGAAATGATACGCATGGTTGCTACTACCCGAATTGTAATGCCTCAAACTCAGGTAAGATTAAGTGCAGGGCGTACTCAAATGACCAGAGAGGGTCAAGCGATGTGCTTTTTTGCAGGTGCGAACTCTATTTTTGCCGGGGATAAGCTGTTGACCACCCCAAACCCTGATGTTAATGAGGATATGGAAATGTTCAAACTTTTAGGACTCAATCCACAAAAACCATTCGTCAAAAAAGCTCAGCCAAAAACAGTAGAGGCATCAGATTCTGTGCATGAGTCAAAAGGAGAAAAACCCCGTTGGACCAGACCAGATCATACCATTGAGCGGAATGAACTGGCGAGAGTGAAGAAGTAAAAGCCTCCACCACTTCGACATAGCTCAGTGCAGGCTTCCAAATGAGGGGAGTTTTTACATCCTACCGTAAAGCAGTCTTGATTCTAACAGTTCCCAACTCGTTGGGAACGGTCTTGATTCTTAATTCTAGAAGCGCACCGGTCTTGATTCCCGTCTCTATTCAACCAATTCATTAATCTTTTCATACACCAGATGAGATTCCCACCCACGATACAGCAAATAGTCGGCAAGTTTCTTTTTCTTTTTATACAGATTTTTTTCTTTGATAGTAGAGAGTTTTTTTTCGGCTAACCAGTGAAGCTTTTCATGGTAGACTGGTTCGCTTATTTCTGTAAGGGCAGCTTTAATGTTGTAGGAAGAGATTTCTCTAAACTTCAATTCGCATACGATCCTGTTTTTACCCCAGTGTTTAATATTGAATTTTCCACGGGCAAATGATCGTGCAAAGCGTTCTTCGTTCAAATAGTTTCCCTCGATGAGCTTACCTAGAATTTGATCTTGCGCTTGTGGAATCAATCCATAATCGCGCATTTTTTGTTTCACCTCTTTATGACAGCGATCCTGATAGGCACAATATTGCATGAGCCTTTGAGTGGCCTCTGCAACAGTGAGGGAACGATTAAAATTAGTTGACATTAAGGCTAAAATACCGCTTAATCTCCAAATGTTCAACCACAAAAAAACCCCCATTTTTAACAAATGAGGGTTTGGTTGATTTAGACAATGACGTTGCCGTCTTTATCATGAAAATGGTACTCAAGATACGTGTAAGCATCTCTGGGTTGGACTTTAACCCACTTTTTGTGTTCTAAAAACCATTTTGACCGGGGCGATGGCATGCCTTTAGTCAAAAATGCGGCGATAAAAGGATGTGCACTTAGCATAATCTTATTATCTCCTTTTTTAATTAGTTTTTGAAGATCAGATTTGATCTTATCAATAATAATAATTGGAGCTTCTACTTCTCCATTTTGATTAGGATCTTCTTCTCTCGTCTTGATGGATCGCTCAGGTCGTACGCGCTGGCGCGTAATTTGAATCAAACCAAACTTACTGGGCGGTAGAATCTTATGCTTTGCAGGATCATCGCTCATTTCTTTGCGTAAATGATCAAACAGGGCGCGTCTGTTTTCAGACCTTCCCATGTCGATAAAATCGACTACAATAATTCCACCCATATCCCGCAATCTAAGCTGGCGCGCAATTTCTGTTGCACTGATCATATTGACCTCCAGTGCAGTATCTTCTTGCGTTTTAGCTTTGTTACTACGGTTACCGCTATTCACATCAATGACATGCATAGCTTCGGTATGCTCAATAACTAGATAAGCTCCCTTGCTCATCGATACCGTACGGCCAAATGTACTTTTAATCTGGCGCTCAATGCCATATTTTTCAAAAATGGGCATCTTAGCATCATGCAATTTTACAATAGACTCCTTAGCTGGAGCAATTTCACTCACATAGTCTTTAATCTGCGAATGAAGCGTCTCATCATCTACAATTACAGATGAAAAGCTATCATTAAAAATGTCCCGTAACATAGAGGACGCTTTATTCAATTCGCTCAATACTCGGGTAGGATGTGGGGCTTTATACAGCTTTTTACACATCGTTTCCCACCGTTGAATGAGGTTTTGAATATCCTGATCCAGATCAGCTACACTTTTACCATCGGCTACGGTTCTAATGATTACACCAAAGCCTTTAGGTCTAATACTTTTTACTAGTCGTTTTAATCGCTCCTTTTCTTCTTTACTATCAATTTTTTGAGAAACTGATATACGATCAGAAAATGGAACCAACACTACATAGCGTCCCGCAAATGAAAGCTCACTGCTTAAGCGAGGACCTTTTGTTGAAATAGGTTCTTTTACAATTTGAACCAATGTAGATTGATTGGATTTAAGGACGTTAGCGATACTTCCATTTTTATCTATATCTTTTTCAAATGGAAAATCCTTTAATGAATAGTCTCTTAATTTACCTGTGCTTACACGTTTTACGAATTTTAATAAGGTAGAAATCTGGGGTCCTAAATCATGGTAATGTAAGAAGCCATCTTTTTCATAACCTACATTAACAAAGGATGCATTAAGTCCCGGTAGTACTTTGCGAATTTTAGCTAAGTAAATATCGCCTACTACAAATTTATTGTCGTTTTCTTCCTTATGTAATTCTATGAGTTTTCCATCTTTTAATAAAGCAAAATCAACAGCAGTCGAACTAGATCGAATAATTAATTCCTTGTTCACACTTCATGGATTTACTCCTGATGATATCATCAGGATGGATTAAACAAAATTTCACAGGGTTTGCCTGTCAAAAAATTCCTTCATTTTTGAAAGAATTCTTATCTTTTCAATGAACGTTTTTAAACTAAAAAAGTAGTATTACACTACTTTTTCTTTTTGTGACGGTTAGCTCTCCGGCGTTTCTTACGCTTATGGGTAGCTACCTTATGTCTTTTTCTTTTTTTACCGCTAGGCATATAATAAGGTTTAAATTAATAATTTGTTTGTGCTTATCAAAGCAGTACTATTTTATATCTACTTTAGTCTTTACTCCTTCGATAAACACTTTAGCAGGTTTAAAGGCGGGAATATTGTGGGCAGGTATTTTTATTGTCGTATTCTTAGAGATGTTACGGCCTGTTTTTTCAGCACGCTTCTTGATGATAAAGCTTCCAAAACCTCTTAGGTAAACGTTATCACCGCCTTCTAATGAATTTTTAACTTCATCCATGAAAGATTCAACCGTCGCTTGTACATCATTCTTCTCTAATCCAAGCTTTTCTGAAATCTTAGCTACTAAATCTGCTTTCGTCATTTTCTATCTTTTTATTACGTATTTTATAAATTTTGAGCGGGCAAATATAAGAATTTATTCCCCAATAACTAAGCCCAACTCTTTAAATATTAACGCGATAAAGTTTTAATATTGCCTAAAGCCTATGAAGAATAAAAATTTTACTAAAACATTGATTAAATGGTATTTAGCCAACAAGAGAGATTTACCCTGGCGTAATACTAACGACCCGTATCGTATTTGGCTTAGTGAAATTATGTTACAGCAAACAAGAATTGCACAGGGGCTTCCTTATTATTTAACCTTTACCAGGGAATATCCTACCATTTTTGATCTTGCTAATGCTCCACAAGATGACGTACTTAAATTGTGGCAGGGATTGGGATATTATTCCAGAGCCAGAAACCTTCATAGCACCGCAAAAAAAGTAGCGTTTGAAATGAATGGTGTCTTTCCAAACGACTACCAGGGATTGCTTAAACTAAAAGGGATAGGAGATTACACCGCAAGCGCCATCGCATCGATCTGTTATGATGAGCCTGTAGCAGTGGTTGATGGTAATGTTTACCGTGTATTGGCACGATATTTTGGGATAGTTCTACCTATTAACAGTGGCGAAGGAATTAAAGCATTTAAATCGCTGGCGATGGAATTGATTGATCCTAAACAGCCGGGAACCTATAATCAGGCCATTATGGAGTTTGGTGCGATGCATTGTAGCCCTAAGCTTCCGCTGTGTCATGAGTGTACATTAAGAACGAGTTGTTTCGCTTACGCGGAAAATAAAGTAGGAGAGCTCCCGGTGAAACTAAAAAAACAAAAAATAACGATAAGACATTTTAATTACTTAGTGTTTCTTTCCGAAGAGAATAGAACCTTACTACAGCAACGCACTTCTAAGGGAATATGGCAGGGATTGTACGAGTTTCCTTTAATTGAAACAGAACAAGAAGTTTTTACCGAAGATTTGATCCTGACAGAAGATTTTCAAAAACATACCCATCATCTTGATCCTGAAATTAGACTGTATAACAATAAACCCATTAAACATATATTATCACACCAACATATTTACGCAAAGTTTTGGATATTGAGCACAAAAAGGCTCATCAAATCAAGCATACATATAAACAGTTTGACAGAATATCCTGTGCCCGTTCTTCTTGAAAAATTTATTAATGTATTTTTGCAGAGTGATTACGACTAATGTGATCATATCTCTGGTAAAATCAGACTAAAATCTTATCTATGAAAACCTTATTGACTGTACTTTGTTTGATGGTAAATATAATTTCATTTGCTCAAAATGATAAAGAGTTAATTGGAACCTGGCAATCTAATGAAAGTGAAGACATGCCAACCATTTCTTTTCAAAGTAATGGGAATCTCATCTTTAATTCATCCAATAAATCACTTGAAAAAATCAATACAACAACCTATGCTGTTTTAAATGAGGGCCCGATTTTTAAAGTAGATTTTATTTTTAAAACCAGTGGCAGTAATGTTACAAGAACAATACCTTGTTTGATTAAAATTGAAAACGATAATACCATGATTTTAGCAACGGGTATTGGAACTGATCGTCCCACTTCTTTTCACAAAAATAATAGTGTGGTGTATAGAAAATCGTAATGAGCTCTGCTAATAAACGAGAAGTAAGGATCAATAAATATTTAAGTGAGGTAGGCTATTGTTCGCGACGTGCCGCCGATAAACTCATCGATCAGGGTCGTATTACCATTAATGGAAAAGTCCCCGAAATGGGTACAAAAGTAACTCAAGATGATGTCGTTCGTGTAGATGGTGAACTTATTATCGAAAAAAAAGAACGTCCTGTTTACATTGCATTTAACAAACCCCGCGGGATCGTTTGTACTACAGATACACGGGTAGAAAAAGATAATATCATTGACTATATCAACTACCCCAAACGAATATTTCCTATTGGTCGTTTAGATAAACCTAGTGAAGGTCTGATTCTACTGACTGATGATGGCGATATCGTGAATAAAATTCTGCGCGCGCGCAATAATCATGAAAAAGAATACATTGTAAGTGTAAGCAAATATATAACCCCAGATTTTATTGAGAAAATGGCTAATGGCGTGCCTGTTTTGGATACCGTGACCCGTAAGTGTGAGGTAGAGCAAATCGACAAGAACACTTTTAGAATAGTATTGACACAGGGACTCAACAGGCAGATTAGACGCATGTGTGAGTATTTAGGGTATGAGGTAATGTCGCTTAAACGCATACGAATCATGAATATCCAACTGGATGTGCCCGTAGGGAAGTACCGGGATCTGACTGGTGCAGAATTGAAGGGGCTAAATAAGCTCACAGCAGACTCGTCAAAAACCATTGATGAGTAATGGATTATCTAAAGATCAATAAAGCATTGTGGAATCAGCGTACAGCTGCGCATGTAATCTCAGGTTTTTATGATGTACCCGCTTTTTTGGCAGGTAAATCTTCGCTCAATCCTATTGAGCTAGAGCTATTAGGAGATATCAATGGAAAATCGATCCTTCATCTACAATGCCATTTTGGTCAGGATTCAATTTCATTAAGCCGAATGGGAGCCAATGTTACCGGCGTTGATTTTTCTAATGAAGCCATCAAAAAAGCAAGAGAACTAGCAGAAAAAGCTCAAACAAATACTACATTTATAGAGAGTGATATATACAGATTACCCGAAAACTTGACAGAATCTTTCGATATTATTTATACAAGTTATGGCGTTATAGGATGGCTACCAGATCTTGATCGTTGGGCTAAGGTAATCAGCCATTTCTTAAAGCCCAATGGCAAACTTGTTTTTGCAGAATTTCATCCACTCATCTGGATGTTTGATGATAGCTTTGAACATATCAGCTATTCTTATTTTAATCGAAAAGAAATTATAGAGATTGAAGAAGGTTCTTATACTGATCAAAGCGAAACAGTAAAAGGACAAAGCGTGACGTGGAATCATAGCTTAGCTGAAGTTTTTTCGTCACTTAAAGCAAACAATATGACGATAGATCAATTAGCAGAGTATGATCATTCACCCTACAATTGCTTAAAAGGAATGGTTGAATTTGAACCGGGAAAGTGGCGTATTGCAAAGTTTGGAGATAAAATACCATTGGTTTATGCGCTTACCGCTTTGCGCAAGTAACTCATCCTTTTTTACTACCTTTGTAGACTATTTAAGAATAAGATTATGGCGGGTACAATTAATAAAGTGATTCTTATTGGACATACGGGAGATGACGTAAAAATGCATTACTTTGAAGGTGGTGGTTCTTTAGGAAGATTCCCCTTGGCAACCAATGAGGAATATGTCAATAAGTCCACTGGAGAACGCGTGTCCAATACAGAATGGCATAATGTAGTAGTAAGAAATAAAGCGGCAGAAATTTGCGAAAAATATCTTAAAAAAGGAGATAAGATTTATGTAGAGGGAAGAATCAAAACCAGAAAATGGCAAGATGAAAGCGGGAATGATCGTTATTCTACAGAGATTCACTGCAGGGATTTTACGTT
The DNA here is from genome assembly GCF_039523415.1 of Gangjinia marincola. Lineage (NCBI taxonomy): Bacteria > Pseudomonadati > Bacteroidota > Flavobacteriia > Flavobacteriales > Flavobacteriaceae > Gangjinia > Gangjinia marincola. Next base: position 205,368 of record NZ_BAAAFG010000015.1, read on the forward strand.
CTTAACCCCAAAAGAGGATCAAAACGTATCTCCGCAAAATCAACAAATGCCGGTCGCACAACCCCAGGCAAAAGTTCAAGAAAATCAACCTGTCCCATCGGTAAATGAGGATGAGGATGACGATCTGCCGTTCTAATCCAGTTTAACTAATATTTCCCTCATTGGATCCTGATCCTGAACATCTATTACTCATTGCAAGCTCAAGCACATATCACTTGCTTAGCATTCTAACATTAGTAGTATTATTAGTTTGTTCTGCCTTAATTTCGGGCGCAGAGGTTGCTTTTTTCTCCTTGACTTCATCTGATTTATTAGAAGAAGATCCGGGGACAAAACGCAAGCAGGTTATTAAACTTCTTGAAAATCCCAATCGCTTACTCGCAACGATTCTTGTTGCTAATAATTTTATTAATATCGCTATCGTTTTGCTTTTTAGCATAGTGAGTGAATCTTTTTTTGCTCAATTAAATACTACATTATTTGGTATTGATCTCCGCTTTTTTTTGGAAGTGGGTGTAGTAACCTTTCTTATTTTGCTTTTTGGTGAAATTCTTCCTAAAGTGTATGCGAGTAGAAATAAATTAAGTTTTTCACATACGATGGCGTTACCACTCACTGTACTGGATAAACTTTTTTACGTCTTCACAAAACCTTTGCGACTTATTTCAGGAAGTATTGAAGAGCGCCTGGGAACACAACGATCTAATTTTAGTATCGATCATTTATCCCATGCGCTAGAATTAACTGATGAAGAAGATACCACAAGTGAGGAGCAGAAAATCCTTAAAGGCATTGTCTCTTTTGGAAATACCGATACACGCCAAGTCATGCAACCCAGAATGGATATTTTTGCGCTCAATGTAGATTTTAGCTATAAAGAGGTGATCGACCAAATCACAGAACGGGGATATTCTAGGATTCCAGTATATGAAGAAAGTGTAGATCAAATCAAAGGGATTTTATACGCAAAAGACTTATTACCCCATTTAAATAAACAGAAGTTCGATTGGAAATCTTTACTAAGAGACCCTTACTTCGTTCCCGAAAATAAAAAACTGGATGACCTCCTCAATGATTTTAAAAATAAAAAAAATCATTTAGCTATTGTAGTAGATGAATATGGTGGCACCAGCGGACTCATCTCGATGGAAGATATCATAGAAGAGATTGTTGGGGATATAAGCGATGAATACGATGATGAGGATGTAATTTTCTCTATGATTGATGAATACACCTATGTCTTTGATGGAAAAACTCAATTAAAAGATTTTTATAAGGTACTTAAGATAGACAATCCACAGATTTTTGAAGAGGCTAAGGGTGATGCAGAAACAATTGCCGGCTTCTTATTGGAAATGGCGAAAGGCTTCCCTAAAAAAAATGAAATACTGCGATTAGAGCCCTATACGTTTACTATTGAAGCTCTAGATAAAAAGAGGATTAAACAGGTTAAAGTAAAAATTGATCGATGAATAAATTAAGCGGGTTCATTCTTAGTGTTTTCGTATTGGTCTCCTGTAATGATGATTACCAACCTAAGCCCAAGGGTTATTTATCGCTGACGTACCCTAATCCCATCTATGAACCTGTTGATGTGGATTGCGCATACCGCTTTGAAAAAAATAAAATATCCATAGTACAACCTTCTAAAAGCAATCAACCCTGTTGGATTAATCTGGAATATCCTGACTTAAAGGGAACGCTTTTTTTAACCTACCGTCCCGTAAAAGATAATTTACGCAGACTATTAATCGATGCACAGCGAATGCCGTTGGAGCATACCACCAAAGCCGACCAAATTGAAGGCAGTAGTTATATCAATGAAGTTCAAAAGGTGTACGGTACGGTGTATGAAATAAAAGGTGATGCCGCTTCTCAAGCACAGTTTTACGTTACTGATAGTGTCAATCATTTTTTAACCGGTGCGATCTACTTTAAAACTGCGCCCAACTACGATAGTATTTTACCGGCGGCAGATTATCTTAAACGGGATATGAAGCATCTGGTAGAGAGCCTGCAATGGAAAAGAAATATAACAGAAAATTAGTACCCGTCTATTTTCAAAACACGACTTTTGGGTTCTAATCGTTCCAAATGCCAAACAGTCAACTCAAATGGGTCTATCTCATTTTACTTTCCATCATCTGGGGTAGCTCCTTCATCCTTATTAAAAAATCACTTGTAGGGTTGAATCCATTGCAATTAGGAGCTTCAAGGATTTTAATGACGGCTGCTGTTCTTTTTGTAGTAGGATTCAATAGCCTCAAAAAAATTAAAAAGCATGAATGGAAATGGGTCGTACTTTCAGGATTTTTAGGAACGTTTTTTCCGGCTTTTTTATTCGCTTACGCGGAAACTGAAATCGATAGTGCAATCGCCTCAATACTCAACAGTAGCGTTCCGCTTTTAGCGCTAATTATTGGTTTTTTTGTCTTTAGCCGAAGCTTAATTAAAAAGCAAGTTATTGGCGTTTTGATTGGGCTTAGTGGATCCATTGCACTAATCCTTATAGGAGCAAATGTAAATCCAGATCAAAACTATTGGTATGCATTGTTGCCTATTCTAGCATCCCTGTTTTACGCTACGAACGTGAATATCATTAAGGCCAAAATGCAGAATATCCCGGCCATGTCCATTGCACTGGGAAATTTTATTGCACTAATCATTCCGGCAATAACCATATTATGGTACACTGATTTTTTTAATGGATCATTTTTATCCAGCGAACAAACACAGATTTCATTGGGTTATCTGGCGTTACTGGCTGTATTTGGGACGGCGGCGGCTAAGGTGATGTTTAATAAGCTGGTGCAGATTAGCGATCCTGTGTTTTCTTCGTCGGTCACCTACCTCATGCCGATCGTTTCTGTAGGTTGGGGATTACTGGATAATGAAAAGTTTACCGCCTGGCAGTTTTTAGCGGCTCTGGTTATTCTAGTTGGAGTGTTTTTGGTGAATAACAATAAAGATAAGCAACAAGAAAAACAGGAGTAAAACTTCGTTTAGACAGATTGAAGTGATTAGAAATATCACGCTAGCGAGATCAAAATCCTTTGAACTAAAAAGCTGTTCCAATTAAGAAACAGCTTTTAAAATCATGTAAGAGACTAATGCCTATTTAAAATCAGCGTCGCTTACTTCTTTATTTAATTTAATTTCAGAAATCACAAAATCAATACTTTGTGGACCAAATGACTGTGAAATTGTAAACGGGAATTTTACTCCGTCAACGGCTTTATAATCACTGTATTTAGTCATGACTTTGATTACCTGGCCTTGCGCTTCTTGTGTTTTTTCGGTGGCTACTTTGAGTCCGGTGTCTGCGTTATAGAAACTGGATTCTGTTCCTCTAGAAACAACATACACCGTCTCACCGTCCAGATCAACTACTTTTTCCAGTTTAGCATCTCCCACGTTTAGCTCAGGGAACGGATTTGCACTCATCTTCGCGTCCATATTTTGTTCATCATTATACGGTATCGTCTGCCCCATTTGAACCATATATCCTTTTTCTCCATCAAAAACTTGCTTAGAGGCTACATTTCCGTTCATCTTAACAGCTGTCATTGATTTTGTCATTGTCCCTTTAGACTCCAGCTGTAATTTCATTCCCTGGATTTCTCCTTCGCCAATCATATACACAGATTCAACTTTATCAATAGCTTCTTTTCCGCCGACGGCGTTAATATAATTTTCAAAGACCGTTTGTACAGTTACTCCTGCTGGGATTGGTTTAGAGAATTCTGGTTTGTCCACTTTGTTTCCTTCCTTATCAAAGTAGAATACAGGAACCTTTTTGTCATTAAACATCATATTTTCTAGACCACCGGCAACTTCGCTACCTTTCCCTGCGACAACAATACGCATGTTCTTGGTTTTAAAATATTTTTGAGCCACCCGCTGAACATCTTCGGCTGTTACAGCGTTGATGTTTTTAAGATAATTGGTATAGAAATCTGAAGGTAACTTGTTGGTTTCAACATTTAGTGCATAGTTTGCAACAGTTTCGGGACGTTCCAAACGCAATACAAAATCTCCTGCGAATTTGCTTTTTGCCCTTTTAAGATCTTCTGGCTTAACCATTTCGGTTCTAATACGTTGAATTTCATTTAGGGCTTCAACCACAGCACTATCAGTCACTTCATTACGCACACTGGCACTAGCCGTAAAACGTGATTTTCTGCGTGGATTAGTACTCACACTAGAGCGCGCTCCATAAGTGTAACCATGTTCTTCACGAAGATTCATGTTGAGGTAACTGCCAAAGCTTCCGCCTAAAATTTGATTTGCCACCAACACCGGGAAATAATCTGCATCACTCATTTTTAGATCTACTGTATTGACTAAACGCAATTCGCTTTGAACAGCATTGGGCATATCAATAAAATTCACCTGAGTGTATTGTACGTCATCTGCCTGCGGTATCATAGCAGAAGGAGGAGTAGCAAACTCCCAATCCTTGAAGTATTTTTTAGTTAATTTCTTTACTTCTTTAGGATTTACATCACCTACAACTACTAAATAGGCATTTTTAGGCACAAAGTAATTACCATACATCGTTTTAATATCTTTGAGCGTAACTCGTTCTGCACTCTCAATCGTAGTGATTTCCCCACGGGGATCTTCTTTACCGTATACTAATTTGCCTGCAACCTGACTCGCTGTAGCACCCACGTTTTTTTGGTTTGATTTTATTCCTTCAATGAGTTTGTCCTTTTCTTTTTGAAACTCTTCTTCAGTAAATAAAGGATTGATGGCTGCATCTGCCATTAACTCTAACACTCTCGGGAAATACTTGGATAAAGAACTCGCAAAACCACTTTCGCTTCCAAAACCTATATTTGCTCCTAAGAAATCAACCTCTTCATCAAATTCTTCTTTTGATATTGACGTAGTTCCTTTTCCCAACATGGCAGAAAGGAGTGATTTTGTTCCCTGTTTTTGACCTTCGTTATGTTCTGGATTATCAATCACTAAACTTACACGCACTCGGGGTAGTTTATGATTTTCAACCACCATTACCTTAAGACCATTCTTGAGCTCATACATCTCTGGAGAACCCAGGTTAATCTCTGGTGCGGGGCCTGCCTTAGGCTGTTGTGATCGATCAATTTGTGCATAGCTTCCTACCGCAACAAAGGCAATAAGAATACCTACTAATATCTTTAATTTCATCTATACTTTTTTTAATGTTTTAATTTGACTAAAAACTCCTTGCTCACCTACAAAAGGTTCAAAAGGTGTTGATAGAAGTTTATTGTTGGTCATCTTGTTTAGGCAAATAATCCAATTCAAGACGCTTATTCTTTTGTAAATATTCGTTGGCCACACGCTTAATATCCTCTCGTGTAATGCCTCTGTAAATATCAATCTCTTTATTGATCAAGTTTACATCGCCATATAACATATAATACGTGGCTAATGATGAGGCGATCCCTTGTACGCTGCTGTTTGAGTTTACGTATCTATTCTCAAATTTATTTTGAAGTTTTTGGTATTCTTTTTCAGAAATAAGCTGAGTCTGCAACTTGTTGATCTCATCATCCATTACCGTAGCGATTTTTTCCAACGGAGTATCACCTAGCGGAAGCGCTCCCATAATATATGTTCCATAATCTTCCTGACTACGAGGAAATGCAAGAACTTGTAACGCAATTTTTTCTTCATCTACCATACGTTTATACATACGCGAACTCTTACCATCAGTCAAAATAGCCGAAACCATATCCAATACATACGCGTCACGATCCTTCATAGAAGGTGTTCGATAGACAAATGCCTTGATAGGGATTTGAATATTGCTGTCATACTCAGTAGCTACAATGGTTTCTTTGATTGGATCTTCCTTGATATCTACCCTAAATACTTCAGGACCTTTAGGGATGGGACCAAAATAATCTTTAATCATTTCCTTGGTGCTCTCTGGCTCAAAATCACCGGCAACTACTAAAACTGCATTATTAGGAGAGTAATATTTCTTAAAGAACGCTTTAAACTCATCTAACTGTGCAGCATCTAAATCTTCCATAGTTCCAATCACGGAATTTTTATAAGGATGTTTGTCAAAAACGTACTTATTGATTCCCGTTGCATATATAATTTTGCCGTAAGGGGCATTATCGATACGTGAGCGTTTTTCTTCTTTAACCACTTCATTTTGAGTGTCAACCCCTATTTGATTAATAACAGGATGTAACAGACGCTCAGATTCCATCCATAGTCCTAATTCTAAACTATTAGAAGGAAATGTTTCGTAGTAATAGGTTCTGTCTTGTGTAGTATTTGCATTGTTACTCCCACCATTATCAGCTACAATATTAAACCATTCTCCGCGTTCAATGTTCTCTGTACCTTCAAACAACAGGTGTTCAAAGAAGTGAGCAAAACCGGTTCTTCCTTTTTCTTCATCTTTAGCACCTACGTGATACATCACACCTACTGTAACTACAGGCGCTGTATTATCTTGATGCATGATGACATGCATCCCATTATCCAGATCAAATTCTGTAAATTTAACCTGTTGGGCACTCACCGCTGTAAGAAACCCAATCGCTAAAGCTGTTAAGCCAACTTTTTTCATGTGTTTTATATATTTTATAATTTCCCTAAAAGTATGGATTTGCGGGTGTTTGTTACAGTACTTAAACATTATTTTAATAGTTGTCGCAGTAAAATCTTAAATTAACATAGCATTAAGGTAGGATTTGATACATTTTTACGAATTTCGATTTAATGAAAAATATTACACTTCCAATACGTTTTGCCTTAGCGATTACTGGTTCGCTTATAGGATATTTCTTAATTCTTGCCCTTTTTGGTTTACATACCAATCCTTTTTTTAGTCTTTTTAACGGAGTCATTTCTGGATTTGGAATTTACGAGGCCATAAAATATTACAAGCTGCACTTAGGAGATAAGTTTGAGTATTCAGATGGATTTAGAGTAGGTGTGATTACCGGCTTTGTGGCAACGATTTTATTCACGATCTTTTTTGGGCTGTACTCCTCTAGTGTAGAACCAGATTTTGTAGAGGAGCTGTTAACTTCATTTAAACTCAGCTATAGTACAGGACTTGGAATTGTTCTTTTTGTGGTAGCTATAATGGGTTTTGCCACTTCATTAGTGCTTACCCTGTCCTTTATGCAATTATTTAAAGATAGTTGGAATACAAAAAGAGCTAAAAATAAGGTGTCATAAAACGTTTGTAGATTAAGGATTTAGAAGTATATTTGCACCCGCTTTAAAAAGAAGCGGGTTTATTTTATATTAAATTTATACGCTATGTACGCAATTGTAGAGATAGCAGGGCAGCAATTTAAAGTTGCAAAAGACCAAAAAGTATACGTTCATCGTTTAGGCGAGGAAGAAGGAAACAGCGTCAAATTTGACAACGTACTTCTTATCGGTAATGGTGATGATGTTACTGTTGGCGCCCCGGCTATAGATGGTGCCCAAGTGGCAGCAAAAGTGGTGAGACACTTAAAAGGAGATAAGGTAATCGTTTTTAAGAAAAAACGTAGAAAAGGCTATAAGAAGAAAAATGGCCATCGTCAATACCTTACTGAAATCGTGATTGAAAGCATTAAAGCCAGTGGAGCCAAAAAAGCTGCGCCTAAGGCTAAAGCCGAAAAATCAACCGGTGCTAAAGCTGAAGTAAAGAAAACAGAAGCTAAGCCAAAGGCAGAAGCTCCTAAGGAGGAAAATACGAAAACAGCACCTAAAGCTTCCACAAAAAAATCAACTGGAAAAGTAGACGATCTTAAAAAATTAGAAGGTGCAGGACCAAAAGCAGCTGAAGCGATGGTAAATGCAGGATTAAATACTTTTCAAAAAGTTGCTAACATGAAACCCGAAGCGTTAAAAGCAATTTTAACAGCAGCGAGTTCAAGAATGGCTCATATTAGTACAGATACCTGGCCAGAGCAAGCTCAATTAGCAGCAGATGGTAAGTGGGATGAACTTAAAGAGTTACAAGATAAATTAGACGGCGGTAAAAAATAATCGCTTTAAAAATATGTTGAACAGATCCTGAAACAATTTCTTACAAAGAATAAGTTTTTCTGTTTTGTTTGATAAAGAATAAAAGTTTAACAGATCCCGGATCAAGTCTGGGATATAAATTAAAAACTATGGCTCATAAAAAAGGTGTAGGTAGTTCTAAAAACGGTAGAGAATCAGAATCGAAACGCTTAGGTGTGAAGATTTTTGGTGGTCAGGCAGCAACTGCAGGTAACATCATCGTTCGCCAACGAGGAACTAGACATAATCCGGGAGAGAATGTATATATGGGGAAAGACCATACGTTACACGCCCAAGTAGATGGACTGGTAAAGTTCACTAAGAAACAAAATGATAAATCATACGTGTCTATTGAGCCTTTTGAGGCGTAGGTAGTAAAGATTTGATATTTTAAAAAGCCTTTTATCACGATTGTGGTAAAGGCTTTTCTTGTTTTAGCCTAAATGGTTTCTTTTAGCAGATTACTAATCTAAATTTTAACCATTGCTCTTAAAATTTCTTTAATGATCTCATAATTTCAATTTGTTTTGTAGAGTGCTTCACTAGCTTAGTATAAACTTTAAAATCCAACACAATGAAAAAAGTAACCATGAGTGCCATATTGGCGAGTACACTATTATTTAATAGCTGTTTAGGATCATTTAGTGCATTTAATAGCTTGAGAGACTGGAATGATGGCTTAACAGATAACAAATTTCTAGATAACCTGGTATTTTGGGCATTGAATATTGTTCCCGTATACGGATTGTTTTTTATGGGAGATGTGATTGTATTCAATCTTATTGAGTTTTGGACCGGGACTAACCCTATCGCAATGAACGAAGGAGACAAAGAAACGCAATACATCGTCCATGAAGGAAATACACTAGAAATGACTGCAACTAAAAATCGTTTAGCGATCAAAGTGATCGATGGCGAACGTGCCGGTGATAAAGTAGACCTAGTGTACAACCCATCTGAAAAATCATGGAGCGCCATAAAAGCAGACGGCGAAATGATTCAATTAGGAAAAATGCAAGATGGATTCTACGTAATGAATTTACCTAATGGTGAAGAGGTTCAACTAGATCCTATGGCTTCTCGTGAAGATAACTTGGCCATTTTACAAGGCAGAGTCGCTCAATATGAAGAGTGTTTATTAGCTTCGGCTGAGTAAAAATAGCATAACAAAGCAAAAGCTCCGATTTCAACTTGAAATCGGAGCTTTATTTTTAAATTCAAAAATTCATGAAAACACACCCCTTACCATCTGCGCCTTCGCTAAAGCTTCAGGCGGCACGCGGTCAAGAGGGGAATGGCTGATTCTCAAATTTTAATACCTGTAATATTCGGGTTTAAAAGGACCTTCAACCGTAACGCCAATATAATCGGCTTGCTCTTTTGAAAGCTCTTCTAATTCAACACCTAACTTTTCTAAGTGTAAGGCAGCTACTTTCTCGTCAAGATGTTTCGGTAACATGTAGACTTCATTTTCATAGTTGTCACTGTTTTTCCACAATTCTATTTGCGCAAGGGTTTGATTCGTGAATGAATTACTCATCACGAAACTGGGGTGACCTGTCGCCACGCCAAGATTCACTAAACGACCTTCTGCAAGGACAATCACCTCATTGTCTCCAATGGTGTATTTATCTACCTGTGGTTTAATTTCCTCCTTGGTATTTCCATAGGTGCTGTTTAACCAGGCCATATCAATCTCATTATCAAAATGACCAATATTGCATACGATGGTCTTGTCTTTAAGTTGCTTGAAATGCTTTCCGGTTAGGATATCCTTATTCCCCGTTGCAGTGATCACAATATCCGCGTTGCTTAACACAGTATCCAAACGTTTAACTTCAAAACCGTCCATTGCTGCTTGTAACGCACAAATAGGGTCAATTTCTGTCACCGTAACGATAGCTCCGGCACCTTTGAATGAAGCTGCAGTACCTTTACCAACATCACCATAGCCACAAACCACCACGCGTTTACCGGCTAACATCAAATCAGTCGCACGTCTTATTGCATCTACTGCACTCTCACGACATCCATACTTATTATCAAACTTTGATTTGGTTACAGAGTCATTTACATTTATCGCCGGCATAGGTAAAGTGCCGTTTTTCATACGCTCATAAAGTCTGTGTACACCGGTAGTCGTTTCTTCACTAAGTCCTTTAATGCCATCTACCAATTCTGGATAGTTGTCCAATACCATATTGGTTAAGTCGCCACCATCATCAAGAATCATGTTTAATGGCTTGCGGTCTTCGCCGAAGAATAATGTTTGCTCAATACACCACTCAAATTCCTGTTCATTCATTCCTTTCCAGGCATAAACGGGAATTCCTGCTGCTGCTATTGCTGCTGCAGCGTGATCTTGCGTGGAGAAAATATTACATGAACTCCAGGTAACATCAGCACCCAGTGCAACCAGCGTTTCAATAAGGACAGCCGTTTGAATGGTCATGTGCAGACACCCAGCGATACGCGCTCCTTTTAAAGGCTGCTCTGCTCCATATTCTTCACGTAATGCCATTAAGCCGGGCATCTCAGCTTCAGCTAGTGAAATTTCCTTTCTACCCCAATCAGCGAGTGTAATATCTTTAACTTTATACGGCACGTAGGCCACAGTTTTGGTATCCATATTTTAGTATCTTTGATTTTTAAGCAATTGGCTGCAAAATTACGCATAATCTTACACTTTAAATGCCTCTTTACAAAACAATAACATTGTCGCAGCGCACCACAATGTACCTTTGGAAGGTAGAAGAATCCTTAGAAAAACTTTCAGAAAACATCCTACTAACTCCTCATTGTCAGGATCGCTTGGCATCGATGAAAAGTGAATTGCACCAACGAGGTTTTATGAGCATTCGGCATTTATTGGCCGCCGCGGGTTACGTGGACCATGACTTATACTACGATGATTTTGGCAAACCTCATTTAACCGATAATAATTTTATTTCAATAACACATTCCTATCATTTTACGGGCATTATCGTGAGCGACCAAGATGTTGGGATAGATATTGAAATGCAACGGGATAAAATTTTGCGTATTGCCAATAAGTTTACCAACCTTGAGTCGTATTACACCCTGGCAAATACTGAAGCTATCGTACGAAAGCTCACCATTGTTTGGGGAGCCAAAGAATCTATTTATAAATTATACGGTCAAAAAGGATTGAGCTTTTTACAGCATATTGATGTAAAAGAGTTTAATTTTGAGGATGCAGAGACTACAGCTGATGTATTCTATGAAGGAGCGGAATCCAGCTATGATATTGGATTTCTTGAATTTGAAGGTTTTACCTGTGTGTACGCTTTACCTATTGCTAAAAACGGGATTAATGAACATTGAAAAAATAAATCTGGAAGAGAAGTTTTCTCTTTTTAGTGACCAATGGAGTCCTAAGATCATTGGTCAGCTCAACGGGCAGGATGTTAAGTTAGCCAAGGTCGAAGGAGAATTTGTATGGCACGATCATGCGAATGAAGACGAACTTTTTTATGTGGTTAAAGGATCACTTAGGCTTCAATTTAGAGATAAGTACATCACGCTCAATCAGGGAGAAATGTGCGTCGTGCCGCGTGGTGTTGAACACAAACCTGTTGCTAAAGAAGAAACCTGGTTAATGCTCTTTGAACCCAGTTCTATTAAACATACCGGTGAGGTGAGAGATGAAAAGACGGTGGACAAGTATCAAAGAATCTAATGGGAGCTATCCTAAAAAAAATACAACAAGCCGGAACTTCTGGAACTCACCTTTTAGCAATTTTAATCGATCCTGAAAAGTTTGAGAATAGCGCAGCTTCCGACTTTTTGAGTCAGCTTCCTAAGGAAACCACACACTTTTTTATTGGCGGAAGCAGTTGCACTGCAGCTGAAACTCAGCGCACAGTTTCAGCTATAAAGAAAAAAACCACCTTGCCCGTTGTTCTTTTTCCGGGAGCACATCATCAACTGTCTAAAGAGGCAGATGCCATTCTTTTTTTATCCTTGGTTTCCGGAAGAAATCCTGTCTATCTAATCGATCAACACATTAAAAGTGTTTCAGCATTGAGAACCATGAATATTGAGATTATTTCTACGGGATATCTGTTAATTGATGGAGGTCACCAAAGTGCGATAGAACGTGTAAGCGAAACATCATCCATGGCTCAGAGCGATGTTCAATTAATTGTAGATACGGCGTTGGCGGCTCAGTTTCAAGGGAAACAGCTTATTTATTTGGAAGCCGGTAGCGGAGCACTAAAAACCGTTTCTGAAGAAATTATTACGGCCGTAAAAAAAGAAATCAGCATTCCATTAATCGTAGGAGGTGGAGTTACATCTGCAAATCAGCTAGCGAAATTATATCATGCCGGTGCTGATATGGTTGTGGTAGGAACTGCCTTTGAAACAGGTAATTGGAACAACACTATAACAGAGCACGCTTCATCAAAAAATAAAAACTATGAAAGAATATAAAGTCGAAACGCTAATTTTCTACTCAAAATTTACCCTCGACAAAAATCATATCGCAAAAGATTCACAAGCCGGAATTCAAGAAAAGCTGAACGAATATGCTAAAAATGGATATAAATTGGTTTCTACCAACAGCTCTAATTTTGGAATGGCACTTTATATCTATCTCTATTTTGAGAAGAATGCCTAATATATTTTGAAAAATCTCCATCCATGAATATTTCTATTGAATTGACCCTAACACCGCTTCAGGATGATTTTGAAGCTCCTATAATCGCATTTATAAACAAGCTTAGAAAATCTGATTTTACCATACTTGAAAATCCGTTGAGTACGCAAATTTACGGGCCTTATGATGAGGTTATGGGGTTTCTTCAGCGAGAAATTAAAGATACATTTTCCTTGTTAGATCATGTGCTTATCCATCTAAAAATGGTCAAATCTGATCGCAGCAGTTATCAACCCCATGATTGAGTATCTTTTTAGCCCCTATGAGTCTTATAGCTGGACAGATATTTTGCTGGAGGTTTTAGGTGTTGCCTTTGGATTACTTTCGGTTATTTTTTCTAAAAAGAACAACGTACTAGTTTATCCTACAGGAATGATAAGTACGGCTATTTTTGTCTGCCTGTTGTTCAAATTTGGTTTGTTAGGCGATATGATGATCAACGCGTACTATTTTATCATCAGCATTTATGGGTGGTACATTTGGACCCTCAAAGTAGATCCCATTCATGTTACACCTATTACCTATACCACTAAAAAGGAGCATAAGATTTCTGTTTTGATCTTTTTAGCTTCGATTGTCTTTGTGACCATTGTGTATCATGTTTTTGACAAATGGACAAGTTGGACCGCCTATGTGGATACGATTACCACAGCTATTTTCTTTGTGGGGATGTGGTTAATGGCGAAACGAAAAGTGGAGAACTGGCTCTATTGGATTGTGGGAGACCTAATTTCAGTTCCGCTATATTTTTACAAGGGTTTAACGCTTACTGCTATTCAATATCTTATTTTTACAATCATCGCCTATTTTGGCTATCGTGCATGGATAAGATACCAGAACAACTCAGTTATCAAGGCATAAAAATTGTCCTTTTTGGACCAGAGTCTACAGGAAAGACAACGCTGGCCAGGAGCCTTTTGTCAACGTTAGATGCACAATATGTATCAGAATTTGCCAGAAATTATTTGCAAAAAAAATGGAATGAGGAACAAGAAATTTGCACCTACACTGACCTCATCCCTATCATTAGGGGTCAAATAACGTCTGAAAATATAGCAATTCAAAAAAAAACAACCCTTGTTATCTGCGATACTAATCCCTTGCAATACCAGGTATATTGCAGGTATTATTTTAAAAAAGATTTACCAGAGCCGGCGTATAGCATGCTGGAACATCAACATTATGATTTGTATTTGTTAACCGGTATTGATGTGCCGTGGGAGAAAGATGATTTGAGAGACCGACCTAATCCTAAGGATCGCGCTGAACTTTACGCAACCTTTGAGCAAGAGCTACTCCAACGCAATCTCCCTTTTGTAACTGTACACGGAAATAAAACACAACGATTAAAACAAGCCATGAATGCTATTAAAACGTTAGAAAGACTTGCCCTATGAAATTAGAACAAAAAGATATTACTGCGATTAAAGAACACGGTTTGTCACTCTTAACCGCTGAAAAACAACTGGCTACATTTGAACGTGGGATTGCTCCTATAAAAATAAAAGAAGCCGCAACGATTGGTCATGGTATTTTAAAGCTGGGTGAAGATGAGCAAAAAGATTTGGTGAGGCTGTATGAGAAAAAATCCTCTCAATATACTATAGTAAAATTTGTTCCTGCATCTGGGGCCGCATCCCGAATGTTTAAAAGCCTGTTTTCATTTCTAGATCAATATGATCCCTCTAAAGAATCGGTAAATGAATTCGTAGAACGAACTAATAATAAAGACATCAAAACGTTCTTTGATGGCCTTAAAAAGTTTCCATTTTATGAGGAAGTGGTCGCTATAATGTCCGGAAAAGGTGAAGTAGATCTAGGTCAAAACGAACACAAGGTAATCTTTGTAAAGACGTTACTCACATCATCTGGATTGAATTATGGTCATCATCCAAAAGGTGTATTGGCATTTCACAAGTATGATAACCGTACAGTAACTCCTTTTGAAGAACACCTTTTTGAAGGAGCTTCGTACGCATCGACCTATGGAAAATCTCATCTGCATTTCACCATCTCACCACAGCATAAGGAATTATTTGAATCGATTTTTACTAAGACCGAGGATTACGTGAGTAAAGCGACTCAAACAAATTTTAAGGTGGATTATTCGGCTCAAAAAAACGCTACCGACACGATCGCCGTAAACATGCAGAATGAACCCTACCGACAGTCAAACGGCAAATTATTACTGCGCCCCGGAGGACACGGCGCCTTGATTGAAAATTTAAATGATATAGAGGCAGACCTCATTTTTATTAAGAATATTGATAATGTAGTTACCACAGAACACGAGGAAGAAGTTGTTCATTACAAAAAAGTATTAGGCGGAAAATTACTTGAATTACAAACCGCTGCTTATGGCTTTATGAATGAACTTAATAACAAAGAGGTAAAGACTGAGGTGATCAATGAAACACACACCTTTCTAACCCATCAGTTAAAAGTTGTTCTGCCTGAAGGTTTTTTAAGACTGTCTAAAACAGATCAAATTGATCAGTTACAAAACTACTTAAATAGACCTATTCGCATATGCGGGATGGTGAAAAATGAGGGAGAACCCGGCGGCGGACCATTTTGGGTAGAACACCAAAATGGTAGCGTATCCTTACAAATTGTGGAGAGTGCACAGGTAGATCTTACAGATGATTCTCAAAAAGAAATTCTGACTACCTCTACTCACTTTAATCCGGTTGATATTGTTTGCGGTGTAAAAGGTTTTAAAGGAGATAAATTAAATCTGCTGGATTTTGTAGATCCTGAGGCAGGTTTTATTACAGAAAAAACGGTCGAAGGAAATCCTATCAAAGCACTAGAATTGCCGGGGTTATGGAATGGCGCCATGGCTAAATGGAATACGGTATTTGTTGAAGTCCCGCTCAATACATTCAATCCGGTTAAGACAGTAAACGATTTACTTAAGCCAACACATCAAGCTAAAGGTGGTCGATAAGGAAAAAATAGCGTCAGAGCTTTCGTATAAGGCTGTTCGCAGTAGTGGTGCCGGTGGACAGCACGTAAACAAAACTTCATCAAAAGTAATGGTCTTTTGGAATGTAGAAGAATCTTCGGCACTGACCGATGATCAGCGACATCTTCTGCTTAAACGTTTAGCACATCGTTTGACTAAGGATGGAGTATTACAACTCTCTTCGCAGGAATCCCGAAGTCAACACAAAAACAAGGCAGAAGTAACCCAACGTTTATTTAAGTTACTGGCAGAAAATCTTCAGCAGAGAAAAAAAAGAAAGCGCACCAAGCCTTCGATTAAATCCATCAAAAAACGCCTGAATAACAAGCGAATCCAGTCAGAAAAGAAAGCAAACCGAAAGCCTCCTAAAATGTAACACTTTTACTTTTTCACATTATCATCGTAATATTGCAATATTACGATGATATGAAGTTCTGTAGGAACTCCAGACAAATAAATGATTCTAAAACCACCCGATTTAAAACTGTTTTCTCCCTGCTCTAAATATAAAGAAAGCTTAGTATTTCTCAATCCACTGAATTCTTTTCATTGCCTACCTAAAATATAACCGTATCTTTGCATCACTTCAAAAGGGGTGCTTTTTCTGAAAATAGGAAACGGCTGAGATTATACCCATTGAACCTAGAACAGGTAATGCTGTTTAGGGAGCGTTACTCAATATCACGTTGAGTGCTTATCAATGCTATCCTCTTTTTGATCGTAACAAATTGTCAAACTCCCTATTGAGGATAACCATTTTTATGATGAAAAGATTTACCAGTACTATTATTATTTGCTGCCTTGCACTTTGCGCATTTGGGCAAGAAAACACGAAAATCGATACGGTCAAGAAAAAAGAAGAAGTTCTTGGGGCAGTTTTGATTAAGTCGTTTCGCGTAGATGCAGATTCACCGATTACCCATTCTAACCTGTCTAAAGAAGAAATAAAGAAGATAAATTTAGGTCAGGATCTACCTATTTTATTAAATCAATTACCCGGTGTGGTCACAGCATCTGATGCAGGAAACGGCGTAGGTTATACCTATCTACGCGTACGCGGAAGCGATGCTACACGAATTAATGTAACCCTTAATGGAATTCCATTCAATGACGCCGAAAGCCAGGGAAGCTTTTGGGTAAACCTACCTGATTTTGCCTCTTCTACCCAAAGCTTACAATTGCAACGGGGAGTTGGAACATCTGTCAATGGCTCCGGGGCTTTTGGGGCCAGTCTTAATTTATTAACCGATAATCGTTCTGAAGAGGCTTACGCAGAGATTTCTAATTCATTCGGGTCATTTAATACACGAAGACATACTGTGAAAGCCAGTACGGGACTGCTTCAGGATAAGTTTGAGCTTTCAGCCAGATTATCTAATATCTATTCTGATGGATATGTGGATCGCGCCACGTCTGATTTGAAATCGTATTTTTTACAGGGAACATATGATGATGGGCAAACACTGGTAAAAGCCGTGCTTTTTGGTGGAAGAGAAGAAACCTATCAGGCGTATTTTGGAATAGATGCAGAAACGTTGGAGACTGATCGAACATTTAATCCGGTAGGACAACAATTTGATAATGAAGGTAATTTTGAAGGATTTTACGATAATGAAGTGGATAATTATGCGCAGGATCACTATCAACTTCATGCCAATCATAGATTTAATGCAAATTGGTCAGCCAATGTATCACTTAACTATACCTATGGAAGAGGATATTTTGAACAGTACGTGGACGCATTTAACTACGGAAGCAATCTTTTTGATCCTTCAGCAACCTATGCCTTTTTAGGAATTGATCCTATTACAGTAAACGGTGAAGAAATTACAGAAACTGATTTAATCAGAAGACGCTGGTTAGACAATGATTTTTATGTGATCAGTACGAATGCAAATTTTAAAACAGATCGAATTGATGTAGATGCCGGAGTGTTCTACAGCTATTATGATGGGGATCATTTTGGTGAGATACTTTGGTCAGAATTTCCACTTGACGGATTAGGATATAAAGGACGCTATTATGATGGTAGAGGCCTAAAACAAGAAGTAACCACCTTTGCCAAAGCAACGTTTAATATCACAGATCGCTTAAGCGGGTACGCAGATCTACAGGGAAGATTTATCGACTATGAAGCCACCGGACTAACCTCAGATAGAGAACCTATTGATGTAGATAAGACGTTTAATTTTTTTAATCCAAAAGCAGGGTTAAGTTATCAACTCAATGAACGTAATCAACTCTATACCTCATATGGTAGAGCAAACAGAGAACCAAGGCGTTCAGATTTTGAGGAAAATGCAACAGTAAGACCAGAAACACTGGATGATTACGAACTAGGATGGCGGTTTAGTGATGGAAAACTTCAACTTAATGTGAATGGATACTTTATGAACTATCAAGATCAACTCGTGTTAACCGGAGCAATTGACGATGTAGGGGCGCGCATAAGAGAAAATGTGGGGAGTAGTTATCGATTAGGAATTGAACTTGATGCCAGGATACCTCTTACAGATATGATTAACCTACAACCTAATCTTGCGCTGAGCACTAATAAAAATCGAGATTTTCTATTTCAACGTGATGGCGCATTAACTAATTTAGGAGATACGAATATTGCTTTTTCCCCTGAAATTGTTGGAGGCGGAATTATAGAAGTTATTCCGGTTGAAGATTTTTACATTCGCTGGTTAGCTAAATACGTTGGAGAACAATACATGGGAAATATCGATAGTGAAGCATCTATTTTAAATTCATTTTTTACGAACGATCTTAATGTGTCTTACGAATGGAAAAATCCCTGGTTTTTTGATGTTATTACGTTCTCTGGATTACTAAATAATCTATTTGATGTAGAATATGAACCTAATGGCTACTTTTTCACCTTTGATGACGATTTTTCAAATCCCGGTGAAATCACTACTATAGAAGGTGCAGGTTACTATCCGGTAGCAGGAAGAAATTTTCTCTTAGGAGCTACGTTACGATTTTAAATATAGGCAAAAACGAAAGCACATTTTCGTTAAGATTATACTGATCCCCGCACTCGCGGGGATTTAAATATCGCCCAGCATCTTTGCAATCTCATCCAGCTTAGGAGTTAGGATTACTTCAATACGGCGGTTTTTTGCTTTATTTTCAGGTGAGTTGTTTTCGGCTACAGGGGAAAACTTACTTCTTCCTGCGGCAGTAAGGTTTTGAGCCTCTACTTCACTGTTTTCTAGTAATATTTTTACTATAGCTGTAGCTCTTTTGGCAGACAGATCCCAGTTTCCGTTTAACTTATCATCTCCGCCATAGGGATCATCATCGGTGTGACCTTCAATTAAAACCGCAATATCTTTGTTTTGTGCCAGTACATTTCCTAACTGCTCCACGGCTTGTTTTCCTTGTGTATTCACAGCCCAGCTTCCGCTAGGAAATAAGAGCTTATTTTCCATAGAGACGTAGACTTTTCCATTGCGCTCCTCTACCGTCAATCCTTTTCCCTCAAAATTAGTAAGCGCCTTTGAAATAGAAGTTTTTAGTGCTTTCATCTTTGCATCCTGAGCCGCAATTAAACCTTCTAATTCATTAATGCGTTGCGAACGTTGATTAAGTTCAGTAAGCAGACCTTCCAATCGACTGCGTTCCTGGTTAAGCGCGGTTTCCTGATCTTCTAATTGTTTTGCCAATTGCTGATTTTGCTTTGAATTTGCCGCTAGTGCTCGCTCACGCTCTTCTAATCGCTGTAATAATTCTCGATTACGTTTAGTATTGGATGCCATAGACTTAGAAGAGGAATTCTCCAACATGAGATAGTCTTCTTTGATGGCATCATATTTCTTTTGAGTGGCGACAACCTCTGCCATTGTTTTCTCATACTCCTTTTGCGTTTCGTCCTGTTTTTTTCGCAGTCCTTCCAATTCTGATTGGAGCAGTAAATTCTCATCATTGTATTGCTTGAGATCAGCAAGCAGTCCACTATTTTCTTGCTCTAATTCTTCGTATTTACCTTCAAGCTCCTGATATTTCTTCATGGATACGCATGAACCAAGTGTTGCATACACTATAGTTAACGCTAAAATTCTTACAACTGACTTCATAAATATACTATTGTGTTAATTCTACTAATACGGGACAATGGTCGCTGTGTTTGGCTTCTTGTAAAATGACTGCACGTTTTAACCGATCTTCCAGCGCATTAGTCACCATAGCATAATCTAAACGCCAGCCCTTATTTCTAGCTCTGGAATTTCCTCTATAACTCCACCATGAATATTGTTCATCACGATCATCAAAATATCGAAACGAATCAATAAAGCCACTATGAATAAAGTTACTTAACCATTCTCGCTCACGCGGAAGAAAACCCGAAACATTCTTTAACCGTACCGGATCATGAATATCTTTTGCCTGATGACAAATATTATAGTCCCCACAGATTACGAGATTAGGAATGTCTTGTTTAAGTTCATTGGCATATGCCTTAAAATCGTCCATATACTCAAATTTGAACTGTAAACGCGCGTCACTAGTTCCTGAAGGTAAGTACATACTCATTACAGAGACTTCGTCAAAATCTACCCTAAGATTTCGTCCTTCTGCATCCATATAATCAACCCCGGTTCCAAATTCAATATGACCTGGCTTTTGTTTACATAAAATAGCAGTGCCGCTATACCCTTTTTTTAGCGCAGGATAACAATAGCGATGCATAAGTCCTGCCTCTTCAAAAACTGCTTCATTAAATTGATCTGGATTCGCTTTGATTTCTTGCAAACAAAGTACATCTGGATCTGCTGATTTGATCCAATCTACCAGACCTTTTTTTAGTGCAGCGCGAACACCATTTACATTATAAGAAATAATCTTCATAGGATAGTTTCAAAAATAATGGATCACCTCGCATTATTCGAACCTTGACACACTAAAATTTAGCGGGTTGTTAACAAAATAATTTACAAAAGCAGTAGTTTTACAAGTAGGACTTTTTAAACTTTTTGTTTACACCCAAATATAGTAGCCTTAGAACCCAAATGAAGCTTTTTTTTTAGCAGTATAGCAGGGTTAAGGTGAGTAACAAGGGGGATTTATGGATTTAAAATGGAATGTTTGCAGGTAAAAGAAAAAGTCTAACTACGTTCTGTATGCGATTATACCTTTTTTTATTGGGATTAAGCTATTGTTCTGTTGGGTTGGCGCAACAAGAAATTGCCACGTATCAACGCACTAAAAAAGCGGTACGCGATACTATTCAAATTGACAGTGTTAGTATTAATCCCTCATTTCTAAAAGTATATCGCGATTCCATCGTTCTGGATACCTCGTCGTATAAAGTGGACTACAGTAAAGCGCAACTTATTTTTTTTCAACGACCACCAGCAGATAGTATTACCATATCATATTTTCCTTATCCTTCTTTTTTAACTGAAACGTATCAGCTGCTTGATCCATCCATTATTGTTACTGATGATCAAAATGCTGAAAAACGACTCAAGCTCAATCGCCCCAGCGAAAAAAACAACTTTGTTCCTTTTGACGGTCTTAATACTACCGGAAGCATTTCACGTGGGATCACCATTGGGACCAATCAAAACGCCGTACTCAACTCAGAGTTGGATTTACAAATATCAGGTAAACTCAATGAAAAAGTGAGTTTGAGAGCATCCATTCAGGATGCGAATATCCCGGTGCAGGAGAGTGGCTACTCTCAAAGTTTGGATGAATTTGATCAAATCTTTATCGAGTTATTTAGTGAGAACTGGAACATAAGAGCTGGGGATGTGGATTTGATCCAGGATCAGTCCTATTTTGGGTCCTTTACAAAGAAAATTCAGGGGCTTTCCATGGCTGCAAATATCCCAGTTAAAAATAGTAGTGTGAACATGTACGGTGCGGGAGCATTAGTAAGGGGAGTCTTTACACGAAGTGAATTTACCGGCTTGGAGGGAAACCAGGGCCCCTACAAACTCACAGGACCAAATGGAGAGTTATTTACCTTAATCGTATCTGGTAGTGAACGGGTTTTTATAAATGGGATCTTATTAGAACGCGGGGAACGCAATGACTACATCATTGACTACAACGCCGGTGAAATTATATTCAACAGTACTTATCAAATCACCAGTGAAATGCGTATTGTGGTTGAGTATCAATTCACAGATCGTAATTATACGCGCGTCATTGCAACAGGTGGAGGACGATTAACCAATAAAAAATGGAATATTGGAGGATTTGTATATTCTGAAAATGATGCTAAAAATCAACCTTTACAACAAGATCTTACTGAAGAACAAGTGGATGTCTTACAAACTGCGGGAGATGATATGCAACAAATGGTTGCACAAAGTGCTGTACCCACAGAGTTTAGTGAAGACAATGTTTTGTATCGGAAGACGATCATCAATGGAGAAGAAATTTTTATCCTGTCCAATGATCCCGAAGATGAATTATTCAACGTTCGTTTTAGCTTAGTTGGTCAGGGATTGGGGAATTACATCCTGATTGATGAAAATGCAGTGAACCGAAGCTTTCAATATGTAGCTCCTGTTGGCGGAGTACGACAGGGAAACTATGAACCTATTATTCAGTTGGCCGCTCCCACCCGTTTACAGTTAGCTGTAATAAATGGGAGTTACACCCCAACAGAAAAAACCGGAATCAATTTTGAATTAGCAGGGAGTAGAAACGATCTCAACTTATTTTCAGCTATAGACGATAATGACAATCAGGGTGCGGCGCTAAAATTCGGCATACGCCAAAACATAATTGACAGTCTTGATTTATGGTCTGTAAATGCAAAAGCTGATTATGTCTTTATTGAAGATCGATTTAGAAGCATTGAGCGATTGTTCAATGTTGAATTTACAAGAGACTGGAATTTGAGCAATCCACTGGGAAATCAGCATTATGTTACTTCGGGTTTAAGCGCTGCCCATCCTGAGAAGGGAAATGTTATTTACGATTATCAACGCCTGGAGTTTAGCCAAAATTTTACAGGAAACCGACACTTATTACTGGGAAATTTAAAGCTGGATAGTTTAAGAGTAACGACAAATTCGAGTTATCTCGTTTCAACCTCAGATTCTCTCTCAACAGATTTCTTGAGAACGAACACACAAGCGCAATACTCGTTAAAAAACGCCTGGTTCCAGGCAGGATATGAATTAGAAAATAATCAGCTTACAGATCGATCCATTGATAGCCTCACGGGAATAAGCCAGCGCTTTGATGAATACCAATTACTGGCAGGAATCGGTG
This sequence comes from Gangjinia marincola, assembly GCF_039523415.1. Taxonomy (NCBI): domain Bacteria; kingdom Pseudomonadati; phylum Bacteroidota; class Flavobacteriia; order Flavobacteriales; family Flavobacteriaceae; genus Gangjinia; species Gangjinia marincola. Next base: position 228,278 of record NZ_BAAAFG010000015.1, read on the forward strand.
ACAGTACAAATCGTTTTATAGAACTTGGGTATCGCTATAGAACTAATGACAGTTTACGGGATGGAAGATTAGAACGGGTTAATATCTCCAATAACTACTTTTTGAACACACAACTAATCAAAAATAAAAAATCATCCCTTTCTGCTCAGCTAAATTTTAGGGATTTGAAGTATGCCAGTGATACACTTGATGATGACCTTTCTCTTAATGCGCGAATGCTGTATAATCAGCTTTTAGCGAATAAAATAATTAATCTCACAACAGTTTACGAGACCAGCAGCGGGCAGGTTCCCCGGCAGGACTTTACGTATATTGAAGTTGATCCAACACAGGGTCAATACACCTGGAATGATTATAATAATGATGGGATACAGCAATTAGAAGAATTTGAATTAGCAAATTTTCAAGATGAAGCTACCTATGTGCGAGTACTCCTGCCAAATCAGGTATTTTTAAAAAGTCACCAAAATAAATTTAGTGCGTTAGTGACCCTTAATTTTCAAAACTGGATTGAAGAAGAAAATAAACTAAAAAAGCTATTGTCACATTTTTACAATCAATTCTCGTATTTAATTGACCAACGTGGAATACGCACGGCAAATAATTTCAATCTTAATCCGTTCAAAGAATTAGAAGAAGATCGGTTATCGGTCAATCAGAATGTGCGCAATACGCTGTTTTTTAATCGTGGAAAACAAAATTATACGACTTCATACAGTTATATCTCCAATGAAGCTACCAATTTGTTAAGTACAGGATTGCAAGAAAGCACCTTGCAGAGTCATCAATTTACCTTTAACCATAAATTTGCCACAAGTTGGTTAATTGATCTAAGAGGCAATCTAACCGAAAAAACTAGTTTTGCTGAAAACTTCGTCAATCGAAATTTCGAACTCGACGGGTTCGACTTAAGTCCTACGCTCTCCTATTTTTTCTCACCCAATACACGTCTTAACTTCACATATAGGTATAAAGAAGAAGATAATCAACGTGCAGAATTTGAAGCCTTAACCCAACAGCAATTAGGAGCAACGTTTAATTTTGCTAATAAAGAGAAATATGCCTTAACCGGTGAATTTAATTATATTCTCAATGAATTTGAGGGAAGTCCTTTTTCGCCGGTAGGATATCAAATGTTGGATGGTTTGCAACCTGATACAAATTATACGTGGAATCTTATTGTTCAAAAAAAATTAACCACCTACTTAGATCTTAATCTATCTTATTTTGGCAGAAAAAGTGAAGGTTTTGATACCGTTCATACCGGGAATGTACAGCTAAGAGCCTATTTTTAAGGTAAATCAATCTCTCGTATCTCCACGAGTTGTATGAATTTATAGTATATTCATTTCATAAATCAATTAAATTCTCATGAAATATACCTCTTTACTATCAGGCATGGCGTTAATTGTGATGTTAGGCAGTTGTAAAAGCACTAAAGAACCTACACCGTCTAATGCTGGCAATGAATCCACTATGATGAATGAAAAAAATAAATTAATGATAGAACAGGGCTATCAAGAAGCTGTATTGAGGGTCAATACAGATAAACAAGAAGCCGAGGGTTGTGCTTACATTATAGCACTGGACGGACAACTTTTAGATCCTATCAACCTGGTAGCAGATTACCGCAGGTTTCTCCCTAAAGACTCCATGAACATCTGGATTAAGCATCAAAACCTACGTATGGCAAATCGCTGTAATATGGCGAGACCAATAAATATCATCGATATTGAGAAACGTTAATGAATACGCTGGATTAACAATACCTAAAGAATAAATGTTAAAAATATGGTAATTAGAAATATACGGTGTATTTTTAAAAACTTTTTTAGAATTTTTTAACCAAAATGTAAAACTATTAGAATTATGAAAACACGATTTCTACTATTATGCTTTCTCCTTGTAGGCCTTATGACGTATGCACAGGATGGAGCTAAAAAGGTGGAGTACATAGGTAAGTTAGATAAACCTACCTACGTTCCATCGATTGCCTCTCGAATGGCAGAACATACACCGGCACGAACAAAACCTGTTCAGATGGAGGATGGCAGATCAACCCGCTTCCCCAATGTTGTTCCCGGTAAAGGTTCTGTAGGCGATGTATTAGCTGCCAATCCTCATCGATTAGCCGGTAAGATACCAACAAAAGCACCAGATTTAGTATGGGACGCTGCATTTTCTAACTCACAACCAACCGATCCATCTTTAGCAGTTGGACCAAACCACGTGTTTGTGGTATTTAATACGGGCTACGTGATTTATGACAAAGAAGGAAATAATCTGGCGGGGCCTTTTGCACCTAATCCTTCTATCTTTCCTAATGGAGGATGTTGTGATTTAACGGTATCGTATGATAATGCTGCTGATCGCTGGGTACTTTCTTTCTTAGGAGGTGGTGCTCAAATTGCAGTATCAGATGGACCAGATCCTGTAACCAGTGGATGGAATGTGTATAATATCAATACAATCAACGATTATCAAAAACTATCGGTATGGAGTGATGGATACTATATGACAGATCAATCTAATGGTAACCGAGTGTATGCCTTAGAACGAGATGAAATGTTAGCAGGTAATGCAGCTCAAATTCTTGGATTCCAATTACCGGACTTTTCAAATTTTGGATTTGCTAGTCCGCAGGCATTAAATATTACTGATGATAACATGCCCGCACCGGGAAATGCTCCTATCGTATTCTTTCAAGATGATGCGTATGCAGGAATCACAACAGACCAAATTAAATTTTGGAATGTACAGGTGGACTGGGATAATCCAGGTAGTTCTCTCATTACTGCACCTCAAGTGATTGATGTGACTCCATTTACCTCAATTTTTGATAATGCCAGTTTTTCGAATTTACCTCAGCCAAATGGCGGAGCTCAAATTGATGCGCTACAAGGAATTGTAATGAATCAGGCTCAATTTAGAAAATTTGCAGGGTACAACAGTGCCGTGTTTAATTTTGTAGTAGATACTGATCCTACCAGTGGTAAACTGGCGGGTGTGCGTTGGTATGAATTTAGACAAACCAATGATGGAGATCCGTGGGTATTACACCAAGAAGGCACCTATAATGCCCCAGATGGTAAAAACGCCTGGAATGCTAGTTTGGCCATGGATGCACAAGGTAACATTGGGATGGGTTATTCTGCCATGAATGGTGTAAATGATGTCTTTGTAGGATCGTATTATACAGGTCGCTTTGCTAATGATCCTCTTGGAACAATGACAATTGTAGAAGAAGTAATTGCTGAAGGGAATGGAAATGTCCCATCTATTCGTTACGGTGATTATAGTAAAATTGATGTAGATCCAGCTAATGATAAAGCGTTCTATTTTATTAATGAGTACATCAATCCTAACAATCAGCGTGCAGATGTTGCGGCACGTTTTCAAATTGCACCTAATTTTAATGATGATGTTGGGGTAGTAAGTATTGACTCACCTGCAACCGGAACCTTATCTAATGCCGAAGAAGTTACGGTTACAGTATTTAACTTTGGTCAAAATGATGCTTCAGGATTTGATGTAACCTTTCAAATTGATGGAGGTGCAGTGGTGACCGAAGCTTTCCCCGGAACTTTGGCGTCCACCGAAACGGCTCAATTTACTTTCACGGCGACAGCAGATGTGGGTACTGTAGGACAAACGTATAGCATTACTGCCAGCACTGTGTATGCCGCTGATGAGGATAATACAAACGATGCAACTACGGCAGAAGTGACCTTCTTAGAACCTAATGATATTGGGGTTACTTCTATTGTTTCGCCAGTTTCTGGAACGAACCTAGTAAATAATGAGCAGGTAACTGTTTTAATTGAAAATTTTGGAGGAGAAGCTCAAAGTGGCTTTGATGTTTCGTACGATTTAGATGGCACAATAGTGACCGAGGTTGTAGGTGGACCACTTGAGTCTGGGGATATCTTAGAATACACCTTTAGTCAAACTGCGAATCTTGCAGCTTTTGGAACCTATAATCTATCTGCCACAACTTCGTTACCAGGAGATAGTGATACCTCTAATGACAGTGCATCTGCAGTAATCACAAATTCAAATTGCCAACCCGGTGCAAACTGTACGATTGGAGATGGTATACGCCTATTTGAATTGGCTAATATTAATAATCCTTCCGATTGTTCAACTGGTGGTTATGGTGATTTTACCAATTTAATGGCTGATATTGTTCAGGGAAGTAATGCTGACCTTACGTTAGCCACAGACTTTAGTAATCAGTTTGTAACGGTTTGGATTGATTATAATGACGACTTTGTATTTACGAGCAATGAGAAGATTGTTGATAATTTTAACTTACCTTCTGCACTTCCTAATACACACACCACTCAAATCAACGTTCCTGTAAACGCACCTATAGGGCAGCATTTAATGCGAGCAAAAGCAAACTGGAATGCAAATGTACCAGATGACGCCTGCGAGGAAACTACCTTTGGTGAGACTGAGGACTATATGGCAAACATCTTAGATCTGTTAGGAGTACAAGATGAAGTGTTCAACGACGACAACTTCACCTTTATTGAAACTACGCCAGATGTATTTGATGCTACCCTTATCGCTCCAAGTTATGAGAATAAAGTAAACATTACTGTTCATGACATCAATGGAAAGCAAATCATTAACCACAAAATTGAGCGTGGTGGTGATGGTACATTCTCGTACAACTTAGACATGTCTTATATGTCTGCCGGAGTTTACTTATTTAAAATAGGAAACAACGATGGTGGATTAGTACGTAAGTTTATTGTGAAGTAATAGTTTATTTTATCTAGCGTAAAACCCCGATTTCTTAATGAAATCGGGGTTTTTTTATGGAACTTATTAAAATCTCTTAACTAAGACATCCACTGTTTTATTTCCAGTGCTTTTTGGAGCATGCCCTTAAGGTCTGCAATGGCTACACGTTGCTGCTCCATGGAATCTCTGTGTCTAATAGTAACCGTGTCATTTTCCAGCGTATCATGATCTACCGTGATACAAAAGGGTGTTCCTGCTGCATCTTGTCTTCTATAACGCTTTCCTACTGCATCCTTCTCATCGTACAATACATTAAAATCCCATTGCAAATCAGCAACGATTTGCTGCGCGATTTCGGGGAGTCCATCTTTTTTGACCAGTGGGAAAACAGCAGCTTTAACCGGCGCTAAGATTGCCGGTAAACTAAGCACCGTCCTGGTTGATCCATCTGCCAAGGTTTCATCCTTTAATGCCGAAGAAAATACCGCTAAGAACATACGATCCAAACCTATAGAGGTTTCTACTACATAAGGGGTGTAACTTTCATTAATTTCAGGATCAAAAAACTGAAGCTTTTTACCGCTATGTTTCTCATGAGCTTTCAAGTCAAAATCGGTTCTGGAATGTATTCCTTCCAACTCTTTAAACCCAAATGGAAAATTAAACTCAATATCTGTTGCAGCGTTGGCATAATGAGCCAATTTTTCATGATCATGAAATCGATAATTTTCTTCGCCTAAGCCTAACGATTTATGCCAGTTTAGTCGGGTTTCTTTCCAGTACTCATACCATTTTTGATCCTCGCCGGGACGTACAAAAAACTGCATCTCCATCTGCTCAAACTCACGCATCCTAAAAATAAACTGCCTGGCAACAATCTCATTTCTAAACGCTTTCCCGATCTGCGCAATTCCAAAAGGAATTTTCATCCTTCCGGTTTTTTGTACGTTAAGGTAATTTACAAAGATTCCCTGGGCTGTTTCAGGACGCAAGTACAGGTCTTGTGCAGTATCGGCAGAGGCTCCTAATTTAGTCGCAAACATAAGGTTGAATTGGCGAACCTCAGTCCAGTTTTTTGAGCCTGTAATCGGATCTGCTATCCCCAATTCTTCAATGAGCGCTTCTACATCATCTAAATCTTCATTGGTGAGCGATTTACCTAATCGCTCCAGAATTTCCTTTTGTTGTGTCTTATAGCGTACCACCCTGGGATTAGTCGCTACAAATTGAGCTTCATCAAAGGCTTCTCCAAAGCGCTTTTTGGCCTTATCAATTTCCTTTTGTGCTTTGAGGTTTAGTTTTTCTGCATAATCCTCTACCAATACATCTGCTCTATATCTTTTCTTTGAATCCTTATTATCAATGAGTGGATCATTAAACGCATCTACATGCCCAGAGGCAGTCCAGGTTGTAGGATGCATTAAAATCGCTGCATCCAGTCCAACAATATTTTGATGAAGGTGCACCATGCTCTTCCACCAGTATTCTTTGATATTTTTTTTTAATTCTGCTCCATTTTGACCGTAATCATATACAGCACTTAAGCCATCATAAATTTCGCTGGAACCAAATATATAGCCATACTCCTTAGCATGGGATATTACTTTTTTAAACTGATCTTCTTGTTTTGCCATGGCGGCAAAGGTAGAATTTGCGTTTAGATTTATGAAATTTCATCTTTTTAAATTTCTAAGTCTAATGTGTTGAAGATGAGACAGGGATTGAACGGCCTGTTTGAGCTCATCCCGCTAATGTGGGATAGCGAGTAGTGAAAGCCCGGTGTCTTTGTGATTTTTTCAATCATAAAGACAGTCTCCCAATAAAAAAACCCTTTAACCATAGGCTAAAGGGCTTAAATTATGGTATATGTAGAAATTTACTTAAGCGTAAAACTTGTGGTGCCTACCATTCTAGATCCTTCAAAGACATTTACCGTATACTTTCCTTCAACAAGCTCTGCTTCTGTAGCGTTACTCAATACGCACACATCCAGATTGTCGTTCTCGTAAAATACGCGGGATACAGCACTGTAATTAATTACTGCATCCTCAAAGACTTTAGTTAGCTTGTCGCCGATCAAATCCTGCTTAGGGTTAATGATTTGTACAAAAAGCTCTTTATCACCAGATTCTGCCAGATCATTTGAAAGTAAAGTGAAACAGGTTCTTACTTTATCTACACGACTATTGTTATTTGTTTCAACAATTTTACCGCTATTACGCACAATCACTCCTTGAGCGCTCATACTGTTGACTTTAACTTGAGAAGCCACCGCTACTTTATCTCCTAACTCCTGCGCTTTAGTTTGTAATGAGTCTGATAACATGGTTCGCTCTACCAAACGTGCATTCGTACTATCAATCTCAACTCGTAGCGAATCATTTTGCATTCCTAAGCTATCCACTACTGCAAATAAACGGTTACGTTCTTTTTTAAGTTTTCCAACCTCATATTTATAGCGATTTAATAAATCTAACGTCGCATCCATATCTTGTACAGAGTCTAAAAGAGTAGCAATGCGGTCACGTTGCGCCATCAGCTCATTATCCATTGCATCGTTATCTGCAATTGCTTCATCATACTTTACGATCATATCAGATAACTCTGATTCAAGATCATCCTTTTGCTGTGTTAGATTTTGTTGTACCTTTTTATTTTCGTTGTAGAAATTAACGGTTAGTACACCTAACACAACCAGTCCTATTGCCAGGATTCCTATTAGAATCTTAAGGGCATTATTATTTTTTTGTTCAGTCATTTCAAATTCATTTACATATTAAGTGCTAAAATTAACAAAAAGTATTTAACTCAATACCTTTTAATACTTGATTAACGATTTCTTAAATCTACTATTCCCAGCAACTTGTGTATGCTGCGAGAAACAACTGGTTACCAACGAAAAGTTTATTTGCACTTTTTGTCGGCATAAGCTTCCGATGGTCGAAATCTACCTAGAAAACGACAATATAGTAGAAAAAGTATTTAGGGGTAGAATTCCTTTGCAGTATGCTGTAGCGCTGTTTCAATTTGAAAAAAAAGGTTTGGTACAGCATCTTTTTCATGAGTTGAAATATCGCGGTAATGATGAGATAAGCGCTTTTTTAGGAAAATGGTTAGGTGAACGCCTTTTGACTACATCCTGGTTACACGATATTGACGTGGTCATTCCTGTTCCATTACATAAGAAAAGGCTCAGGGAAAGGGGTTATAATCAGGTAGAAGGATTTGGAAAAGAACTTGCCGCTTATGCCAATGCAACCTATATCGATACTGTGCTGGTAAAAGATAGGCCTACCTCAAAACAAGCTAAAAAAGGAAGGTTAGATCGCGCATCAAGTTACGAATTGGAATTATTTGCTTTACAAAACCCCCAGTTGGTGGAGAACAAACATATTTTATTGGTTGATGATATTGTTACCACCGGTACAACCTTAGAAACATGCGCAAATAAGTTGCTATCTGTGAAAGGGACCTCTATAAGCATTGCTACAATGGCGGTAACGCTTTAGATTAAATACTTACTTTTGTTGCCATTAGTGTAAACGAGGTATGAAAAAACAGCTATTAAGAGGAGTAATTCTCATGATCATGTCGTTAATGGTCTTTAACTGTGCTAAACGCGGTAACATAACTGGCGGGCCTAAGGACGAGACTCCGCCAAAATTCATCAGGGCCACACCTCCAAATTATTCTATAAATTTTGACAGAGAAGATGTTCGACTCTATTTTGACGAATACATCAAACTTAAAAATGCTCAACGGCAAATTATCATATCTCCACCACTTGATCCCAAACCAGATTTTAGTCCGTTAGGGATTGCAAGAAAATATGCCAAAATCTTCTTTAGCGATACGCTTAGAGAGAACACCACCTATACTATCAATTTTGGGTATAGCATTGTGGATAATAACGAAGAGAATCCCCTGCCCTTCTTTAAATATGTATTTTCTACGGGAGATTATCTTGACTCCCTAAAGGTTAATGGAAATATCCTTGATGCCTATTTAAATACTCCCGAAACATTTATTACTGTTGCCCTATACGAGGTAAATGAAGCCTATAATGATTCTTTAGTATATACTGATACTCCTACCTATATTACGAACACCCTGGATAGCACGACTAATTTTAGTATTGAAAACATCAAAGAAGGAACCTATAAGCTCATTGCATTTAAAGACATGAATGAGAATTACAGATTTGATCCTGCCACTGATAAAATTGGATTTAGAGAGGAGCCTATTTCGCTCCCGGGCGACTCTTTGGACTATACCATAACCCTATTTCAAGAAGAACTGGATCTTAGAATTGATCGCCCTAAGCAAGTAAGTAATCAACATTTCGTATTTCCGTTTTATGGTAATCCTGATTCTGTCGTTATAGAAGCAATTTCAAATATGCCGCAAGGTTTTGAATCTGCCGTAGTGAGGGATCGAGAAACTGATACGCTCAACTATTGGTTCAAACCTCCCGTAGAGATGGACAGTATTCTTTTTAGGGTTGAGAACGCTAATTATTTAGATACCCTCGTTATTAAACCCAGAACCTCGAATCCTGATTCACTTCAAATACAAAACCTAACGGGAACAACACTTGCCCTGGACAAAAAGATCACCTTGAGCAGTAATATCCCCTTAGCGCGAGTTAATGATTCATTGATACGAATCGTTGATAAGGATACTATCGATATACCCTTTACAACAAAACTGGATAATCAATTAAACGAACTAACCTTAGATTTTGAACCTTTAGAAGATAATCGATATCAAGTTGATCTGTTACCGGGAGCATTAATTGATTTTTTGGAAAATAAAACAGATTCTCTGGCCTATAGCATCAGAACAAAAAAGCGATCAGATTACGGCACACTAAATTTAACCATAAACAATATAGACCGATATCCTGTGATCGTTCAACTTACCACAGATAAAGGCATTCCTGTAAAAGAAGTCCAAAGCGACGCCGCAAATAATTTTGATTTTGAGCTGATAGATCCGGGAACATACCTGGTACGAGTAATTTATGATGATAATGCAAATGGCCAATGGGATACGGGTAGTTTTTTAAATGCCCGTCAAGCGGAAACTATCTTATACGATTCTAAAACATTTGAAGTTAGAGCAAATTGGGATGTGACAGAATCAATTTCTTTGCCCGGCATAAATAGGCAACCTTCTACCAGTCCACCATCACAAGAGATTCCGGAAGATAATTAATCTACTCTAAATGTATCCTGATCTTCTAAAAACTGAAGTTTTTTCCTTGTGGTTTGCAGATGTGTTTTATCCAGTGTCACGATCTGGATGCCTTCCTTTTCATTAAAACTGGTTGAGATTTGTTTTCCTAAACTATCGTAAACTGCTGAGTGTCCTGTGTGCTCATATCCATTAGCATCTGTTCCAATTCGATTCACGCCGGCAACATAACTCATATTTTCAATCGCTCTAGATTGTAATAATATATCCCATGCCATGATGCGTTGATTAGGCCAATTAGCCACGTAAAATAAAAAGTCATACGCAAGATCATTTCGCGACCAAACGGGAAATCGTAAATCATAACAAATCTGCGGACATATTTTCCACCCATTGAGTTCAAATACAACGCGTTCTTCTCCTGCCGTGTACGTATTATGTTCTCCCGCTAAGGTGAACAAATGCCTTTTATCATATGTTGCCACTATTCCATGTTGATCAACAATCAGTAAACGGTTATAGTACTTGTCATTTTCTTTGACGATATAACTGCCTGTGATTGCGCAGTCGTGTTTTAACGCAATTGATTTCATCCACAAAAAAGTTTCTCCTAAAGGATCTTCAGCCAGTCCTTTTGCATTCATAGAGAACCCCGTAGTAAACATTTCTGGTAGAATAATAAGGTCAACGGTAGTATTGATCGACATTATTATTCTGGTAAACATCGCTCTGTTGGCTTTAGGATTCTCCCAGTGCAAGTTTGTTTGTATAATGCCGATGTTAAGATCCATATTAATTTGATGTCACAATTTTTTGCGGAGAAATTTCAACATTAACAAGCTCCAAGTCTTCACCATTAAAATTAGTCGTTGCAATAACTCCTCCTTCATCTTGCAAGGTGTCGTTGTTAAAAGCATCAAATCCAAGAAATATTCGTTGAGATTGCAGATTTACAGTCAACAGGTTTAAAGTGAGATTTAGGCTTGTTTCACTAATCACTGTATTGTAAATTTCAAAAAGATTAATCTCAGAAATACTGACATTTCCGTTATCTAGGTCTAAAATCGCGGGGATACCATAAAATTGCGAAGGTTGTGCTAGCTCTCTAATAAGCTCAACGTAATTATTTTTTGTTTTGACTTTTATCAAACGACTACTATCATTGAATTGATATCCTGCTCTTTGGAATTCTATATCACCTAATGACTCAAATGAATTTATAGCATAACGTTGCGTATTTTTTGTATTAGAAAAAATATAAATAGCCTCATTTACAATAGTCGCTATGTCTCCTAGATCCAATTGAAGCTCTCCTAGTTTTTCAGTACTATTTAAGTCAAATACTTGTAATTTTCTTGAATCGATTTGAGTTGAAAGTGTTGCAACATAAGAGCCAAATACCTCTATTTCGTCAAATATATTTTGACCTGATTGTTGAATGAGGCTGCAGGTTTGACTTTTAATATCATATATTCTTAAAAATTGTAATTCCTGGCTGAAAAGAACATTATGCTGAACAAAATAATCGCTATTTGCTCTAGCCGAAATATATTGTTCTTCATCAAAATCAACATCGCACCCGTATATTGAAGACCCTTCAGAATTTGTAAGAATATTCTTTTGATACAATTTATGTGCATCTCCATATAAATTGAAAACAGACAATAGCCCCTGATCGAGTGTATAGTATTGATAGTCTTCAATGGTTAACTCTGAAGATAAATTTATCTGATTGAATTCTTGAGGTTTAAATGATTCAATATTTATCTGTAAAAGATCATTCTCTAATTGACCTAAAACTGTAATACTTAAATTTTTGTTAGCTTCATTTACATCATCTTCATTCTCACAGGATAAAACTGTAATGGTTATAAATAATAGAATATCTAATTTAATTTTCATCTTTGTCATTTCATCAAATATACAATTAACAGTAAATATTCTAAAAGATACTTGCCAACGACGGTACATTTAAAACCTTATCTTTTTCATTCAAAACCCTATTTTTGAGTCATGACTGTAAACCCAACTTTACCTCAGCTCTTAAAAACTCATTTTGGATTTGATCAATTTAGACCGCATCAACAAGAAATTATTAATGAAGTGGTTAACGGTAATGATGTCTTAGCTATTATGCCTACAGGTGGTGGTAAATCCATTTGCTATCAGCTCCCAGCGATTTATATGGAAGGAACAGCTGTAGTCATCTCACCGCTTATAGCATTAATGAAAGATCAGGTTGATGCGCTACGTGCAAACGGTATTGATGCGGCTTATCTCAATAGTTCTCAAGATGAGTATATACAACAAGAAACCCTTTCAAAGTTTAAAAATCAAACGCTAACATTATTATACATTGCTCCAGAAAGTCTTGCGTTAATTGAATCGTACTTTTCTTTAATTACAATATCGCTTTTTGCTATTGATGAGACCCATTGCATTTCAAGCTGGGGGCATGATTTTAGACCAGCCTACACACAACTTTCCCGTCTTAAAATACATCATCCCCACATTCCGGTCATTGCTCTAACTGCAACTGCAGATCGTACCACTCAGCAGGATATCCTTGAACAACTCTCTATCCCTAAAGCGGTTAAATATGTCTCCTCCTTTGACCGTGCGAACATTTTTTTAGAGGTAAGACCTGCGAGAAATCGTATTAAAAGTATACTTGATTTTTTACAAAATCATGTCGATGAAAATGGTATAGTTTATTGCCTAAGCCGAAAAAGCACTGAGAAAATTGCTCAAAAATTAAACGACAACGGTTATTCTGCAGCTGCTTATCATGCTGGTTTGAATGCAGAAACCCGAAATAATCTGCAAGAAAACTTTAGCCGTGACCACATAAAAATCATGGTAGCCACGATTGCTTTTGGGATGGGAATCGATAAAAGTAACGTGCGCTGGGTTATCCACTATAATTTACCTAAAAACATAGAAGGTTATTATCAGGAAATTGGAAGAAGTGGACGCGACGGACTCCCGGCACACGCTCTACTGTTCTATAGCCTTGGTGATTTAATCCAATTACGTACATTCATTGATCATGGAGCAAATCAAGAAGTACAATACGCTAAGTTAGAGCGTATGCAGCATTACGCAGAGGCGTTGAGTTGTCGTAGAAAAGTATTACTGTCCTATTTTGATGAGCACTACCCTAGTGATTGCGGCTACTGTGATGTATGTGAACATCCACCCGCATATTTTGATGGCACTCTTATCGCTCAAAAGATATGTTCTGCCATCGCTAGGCTCAAAGAGAAAGAAGCCATGGGTGTTGTGATTGATGTTCTGCGTGGAGCAGAAAATGCTACGATCTATGAAAACAATTATCAAAGGGTTAAAACATACGGGGTGGCTAAAGATATTGCATGGAAAGATTTACAGCAGTATTTTATTCAACTCCTTAATCAAGGAATTTTGAACATCAACTTTAAAGAGCATGCGCGTATTGAGCTTACATCTTTAGCTAAAGAGATCTTGTTTAAAGGCAAACAAGTGAAATTGGCTATTCTTGCAAAAGAAAATGTAGTGAGAACAAATCAAAAACAAGAAAAGGTTTCAGGTCTGTTTGAACGCTTGCGTAAATTGCGTTATACATTATCAATAGAAGCAGGTATTCCGGCATTTGCTGTATTTAGCGATGCAAGTTTAAAAGATATGGAAATTAAATTGCCTCAAACTAATGATGAGTTTTTGACCGTAACAGGAGTTGGGCAGGCAAAATTAGAAAAATATTCCTCTGTCTTTTTAGCTGAGATCGCAGCCTATAAAGCATCACTTCTCCCAAAAAAGGCAACGCATCTCTTAAGCTACGAATTATTCGACCAGGGAATGACCGTGGCAGAGGTCGCTGAATACCGCGATCTTAAAATTGGCACCATTTATCATCACCTACAGAAGGCACATGCCGAAGATTGCCCTGTTGATCTTTATGCTTTCGTCAACCGCAAAGAATTAACTGCTATAGAAAAGGCAAAGAACCATTTACAAAACCCCGAAAAACTTAAAATTTATTTTGATTTTTTTGAGGAAAAAATACCTTATTGGAAAATTAGAATGGGATTATATCTATGTGAATTGCAGGAGTCATAGTTGTATTTCTATGAAGATATTGGTCGCTGCTTTTTTTAGTTGAAATAAAAAACTTTTAGTGTTAAGAGATCAACGCCTTAGAAATGTAAATAGTTTAAATTAATCTGAGCTACATTTTACGTTGCCTGGGTGTACAGGTAGCTAATATAAAGTATAGAAAGGATTTTTCCCGGGTGATGGAATACTGCCTAAAAGTAGATTTGCTTTGCCAATCTAAAGGTATTTGCATGGGCATCAATGATTGTTTTAATTTCTGGCGAGTAGCCTCCTCCCATACTGCATTGAACAGGGAGCTGATAGCGATGGCAGGTTTCTAACACAAAACGATCCCGCTCTAAACATCCATTGAGTGTGCAGCCCAACTTACCCAGCTTATCACTGGCTAAAATATCTACGCCACATAGATAAAATATAAAATCTGGTCGTTGTTCGTCCATTAATTTTGGAAGTGTTTCAAATAGAATTTCCAAGTATTCATCATCTCCCAGACCATTCGGTAAAGCAACATCTAGATCTGAGGTTTCCTTTTTAAAAGGATAATTACTGGCACCATGCATAGAAAACGTAAACACGCGATCGTCATGTTGAAATATTTGAGCGGTGCCATTTCCCTGATGGACGTCTAAATCAACGATAAGAATTTTTGAGGCTTGTTGAGTAGCTAATAAATAATGTGCGGCGATGGCTTGATCATTTAACATACAGAATGCTTCACCTCTATCGCTGTATGCGTGATGGGTTCCCCCTGCAATATTCATCGCAATTCCGTACTCCAGTGAATATTCACTTCCGGTTATGGTTCCCTGAGCTATGATCAGTTCTCGATCTACTAATTCTTGGGATAAGGGGAAACCAATTTTTCGCGCTTCACGAGGAGAAATTTTCAGATCGATTAAATTATTTACATACTCATCATCATGAGCCCTTAACACGTATTCCAGTTTAATTTTAGCTGGTGTGAAAAAATTCTCTTTGTTACAGGTGCCTTCGTGCAACAATTGCTTGGGGAGCAAATCGTACTTTTGCATGGGGAAACGATGACCTTTTGGCAAAGGATGTTTATAGATAGGGTGAAACGCGATTTTCAGCATTGACTATTAGGCTACTTTTCTATGCATGTTTCCCCTTATTCCAACCGTGTTTCCCTAAATAGTGCTCCCCGCTCTCAACAGCTCCTTGCTCAATGCTAGTTCCCATGCTATCGTTCCAACGGTTTAAATAGCCAAAAAGTGAAATCACGCCTAACATTTCTACAATTTCACCCTCATTCCAATATGTGTATAAGCGATCTTTGATTGCTTTATCAACTGCATTGGGTACTTGGCTTGCAGCTAATGAGAAGTCCAGCGCTGCCCGTTCTGCCTCACTAAATGCGGGATGTGTTCTGTACTCCCAAATATTATCTAATTGCTCTTGCTCTGCCCCATATCGCTCTGCTGCTCTTATCGCATGAGCCTGGCAATATCTACAGCCAGTAGCATTGCTGCTCACCCATGCGATCATTCGTTTTAAGGCAGAAGTCACCCTACCTTCATTCGCCATCACTGCTTTGTTTAAATTAATAAAGGCCTTTGAAATCGCGGGTCTGTGCTGCATCGTCAACACAGAATTAGGGCAAAATCCCAATGTTTCATTGAAAAAAGTAGCTAATTCGCGGGTTTCTTTATCATGATCTGGAGAAAGTGGGGTTACCAGTGGCATATGTTCTATTTTAAATTATTCAAAAGGCTGAAAGATACATATTCTTTAAAAAAATAAGCATGAAAAAGAGCATCAGCAAACTTCATTTTGTACTTTAGAATTTTACAATTGAACTCAAAATGCGCTGGACGATAAAGCCTGTTCCTGCTTTAGAAAAAATTAAGCACCTTCAAGATGCCTTGCAGGTAGATGCTGTCACCGCGCAATTACTTATTCAGCGTGGGATAAAAACCTATGATGATGCAAAAGCCTTTTTTAGGCCCAGTATATCCCAGCTCCACGATCCTTTTTTGATGAAGGATATGGATCGTGCTGTTGACCGTATTGAAAAAGCGATTAAATCTGGTGAAAATATTTTAATCTATGGAGATTATGATGTAGATGGTACTACTGCCGTGTCCTTGATGTATTCTTTTTTATCAAAAATACATTCCAGTGTAGCCACATATATTCCAGATCGCTATGAAGAAGGCTATGGGATTTCTTATCAAGGAATTGACTTTGCGCAAGACAATGGATTTACACTAATTATAGCTCTAGATTGCGGAATTAAAGCCATTGATAAAGTCGCTTACGCGGAAGAAAAACAGATTGATTTTATCATTTGTGATCACCACAGGCCCGGTGAACACCTCCCAAAAGCCGTGGCGGTCTTAGACCCCAAACGGAAGGATTGTACCTATCCCTACGAAGAGTTATGTGGCTGCGGCGTAGGGTTTAAACTTATTCAAGCACTGGCACAGCATCAAGACGTACCGGTTGAAGCACTTACAGAATACCTAGATCTGGTTGCTACTGCCATAGGAGCAGACATCGTCCCCATTACGGGTGAAAATCGCATTCTCGCGTATCATGGGCTAGAAGTTATTAATAAAAATCCGCGTCCGGGGATTGCGGCCATGACCGCTCCCTTAAAAAAGGAATTGACCATCACAGATGTGGTCTTTATTATCGCACCACGCATTAATGCAGCCGGAAGAATTAAACACGGTCAAAACGCCGTCAATCTCTTGACTGAAAATGATCCAAATGTCGCCATCGCTTTCGCGGAAGAAATTGAAACCTTTAATCTGGATCGCAGGTCACTTGATAAACAAATCACGGCCGAAGCCTTAGCACAAATCACCACCCTAAAAGAAGAAGATAGAATGACCAGCGTAGTCTATGATAAAAGCTGGCACAAAGGAGTGATTGGTATTGTGGCTTCGCGTCTAATAGAAACCTATTATCGACCAACACTGGTATTCACAAAAAGCGGAAATAAATTAGCCGCTTCTGCCAGATCAGTAAGAGGATATGATGTGTATGAAGCTCTTGAGGCTTGCCAGGAACACATCGAACAATTTGGCGGACATAAATACGCTGCCGGACTCACCCTAGCCGAAGCCAATTATGGAGCCTTCAAGCAAAAATTTGAAGAAGTAGTTTCAGGAAATATTGATCCCAAACTCCTCGTTCCTGAAATCTCTATCGATGCCGAAATAAAATTACGTGATCTAACACCTAAATTCTATCGTATTCTAAAACAATTCGCCCCCTTTGGACCGGGAAATATGCGGCCTACTTTTATGGTTTCTAAGGCTCAGGATACTGGGTATGGAAAAACAGTAGGTCAAACAAATGATCATCTAAAATTAACGCTTACCCAAGATAAAGTACGTATTGGTGCAATAGGATTCAATCTGGGTGATAAAGAAGATCTCATCAAAGACAAGCAGTGTTTTTCGGCTGCATTTACACTAGATGAGAATGAGTGGAATGGAAATGTCACGCTTCAGCTCAAATTAAAAGACATAAAGCCAAATTAATTTCGGTTTACTTAATTAATCTCATCGCTATTTAAGGTTTTTCCACAAAAACTTAAATAAGGAGGTTCACTATTTAAGGTTTTTGTATTTTTGCTTAAATAGTAATTGTATTATTTAAAGAAATGAAACGTTTTAATGCAGGTTCATTCATAAATCAAGGGTATTATAAAAGTTTTGAACCCAATGTAATTAATAGACCATGGAATGTAGACGACATGCAAGTCCTTAGCCTTTTGAGCAGAGCAGATAGGCATCTTGGTAGGTTGGATATGTATTCAGAGTATGTGAATATAGATCTTTTTCTAAGTATGCATATTGCTAAAGAGGCTACTCAATCTTCTAAAATCGAAGGAACTCAAACTAACATGGAAGAGGCTTTTTTAAATAAAGAAGATGTCTCTTACGAAAAAAGGGACGATTGGGAAGAGGTTCAAAATTATATTCAGGCCATGAATGAGGCTGTGAAGTTGCTCAGTTCTCTTCCATTTTCCTCCAGATTAATTACAAAAGCACATACTATTTTGTTGCAAGGAGTGAGGGGTAAAAGCAAATTACCCGGAGAATATAGAAGGAGTCAAAATTGGATTGGAGGAGCAACCTTAAATGATGCTGTCTTCATACCTCCTAATCATAATTCAATTCAGACGCTCATATCAGACCTAGAAAAATTTGCGAACGATGAATTAAATCCATTACCTGATTTATTAAAGATCGCAATCATTCATTATCAATTTGAAACCATACATCCTTTTTTAGATGGAAATGGTAGGGTAGGCAGGTTATTAATTACACTATATCTAGTTTCTAAGGGTGTTCTTAAAAAACCTATGCTTTATTTATCTGATTTCTTTGAGAAAAATAGAACGCTTTATTATGACAATTTAATGCGTGTAAGAACTCACAATGATTTAACACAATGGTTAAAGTTTTTCCTTTCGGGTATAATTGAAACAGCAAAAAGCGGAGTAAAAACGTTTGATGGAATTTTACAACTCCAACGCATGAACGAAGAGAAAATTAAAGAACTTAAGGCAAGGAGTAGTGACGCTAAATTGGTTTTAGATCATCTTTATGTCAAACCCATAGTAGATGTTAAAGCTGTTTCAAAGATTATTTCCAAGTCTCTCGTATCGTCTTACAGATTGATTTCAGACATGGAAAAACTTGAAATTCTTGACGAAATCACTGGCGCAGAAAGGGATCGTGTTTATGCGTATAGCAGTTATTTAGATTTATTTTCTAGCTAATCAAGAAATTTAAAATGCCTAAAAACGACCCCTACGCAGCGCTCCGATTTAAAGAGTTCAATATTTTTTTAGTGATGCGGTTTGCATTGGTGTTTGCCTGGTCCATGCAATTTATCGTGATTGAATGGCAGGTGTATTCGATTACTAAAAATCCGTTGTCTTTAGGAATCATAGGTCTCATGGAAATTATCCCGGCATTTACCATGGCATTATTTGCAGGTCATATTGTGGATCAGCGTGAAAAACGAAATCTTCTCGCACTTTGTATAGGAGCATTCTCGCTGATAAGCTTTGGCTTGTTTTTATTGACCTGGCCTAAAATTGTATCAGACTGGTCAAAAGATTATATCCTGTTTGGCATCTATGCCTTAGTATTTTGTGGAGGGTTTCTACGCTCTTTTTTTGGGCCAACCATTTTTTCGCTTATCGCCCTTATCGTTCCTAAACGTATTTATCCCAATGCAGCAACCTGGAGCAGTTCTACCTGGCAAATGGCTTCGGTATTAGGTCCTGCTACCGGCGGATTTTTAATTCATAGGATTGGTGTACATTGGACGCTGTGCATCATTTTTGGTTTAGTTTTATTCTCCTTGGCAGTTCTTTTTAGCATTCCTAAAAAACCTATTCTCAATCCAAACATTGGGGAACCTGTGCTCAAAAGTTTAAAAGAAGGGATTCGCTTCGTCAGGAATACAAAAGCCATTATTGGCGCGCTGACCTTGGATATGGTCGCTGTTTTATTTGGAGGCGCGGTAGCACTATTGCCCGTATTTGCACAAGATATCCTTGAAGTAGGTTCAGAAGGTTTTGGGGTGTTGAGGGCAGCTCCAGCAGTAGGAGCATTTCTTACGATGTTAACCACAGCGTATTTACCCATAAGCAAAAATGCAGGGAAGAAACTACTCGCAACTATTTTTGGTTTTGGAATATGTATCATAGTCTTTGGCCTATCAACTATCTTTTGGGTATCTGTAGTTGCCTTATTTTTTAGCGGAGTTACAGACGGAGTGTCTATGGTTATTCGCCAGACCATCCTGCAACTTAAAACACCAGATCATATGCGGGGTAGAGTAGCCTCCGTGAATTCTATGTTCGTTGGCTCCAGTAATGAACTAGGAGCGTTTGAGAGTGGAGTCACGGCAAAATTAATGGGAACAGTAACAGCAGTTGTTTTTGGAGGAAGTATGACCTTACTTACAGTAGTAACAACCTGGTTTGCATCGCCAAGTTTTAGGAACTTGGACTTAAGAAAAGATGTGGAAGAACACGAGAAAGAACACTAATACTTCTCTAGCGATAGGTCAGTACCATCAAAAACACCATAGGTATAGTAGGTAATCCAATCGCCAAGATTGATATAGGTAGAAGAATCGTTCAAAGGTATTTCTAACGGAAGATGCCGGTGTCCAAACACAAAATAATCACGGTGTTTTTCATTTAACTTACGTTTTGAATATTGAACCAGCCACTCTTTCTCTTCTCCTAAAAAAGTTACATCCTCGTCACCAGAAATGAGTTTATTTTTCACCGAAAAATATTGCGCAAGCTTTACGCCTAAATCTGGATGTAACCAGCGATAGGCCCATTTGGAAACTGGATTGGTGAAGACTTTTTTCATGCGTTTATACCCCTTGTCGCCGGGGCCTAATCCATCACCGTGACCTATGAAAAAAGTTTTGTCGTTAAAGGTAAATTCCTGTGGCTCATGATACACCGGGATGTTTAGTTCTTCTTCAAAATAGCCGTTCATCCATAAATCGTGATTCCCCACAAAATAGTAAACAGGGGTACCGCTATCAGTAATTTCAGCAAGTTTACCTAAGGTTCTGGTGAAACCTTTAGGAACAACAGTCTTATACTCAAACCAAAAGTCAAATAAATCTCCCAATAGAAAAATAGCCGCAGCATCTTCTTTAATCTGATCTAACCAAGCGACAAATTTCTTTTCGCGAATCAAACTCTCCTCACGTGTAGGTGCTCCTAAATGATTGTCACTGGCAAAGTATACCTTTTTACCTATTGGAAGTTGCATATACCGCAAAGATATTAATTAATGGGAAAGCGTAAATTACTGTTCAAGCGTAGCATATTCAATGTGAAATGTCCTTTAATAAAGAAACTATGTTTGCGTGAGGGATAGCAGCGGCATCCTCTCTTCAACGCGTTGAAGAGAGATATAGCGAATAGCCCGGCTTGTCACGCCCTAATTATCACTGGCGTACCACTCTGCAAAACTGGTTTCGGTCTCTTGGAGTCTTAATGCGTACAGCTTAATATGATTGGGTAGTCTGGCACTGATTTTTTCGGCAAAATCTATCACCATGTTCTCACTTGTAGGTTGATAATCTGCTAGAATTACGTTGTGCCCGCGTTGTTTCAACTCTTTTGCCAGCTCAATATGTGGAGTGTTTTTATTAAACACCGTGGCGTGATCAAATTGATTGACAATTTCTTCTTTCACTATTTTTTTAAGGTCGCTAAAATCAATCACCATGCCCAATTTAACGTTATTTGTGTCTGTAATAGGCGACCCGATTACCGTAACCGATAATTTATAGCTGTGCCCGTGAACATTTTTACACTTGCCATCGTAGCCATACAGCGCGTGACCGGTTTCAAAATTAAACTGCTTAGTGATTCGTATTATACTCATGCGTATACCTTAGGATGCAAAAATACGCTTCTTATTGTTTTTTGAGTAAGGGTAAGTAGGTAAATCTAAATTTTAACGTAGAGACAAATGCACGAATAAATATCCAAACTACAAAGGCTCCCCAAATGCCCAATAACCCCCATTGTTGATGCTTGCTCAAATAAAGCATGGGTATGAACCCTAGAAAGGTTGAAGCAAACAACACATTACGCAGGTATTTCATTTTGCCCAGACCCTTGAAAATCCCATCAAAGGTGAATGCTACTGCATTAATGGGTTGAGTAACTAAAACCATAAAAAAGACGCCGTAAAAGATGGCAAGGACTTCGGCTTCTTTGCTAAAAATTAGACCAAGAGGTTCATAAAAAAGTACTCCTAAGAGAATAAGAACCAAACTCATCCCTAAACAATATAGGACGCAACGCTTAGCAAGTATCCATAGCGCCTGATAATTTTTTGCGCCAATGAGTTTGCCTCCTAAAATATTACCAGCGGCACCATAGCCATCCAAAAAGAAGGCAGAAAAAAACCAAATGTTAATCGCAATGGCGTGAGCGGCGATGTATTGATCTCCTAATGCTGTGGCTTCACGTACTGCTAAGATTAAAGCCAAGTTAAGTGCTATGGTTCGCAAAAACAGATTTAGGCTCATAAGGATGAGCGTCTTTATTTCTGGGTGAAAAGGGAAAACTAACTTAAGGGATATGCTGGTTTTTTTAAGCAGAAGGATAAAAGACAACAACGCCATAAGTCCTTGTGAGATCAGACTGGCCCATGCTGCTCCTTTGATATTCATTGCGGGAATAATATTTTCGACTCCATATACCAGAGCGAAATCTAATCCTATGTTTACAACTGCTCCTGTAATCGCGATGATCATAGGCCAGTAGGTATTTTGCAGCCCTCTAAATATTCCAAAAACGGCAAAGGTGAAGAGCGTTAATGGAAATCCCCATACTCTAATGTGGTAGTAGTCTAAACTTAAACGTAGCACCTCTCCTGAAGCATTGAGTAGTTCAAATATTTGCCGCGCAAAGGCATATGTCGTTCCCAGAACAATTAATGCTAAAACTAAGTTGAAGAAAATCGCTTGAGCCGGCAGTACTTTTACATCTTCTAGCGCCCCTGCGCCCAGATGCTGAGATAATATGGTGGATATGGCGCTTCGGGTTTGTCCCAATACCCAAATAAGCATGGATAAAAAGGATCCAACAATGCCCACTGCAGCTAATGATTCTACAGGTAGTGTATCAATGTTGCCAATTACGGCAGCATCAGTCGATGACAACAGCGGTTCTGCTATCCCTGCCAGAATCGCCGGAATTGCCAATTGATGTATACGTTTAAAGGTAACTTCTTGCTGCATGAATGCCGAAACTACTTAAAAAGCACAAAATGATCTAGTGAATTAAGAAGATAATTAGATACAGGATTATGCCGTTTAGGGTTGCGTAAAATAACCTACTTTTGTATTCGTTAAACGACTAGCCCTATGAAAAATATTCTTGTTCCTATTGGATCTTCACCCGGTGCCGAATCCTGCCTGCAGTATGCCATTGACTTTGCTGAAGTTTTTGATGCTAACGTGTATGTGGTTTCGGTATTTAAGCAACTTTCTAAAGCGGGCGGATTATCTAAGGTAAATACGCTACTAAAGGAAGAAAGTGAAGAACGACTAACCCAAGTGATGAATAAAGTGGATCAACGTGACGTACACGTAATTGCGCATCCCATAAAAGGAGAAGTAGTTGAGGGAGTTGAACGTTTTAATCGGCATATTCCGGTGGATTTGATGATATTGAGTCCGCGGAGTAATTCAAAAAAAGATGAGGTATATTTAGGGAAGACCTCCGGTAAATTGATCAAACAAACTACCATCCCTGCCTTGATCGTACCAGATGGCTATACGTTTAAACCGGCAAAGAATATTTTAATGGCGTTTAAGAATGGGAACTTTACTCGTCAAGATGCATTATTACCTTTAAGGCAAATCAAAACATTTTTGCATACTACGATCAATGTCTTACAGGTCATTACGCCAGATCATCAAGAATCGTACAATCAATTTTCTAAGGAGTTAATGGCACTGACCGACAACATTTCTAAAACTGAAAATGCCACCACATATCAAGGTGTGTTAGAACATTTTCAATCCAATCAACCTGATATGTTGTGTGTGGTGAGAAGAAAGCGCGGATTTTTCACCAGACTTTGGGAAAAAGATGTAATTTTGAAACGTGAATTTTTCACTACGATTCCGCTGTTAATCCTTAGTGGAAATTAAAAAAAGGGGATGTAGCTTCCCGCATAATCGCTACGCTCTGCGGGATAGGCACTTCGCTAAATCCCCGCTGAGAAATTTGGGGATGTAGCTCAGTTGGCTAGAGTGCTTGACTGGCAGTCAAGAGGTCACGGGTTCGAATCCCGTCTTCTCCACAATCACTCACAACTGCTGAGTGAATAAAAGTGAAACACCTGCCAAGTTTACTTGAACAGGTGTTTACGTTTTTAGGCACATGACGTGAAAACATTTATGGTTGTTCTTCACTAGAGGCAGATTTAAAAATCGCATAGATTTTAACTAAACCCTAACGCGACAGATTTTATTCTGGGCGTTTCCATGATTATTTTCAAGTAAAAATATACACATGGAATTTGAAGATAAAGTAGCCTATATCACAGGGGGTACAAAAGGAATAGGATTAGGAATCGCAGAAGCACTGTTAGCTAAAGGGATGCGTGTAGCCTTAAGTGGACGAAATGAAACTGATGCCCAAGAAGTGGCAACTTCATTGGATAAGAGCAGTGAACGGACTTTGGGGATAGGATCAGATGTGACCCGCCTCGATCATGAAGAAAAGGCCATTGCCCGTATCATGAAAAAGTGGGGGCAGGTAGATGTGGTCATCGCTAATGCAGGATTAGGACATTTTGCTCCGGTGGATGAAATAAAGCCAGATCAGTTTAAGCAAATGATTGATACCAACCTTATTGGTGCGTTTCATACGCTCAAAGCCAGTGTTGAAGCACTGAAATCTTCAGGAGGGTATTATATGACCATCGCAAGTTTAGCAGGCACTAATTTCTTTGCGGGTGGCACAGGCTACAACGCTTCTAAATTTGGTGTGGTAGGGTTTACACAAGCCGCTATGCTTGACCTGCGCTCACATGGAATAAAAGTAACGACGATCATGCCTGGTTCAGTTTCAAGTCAATTTAATGGCAATGATCCTAATGAATCTGATGCCTGGAAGATCCAACCGGAGGATATTGGAGAATTGGTAATTGATTTACTTAAGATGAACCCCAGAACACTGCCAAGTAAGATCGAAGTGAGACCAACACGACCCGATTTAAAATAATCTTTAGACTAAATATTTAAAAATTTCAAGCTTGCCTGGATCGCTTGGTTAAGATGATCTGGTAAGCTTTTTTTATGCCATGGGTGACTGCTGCCAAAAACATGATTAGCGTTCTCAATAGGATATAATTCAGAATTTTTCGCCCACTCATGAATTTTTTCTGCGGAAGAGAAGGAGACGGTAGGATCATTCGTACCGTGAATGATCAAGTAAGGAATCTTCAACTTTTTTGCTGCACGCGAAATCGTGAGACGTTCCTCATGTTCAATAAAATCAGTATAAAATTGATATTTATGCGGCATTTGCTGCTTAGTTCTTCCGTTTTTTACATAAAAAACGCCGTTTTCTCTCCATTGTTTAAGTGCTTCTCCTTTAGGGAAACGTTCTTTATAATCAGCTACCGAAGCTAGTGTAATTAAGCTGGTGACGCGAGAATCCTCTTTAGCTTTAATCAGGGTAATTCCGCCACCTCTGGAATGTCCTATCAAAGTGATCGTAGAAGTATCGATTTTGTCGGCGTGTGGGAAATTTTCGGCGTAAGCCATATCGATCACATCCCCTAAATCTATTAATTCTTGTGTATAATTGTTTTGGGCAAAAGCATCCAGATCAGGAAAATCAATGGGTTGATCCATAGTACCTCCATTATGCGAAAAATTGAATTTTAAAAAGAAAAAACCAGCTTTCGCAAATGCGGTAGCCATTACATCCCAGCAACCCCAATCCTTGAAACCTTTATAACCATGACAGAAAATGATCACCGGTTGGTGCTGTGTATGTTCTTCAAAAAAATAATCAATTAGTATGGGACGATCTCCACTTCGTTGATACACTTGGTTTTTTAATCTAGTAACCATGATAATGAGGTTTGATTTCTTTTTCCTGAAAAGGTATATTGGGATCGCAGATTTCCAAAATGAGCTCAGTGAGCTTTTGTTCAAACCGTTCTAACATTTCGGCAGTAATTTGATCCGATTTATCCTCCTTAAGTGGAATAAATCCTGCAGAAAAGTTCTTGAATGATATAATGCCGGCCTTTACCGGAAGTTCAATTTTTTTGGCTGTATGCAAAAGAAGCGCATAGGTTAATAGCTGAAAAGGCTTGCTGTAATCGTCGTAATTTGTAATCAATTCATCCCAATCTTTTAAGATAACCTGTCCTTGTTGCACCTTACCTGTTTTATAGTCAATAATCCTCAAATCGTTATTGAACTGATCAACGCGATCTATTTTTCCTTTTAGGTTTACTTTATAGGAAAGCTCAGGAATTTCAAGACCTATTTCTAAATCTTGCTCTACCTCTTTCAAAAAAATCGTATTTCTTCCTAACGTAGCTTTTTCTAAATGCAAAAATTCCCGTACATATTTTTTAGCGACTTCAAAGATGATCAGGTTTTTTCCGGTTAAAGTATTGCGCAAAGTATATGTTTTTTCAAATTGAATCTTTACTTGTTTTTCAGAATTTTTTAAAAGTTGATCTAGTATATCCGCAGTAAGTTGATGACCTATGTAGGGCTTAAAGAGTTCTTCCAATGTATCATGTACAATAGTCCCTAGTGTATTTGCCGCTATAGTCTCCTCAACCTCATCGCTTTCTTCTATTCCCAAAATGTAGCGGTAATAAAAATCCACCGGATTCCGTAAATATATCAATAGAGCTGAAGCTGAAAACCCTTTCGATGCTTTTTCAATTATCTTGTCAATAACATCTGTTGTTTTTTCGATTGTTTTCAAAACTTTTTTTGATGTTGGAATGGCCGATGTAACTGTATAGTTTCTGTAGGTGTGTTGAGACTGCTGCTCTATTTCAAGCTGACGAATAAATCTGCTTTTTTCACCACCTAGCAAACTATTTGGCTCTGTCGTATATAATAGTGTAATCTTTTTCGCCCGGTGCAGCAGGCGATAAAAATGATAGGTATATATCGCGTCTTTTTCTTTGTAGGTAGGCAGACCGTACTCTTTTTTTAGATCGTATGGAATAAATGAATTGGCGCTTTTACCCGCTGGTAACACTCCCTCGTTTAAATTTGTAATAATTACATGTTCAAAATCCAATCCACGGGTTTCAAGCATTCCCATGAGTTGAAGTCCGTCAAAGGGCGAACCTAAAAAATCAATCGTTTCAGCAGATAAGCTGTCCCTGTAAATTCGCTGAAGCATACTGATAGAATGTATGTTTTTATATAAAACAATAAGTTTCCTTAAACGCTCAAAAACCTGATTAAATTTAAAGAGGTATTGCAAAGATGTCGCTTGATTATCATTACTCAACGATGCTTTTAAGATATGTATGAAGTCGATAATACGTCGAATGAATTCTATTGTACTCTTAAATTCATCAAAGATCAAATGGATGAGAAATTTTTCATTATCAGTTGACGCTATTGACTCCAGATCTGTTAGTGCTACATATATCAAATTCTCTCGTTGGATTTTTTGTATTGCTTTTCTTGAGAACCTTGAGAAAACAGACTGAATAAGGTTATGGCTTAATACGTTTAAAACTATTTTATAATATTTTGTTTTACTGGGATTAACGTGAAGATCAAACAGCTCTTCAAAAAAAGAAGCTACAGGACTCTCTGTAATGTTCATTCCCATCGTAACATTAATGCTCAAAATATTGCTAGGTATCGTATTAAGCATAGGGAGAAGTAAGGACTCATTCCCCAAAATAAGTGCCGTTTTTTTTTGATCTTCAACACTAAGCGTACTCAATATTTCTCCTACATGCTTTGTAATTTGAATATCGCTGGAAACACCAACTAAACTGAACTCTTTCTTTTGTGTAAAGTGATTAGAAATCCACTTCGGTTCATTTACTTTGTAATAAGACCAAACGTTAAAGTATTCTCGTAAAAATAATGCGGCATCATGATATGGATGCTCTAAAAAGTATTGATCTGCATCCCAGTATATTTCTGCTTTTCCTGCCGTTAAAAACTCCTGAATGATCTGCTGTTCTGCTGTATTTAATGCGTTAAACCCTAAAAAAATATGAGGTTTATGGTTATAGGCAAGATAGGATTTAGTACCATAAGCAGCAGTTCTATAAGCTAAACCTTGATACGCCTTTTCATCCTTAATCAAGGTCTTGCTAAATTGTTTATAATATACGGGAAGTAGGTTCCAAAACTTGAGGTAATTCTCAACCAACTTAGTCTTTTCGGGTTGCAATGACCAGTGGTTGATATCTTGAATTCTACCCAGATAAGTAAAGAAAGAATTTGCATCAATAAGGTAACGATCAATCTCATTAAAATCATACAGTAAGGTTTGTGCCCAGTTATAAAAAACGTCAAACGTTTCTTGATCAGCCTTAGGAGTATGGGTTACGTATACCTCGTAAAAGCTAAACAGAGCCGTAGTATTGTCGATTACCTTAACTTGAGCAATCTCTTCTATGAAATCTTCAATACTATATATCTTAGGTAGAAAAGTAGTATGAGAAAGTTGCTTTGCAAGTTCCTTTTTCAAGAACAGACCGGCTCTTTTACTGGGAAGAATAAAAACATATTCTGACATTGGTATCGAACCAGAAGCAATGTCCTTGAGTACAGCAGAAATAAAACTAGTCATCCCTAAAAATAAAAAACGCCCTGATAAATCAGGGCGCTTTATTAAAATATGTTGAAAGAAATTATTCCTTCACCAGGTTGATTTCAACTCTACGGTTTTGCGCTCTACCTTTTCTCGTATTATTAGGAGCAATTGGCTTAGATTCTCCAAAACCTTCTGCGGATAGTCTAAATTCATCAATTCCTCCGCTTACTAAAGCATTCTTAACAGAAAGTGCTCTTTCTTGAGATAAGCGTTGGTTGTTTTTCTCACTTCCTACGCTATCAGTATGACCATCTACGCTGAACTTAGCAGATGGATATTCTTTAAGAATTTCAATGATATCGTCAATTACTTGCTGAGATTCAGCTTTAATTGTTGACTTTCCTGTATCGAATAAAATGGTTTTAGCATACTCATTCAGTGTCTTTTGAACTTCTTCAGTAACTTCAGGACAACCGTTGTTTGCAACAGTACCTGCAACATCTGGACACTGATCATCTTTGTCTAACACACCATCGCCATCAGTATCAGGCCATGGGCATCCATCGTTTTCAGCAACACCAGCTTCATCTGGACACTTGTCATCTCCATCTTTTATTCCATCGCCATCAGCATCAGGACATCCGTTTAATGAAGCTAAACCAGCTTCAGTAGGACAATCATCTTTAGGATCTGGCACACCGTCACCATCTGTATCGGGACAACCATCGAATTCAGCTAAACCAGCTTCTTCTGGACATGCATCTTTTCTGTCTTCAATACCATCTAAGTCAGTATCAGGACATCCATTGAATTGCTCTAAACCAGCAACTTCTGGACACTCATCATTTTTATCGTAGATTCCATCTCCATCAGTATCCTTGCCTCCAAAAGAGAATTTAAGACCTGCGGCATGCTGGAAGTGCTCACTAATATTATCTTCAAATACTTCTTTGTAAGTAGATTGAAGTGAAAGACCTACATTCTCAGTAAACCAAAATGTAAGACCAACGGTACCGTTGAATGTTCCCGCTTCGGCATCATCTAACCATACATAACCACCACCAACTCCTAAGAAAGGATCAATTACACTACTATTAAGGATGTTTTTAAAGCTATAGTTGATGGATCCATCTGCAGCATAATAAGTTAAGTCATCCACAGATACATCACCTAACTTATCAATCCTGTTTACAGAACCAATTACTTCAAATGAAAATCCATCACCAATATATCTGGCAACAGATAAACGAGATACAGACGGAAGAATGTTCCAGTGGTCTTCAGCATTAAAGTACTCGTCAAAGAAGTTTTCGCTGGTTGTAGTGCCTTCTCCTAACCCATCACCTACAGGGTATACGTCGATAGCATTAATACCAACATTAATAGCCCAAGGATTGTTTTCGTCTTGCGCTTGAATAGTTAAGCTTACAAAAAACAATGCAGCTAATAGAATTTTGCTAAGATGTTTCATATTCTAAAATTAATTAATTTACGTGTTAATGCGGACAAAAGTAAACTGTTAAAATTTAACAACAAAGATAAAAATTATAAATTTTTCTTAAGCGAACTATATGTAATACCTATCGTTTAGTCAATAATATTCAGGGATTTACCAACTTTTTTAAACGATGCAATTGCTTTATCTAAATGTTCTTTTGTATGTGCAGCAGATAATTGCACCCTTATCCTAGCCTTCTCTTTAGGAACTACGGGGTAGAAAAAGCCTATCACATAAATACCCTCTTCTAATAGCTTATCTGCCATTTCTTGTGAAAGTTTTGCGTCGTACAACATTACTGGTACTATGGCAGAATCGCCATCGATTATATCAAAGCCTGCTTCTTTGAGTCCTTTTTTGAAATAAGCTGTATTCTCTTGTAATTTATCTCTTAGCGAAGTGTCATTCATCAACATTTCAAAGACCTTGATGCTTGCTCCTACAATTGTTGGCGCAAGAGAATTTGAAAATAGATAAGGCCTTGAACGCTGTCTCAAAATCTCAATAATTTCTTTTTTTCCAGTGGTATATCCCCCCATTGCTCCTCCTAAGGCTTTTCCAAGGGTTCCTGTGATAATATCTATTCGACCTAAAACCCCCTTTTCTTCTAATGTTCCTATTCCCTTTTCTCCTATAAAACCAGTGGCGTGGCATTCATCAATCATGACCATTGCATCATACTGATCTGCCAAGTCACATATTTTATCCAAAGGAGCAACTAAACCGTCCATACTAAATACACCATCAGTGACAATGAGTTTAAATCGCGCTCCATCTTCATTTGCCCTTTTGAGTTGTTCTTCTAACTCCTGCATATCATTATTTTTGTAACGATATCTTGCCGCTTTACAAAGTCTAACACCATCTATAATAGATGCATGATTTAACGAATCTGAAATTATGGCATCCTCTTTAGAAAGTAACGGCTCAAAAACACCTCCATTAGCATCAAATGCCGCTGCGTAGAGAATGGTATCTTCTGTTCCATAAAACGCTGCAATAGTATGCTCCAGTTTTTTATGAATATCCTGAGTACCGCAAATAAATCGTACGCTGGACATCCCAAAACCATGTGAATCTAACGTATCCTTTGCCGCTTGTACGACATCTGGATGTGAAGACAATCCTAAGTAATTATTTGCACAAAAGTTAAGCACTTTCTCTCCAGAGGTTAACGTTATTTCAGCTCCTTGAGGTGAAGCAATAATGCGTTCTTTTTTAAACAGTCCGTTTTCTTTTATTTCCTCTAACTCGCGTCGCAAGTGCTCTTGTATATTACCGTACATAATTTCTTTTTTTGCAAAACTAAACATATTTAATCGATACAGACTCATTTAAATAGATCAAAACACATTGACTAACGTTGAATCCTAACGACTGATAGGCCTTTTTATAAAGAGATATTTGCTCTTCATGAATTGAGCGTTCACCACCGGTTTTATAATCTATAATTGTAGCCGAATTGCCCGAGATTACCACACGATCCGGACGTAAAATTTCACCATCGTAGAATACATCCCTTTCATTGTGAATTATCAAATCATTATTGAAATAATCATTTAATTTTGGGTGAGTAATAATGTTTGTGAGCATTTTTTCGAAATCATCTTTTTGATCTTCTGTAAAAAGTTCATCTTGAATAGCCTCTTTCAATGCCGCATCAATAGAAGTTTGATCTGTTACGTGAGCCAAAAGCTCATGATAAATAAGTCCTTTTTCAATTGCTCCTTGCCGTGAGGTGTCCCACATTCTTCCCTGTTTAGTGACCATCTGTAAGCCTTGAGTAGCCAAGGATGATGAGATCAAGGTCTGCATAATTACTGTTTTTTGAGGGCGCTGATCTTTTGATGTTTTGTAACTCAAGTCTCCAAATATGTATTTTGATTCACCCTCGATCCAAGTATTGTTATGCTGTAGAAAATTCTTTAGTTGTGCACTACTGTTAAAAATTTCGCTTTTTTTATCGTGATCGTATGCTAATATGTAAAGTTGATGTTTAGCTCTGGTATGAGCTACGTAGGTAAGATTCAGTGCGTCCAATTCTTTTTCGGCCAAAAGATACTGAACCTCATGTGTTGTTTCTTCAAAATTCTCTAGTCGTTTATTCGCCTTTATATACGATACCTCAATATCGTCCAGCGGAGGATCGTTTTTAATCCAAATGTGATCGCTGTTTCTAAAATCAGCCTTTTCTGATGCATATGGATAAATCACCACAGGAAACTGGAGGCCTTTAGACTTATGGATCGTCATTATGTTAACTGCATCCACATCTTGAGGCGCATTGAGGCTTATAGAATTTTTTGAACTTTCCCAGTAGTCTAAAAACCCGGTAATTCCTTTATTTGAGCGTTGAGAAAAAGCAAATACCTCATCTAACAATTTGATGACGTAGCTCTCTGGCTCATCAATTAGATTAAATGACCTCACGAGATCTTCTATCATGTCATAAAACGGCAAGGAGAGGCTCTTTTTAGGGTCGACATAAATATCGATCGATTGAAGTTGATTGAAGAAATCAATGCTCTCTACTGCTAATGCGTTAACAATAAACGAATGTTTTTTTTCTTCGGAAAAGGAATTAGGTAATACAAACTCTAAGATATCCAGTTTGATATGATCGTCTTCTGGATGTAGCAGCAATTTTAATACAGAAATGATCAGAAGCACCTTAGCACTATTTGAAATCAATAAGGTTTCTGAAGATATTATAGGAATTTGAGCTTCACTTACCGCATTTGCAATGATAATACCTTCTTGTTTTTTTCTGGTAAGAATAGCGATATCCTGATAGGAAACACCATTTTCTTGAAGGGTAATGATAATCTCTACAACTTTAGGCGGAATAACTTCATGTAGCTCCTCTATAGTTTTAGCTTCAAAAAATTCCACGTCTACGTATCCTTCAGCCTCTTTTATTTTCTCCTGTCCGGCTTTTTCAAAAAGGGTCGCGTATTGCGGGTTGGATTGTGTAGTGGATAAATAAGAAAAAAAGGCGTTGTTAAAATCTATAATTTGCCGGTCGCTTCGATAATTATGACCCAGAGTAATCAATTCTTTCTCGTATCTAAACGGATTTTTATCATCTATTAAATCGATAAATTGTTGAGCTTTACCTCCCCTAAAGCGATAAATAGCCTGCTTAGCGTCTCCAACCAGCATTAAACTTCCTTCCTTGGCCGTGGCACTTGTATCCAAACGGTACTCTACTAAAGGAAGTAAATTCTGCCATTGTAATAAGGAAGTGTCTTGAAATTCATCAATAAAATAATGCTTATAACGCTCCCCAAGCCTCTCGTAAATAAAGGGGGCAGGTTGGTCTTTGATAGTATTACTAATTAATTCATTAAACTCTGAAATCAATAACAGATTGCGTTCTTCTTTAATTTTGTTAACCTCTGCCTGAATACGATTAAGCAATGATAATGGGATAATATTTTTATCTAGTACTTTCAAAAATTGAATTCTAAGTACGGCTTTTTTAGCCGTAAAAAATAACTCGGCAATCTGAGGTTGTATCTGATCAAACGTATTCTTAACCTCCAAACTAACTCGATTTGGATATAAGGGTTCACTAGCTATAGTTATCATGTATTTAGCGTCAAACTTTTGACGTTCTACATTTTTTTTAAGAGAATTAAAAAAATTGAATACATATCCTCCTGAAAAGTCTTCTTTATTTAGATCGTATTTTTTACATAGCATTTGAAATGAAACGATCGCTTCTTGTACCGTATTTTTTTGAGCATTCATTTCTAACCAGAGTTTTTTATTGTATCTCTCAAAATCTATTAAGCTCTTATCGCTTATTTGCTTGAGATATTTGGTATTATTTTCACTGGTTAATAATTGAGCGACTTCATAAAGCTGCTGTGACACATCCCAGCTTTTATCTTCATCTATTTTAGATAATGAATATGTAATTATGGTTTGAGTGAGCAACTTTTCCTTGCCGGCTTGTGCAATAATTCGATCCACAGCCTCAATTAAAATTTCTTTTGTATTAAGTGCGACTTCAAAATTTTGAGATAAGCCTAAATCTTTTGCAAAGGTTCTAAGAATTCTATGTGTAAATCCATCAATAGTAGAAACATCAAAAGCGGCGTAGTTGTGCAGTAAATGAAGTAATATTCTTTTTGATTTGGAGCAAAGCTTATCTTTAGGAACATCAAGTTCTCCTGATAATTGGGATAGCATGGCCTCATCGTCTTTAGCAATATCTTCGCGCGTAAATGCAATAAGATAATTAATGATCCTCCCTTTCATTTCATCCACTGCTTTATTGGTAAATGTTATAGCAAGAATATTCTTATACGCATCAATTGAGGTTGCCTCAAAAAGTTTGATCAGGTAAGATTTTGTCAAAGCAAATGTCTTCCCGGATCCTGCTGATGCGGTATAAATCTTAAAGGGTGATGTCACAACAATTTTATAGTTTTAGATTTACTCAATATTAAGCCAAAAAGACGGAGTTTAAGCTTTTTATAACATCATTTTATTTTTAATACCTCATTCAATCATTATTTTTGATTAAATCAGAAATAAAAATAGAAAATTATGGCATTTGACTTACCAAAACTAGATTACGCGTACGATGCGCTAGAACCAAATATTGATGCACGTACGATGGAAATTCACCATTCTAAGCATCATAATGGATATACCACTAAATTAAATAACGCCATTGAGGGAACGAACGAAGAAGGAAAAACAATTGAAAATATTCTTACCAATCTGGATATGGACAATAAAGCTGTTAGAAATAATGGCGGGGGATTTTATAATCACAGACTGTTTTGGAAAGTGATGTCTCCAGATGGTGGTGGAAAACCAACAGGTGAATTAGCTCAGGCTATCGATGATGCATACGGCTCTTACGAAGCATTTAAAGACAAATTTTCTACTGCCGCGGGATCACAGTTTGGATCTGGTTGGGCTTGGCTTTGTGTTCACAAAGGTGGGAAAGTAGAAGTGTGTTCTACGCCTAATCAAGATAATCCATTAATGCCGGGCGTGGGTTGT
The DNA here is from genome assembly GCF_039523415.1 of Gangjinia marincola. Lineage (NCBI taxonomy): Bacteria > Pseudomonadati > Bacteroidota > Flavobacteriia > Flavobacteriales > Flavobacteriaceae > Gangjinia > Gangjinia marincola. The sequence goes on from NZ_BAAAFG010000015.1 coordinate 263,161, forward strand.
GGTGGACTTCCAATTTTAGGAATTGATGTATGGGAACACGCGTATTACTTAAAATACCAAAATAAGCGTCCTGAATATATTGATGCATTTTTTAATGTCATCAACTGGAGTGAAGTATCTAAACAATATAATGAAGGAAAGTAAAACCAGCCTTCTTTTAAAACAAAAAAACCGTCTGAAACAGACGGTTTTTTTGTTTTAATTTTTTCATTTTGGTTTAATAAAAAAGGAGGTCAATGACCTCCTTTTTTGCCCCAAATCTACCATGAACTTAACCTACTATGTTATGGTATACCCAAATTTATATTAAACCATTCTAAATAAGTCCTAAAAACACTCTTTTTAGACCAAAAGGTTAAAAAAAACGTCAAAATACACGTTTTACCCTAATAAGCGCGTTCTTTATTGCCTTCATAAAAATTGACGAAAGCTCTATTAACCACGCGATTTCCTCCTGGCGTTGGATAATCTCCTGTGAAATACCAATCTCCTCTATTCTTAGGACAAGCTTGATGCAACTTTTCTACAGTTTGATAGATAACAGTGACTTCTGCTTGAACATCAGGGCCAGCTAATAATGATCCTATTTTAGCAGATACTTCTTCGTAAGAAAAAGAACCGTACACTTCCTTAACCACATTCACAATCTCATTATCTGGTTTCTTGAGTTGCTCTAAGCATTTTTCATAGACCTGCTTGAGAATATCATCTTTGCCATGCTCCTTTAACAAGGCTAGGGCTGCCTTAAATGCTACAAAATCTTCTAACCTCGCCATATCAATTCCATAACAATCAGGGTAGCGAATTTGCGGTGCAGAAGATACGACCACAATTTTTTTAGGTTTTAAGCGATCCATCATTTTTATGATGCTCTTTTTTAAGGTGGTTCCTCTAACGATGCTATCATCAATAATAATAAGATTGTCTTGGGGTTTTACCACGCCATACGTTACATCATAAACATGCGCAACTAAATCATCCCTGCTGCTATCCTCGGTAATAAATGTTCTGAGCTTTGCATCTTTGATAGCTATTTTCTCTACGCGTAATCTTCGGGTGAGAATCTCACTTAATTCCTGATCAGAAAGGTTTCCCTTTTTTGCTAAAATTTCTTCCCGCTTTTGGCGGTTAAGCTCATCGTGAGCAGCTTCGTTCATACCCAAAAAAGAAACCTCAGCTGTGTTGGGGATATATGAAAAAACAGAATTCTGGATGTCGTGATCAATAGCCTTAAGAACATCAGGCATTATAAGGCGTCCCAGATCTTTCCGTTCAGTATAAATTTCGGCATCACTACCTCTTGAAAAATAGATTCGCTCAAAAGAGCAGGATTTACGCTCTAATGGAGCCTGAATCTGAGTTACCTTAGTCTTTCCGTTCAGCTTTGTTATAATAGCATGCCCGGGTTCCAATTCTTGTACATCATCAAATTCTACATTAAAAGCCGTTTGAATCACCGGTCGCTCAGATGCCACAACGACCACCTCATCATCCTTATAATAATATGCAGGTCTGATCCCAGCGGGATCCCTAAGCACAAAACTATCACCATGACCCAACATACCCATCATCACGTAACCACCATCCCAATCTCTGGATGATTTTTTTAAAATTTTCGCCACATTTAAGCGTTCTGCGATTTGAGGAGAAGCTTCTTGTTTTGAAACACCTTCTGCCTTGAGTTGTTTATATAACTTTTGAACGCTGCTATCTGTAAAATGTCCAATCTTTTCTAAAACGGTGACGGTATCAGATTGCTCTTTAGGATGCTGACCAAGTTTAACCAAATTAGCAAACTGCACGTTTACATTCGTCATGTTAAAGTTGCCCGCTAAAATCAAATTACGGTGCATCCAATTATTTTGACGTAAGAAGGGATGTACGCTTTCTATGGTGTTTTTTCCAAAAGTTCCGTAGCGCACGTGCCCCATTAAAACTTCTCCTATATACGGCAAATTCTTTTTTTGAGCGGCTACATCTTCACCGTATTCAGGATGTTCACGTAACGTTTCATTAATACGCTCATTGATTTGTGCAAAAATATCTTGAATGGGTTGTTGTTTATTGGATCGTACCCTACTTATGTACCGTTCCCCGGGTTGCATATTTAACTTTACGCTGGCAAAACCTGCACCATCCTGACCGCGGTTGTGCTGTTTTTCCATCATTAAATACATTTTATTTACGCCGTAAAATGCCGTTCCATATTTCTCTTTATAATATTCAAGCGGTTTAAGCAGCCTGATGAGAGAAATCCCGCATTCATGTTTAAGTGCATCACTCATGTGTACTAAGATGAATTAAAAAAGCCCCAAGAATTCAGGGCTGGTTATTAGGTTAATGCTATTTCAAATTGAGTCAACGACTTAAACGCTTTTAGGCGCTCTTCTACTTCTTCTTTATCCAGATGAACCATGCGTTCCGTTCCAAATTTTTCTACAGAAAATGAAGCCAGGTTAGAACCGTAGATCACCGCATTCTTCATATTCTCAAAAGAAATGTCACCAGTAGCTGTTAAGTATCCAGAAAATCCACCAGCAAAGGTGTCTCCTGCACCTGTTGGATCAAATACATCCTCTAAAGGCAAGGCAGGTGCAAAAAACATTTCGTCCTTATAAAAAAGTAATGCCCCGTGTTCACCTTTTTTGATGACCACATAGGCAGGACCCATTTCATAAATCTTTTTAGCAGCTTTCACTAAAGAATACTCCCCAGAAAGTTGTCTTGCTTCTTCATCATTTATGGTAATCACATCTACCTTTTTTAGAACTTTTTTGAGATCATCTAAGGTATTATCCATCCAAAAATTCATGGTATCTAAGACGATTAATTTTGGATCATTCATTTGATCAATCACACTTTCTTGAACTGCAGGGGCTAAATTACCCAACATCACAATGTCTGCATCCTGATAAGCTTCGGGTACCTTTGGATCAAAATCTGCCAATACATTTAACTGGGTTTCTAAGGTATCCCGTGTGTTCATGTCATTGTGGTATTTTCCGCTCCAAAAAAAGGTTTTTCCTCCTTTGACCACTTCAATTCCATCGATATTAACACGGTTTTCTTTAAAGGTTTCAAGATATTCCTGCGGAAAATCTTCTCCCACAACAGAAACAATCGCGGCATCAATATCAAATTGATTGGCAGAAAGTGCTATAAATGGCGCCGCACCACCCAGAATTTTATCTGTTTTACCAAAAGGCGTTTCAATCGCATCAAAAGCTACAGAGCCAACAATTAAAAGTTTGTTCATAGAGGCGGAAAATTTTTTTGCAAATATACAGTTTTAGATTGTCTTACTTATCTAAATCATTTCCTCCCAAAATCTGCCGGAATTTCTCCCCAGGCTTTGGTTTCCCATTTTATAATAGAAGTGGTATATGAATTGGTTTTAAGCCAATCTTCTGCGCGTTTTACTAATTCAAATAATGCCGAATTTTTTGAAGAAGGCGCCAATTTTGTCATACATTTTTTTTGACGCACCCAGCTCATCGCGGTTCTCGAATCAGTGTATATAATTCTGGCACTATGGTGTTTCTTTAAAAATGCCAGACCGTGTACCAAAGCTAAAAATTCGCCAATATTATTTGTCCCCTGTGCAAAAGGTCCCTGTTTAAAGAGTTCTTTTTTGGAAGATGTATCCACCCCGCGGTACTCCATCTTACCCGGATTACCACTTGAAGCAGCATCTACCGAAATTGAATTTAGATTAGGTTGACCTATTTCGGCCAGAGCCGCAGGAGACAACTGTTTTTTCGTGACTGATTTTCCCTTATAATCTGCATACCTGCCTTTATAAGCTTTTTCAGCTTCTGCCTTAGTCAAAAAAGATTTGTATTCAGCACCCTTGAACCCCTCAATGGCTATTTTACACTCCTTCCAAGAAGAAAAAACACCCGTTTTCTTGCCCTTCCAAACCACGTAATATTTCTGTTTTTTAGCCATATTCTATAACTTTCCCTTTGAGGGAAGATTAAGAGGGGTGTTAAGGATTAAACTTCTTTTAATAATTCCTCAATCACCTTCGGAAAATGCTCATACTCCAACTCGTGAATCTTACGCGCAACATCCTCAGGAGTATCTTCAGGCGTTAGCTTAGTTTTATGTTGAGCAATGATCGCTCCTTCATCGTAATGCTCGTTCACATAATGAATGGTAATCCCTGTTTCTTTTTCTTTATTCTCTACTACAGCGCGATGCACATTCATGCCATACATTCCTTTTCCGCCGTAGAGCGGTAATAAAGCAGGGTGAAGATTAATCACTTGGTTAGGAAACTGATCTAAGATATTTTTAGGGAACTTCCACAAAAAACCTGCGAGTACAATCAAATCTGGCGCTATGCTTTTAAGTAAATCAAGCACCGTATCGGTATGTTGGAGGTCATCTTTATTGAATGTTAATGAATTTACATTCTGTTTTTTAGCCCTCTCATGAACTATGGCACTCTTGTTGTTTGACAGCACACAGGAGATGACGATCTCTTTTCGATCATTAAAATAGCGAATTATGTTTTCAACGTTGGTTCCGGAACCTGAAGCAAAAAGCACTATTTTTTTGATTGTAGACGGGTGATTTACATTCGTCAACATTAAAATTAAATTAATTTAGTGGTAAAAGTAAGGTGCAGTATTTAAAAATACGTACATTGAAATCACATTTTTGAAGATAAAAACTGTTTTAAACTAAAGTTTTTTATTTTTGCCACTTAACAAAAACTAAAATTACATTATTATGTCAGACATCGCATCAAGAGTAAAAGCAATCATAGTTGATAAACTAGGTGTTGACGAAAACGAAGTCGTAAACGAAGCAAGCTTTACAAATGATCTAGGCGCAGATTCATTAGACACAGTTGAGTTGATTATGGAGTTTGAAAAGGAATTTGATATTCAAATCCCAGACGATCAAGCTGAGAACATTGCAACAGTAGGGCAAGCTATCTCTTATATAGAAGAAGCAAAAAAATAACTACATGGAGTTAAAAAGGGTTGTAGTTACTGGTTTAGGTGCATTGACACCCATAGGAAATACCCTTGATGAATACTGGGAATCCTTGGTGAGTGGTAAAAGTGGAGCAGCTCCCATTACCTATTACGACACCGAAAAATTTAAAACCAAATTTGCATGTGAGTTAAAAAACTTTGATGCAAGTGACTACTTTGATCGAAAAGAAGCCCGTAAGTTAGATAAGTTTGCACAGTATGCCATTGTAGCCTCAGATGAAGCCATAAAAGATTCAGGCTTAGACCTGGATAACGAAAATAAGTTACGTATTGGCGTGATTTGGGGAGCGGGAATTGGCGGATTGGAAACTTTTCAAAACGAAGTATTAAATTATGCAAAAGGGGATGGAACACCACGTTTCAACCCCTTTTTTATTCCTAAGATGATAGCAGATATTGCCCCAGGTAATATCTCGATTCGTCATGGATTTATGGGACCTAACTACACCACAGTATCTGCTTGTGCATCATCTGCTAATGCTATGATCGATGCGTTAAACTACATTCGATTAGGATATAGTGATATTATCGTGACTGGTGGTAGTGAAGCTGCGGTGACCGAGGCCGGTATGGGTGGATTCAATGCCATGCATGCACTGTCGACCCGTAATGAAAGTCCGGAGACTGCCTCCAGACCTTTTGATGCTAACCGCGATGGTTTCGTATTGGGCGAAGGAGCAGGAGCACTAATTCTCGAAGAGTTAGAACATGCCAAAGCACGTGGAGCAAGCATTTATGCTGAGCTTATCGGTGGTGGATTATCCTCAGATGCATATCACATGACCGCACCACACCCAGATGGGATTGGAGTAATTGCAGTTATGAAAAACTGTCTACAAAATGCCGGCTTAAAGCCAGAAGATGTAGACACCATCAATACCCACGGTACCTCAACGCCACTAGGTGATGTAGCCGAATTGAAAGCCATTTCTGAAGTATTTGGCGACCATGCAAAAAATATTAATATCAACTCTACCAAGTCCATGACTGGACACTTGTTGGGAGCTGCAGGAGCCATTGAAGCTATTGCTTCAATCTTACCTATTAAACACGGGATTATACCTCCTACAATCAATCATGAAACGGTAGATGAAAACATTGATCCTTCACTCAATTTGACGTTGAATAAACCTCAAAAAAGAGAGGTTAACGTCGCCATGAGCAACACCTTTGGGTTTGGGGGACATAACGCCTGCGTTGTATTTAAAAAATACCAAGAGTAAATTTTACCATGAGCGTTATTCAAAACATATTTAATTCCCGTTCTGAAAAGGACGGGAATTTTTTTTCTTACCTCACCAAGATTCTTGGTTTTAAACCTAAAGTGTTGAAGCACTATAAAAAAGCATTTACCCATCGCTCTATGGGTTTAAAGGATGATCATGGAAATCCTATCAACTATGAACGGCTTGAATTTTTAGGTGATGCCATGTTAAGTTCAGTAATAGCTGGTTATCTCTTTAGTGAAGTCCCGGGCGGGAATGAAGGGTACCTTACTAAAATGCGCTCAAAAGTAGTGAGTAGAAAGCACCTTAATGAACTTGGGCGTGATTTAAAATTGATTGATCACGTGTCTTCTACCATTCCAAAGACTCAATTTGGAGCAAATATCCATGGAAACATATTTGAAGCCTTAGTGGGAGCTATTTATTTAGATCGGGGATACAAATACTGTGAACGGTTTATCAATGAAAGTGTTATTGTTCCATACGTTGATATTGAACAGTTAGAGGGTAAGGTGATTAGTTATAAGAGCCTCTTGATAGAATGGTGCCAAAAAGAGAAAAAAGAGTTCGACTATGAAGTATATGAAGATACTGGTATAGATGAATTAAAGCACTTTGCGGTTAAACTTCGAATTAACGACAAGGTCATTGCAAAAGCCAGAGCCACTTCAAAGAAAAAAGCTGAAGAGGCAGCTTCAAAGCGCGGATATTACGCCCTTCAAAAAAAAATAGCTATCCGATAGCTGCCTCATCGCATCAGGGCTAAATAGTTGTAAACGATAACGTTTTCGTGCGTTATCGCCCTAAAGATGTGCGTTAAAAATTCAAAATAATACGCCCTTATCTGTATATTAGCATCTAGCTATGATTAGTACTACTTCTTCTAAACTTGTGCTAGAATCCATTGAAGATGATGAATCTGTTCTTTTTGCTATTCATGCATCTGTTGAGCCTTATCGCTTAGCTTTTTTACTTAATAAGAATTTACACATCAAGTTAGAGAGAAACAAAAAGGATTTAGATGCCACCTGTAAAGGAGCGGTAGGATATTTTCCTTTGTTCTGTTACCACGATATGAGTGAGGATCTTTCGTATTATCTTATTGCAAATAAGTGCATGAGAGATAATGATGCCTTACATCAAATTGATTTAGATCCGTCAAGCGGAAACCTTTTTAGTTCGCAAGAAACCTCAACGACTACGTATTTAATCCCAGAGCGCAAGCGAACGGACTATTTTCTTAAAATATACGCTGAAGCTACCGAATATATTGACCAAACTATAGCACACAAATTGAATGCTATCCCCGCGATAGCCACGGCCTATCTTGAACAACAAGACCAACTAAAATCTAAAGAATACCTAATATTTGACTAATGCCAACAACTAAAAAAACTAAAATTGTCGCCACCCTGGGTCCATCGACCAGTACAAAGAATGTGCTCAAGCAAATGCTTGCCGAAGGTGTCAATGTCTTTAGAATTAATTTTTCGCATGCAGATTATGAAGATGTTAAAGAGCGTGTAAAAATGATTCGAGAGCTCAATGAAAAATATGGGTACAACGCAGCTATACTAGCAGATTTACAGGGCCCTAAACTTAGGGTGGGTAAAATGAAAGAAGAAGTAGTCGTGGCCAAAGGAGATAAGATCACTTTTGTCACCGGCAAGTCTTTTGAAGGGACAAAGGAACGTGTTTATATGAATTATGAGCAGTTTCCTAAAGATGTTAAAGCCGGAGAACGAATCTTGCTGGATGATGGTAAGTTGATGTTCGAGGTAGTTTCTACCAACAAAAAGAATGAGGTAGAAACCAAGGTAATCCAAGGAGGTCCCTTACGATCTAAAAAAGGGGTGAACCTTCCCAACACCGATATTTCTCTACCCGCACTGACAAAAAAAGATCGCGAGGATGCCGTATTTGCTATTAGCCTACAAGTAGATTGGCTGGCACTTTCTTTTGTACGTCACGCCGAAGATCTTAAAGAACTTCAAAAAATCATCGATGAACACAGCGATCATAAAATCCCTATCATCGCAAAAATCGAAAAGCCTGAAGGCGTCAAAAACATCAAAAAGATCGTCGCTTATTGTGACGGATTGATGGTTGCCCGTGGGGATTTAGGGGTAGAAGTTCCGGCGCATGAGGTTCCATTGATTCAAAAGGAGTTGGTATTAGTTGCTAAGAAAGCCAGGATTCCTGTGATTATCGCAACTCAAATGATGGAAACTATGATTTCCAGCCTTACGCCTACCAGAGCAGAGGTGAATGATGTTGCCAACTCGGTTATGGATGGTGCAGATGCAGTTATGTTGAGTGGGGAAACCTCTGTAGGGCAATATCCTGTGCAGGTGATTCAAAAAATGACGCAAATCCTTAAAAGCGTTGAGGATTCAGAATTGGTTACTGTACCACAAGAGCCTCCTCATATTAGAACCAATCGTTATGTAACTAAGGCTATTTGTTATCATGCTGCGACAATGGCCAATGAGATCAGCGCTCAGGCTATCTGTACGCTCACAAATAGCGGATATACCGCATTTCAAATTTCAGCATGGAGGCCTGCTTCACATATTCTAGCCTTTACCTCAAACAAGCGCATCTTGACACAACTCAGTCTGCTTTGGGGAGTTAAAGCATTTTACTACGACAAATTTACCAGCACAGATGATACCGTAGATGATGTGAACAAAATCGCCAAGACGAAGAAGTTTGTAAAAAAAGGAGATTTTGTGATCAACCTGGCGGCCATGCCCATTACTAAAAAGGGAATGGTGAATACGTTAAGGGTATCTGGGATAGAGTAAAAACTAGACCGTTCGCTTCACTCTCACTGTTAGATATAAGACCGTCCCCAACTTGTTGGGGACTGTTAGAAATGAGATCATTCGCTGCACTCACTTCTAGATGTTAGATCAGTCTTTGCTTAGTAAAGAATTTTAGATCACTTTGCCATTAGAATAAGGAAAAGTCTATTTTCTATATTCTAACAGTGAGCAAAGCGAAGTGAACGGTCTAACAACAAGTGAAACGAGTGGTCTAACAGTGAACATCGTGAACGTTCTAACAGCGAAGCGATCTAATTTCTAAAACTCAAATTTCAACTGCACCGCGATTTCTCTTTTATCTTCGGTATTATCAGATTTCTTTCTTTTAACCGTATTTAAGTTAGAGAGTGATATCCCCAGTAGTCGAACAGAATCTTTCATCTTTTCCTGATACAATAGTTCTTTAGCAACCTCTAGAATTAATTCTTTGGAACTGATAAAATAATCGATCGTTTTGCTTCGAGTTTGCAATGTAAAATCACGGTATTTAATTTTTAAAGTAATGGTTTTACCTGCGACTTTACTTTTTGCCAATCGGCGTTCAATCTCCTCAGCGATATGTTCTAATCGCTTTAGCATAAATACTTCAGAGGAGATGTTTTCAGAAAAAGTGCGTTCTGCACCCAGTGATTTTCGCGTACGGTTGGGTTTTACTTCACTGTTGTGTACTCCCCGTACAACATAGTAATAGTAGCTTCCGCTTTTCCCGAATTTTTCAGCTAAAAATTCAAGCGACTTCGCCTTTAAATCAGCACCCGTAAAAATTCCCAGCTTGTACATTTTTTCCGCAGTTACCTTACCAATTCCATAGAATTTACGAATGTCCAGTTGCTCTAAAAAGTCCAACACCTTCTCTGGCGGAATCGTCTTTTGCCCGTTAGGTTTATTGATATCACTGGCAACTTTGGCAATAAATTTATTGACCGAAATCCCTGCGGAAGCGTTTAAACCGGTTTTCTCCTTTATTCTAGCCCTAATTTCTTTAGCAATCAATGTCGCACTGGGATTTCCCTTTTTGTTTTGGGTAACATCCAGATACGCTTCGTCTAACGAAAGTGGTTCAACCTTATCTGTAAATTCGTAGAAAACCTCACGTACCTGGGCGCTGATTTCGCGGTAGCGATCAAAATTAGACTTGACAAAGATCAAGTCCGGGCAATTGCGCTTGGCAATCACACTACTCATGGCACTACGTACTCCAAATTTTCTAGCTTCATAACTCGCTGCGCTCACCACACCCCGGGCAGAGCTACCGCCTACGACAATAGGTTTTCCGCGTAATTCGGGATTGTCCAGTTGCTCTACTGAAGCATAGAAGGCATCCATATCTACATGGATAATTTTTCGTGAAAAATCTGGGGTAACCTTCATGACTCAAAGTTATGGTTTATTTGCTATTCCATATCTTTAGCAGATGCAAAAAACGGCGATCATCTTAGGAGCAACGGGACTGGTAGGAGGAAAATTATTAGATATGCTTCTTGAGGACAACAGGTATTCCAACGTAAAACTTTTTTCACGTAGTTCCGTCAATAGAACCCATCCAAAACTAACCGAATATTTGTGTGATCTATTAATGCTCAAGGCGGAAAAAGAGCGTTTTACAGGAGATGAGTGCTACTGTTGTATAGGAACAACCAAATCGAAAACACAAGACAAAGAGCAATATAAAGCCATTGACTACGGCATCCCAAAAGCAGCTGCAGAATTATGCGCCGAAAATAATATTAAGCCTTTTGTTGTAATCTCTGCCATGGGAGCAGATGCCGGCAGTAGCATTTTTTATAATAGAGTTAAAGGTATGATGGAAGAGGCTGTAATGGATCAAGGCATTTCCAATACTATTATCGCAAGACCCGCTTTGATTGGCGGTGATCGGGATGAAAAAAGATTAGGTGAATCCATCATGAAAAGTATTCTCACCGTAGTCAATCCATTGTTGTTTGGATCATTAAAAAAATACCGCATGATCTACCCACAAGAAATTGCCGATGCGATGATTTGGCTTGCGAACAATCCTCAAAAACAGCCTGTATTTCTGTCTGATGAATTGCAGAACTATGCTAGAAAATCATATGCTTAATAGATTATAAATTAAATAGAATCATATGAATTACTCAACGTTTAAATTTTTCTTTCTTGTTACTTTTATTGTAACAATCATTGGCTGTTCATCAAATGATGACTCCTCTACTGAATCTGATTTATCCATAAATGAATTTGTTTATGATGGAGAGACTTACGAGTTAGTGACAGCATTTATTACAGATGAAAACACTACGACTGATGAAGCTAGCGATATTGGAATAAATATTTTTAATGTGACCAATAGTCAAACCAATGGAACGGTGGATAATGTTACTCGTGTATTTTTTGATGTGGAAGACATCACATTGCAAGAAACTACATATAATGAAATAGCAGATTACGAAGTAGCTATTAACGGCTCATTTAATGCTGGTGATTATTCTGAAGGAACACTATTGTTATCAGATAATGATCCTCAATCAACAGTTTTTGCATCATCAACTACAGTATCGATACATAACATTACAGAAACGACAATCGATTTATCTTTTACGTTCATGCGCAATGACGGAAAAATAATTTCAGGGAAATATAATGGAGATTTAATTAATTTAAACGTAGAGGATTAATTCGTTAACAATGAACCTCAATCAAATCACTGTTCCTACAACCGACATAGAATCTTCTCTAGGATTCTACCAAACCTTAGGCCTAAAACTCATCGTTAAATCGGCAGAATATGCCAGATTTGAATGCCCTGATGGCGAGTCAACATTTTCAATCCATGTCGTAGATAAGACCCCTAATGGTAATGGAGTAATGGTTTATTTTGAATGCGAGGATCTTGACGCTACTGTTGCAGATTTGAAGCAGAAGGGCATTAGATTTTATCAAGAACCTACAGATCAGTCATGGTTATGGCGAGAGGCGAGATTGTATGATCCTGCGAATAATCACTTAATTTTATACTATGCCGGCAAAAACCGAAAAAATCCACCCTGGAGAATTAATTGAACATGAAAGAAATTGAACGCAAATACCGGGTTAACAATGACACTTACAAAAGACTTTCTAAGCTTTCTTATGAGATTAAACAAGGCTTTTTAAACACCCATCCAGATCGAACCGTGCGGGTGAGAATAAAAGGTGATCAAGGTTTCTTGACGATAAAAGGTCGATCCAATGAAAGTGGAACCACCAAGTTTGAATGGGAAAAAGAAATCCCTGTTCAAGAGGCTCAAGCATTGTTGGAGTTATGTGAAGAAGGTGTAATTGAAAAAACACGCTATGAAGTCTTAGCAGGAAAGCATACTATTGAAGTGGATGAATTTCACAGAGCTAATCAAGGCCTAGTGATGGCCGAGATTGAACTCACCCATGAAGATGAGTCGCTTAAACTACCCAACTGGTTAGGAGAAGAAGTCACAGGAGATATAAAATACTATAACGCAATGTTAAGCAAATATCCCTACAACACCTGGTGAATAAATTAAATCCAAATTTTTTAATGAGAATAATCGTGATGAGAAGAATCATATTACTAGTACTCTTATTATGCATTTCATGCAAAGAAAAATCGCAACAGCAACCTCAAGAAGATCAACTCGAAACTGCTACGACATCAGAATCAGCGCTCATCAACAAAAACCAGCAAACTGATAGTTTACTCGCAGATCTAAAGGCAAAGGGGTTTCAGACCTTTGACTATGTTGAAGAGTCCACAGGAGAGAAGGTCATTATGCAACAATATTTTATCGCTTTTTTAAAATCCGGGCCAAACCGTAACCAATCCAAAGCTGAGGCAGATAGTTTACAGGCCTTACATATGGCTCATTTAGGACGGATGTACGAATTGGGCTATGCTGATATTTCGGGGCCGTTTGGAGATAACGGGGAAATTAGAGGCATCACCATTTACAACGTTCCAACATTAAAAATGGCAGATAGCCTGGCTCATCTGGATCCCATGGTCCAAGCAGGTCGACTGGCCATTGAGATTCATCCCTGGTGGGCAGGGAAAGGTTTTGGGTTGAGGTAGTTACTCGACTATTTCAAATGCAACCGTTTCAGAGCTTCCCGTTTCATCCACCACAGTGATTGAATGCTTTCCTAGGGAGGGCTTAAAACTCATTTCATGAATACTTGAGGTTGTAGTAACATAACGCTCATTTAAATACCAAAATACACGCTCTGTAGAGGATGGATGCGTGATTTTTGCGACAAACTCAGTTTTAGATTCGTCAAAATCTTTAGGTAAAGCTAGTTTGGTATTGGCTTTAGGCGTTATAAACCTTAACTGATTCTCTGGTGATTGTTTACAGGTAACCTTAAAGGGAGGCAAGGCTCTATAATCAGGATGACTTTTTTCATAATAAAATGCTATCAACGGAGGCAAGGTAAACCAAGGGGTATGAACCATATTGGCTGTATCTTCACACGACGAATCTACCTGATACTCCCCGGTGGCATCCAGGTGAACTAAGCTGTGATAAGGACAAGGTGAGGTTTTCAAGCCGCTTACAGGGATATCCTGCTTAACTTTGTTTGGACAAATGGTTGAAGCCCTATAACCACTTTTAGCACAAACCTCTACCTCACTCAACGCATCAAAAGGAGCATCAAACCAGTCACTGGCGGGAAGCAAATCAAATACATCAAAAAGAATAGGAGCAGCAGCCTCCAGACCGATTAATCCCGGTCTGCCCTCACCGTCTGCGTTACCAACCCAAACACCTACTACAAAATCTTTTGTCGACCCAATGGCCCAGGCATCTCTAAATCCATAGCTTGTGCCGGTTTTCCAGGCAATTTGTTTACTGGAATCAAAAAATTCCCAGTTTTCTTCACCCTGTGGTCGATTGACTTCTTTTAAGGATTCATACGTCAAGTAGAGAGATCCCGCATCAAAAAATACTTTTTCTTTTTGGCTTACGCCGAAAATTTTTTCTTGTGTATCGCTTTGCTTGACAAGTCGAGGCTCTCTAAACTCATTAGAAAAATACTGACTTGAAGAAGTGTTAAAATGATTGATCGTGCCTGAAAATGCTGCGTAAGTTTTGCATAAATCCCACAGGTTACTTTCTGCTCCACCTAAGATCAAGGAAAGACCATAATGATCTTTGCCATAGGTAACATCCTTAAGATCGAGTTGCTTTAGGGTATAATGAAATCGATCTAATCCAAAGCTTTGAAGCATTCTCACTGCCGGAATATTAAGTGATCTGGATAAGGCACGTTTGGCCGTGACCGCTCCGTCAAACGAATTATCAAAATTTTTAGGTGTGTATCCCGCGATAGAGGTGGGTACATCTGCCACTAAAGTTCCGGGTAAAAGTTCCCCGGCGTCCAGCATTGCCGCATATAAAATGGGTTTTAAGATGCTCCCCGTGCTTCTGGGTTTTGAGATGATGTCCACATCTTTTTGATGTTCTTTTGAGGTTGGAGTGTTGCCAACATAGACCAGAATCTCTCTGGTATGTACATCCATTACCAAAACTGCAGCATTATGAATTTGATTTTGTTGCAAGCGCTGCCAGTGCTGTTTTACAATTCGATTGGTTTGTTGCTGAAAATAGGCATTAAGTGTGGTTTGTACCTTTTCTCCAGGGTGATTCTGGTGCAATCGCTCTAAGGCATGAGAGGCATATTGAGGTAGCGGATAGGGCTTTTGAGGTAACATTTCTTGCATAGATAGTGCATACGTCAACGAGTCTATCATTTCGTGTTGCCATAGTTTTTTAAGTAATCTGTCCCGTTTTAATCTTAAACGTTCTTGACGTTTACCCGGATAAATCAATGAAGGTGCATTGGGTAGTACGGCTAGACTTGCTGTTTCTGCCCAGCTGAGTTCTTGCGCAGATCGACCAAAGTACCGCCAGGCAGCTGCCTCAAGACCAACTACATTCCCGCCAAAAGGAGCATTAGACGCGTAGAGCGCTAATAGTTCTTTCTTGCTGTATCTCAATTCAGCGCGGGTAGCGAGAATGAGTTCAATGATTTTTTCTGTATAGGTTCGCGATTTTCCCTTACGAGAAAGCCGAATCACTTGTTGCGTGAGTGTACTTCCACCACGTTTAACTTCACCGTTAAGGCTATTTTGATACAAGGCTTTCACGATTGAAATAGGATTGAACCCTGGGTGATATCTAAAGCACTCATCTTCAAAATAGGTTATGCAGATTTCAAAACGTTCGGGTACGGAATTAGTTGGCGGAAATCTCCACTGACCATCCGCAGCAATTTTAGCCCCGATCAAATGTCCTTCGGTGCTTTCAATAATGGTAGAGGTGGGAGAAGAAAATAAGTTCTTGGGTAGTGAAAAATAATACCCTAATAGAAGCACAAAAGCAATGAGAAACTTTATTCTATGCTTAGAAAAAAATGGTTTAATATGACTACTTGAAAAACTCATACTCTCGTTCAACCAGGCAAATACAGGTCTTGTACCACTCGTACCACTTTTCTTTCCCTAATTTTTGTGCTAATTGATGATCTATCTGATTTTTCCACTGCGCGATATCCTCCTTGGTTTTCCAATAACTTACGGTGATGCCTACTTTATCTCTTGCACTTTCCATCCCTAAATAGCCTGATTGTTCTTTTGCCAGCTGCTCCATTAATGTTGCCATAGAACCATACTCTTTCTCATTCTTTTTAGTGCGGATAGAGGTAAAAATAACAGCGTAGTACGGAAGTTCTTTTTTCATATCTATTACCTGCGAAGGCGTGTATCTTTTTGTAAATTGTTCTAATGACTTATCATTGACTAAGGTTTTCTTTGAAGAGCAACATTCTATTCCTTCACCACTTCTACCCATGTCCCTTTATTGCGAACCAAATGATCATTGTCATACATCGCTTCGGCTTGAATGCCCGGTAGATAGTATTTTCCCAAATAAGCAGCATTTAGCAGCACCGTGAATGACTTAGATTTTCGTTTGGGTAGATCAAAATAAAAGTTTACCCGATCATCCTTGATGTCAGTATAATTGGCTTGATTATTCTGTGCATTTCCGTATCCCGTAAACTTGGTATTGACGATTTCCCATCCCGAAGGAAATATCTCTGTCAGTGCAATATCATAGATAGGATTACTGGTTGGATTTGTAATCGTAACTGTAGCAACTACATCTGTTCCCTGCAATAAAGAAGAGATGTCTAATGAAGCTCCATTCGCTGTTTTATAGCCCACAGAAGCGTTTAGATTACGCTGTGTGGTTTGCTCTTTTCCTAAAGGCAGAACGCCGTAGGTAATTATTCTGGCGAAGACTAAATTGTCCAATTGATTAGAAAAGGTCAATTCATTTACTCCTGCTTTTACATCAAGTTCACTTTGACTGATAGCAAATGTAGAAGAAGCTTTTTCTGTGCTGCCGTTGATAGTATAATTTACCTTGACTGATCTGCCGCCGTTCTTTTCGACCATTTTAGCCATGGTCATTAAACAATAGGCTGTGGTTTGGGTACTCATCCATTTTTTTGAGGATAAAGCTTTCGCAATGGATTTTGCCAGGTCAATTGAGGTTTTATCATCCAATAAAAGCATGGTTTCCATCGCCATGGCGCGATTACGATCTACAGATCCATAGGTATAATAATCTCTTCTGGATTCAAATTCTATATTCGATCGATTGGCTAATTGCCGTGCTGCTTCTTTTTGACCTGCTAGAGCATAGGCAGCTGCCAAACGCCATTTGGCATCATTACTTAGGGAGGCATATTCACGTAAGCGATTCATGGCGGCCAGTTCTGGTGAACCGGCTAGTGCCAGCGTGTAAAGACGATATGCCTGAGCCAGATCAGACCTGTACTCGCGTTTTCCTGGGCGCCAGTTTCTGGCTGTTTCCAATTGATACTGCTTCCATTGACTCATAAAGGTTAACGGCATGCTATAGCCTTTCTTTTCGGCTTCAATCATAAAATGACCTGCATAACTCGTTCCCCAGTCATTCGCAGATCGTGATCCCATCCAATAGGACAATCCCCCGTTGGGCTGTTGAAAGTTTCCTAAGCGTTTTATCGCTTTTTCTATATTTTTTTTCATTTGCTGTTGATCCTCATAACTAAACTCCATGATGGTGGGTAGGTATAACTGCGGAAAAACAGCCGATGTCGTTTGCTCCACACACCCATGAGGATAACTCGTTAAGTACTGAAGGCGTTTTGAAATATTCATCGGCGGAAGCGTAGATAACTCCAGCTCCGCACGATTTGTTCCAACCAGCCCGAAAGTTTCAAACGTCACCGGCAGTTCTGCATTGGGTTGAAGCTCAACTTCAGTCACCCTGGAAGTTACAGGATTTGGATTCATCAACTCAAGTTCGACTTGGTAAGATGCTTTTTCGCCATTGCCGTTTGCTTCTATTTCAATGGTTGAAATGCCTTTTTTATCGCTTACTTCCAGTTCAAAGTAGACCATTTGTTCACCGGGTTCTTTAAACGTAACTGTTTTTGACATCTCCCCGACAGCCTTCATTTCTTTAGGGAGTTTAAGTTTTACCGTTGCGCGCTTAACCTTATCTTTCATAGCGAATACCGTTACCGGTAATGCAACCTTTTCTCCCAGTGCCAATCTGCGGGGTAAAGATGCGAGTACCATAAGAGGTTTTCTCACCGGGGTAACTTTTTCGGCAGAGCCGTAGGCATTTTGCTCAATGCTTCCGGCGACCACCATGGTGCGAACAGAACCTATATATTTTGGCATATTAATCGTATGCTTCGCCGTTTGACCTTTCTTCAATTTAAATGGGCCCAAAACTTTGACCACAGGGGGAAAGCGATTTGCCTTTTTCACGGCAGCACCGTTTGCTTCGGCATCACCCCCAATGGCAAATACCTGATCTAAGTTTCCGCCATAGGCGCCAATTACATCATCATAAATATCCCAGGTTTTGACGCCGAGTGCCTGTTTAGCATAGAACTCATCCCAGGCATTAGGGGTTTTAAAACGGGTAAGATCCAGTAAACCTTCATCGACCACAGCCAGCGTATAGGTCATCGCTTGGTCATTTTCTTCACTTACCTTAAGTGTAAAGGTAGACTCTGGTTTAATTTCATTGGGCAAGCTGAGTTCTGGTTTTAAAATGGTCGAAGGATTGTAGACATTGATTGGTATAATCCCGAACAATCGTATGGGCAAATCATTTTGTATTGCGCCGTGAGGCTGCAACAAAGAGACATTGATATAGACGTTTGGCGCCATTTCTTTGGTAATGGTAATGCTCGCCGTGGTTTCACCTTTAGTTGTTTTCACCCATTTGGTTTGAACTACTTCTACACCATTTTCTACGCTAATCAGTGCACGTCCCTCACTGCCTGAAGGAAATGTGATTTTTGCTTCTTCACCCACCACGTATTTTTCTTTATTCGCCGAAAGCATCAACATTTTAGCAGCTTCATTATCCCCGGTAGAAATACGGTTAGACCAATTGCGGTAGAAGTAAGCTGTTCTTCCTGTGGCATGACCACTCACGGGATCAACTACTCTAATTAAATAGCGGCCATTATCCCGCTGCGGAATGTTTATCGAAAAACTGCCTTTCCCTGAAGAGTTTGTATTAATCTTAAAGCTTTTATAGGGTCGATGAACTTTATCTGACGTATAAGAAGAAAGATCATCATAAGACGAACTCCACCACCAGCGCCATTTTACTTCATACATTCGTACTTCCAGATTTTTACGCTGGATAGGCTTACCGCTATCATCTAAGGTGATTACATCAAAGGTGTGGTTTTCATTAGTATAAAATGAGCCATACATACGACCTTTAGGTGATTTAAGACCAACAAAGGATTTAAAAGGAGCGTATTTTTTTTGAAATACATCCATGGAAAAATCTCCTCCTGTTTCAAAAGCTCTGGCTAGAAAATTGACTTGCATCATCCCGGGAGCGTTTTTCATCGCACCAAAGTCCATGGAAAAATCTGCCTGCCCTTGATTATTTACTTTTTGATTAAAAGCAGTGAGCTCTTTATTCATTGATTTCTTGGTAGGATCCTTAAAGACAAAGTTTTTATAGGCGGGGAAAGGGTTTGTTGCCGCACTAAGTTTTGCCGTGATTTCTGTACGTACATTTTTTGCCGGTGCGCCGTGCAACCAGTTGACACGCAAATCTCCTGTGATTTTTTCGGTGCTGCGTAAAATCTCATCATCAAAGTCAATTTTTAGCTTTAAGCGGTTTGGTTTGATGGTTTCAACAGGAAGGGATTTATAATACGTCGCACCACCCACGCTCACTTTTGCACTCCAACTTCCCGTGGGAGCATTGGCTGAGGTTGGTACATCAAAACGATAAAAACGATTAACCCCTGTATTCTCAACCTTACTGTAGATGAGTTTTCCCCGGGCATTGGTCACCTCCATTTTGACAGGATGATTCTTTGGCAAAGGATTATCAGTATCATTCAACATAAAGTTGAGATGCAGCGTATCCCCCGGTCGCCAAACTCCGCGTTCGCCGTAGATATAGCCTTTGAGGCCGCGTTCTATTTTTCTTCCGGAAACGTCGTATTTACTAAGAGACAACGACTTTCCATCGGTTAATTTAATGTAGGTGGTGTGTTTACCGTCTTCCGCGGAAGCGAAATAAGCGTACTCCTCTCCATCATACAGTGTAAATCCATTTTCATCGGTGGACAAAGAGACAATTTCCTGCTGCTGAAAGTTGTACAACTTCACCTTGGCATTCGCCACAGGATCGGTCGTTAACATATTGGTTACCGCAAAATAATACGACCCATTTTCGCCTCGCTTAGCAATCAATCCTAAATCTGTCGCCAGAATATTGGTCGCTAGAAAATGATCATCTCTATAGTAGGATTCGTGACAGGGATTTTCACGTTCCTTCCAATTGTAATTGTTTGTTTGATAGCTATTGATGCGATTATCCCAAAAGGCTTCTTCACGTTCTTCTTGATTTGCAAAATTCTGCTGACTATAGTTCCCGTAATCTGAATATTCGTCATAATAATAGTCATCGTAGTAATACTCGTCATCATCTTCATCGCTCACTACATTGCGGGCAACAGTACAGTCATATAATGCATCTGCTTTTGAAAAGCTGAGTTCCACCCGATAAATTGCACCGGGATCACTCTTAAAATACGTGCTTAGATCAATGCTGTAAGCTTTCCATTTCCCGGTATTTTCCAGTTCATTTACGATAAGTTGCACCTTCTTTTTCGCGATACGCCTACCTACCCTGCGAATGGCATTGCGGTAACTGGCATTGAGTTCATTTTCCTGCAAAAATTGAAGCACATTATCCTGATATATTTTGATGATGTGCACATCTACGGCCTTTAAATTTACCGCTTCAAGGTTGTATTTAAGTCCGTTTGAATTAGGAAGGATATTCCCGCTTCGCACCACTCGAACTGCTGGTTTTAGTTGTTCAAAAGAAATGGTCTCGCTAAAAGATTTCTTCAGTTTAAATCCATAGCTGTTTTTAATTCCTTCAAAAATAGTAACCGCTACATTACCCGTAATGCGTTTATCTGGATAGACCAGCAGGACGTTATTATTGACCACATATTTTAGTGCTTTAGACCCTTTGATGGTCACCAGGCCGTCAAAATTTTGATCTTTCTTTAAGGGGTCAGAAAAATTGATCGACAAATACTGATCTGGCGATTGCGCAGTGGTGACATCTACAATGGTAAAATTATTTTGACCGGGGATGGTCATTTTCTCGCTGCCGTTAAGTTCTGCTGAAATGGGCGCACCATCCCACATCACCTCAATGCTACTATCTTCTTCTTTGCGTTTGATGCTATCAATAACAAAGGTGTATGAACGTGTCGAAAGGTCTATAGGAGTCCATTTTATCTTAAGGTTGGTATCACTTTGAGTAGCTGAAATAATCTTTTTTACCTCGTCAAGCGGAAACACATCTGAAAGCTTTATACTTCCGTTTAAGTATTGATAGGTTTTGCTGTAAGACTGTAAATTTTCTAGGTTTACGGAGTAATTGGGCGTGATGGTTTTTACCTTAAATGAATAGACTTTAAACTCGGAAGGGACATCGCTATAAATTCGGTCAAGCCGAAGTCTTACCGTGTATTCTGTATCTGGCGTCAAAGCTTTATCAGGGCTAAATTCCAATGTATTTGCATTGATCGCAATGAGTTTACCCTCAACATCCGGCGTCACCTGAAGCACTTTGGAAGACAGTTCCATTCCTTCTTCCCAATCTTCAATGGGTTTTGCCAGACTAATAAGGATAGGATCGTGGCTAGAAATATCTCCCCCGGTGGTTTGATAGATGTATTCTTTGAACTTAAAGAGGTTATCCGTCTCGGTGTCTGAAGATTTTTTACAGGTTGTCACTGCTAAGGCGAGGAATAGAAGTAGGCAACGTTTTTTCATGTATGTGGTCATTATGAGAAACTAAAGTAGTGTGATTAGTAGAGATTGGAATCCCTGAAAATGGGGTTATTTAATTTATATCTATTAATATCTCTCCTTCATGATCATCAATTAAGTGACTAACATCAAAATCAAAACTTTGAAATTTTAGTGCCGTATCAATGACGAAGTCAATACAATATTGACAATTATCCTTTGACCATTTCTTTTTGCCATATATTTCCGCTATCATCTTACCCCCAACCGTTCTTGATACTGTTGGCGTTAAAATTTTGAATTTTTGAAATTCTCTATAATCAATACCCAGAGAAAGTATTTTTAAAGCTTCTTGAATGTAAGAAACAGATTTGCTGATTACATTAATTGTATTTATAATATCATTGGTTTCATCTAGCTTTTTTTCTAATCTTGAAATCATTCTTGATTCGCCTCCGAAGAAAAATGGATCACTTTGCCAGCTGATTTTATTGTCTTGATATTCTTTAATAAGCTCATTAAAAGCATAGGCGATATTCTCGATAGCTGAAGTATAATTACCCTCTGAAAGAGAATTTTCTGACTTAATTATGTAGTCTTTCACTGATTTATATTTGATAATCTCTCTAAGAGAGATTTGTTCAAAATCAACTCCAAATTGCGTTGTGGTATTATGAATGAGAAAATCTGTTGTATAAAATCTAAACCTTTCTATCTCCGATGTTGCAGGTATTAGTCCTCGATGTTTAAGATTAACTCTTGTTGCGTTTAATTGCTTCATCGTCTCTTTTAAAGTCAATTCAGGAATTTTCTCCCAATATTGCATGAAGTTTAAATTTGACGAGTTTATATTATTTCTTTCTGCTGTAAATTTTAAAAACATCTCAATGCAATCGTGAAAAGATAAAATTGCAAATACTTCCTGGCCATTATTTTTAGAAGATTGATTTACGTCTATGATATATAAGTTTTTAATTAATAACAATCTCCTCAAAGTGAGTTGTTCATCTTCGTTTTTCATATATCAATTCTTATAAATCCCAATCTCCAGTTCACCCCCTGCATTCATTGTTGCTCTGTACATCCCTGCCGTATTAAATTCCATCGTTACATTGCCCTCGTTGTCAATGGCTACAATACCACCATCACCACCAAGCTTCGGGATTTTTCCCTGTATAACCGTTCTCGCTGCTTCTTGTAAGGAAAGCCCTTTGTACTCCATCAATGCCGAAATATCATATGCCACCATTCCGCGGATAAAGTATTCGCCCCACCCTGTTGAAGACACCGCACAAGTCGCATTGTTCGCATAGGTTCCTGCACCGATGATGGGAGCATCCCCAATTCTGCCCCAGCGTTTGTTGGTCATTCCACCGGTTGAGGTTCCTGCGGCCAGATTCCCCTCTTTATCTAAGGCAGCGCAACCCACCGTTCCAAACTTGGCATCTTTAATAAACGGATCTGCAAAACTAACTTTCTTGTCGTCGTGGTCCAGTGCTGTCTTTTGAGAGGCCTTGATTCGTTGCAGGGATTCAAATCGTTTTTTGGTATAGAAATATGATGGATCGACGAGTTCCATGCCTTGCTCTTGTGCAAAACGTTCTGCGCCCTGCCCGCTGAGCATCACGTGATCAGAATCTGTCATCACCTTTAGGGCGAGATCAATCGGGTTTTTTACGCGGGTTACACCGCTAACTGCTCCTGCGTTTAAGTCGGCGCCATTCATAATCGATGCGTCCAACTCGTTGGTTTCTTCATGCGTAAATGCGGCTCCCTTCCCGGCATTGAAAAGCGGAGAATCCTCCATGACATTGATGGTTGCTGTAACGGCTTCTATGCTGCTTCCGCCATTGGCGAGAATGTCATGACCTGTTTTGATGGCTTCTTCCAGCTTGGCTTTATACGCAGCTTCAAGTGAGTCTGTCATGTTTTTCTTTAAGATGGTTCCGGCACCGCCATGAATGACAATGCCAAAGTTAGGTGTTGTATCTTGTTTGTTTTCTTCAGAAGAAGAGACAGAAGATTCTGTTGAGGTGTCTTTAGACTGACACGAAATTAAAATGAATGAGGCGATTAAAATGGAAAGATAGGTACGCATTTAGAATAAAGTTTAGTATTGCTTTAAAGATAAAAAACTTCGGGACAACTTGATGAATTTGTATCTTTATCAAAATACATGAGCATGAGTATCCCAAAACCCTTTAATTTGAATCAGTGGATCAAAGAAAACCGCGATGCGTTAAAACCCCCCGTAGGCAATAGAAACCTTTATAAAGATGCCGGTGATTATATTGTAATGATTGTTGGCGGCCCAAACGCCCGAAAAGATTATCATTACAACGAAACCGAAGAGTTATTTTACCAGCTGGAAGGTAATATTGAGGTGCATGTACAAGAAAATGGTGAAAAGAAAACCATGAAGCTTGGGCCGGGTGATATGTATCTGCATCCCGCAGGGGTACCGCATTCTCCCGTGAGACATTCTGGTTCAATTGGATTAGTCGTTGAGCGCAAAAGAGATAAATTAGATGCCGAAGATGGTCTCTTATGGTTTTGCGACAATTGCAACAACAAGCTCTATGAAGTAAAGTTTAAGCTTGAAGATATTGAAAAGGATTTTTTAGGACATTTCCGACATTTTTATACTAATGAAGAACTTAGAACCTGTAATGAATGTGGTACTGTGATGCCGGTGGATGAACGGTTTACCGTGTAGATAAATATAGATTCAAGACCGCTGCGCTGTTAGAATAAAGAGTTCTAGTAGTAAACATACAAACTCTGCTTACTTAAAGAGGATTGCTAAATCTTGGATTTTCTAGTGTAATTCTTCGTATTTTCGCAAAAATCACAAATAAACAACCCTCATGGCTACGATTTCTGCAGGAATAGATATAAAAAAGACCCTTGATCAACTTGGGATAAAAGAAACTAATCAGGGAACCTCTACAGGAAATACTTGGTTCTCTTCTGGAGATCCGATAACCTCAATCTCTCCTGTAGACGGAGAAAAAATTGCCAGTGTTACCACTACAACTAAAGAAGATTACGAAAAGGTAATCGCTTCCGCCCAAATGGCATTCAAAACCTGGCGCGTGATGACGGCTCCACAACGTGGAGAAGTAGTGCGTCAATTTGGGGAGGAACTGCGCAGGCTGAAAGAACCTTTGGGTCAATTGGTCTCCTACGAAATGGGAAAATCCTATCAAGAAGGTTTGGGAGAAGTGCAGGAGATGATCGATATCTGTGACTTTGCCGTTGGACTATCAAGACAGCTTCACGGCCTTACCATGCACAGTGAACGCCCCGGGCACCGCATGTACGAGCAATATCATTCACTAGGAATTGTTGGGATAATATCTGCATTTAACTTTCCCGTAGCCGTTTGGGCGTGGAATACTGCCTTAGCGTGGGTATGCGGAGATGTATGTGTGTGGAAACCCAGTGTAAAAACTCCGCTGTGTGGTGTTGCTTGCCAACACATTATCGCCAAAATCTTAAAAGATAATGATTTGCCTGAAGGTATCTCATGTTTGATCAATGGAGATTATACCGTAGGCGAAATGATGACTACCGACAGTCGCGTTCCTTTAATTTCTGCCACGGGTTCTACCCGAATGGGAAGAATTGTAGCCTCAAAAGTGGGAGAGCGTTTAGGAAAGTCTTTACTGGAATTAGGCGGAAATAACGCCATTATCGTCACACCGGATGCCGATCTTAAAATGACTGTGATTGGCGCTGTATTTGGTGCCGTGGGAACGGCGGGTCAGCGTTGTACCTCAACCCGAAGATTGATTATCCACGAAAGTATGTACGATAAAGTAAAAGATGCCATCGTAGATGCGTATAAGCAGTTGAACATTGGCGATCCATTGGATACTAATAACCACGTGGGACCATTGATCGATACAGATGCGGTGAAGATGTATGAGTCTGCTCTTAAAAAAGTAGTAGAAGAAGGTGGGAAGCTCATTGTAGAAGGCGGAGTCCTTTCTGGTGAAGGGTATGAAAGTGGATGCTACGTAAAACCTGCCATTGCCGAAGCTGAAAATGAGTTCGAAATCGTGCAGCATGAAACCTTTGCGCCTATTTTATATCTTATGAAATACAGCGGCGAAGTAGAAAATGCTATCGAACTACAAAATGGTGTTGCGCAAGGATTATCCAGTGCAATCATGACCAATAATTTACGTGAGTCAGAACGATTTTTATCGGTCACCGGATCAGATTGCGGAATTGCCAATGTAAATATTGGTACTAGCGGAGCTGAGATCGGCGGAGCCTTTGGCGGTGAGAAAGATACCGGCGGCGGAAGAGAATCTGGCTCTGATGCCTGGAAAGTTTATATGCGCAGACAAACCAATACGATTAATTATACCACAGAGTTACCTTTAGCACAAGGGATTAAGTTTGATCTGTAATGTTATAGACCGCTTCGCTTTTAGAGATTAGACCGTTCATTTCACTCACTGTTAGAAATAAGACTCTTTCTAAAATGAGGTTAATTTGAGTATTGACCTTTGTCAGCAAATCACAAAACATCTAATGGCAAGTATGCGAACAGTTGAACAATGAGCCAAGCGAATGTTCTAACAGCGTGCCCAACTGGAAAGGCGCGCTAAGCGGTCTAGTATCTAACAGTCTCCAAGGTTTTGGGTCGGTCTAACTTCTATTTTCTCTTCCAAGACTCAATAATAAGTTACCGCTAACGTTCTAATTGGCAAGTGTTTGAAATTTTTTGTGTAATTTCATTCCTAACTACTAACCAAAAAGAGAACAAATGACACTTACCGGAATATCCCTCTGGCTATTTGGAATAGCCTGCGCATTAGTCGGATTTTTATTTACCTGGCTATTTTACAAACGTGCTGATCAGTCGGCGGTAAAAAATCAGACACCATCTGCAATTAATCCAACGGTCACATCAACTGAAAAAGATGAAATAGAAACGCTCAAAGCTGATAATAAACGCCTGCAACGCGAATTAGATTTATGCCATGCACGATCTAAGTTAGCTGCCTCTGCGGCAAAAAAAGTTGAAGCGGCTACACGAATTACTTCTTCGTTTAAGAGTACTGATGCGGTAGTATTTGATGCCGAAGCTGCTAAGAAAGCTTTTGGCAAAAAGGTCAAGCAAGACGATTTAAAGATCGTAGAAGGAATAGGTCCGAAGATTGAAGAATTATTTCATCAAAAAGACATCAAAAGCTGGAGAGCTCTATCTGAAACTCCGGTCGAAAAATGCAAAATGATCCTGACTGAAGCTGGCCTCCGATATAAAATGCACAATCCCGGCACCTGGCCTGATCAGGCAAAACTGGCGTACCAAGGCAAATGGACTGAACTTAAAACGCTACAGGATAAACTAAGCAGAGGAAAGTAAATTGAAGCTGAAGTCGAAGATGAATTGATGTTAAATTCTTAGAATCTTCTTTTACAAAAAAACCCTCCTTCGCTTGTCACCGTTGCACTTTTATGCTATGGCGACCATGGAGCGCAGGAGGGTAAACTGCAATACTATTATTTCCTATAGGCCAAAATGCTGGCTGACTTCATCGAAATTGTTTAAATCAATGCCTGAAGTATCCACATTTGATGGGATGATGATAAATCTAAAATTTAATGTTTGATTAAATGTAGATACTAGTCTTAAGTATTCTAATCCAATTCGATCAATATCTAACCTAACCTCAGTGCTTATAACTAAAGGTAACGTTTCCCAAAAATCGTTGCCACAGCAAGTTACATAACCCAAAACAACTCCGCTATCTACGACTTCTTGTGTTATCTCTGGAATATCTATTATATTATTTCCAATTGATATATCTACATCATTAAAAACTACTGATATCACATTTGCATTCCCATCTTCCCCGGGAATCCCTTGAGGTCCTTGTTGTCCATCGACGCCGTCGATGCCGTCTTCTCCATCTTCTGCATCGCAAGAAGTGGTCGTAAAAGATACTGCGATTGCCATCATAGCAATCAGCATATAACGCATTGTTTTCATAATTAAAAAATTTAGTTGTTTTAAAGTTTTACCGGGTATATTGACCGGTCTGTTCAACTAATTAATGTGTCAAGTAGATAAAGGTTAACAAAAGAACATGAATATCCTTTATTTGTAGCTGTTGAAGAATAGACATTAGACCTTCCTTAAAGAGTTGGAGACTCATAGAAAATAGAAGTTAGACTTTATTAGATATAATTAAAATGTAGTATCTGCTTATAACGGATTACCTAGTACACAAACAGAGAAATTAAGCTAACCTCCAACAGTGAGCAAAGCGAACGGTCTCATATTCAAAAGCGAAGAGAAGCAAGCGATCTTACATTAAATGATATAGAGGGTCTAAAAGCGTAGTGAACATGCTAATTTCTTGCTTTTTTAGCTGTAAAAAAAGAAATTATACTATCCCAACAAGTTGGTGGCTATCAAAAAAAAGAAGTTAGAATTTTTTGATATCATTTATGTTTAATATCTGGATATAACAGATTGCATAGCTAAATATTGAGAGAAAAATTATCTAACCTCTAACAGTGAGCAAAGCGAACGATCTCATATCTAACAGTGAAGCAAAGCAAGCGGTCTAACAGTGAGTTAAACGAACGATCTGAGAGCGAAGCAAACATCCTAATTTCTGCCGTTTTCAGTAGGATATAAGGTATACACAGGATCACTCTGCCACACTTGTTTAGAATCCACATCCATGATAGAAAGTGCTCCTTTATAGGCGGCAGAGGTGTCCATATTCCACACATTAGCCGCTTGACAGGGTACGGTTGCACCTATGCGATATAAGGGAGTGTGCCCAATATAAATTTCATCAAAAAGTTTGAAACGTTCAGGGTAACGTTCATCTTCAGGAGTTAAGGCTGGGTTCAGAGCAAGTGCCGTTTCCCATAAGGTACGATCCCACCAAAGCATTCTGGGAAAATATTCATACGATGGACCGTGCAAATTGGTAAAGCCAGCGTGGCAGAATAACCGATTCTTATCGTCTACGTGAAAACTGGTAAGCCTTTGATAAAAGTTGAGGTGTTGCGCTATTTCTTCCGCAGAAAGCTTAGCATAGTTCTCTACCGTTAGGGCTCCGCCGTGTTCTAACCATTTGGGACTTTTGATATTTTTCTCCAAATAATCCTGCACCAGTTGATCGTGATTCCCCCTAATAAACACACATTCATGCGTAGATTGTAGTTTAATTAAAAATGAAACCGTCGCCGCCGAATCACTCCAGCCATCCACATAATCACCCAAAAATATTAACCTGTCTTCAGCGGTTACTTGAGCTCTTTCTAAAACTTGTTTTAGGGCTATTAAACCACCGTGTATATCACCTATCACTAATGTTCTCATGAATTGTAACGTACTTTTCGTAATATTCTAATGTTGTCCTTATATAAGTCATAGGCTTTCTCGCTATGTTGTCTGAGTAAAGGACGTGCCTCTTCTAATTTTACCATGGCCTCTTCAAACCCATTCAAATAACAAATCAAATAGGTGGAGGGCACATTGAATAAGTCTTTCTCTTCAGCTTTGCTGAGGCTGGTCTGGCGTTTTAATTTTTCAACCAATGCCTGATTTGAATTATAAATATGATATAGGATTTTTTTATCAAACTGAGGCGGTTCAAAAATAAGTTCGCTTTCAATGTCATAGTTAGCATTGTCTCTAAAACAAATAGATACTTTTTCTAGCGGATAATACTTATGGTTTTCTTGTAATCCCAATAGAACAAATTCTGTAATTGTAAATCTATTTTCGGTAATAGCTATGCTTACTTCGTCCAAGACAGAGTAAAATAGCTTTACTTGTTCATTGATGAGCTGAATATTGACCCGCGAATAATAGGTTTCATCTCCCTTTTTTTTTTCTTTCCCTGACCAACAGACCACAAAGTATTCTTTAAAGACCTTGTAGGTAGGATTATAGTCCTTACTTCTCGTCATAAAGTCCATGACCCCATCCAGCGTGAGCTTAATGTTGTTTCGGGCATGATCTTCGATGGTTGCTACGATATCAGAATTCACATCTTTTAATTCGATGTCAAATACCTTGGGCATGCTTATACTGCCATCCCTAAAGAAAACTGCTCCCCCGTAATATTTCCATATATTCTTCCGCAGGGAACAAATCTTACCTTCGTTAGCACGAATGGTAACCAGTCCCACTACTTTATCTTCAGGTAAATGAGGAAAGTTGATGTTTTCATACGTAATTACAGGAGGATGACTCAAGTAAGCATTGACCAAGTTTTGAATTTTGCTGTCGTCAAAAAAGTCTACGCCATTGATTTTATTATCGTCGTCTTCAACTCCAATCACGATGTAGCTGTTATTTTTTGGGTTGCTGTTCGATAATGCGCAAATGTGTTTTAAGAACTTGGCTTTCCCTTCTTTAGAGCCAATATCAATCTTTCGCTTTTTGTCATAGAAACTGTTCTCATCATTGTGAGCCAGTAAATTTTTTATGAGTAAGCGTTTGTTGATCATATCCCATCCTAAATCCTTCCCTAAGGGAAGGACTTTTATTGTGATTCTGTGTCCGCCTTGCTGTTAAAGCAAACTTTGTGAGACACCTTTCAATTGTCATTCCGCACTTGTTGCGGAATCTATTTTTGCTAATTATTTACATCCCCTTTGCTACACTCAAGTAGTTTGGAGTCTGCTCTTCAAAGGGTTAACTACTCTTATTCACAATTGTACTACTGGCCTGATCGGTGCACATCATCGTGAGATCAGCGATATTCACATGTGGAGGACGGCTAACCATAAATGCAATAACTTCAGCGACATCTTTTGCGCTTAAAGGTGTAAATCCTTGGTATACGTTTTTGGCGCGGTCTTCATCGCCTTTAAAACGAACTTCGCTAAACTCTGTCTCCACCATTCCCGGATTAACAGCTCCCACTCTAATATTGTATTGATTAAGATCGATACGCATCCCTTGATTTAGAGCATCTACCGCATGTTTTGAAGCGCAGTAGACATTGCCGTTAGGATAGACTTCCTTGCCAGCGGTAGAGCCTATGTTGATGATATGACCGCTGTTTCGCTTAATCATCTGAGGAATAATCGCCTTACTTACATATAAAAGTCCTTTTACATTAATATCCATCATAGCATCCCAGTCATCAATACTTCCATCTTGAATGGGGTCTAATCCATGGGCATTCCCCGCATTATTGATCAAAATATTGATCTGCCGAAAATCATCAGGCAGATTGATGATGGCTTTTTTGACTTCTTCATTATTGCGCACATCAAACTGAAGTGTATGTACGTGAACCTTTTTAGACAGGTCTTTCTTTAATGCTTCTAATCGCTCTTTCCTTCTTCCACACAGGATCAGGTTAATTCCGTGATCTGATAAAGTTTCTGCGGTCGCTTTGCCAATGCCGCTGGTAGCTCCTGTAATAAATGCTGTTTTTGTCATATTTATTTTCCGCGAAAGCGGTAATCTTTTAACTCCCCGCATAGGCCGGGATCTTTTTATATTGTACTAAATTTTAAAGTCCTTCTCCTTGGGGAAGGATTTAGGATGGGACACTAAGGCACTTTATGCCCTTGACTTGCTACCAACAATTCAAACCAGTCTTGTATCTCCAATTCTATTTCTGTAGCTTTTTTCGCATCTTTTACACGCTCTTTAGTGGTGGTTCCTATCACCGGGTGTATCGCTGCAGGATGTTTTAAAATCCAGGCAAGAAGTAACTGATCTTTTTTACCAGAATATCTATCACTCAACTTATCCAACACCTCATGAATTCGTTTAGCCTGAGCAGTTTCTTCGTTAAAAACTTTACCTAGTGGACTCCAGCACATGGGGGTAATTTCATATTCCATCATGTAATCCAGCGTGCCATCATGCAATGCGTTATGTGCGGTGAGTGAAAACTCAATTTGATTCGCATCAATAGGAATTCTGGATTGAATTAAACTCATTTGGGAAACACTAAAGTTAGAAACCCCAAACGCATTAATTTTTCCTTGCGTTTTTAGTTGAGTAACGGCCTCCGCAATTTCATCAGGATGCATCAACGGGCTGGGTCGATGGAGCAGTAACAAATCCAAATAGTCTGTCTGCAAAAGTTTTAGAGACCTTTCTGTTGAGGTAATGATATACTCCTTATCGTATTGATAATGTTTTATCTCATTTTGAGGTCGGGTTTCTGCTTTGTATTGAATTCCACATTTTGAAATGAGTTGAATGTCTTCTCGCTGTATGTTAGCTTCCGCGAAAGCGGTGCCAAAATGTTCTTCGTTGGTGTAGCCTCCGTAAATATCAGCATGATCAAAGGTCGTTACCCCTTGCTCTATGCAAAAATTAAGCTGAGAGATCATCTCTTGCCTGTTAAATTTCTTACCCCATTCGCCCCAGGTCATTACACCCTGAATAATCCTTGAAAACATATGCTTTTTTTAGTTGCTTAAAGAAACAAAATACCCCGTTCAATTCATATCTTTTTTATCAAAAGATCAGGCTAGTTTTAACCTATTCTTAACAACCAATGGCTTAATAATTGTTCATTTTGGTTCGTTAGTAAAAATTGTTATCATTACCCTGTTTAAATAGACTTTATGGAAGAGCAAAACGGTACGTTGGATATTGCGCAAATCAATGAAAGAATTGAACGTGAAAGTGCATTTATTGACATTTTAATGATAGAGATGAATAAAGTAATCGTGGGTCAAAGAAATATGACTGAACGATTATTAATTGGTCTCTTAGGTCGAGGACATATTTTATTAGAAGGTGTTCCCGGTTTAGCAAAAACCCTTGCGATCAACACTCTATCTAATGCTGTAAGTGCCGATTTTAGCCGAGTCCAATTTACGCCAGATCTCTTGCCTGCCGATGTGGTGGGAACTATGATTTATAATATTAAGGAAAATGACTTTAGCATTAAGCAGGGACCCATTTTTGCCAACTTTGTCTTGGCAGATGAGATCAACCGTGCGCCGGCTAAAGTGCAATCTGCTTTACTAGAAGCAATGCAAGAGCGACAGGTAACTATTGGGGATACTACGTTTAAAATGCCCGATCCATTCTTGGTCATGGCGACACAAAATCCGGTGGAACAGGAAGGAACATATCCGCTGCCAGAAGCTCAAGTCGACCGATTTATGCTCAAAACGGTGATTGATTATCCTAAAATTAACGAGGAGCAACTCATCATGCGCGCTAATCTAAAAGGAAGCTTTGAAAAAGTTAATCCTGTTATCAGCACAGCGCAAATTCTTAAAGCACAAGCTGCGGTGCGCGAAGTGTACATGGATGAAAAAATTGAAAAATATATTTTAGACATCATCTTTGCAACACGTTATCCCGAAAAACACAATCTAGACAGCATCAAACCCCTTATTAGTTTTGGGGCTTCTCCCAGGGGTTCTATCAACCTTGCGATGGCTGCTAAATGCTACGCTTTTATCAAAAGAAGAGGTTTTGTTATTCCAGAAGATGTGAGAGCAGTGGTTCACGACGTGCTACGCCATCGTATTGGAATTACCTATGAGGCCGAAGCCGAAAATGTCACCAGTGAAGAATTGATCAATAAGATCATCAATGAAGTAGAGGTGCCGTAGAAGCCCGTCCATGAATTAGCAATAACTAATCAAAAGAATCTAGTTTGTATTAATGAGATTCCGCGTCAAGCGCGGAATGACATGGAAAAAAAGATTCCCGCTTTTGCGGGAAATAAATATGAATACCAAAGAGCTTTTAAAAAAAGTACGAAAGATTGAAATTAAGACCCGCCGGTTGAGCGACCACATTTTTGGTGGTGAGTACCATTCGGCGTTTAAAGGTAGGGGGATGACCTTTAGCGAGGTGCGTCAATATCAATTTGGAGACGATGTAAGAGCGATTGACTGGAACGTCACGGCGAGAACTAATGAACCGTATATCAAGGTATTTGAAGAAGAGCGCGAATTAACCATGATGCTGCTGGTAGACATTAGCGGATCAGAGTTTTTTGGAACGCAACAACAGTTTAAAAAAGACGTCATTACAGAGGTAGCGGCAACCTTAGCATTTTCTGCCACGCAGAATAATGATAAGATTGGCTTGCTGCTATTTACAGATCAAATAGAATTATTTATTCCGCCAAAAAAAGGGCGCTCTCACGTGTTGCGTATTATAAGAGAATTATTAGAATTTGAGCCTAGGGGAAAAGGAACTGACTTGACAGAGGCACTCAAGTATTTTTCTAATGTGATTAAAAAGAAGGCGATTGTTTTTGTGCTTTCAGACTTTATGACCGAAGGTTATGAACAAACCTTAAAAATTGTAGCAGGCAAGCACGATGTGACCGGGATAAGAATTTATGACAGGCGCGAAGAAGAAATCCCAAATTTGGGAATGGTTCAAATGAAGGACGAAGAAAAAGGAGAATTGGTATTAGTAAATACAGCCTCTAAAAGAGTACGACAAAGTTATGCCCTACATTATCGAACTAATGTTGATTACTATCAAAATAGCTTTAGAAAAAGCGGTGCCGGAAGCATTCATGTACGTACCGATGATAGTTACGTTAAAAAATTATTGGGTTACTTTAAACAAAGAGGATAATACGTGAATAAACCAGTGATATCAAGGAGTACTAAAAAAAGGTCAGGACTACTAACAATTGGTTTGGTGGTTTTTTTGACATGTTTCTTGGGCTCTACGGTACAGGCTCAGCGTGTAAAAGCTTCTATTGATTCTATCTCCATTAAAATAGGCGAACAAATTACCTACACGTTTGAAGTTGAGGCAGATTCAACCTCATTTGTCACCTTCCCGGAAGGACAGACGTTTGTTCCCTTAGAAATGTTTGAGAGTTTTAAGATTGATACCACTAAGAATCAAGACAAACTCAAACTCATTAAAAAATATGCCTTAACGCAATTTGATTCCGGTAGGTATATTATTCCAAAGCAAAAAATACAAATTGATGATCGATCATTTATGACCGATTCATTTGCGGTACAAGTGCGCGATGTGGTTGTTGATACTACCAAGCAAAAAATGTATCCTATAAAACCTTCGGTTGAGGTAGAGGCTCAGTTTGAGTTGCCTTCATGGATTTGGTGGGTGCTTTTAGTATTACTTTTATTGGCAGTGATATTATTTATTCTTTTCCGAAGAAAAAAGAAAAAAGACGAAGAGCTGGCAAAGCTTACTCCTTTTGAGCGTGCGATGCTAACGTTAAAAAAGTTGGATGAAAGTAACTTGCTCAACCAACACGAATACAAAAATTATTACTCTACCTTGACCGATGCTGCCCGCCGGTACCTAGATGAAAAGGTAGATGATCATGCGATGGAGCGCACTACAGATGAGCTCCTGCAACATTTGGAAGAGTTAAAAGCAGAAGGACGCTTGGATTTGGATGGTCCAACCCTCAAGGATTTTGAAGGAATTCTTAGACGGGCAGATCTTGCCAAATTCGCCAAATCAAATCCGCCCCAAGAAGTGGCAAAGGCAGATCGATCCAAGGTTGAAGATATTATTAAAAACACCAAAGAATCTCTACCAGAACCTACCGAAGAAGAGCTTTTACAAGATCAAAAGTATTTAGAGGAGTTAGCAAAAAAGCGTAAACGCAATCAAATAATTATTAGCATTGTAGCAGGTGTCGTAGTCATTGCTATTGCGCTGGGAGTATTGATCGCTCAAAAAGGTTTCACCTACCTTAAAGACACTTATCTGGGGCATCCTACTAAAGATTTATTAGAAGAGCCTTGGATAAAAAGTGAGTATGGCAATCCGCCGATGACCATTTCAACTCCACGAGTTTTAGTACGAAAAGATACGGATAGTATTCTCAAAAATCTTAACCAACCGGGAGTTAAAAATGAATTGTTTATGTACGGGAGTTTGATCAGTGATTTTTACGTACTCCTCAACACGACCTCCTTTGAACAAAAAATTGATTTTGACATCAAAAATGCTATTGATGGAATTTATAAGCAGTTTGAAGCTCAAGGAGCAGCAAATATTATCATGAAAGATGAAGCGTTTAAAACCGCACAAGGTGTTGATGGCTATAAAGTGTATGGCAGTATGACGGTGACTGATCAACTAACTAAGCGTCAAAAACGAGTGGATTACTCCATTTTAGTGTTTGCCGTAAATAATGGTATCCAGCAACTAACACTGGTCTATGGTGAAGAGGATGAGTATGCCGAAAAAATTGCAGAACGCATCATAAGCTCAGTTGAATTTAATGCAGCGATAAACTAATGTTTGAAGGTATCACATTTGAAAATCCTGAATTTTTCTGGTTGTTTTTACTGCTTCCGGTTTTGGCGGCATGGTATATTTGGAAAAGAAACAGACTTACTCCTTCCTTAAGTATTTCAAGCACAAAAGGCTTTATGGCTAAAAGGAGTTTTTGGTCTCAACTGCGCCCGTTACTTTTTGCTTTGAGGCTGCTGGCACTTGCGTTATTGATTACCGGCTTGGCCCGACCACGTACAGTTGATGTTTCTACAAAAATCAAAACAACCCGCGGAATTGACATCGTCATGGCGATTGATGTTTCTGCCAGTATGTTGGCAAAAGATTTAAAACCCAATCGCCTTGAAGCCCTAAAAGATGTGGCTGCAGATTTCATAAAGGGAAGACCCAATGATCGTATTGGTTTAGTGGTGTATGCCGGTGAAAGTTTCACAAAGACCCCTGTAACCAGTGATAAAGCAATTGTCTTAAATGCCTTAGAAGAAATTGAATATTCTAATTTGTTACAAGCAGGAACTGCGATTGGCATGGGGCTTGCAACTTCGGTCAATAGATTAAAAGAAAGTAAAGCCTTAAGTAAAGTGATCATCTTATTGACGGATGGAGTCAATAATTCTGGTTTTATTGATCCAAAAATTGCAACAGAACTTGCCATAGAATACGATATTAAAACCTACACGATCGGGATAGGAACTAATGGAATGGCATTATCTCCCTACGCGATTAATGCCAGAGGTAGGTTTGAATATGCTAACATTAAAGTAGAAATTGATGAGGAGCTGTTGCAGAAAATTGCCGCAGATACAGGTGCTAAATATTTTAGAGCAACAGACAATGAGAAGTTAGAAGAGATTTATACTGAAATTGATAAACTGGAAAAAACCGATATAGAAGAGTTTAAGTATTATAACTATGAAGAAAAATATCGGCCTTTAGTACTCCTAGCAGGATTACTTTTATTGTTAGAAGCCCTGCTGCGTTTCACCGTATTTAGAAGTTTTATTTAATGTACATCTTAGAAGAACATATCTACTTTTGGGTACTCGCCGTCATACCGGTACTGCTACTGCTCTACCTGAGTAACTTATGGTGGAAAAAAAGAACGCAGCACCAATTTGCTCAAGCAACTTTACTTGAAAAACTTAGTCCAAATACCTCCACCTTTAAAGGAGTACTTAAAATATTTGTTTTAGTCCTAGCTTTCGCAGCATTGAGTATTGCCTTAGTCAACCCTAAAATTGGAACTAAATTAGAAAAAGTTAAACGAGAAGGTGTTGACGTAGTTTTTGCAATCGACGTTTCAAAAAGTATGCTGGCTGAAGATATTGCTCCTAATCGCCTTG
The DNA here is from genome assembly GCF_039523415.1 of Gangjinia marincola. NCBI lineage: Bacteria > Pseudomonadati > Bacteroidota > Flavobacteriia > Flavobacteriales > Flavobacteriaceae > Gangjinia > Gangjinia marincola. The sequence goes on from NZ_BAAAFG010000015.1 coordinate 300,164, forward strand.
AAAAATCTCAGCAACTGGTGACCCAAATCATTAATAATTTGGCGGGCGATCGCGTAGGCATTATTGCCTATGCAGCAAGTGCTTTTCCGCAACTTCCCATCACTACAGATTATGGTTCTGCCAAGATGTTCTTGCAATCCATGAATACCGATATGCTTTCCAGCCAGGGAACAGCTATCAATGAAGCCATTGAGCTAGCCAAAACGTATTACAATGATGAGGATCAAACCAACCGTATTTTATTTATCATTAGTGATGGAGAGGATCACGAAGGAGACGTAGCTTTAGTCGCCCAAGAAGCTGCGGAAGAAGGTATCCGAATCTTCACGATTGGGGTAGGTACCGAAAAAGGTGGTCCTATCCCCATTAAAAAAAACGGTGTAAATCAAAATTATAAAAAGGATAATCAAGGGGAAACAGTGATTACTAAACTCAATCCACAAATCTTACAAACCATAGCTAATGAGGCTAATGGAGAATACATCGATGGCACTGTCACGACACAAGTGGTGGAACAAGTCACTGATATCTTGCAGCAACTGGATAAGAAAGAATTTGAGACCAAACAATTTGCAGATTTTAAAGATCAGTTCCAATGGTTTTTAGGTTTTGGTATTTTATTTTTAGTGTTAGATGTATTTTTATTAGATCGTAAAACAGATTGGGTGCAACGCCTCAATTTATTTGGATCAAAAAAAGACGAGGAATCATGAAGAAGAGATTAACCTATACGTTTACAGCCATGATGCTTATGATAAATTTCATGAGCTTCGGGCAAAATAAAGAAGTTGAAAAAGCCAAAAAAGAAGCCAGAGAAACCTCTATTCAGTATATGGAAGAGGCAGAAGATGCATTAAGTGAAAATGATTTCGCTTCCGCGGAAGCGAACTATCGCAAGGCTATTGCTACCGATCCAGAGAATACCGAAGCAAAGTACAATATGGGAAATTTGTACTACAACAAAGAATACACCGCAAACGCTCAGGGTAAATATACAACTGCCGGAAAAAATGCCACAGAGAAAGCATTACGTCATAAATCGTTCCATAACCAGGGAAACACATTTATGAAGCAAAAACAATATGACAAAGCAGTCGAGGCTTACAAAAATGCATTGCGCAATAATCCCACTGATGATGAGACCCGATACAATCTTGCATTGGCAAAATCTATGTTAGAAAAAGATGGCAGTGGTGGTGACGATCAGGATAAAGATCAGCAAGGTGGGGATGGAGATAACAAGAATGAAAATCAAGGCGATCAGGGAGAGAATCAAGACAACAAGGATAAACAGGATCATGGCGATCAAGGAAAAGATCAAAAAGAAAACGATCAGGAAAAAGGAGAAGATAAGCAAGATAAGGGTGGAGATCCTAAAGATGGAAAAGATAAAGAACAACCTAAGGGAGATCAACAAAAAGAGCAGCAACAGCCCAAGAAACAAAAAGGACAGTTGTCACCACAGCAAATTAAAAATCTCTTGGATGCCATAAAAAACCAAGAGGAAAAAGTACAGGAAAAAGTAAATGTTCAAAAAGGTAAAGGAGCACAAGTCAAACCCGAAAAAGACTGGTAATTCGCTATGAAGCACATCTTCTACGGCATATTATTTTTAATCACGGCATCCGTACAGGCTCAGGTTTCTTTTGAAGCAAAGATCAGTAGAAAATCGCTTGGGGTTAATGAACGCTTGCGGGTTGACTTTACCATGAATCAAAATGGCGATAATTTTAGTCCGCCAAATTTTAACGGTTTTACGGTGGTTGGTGGACCAAATCAGTCGGTCAGCAGACAATGGGTTAATGGTAAAAGTAGCTTTAATAAAACCTTTACGTATTTTGTTCAACCTAACAGAACAGGATCTATAACGATCCAACAGGCCGAAATTACGATTGAAGGAGAAGTCTACAAAACTACTCCCATCACAGTTAATGTAACAGGTGCGGTAAAAAAACCTGATAGCCCAGAGAGTAAAGCGAGAAGCCTGGCCGATGAAAACCTGCACTTAGTAGCACAAATTTCTAATGCAAATCCTTATGTTAATGAAGGAATTTTGGTGACCTACAAGCTTTTTGTGAGCAGTCGAATAAGCGTAAACGGCACCCAACCGGTAGATAATCCTAAGTTTGCTGATTTTTGGAGTCAAATGATTCCGCAGACAAATTACGTTATACGAGATGAACAGTATAATGGTGAGCCCTATAAATCGGTTGTGCTCCAACAGGCGGTATTGTACCCACAGAAGTCGGGTAAACTGGTTATTGAGCCCTTAACGCTTTCGGTAAATGTAGATGTTCCTACAAATCGCAGGGACTTCTTTGGCAACCGCATGTATCGCACGGTAGAGAAAAGAGTTTCAGCAGGGGGACGTTCTATTAATGTAAAAGAACTCCCGCAAGAAAACAAACCTGAAAATTTTACAGGTGCAGTGGGAAGCTTTAATTTTGATGTGAGCACGAGCAAGACCAGCCTAAAAGCATTGGAATCCTTACAACTTGAAGTTAAAGTGTCTGGAAACGGAAACTTGAAACTATTTAATCTTCCGGGTTTTGCAACGCCTCCTACCTTAGAAGTATATGAGCCAGAGCATGAAGAAAACGTTCGCACAAATGCTTCGGGTATGCGCGGAAATATTAAAGATCGCTATACCATTGTTCCGCAGGCAAAAGGTAAATTCACCATTGACCCGTTAAGCTTTTCGTATTTCAATCCCACGACAGAACAATATGAAACAGTCTCATCTAAAGAGTTTGTGATTAATGTCACGAAAGGACCAGAAATTTCAGCCTCAACCGATTCAGCTTCAGTTGCAAAACAAAAAGTAACTAGTCTTGGGAATGATTTTAGGTATATCAAGCTAACAACTCAATTGGTACGCCCTTTTGAAGATCCCTTTTTTAAGTCCGCGATATTTTGGGGATTACTAATAACTCCTCTCTTATTTCTTCCCTTATTTATGTTGGTAAAGAAAAAACGAGACGCACGTTTGGGAGATGTTAAAACCATGCGCATTAGAAAAGCAGATAAGCTGGCACGAAAATATCTGGGAGAAGCAAAAAGAAATTTAGGCAGTCAAAAAAACTTTTACGATGCACTTGAGCGCGCGCTACATAATTATTTAAAGGCAAAATTATCCATTCAAACCAGTGACATGAGCAAAGAGCGCATTCAACGCCTCCTCAAAGAGAAAGGTGCAGATGATCAACTCGTGATTGAATTTATTTCGCTGCTTGAAAGTTGTGAGTTTGCCAGGTACACGCCCACGTCTAATGTTGCCATGCAACAGGATTATGATAAGGCAGTACGTGTAATTTCTTCATTAGATAAACAGTTGTAAGGATGTTGAAGGTAAAACATATATCAGGTTTTTTACGTGTTGGTTTTATATTGATAACTTCAATTCTTTACTCGCAGGATCAGACCAGTCAAAAATTGTTTGATTTAGGCAATCAGTTTTATGCCGAAGGAAAATATCAAGAGGCCGCTAAGTCGTATCAAAGTATATTAAATGAGGGATTGACCTCTGCAGAATTACATTATAATCTGGCCAATACATATCATAAACTCAATGAACTGCCAGAGAGTATTTATCATTATGAAAAGGCGTTACAGCTTGATCCATCAAACAAGGATATTCAAAACAATCTGGCTTTTGTAAAAAAAGCAACCTTAGACGTTATTGATGATGTTCCTCAAATTGGGATCACACGTTTTATCAATCAAATTGCCCATAGCTTTTCGGCAGATGGTTGGGCGTGGCTTGCAGTACTTTTTTCTTTTTTGGGAGTGACAGGCTTTATTCTATACTATCAATCGACCTACGAAGGTAAAAAGCGCATGTTTTTTATTCTTAGTATGCTGTTTTTTCTCTTCGGAATTTTTTCGTTAGTCTTCGCATTTAGAACTTCAAGACTTAATGCATTAGAGAAATATGCCATTATCTTTGCTGAAGAAGTCGAAGTGCAAAATGAACCTAATCGACGTGGAGATCAGCTTTTTATTCTTCATGAAGGAACTAAAGTGAAAGTCCTGGAAGACTTTGATAACTGGATTCAAATTGAGCTTGCAGATGGCCGGAAGGGATGGTTACTATCTGATACGTTGAAGGTCATTTAAGGCTTATATTTTTAGTCTTTTGCAGTGCAATTAAAGATATCCTCTTATCTTTAGCCTTAACTAATTAAATTTCCATGTTGAAACATTTAAAAAACGATCTGCCTGCTAGTGTCGTCGTATTTTTTGTCGCACTTCCGCTATGTTTAGGAATTGCGTTGGCTAGTGGTGCTCCTTTATTTTCTGGGCTTATCGCAGGAATTATTGGGGGTATCGTTGTTGGTGCCTTAAGTGGTTCATCCATAGGTGTAAGCGGTCCAGCTGCGGGTTTAGCAGCGATTGTCTTGGTAGCAATTACAGCGTTAGGTGGGTATGAAAATTTTCTAGTGGCTGTTGTGATAGGAGGAGCTATACAGCTTCTTTTTGGTGTGCTCAAGCTAGGAGTCATTGGATACTATTTCCCGTCTTCAGTCATTAAAGGAATGCTTACGGGGATTGGAATTATCATCATCCTTAAACAAATCCCTCATTTCTTTGGCTACGATGCAGACCCCGAAGGTGATTTTGCTTTTTTTCAAGTAGATGGTGAGAATACCTTTTCAGAAATTATCAATACCGCAAACTATATAAGTCCGGGAGCCACGCTTATTGCAGTCATAGGATTGGCGATACTATTACTTTGGAGTAATGTATTAAGCAGTAAAGGGAAGTTCTTTCAATTGGTGCAAGGACCATTGGTTGCCGTTGTAGTCGGAATTGTGTTTTATGTATTGACAAAAGAAAACGAATTTTGGGGAATTTCGGGTGAGCACTTAGTAAGTGTTCCTGTACCAGAAAATTATTCAGAATTTATAGGTCAGTTTACATTCCCTAATTTCTCAGCCATTACACGATATGATATTTGGGTGACTGGTTTCACCATCGCTCTGGTGGCCAGTTTGGAGACGCTATTATGTGTTGAAGCAACCGACAAATTAGATCCAGATAAGCGGGTTACCCCTACGAACAGAGAACTTTTTGCTCAGGGAACGGGTAATATCATTTCGGGTTTGATCGGTGGTTTACCGATTACTCAGGTAATTGTTAGAAGTTCTGCCAACATTCAATCTGGAGGAAAAACTAAGATGAGTGCCATCATACACGGTTTCTTTTTGTTGATCTCTGTGATCTTGATTCCGCGATTGCTGAATATGATTCCATTGTCGGTTTTAGCAGCTATTCTTTTTATTGTAGGATATAAATTAGCAAAACCAACCGTTTTTAAACAAATGTATGATGCAGGTTGGAAGCAGTTTGTTCCTTTTATGGTTACCGTAGTAGCTATTGTTTTTACTGACTTGCTTACCGGGATTGCGTTGGGCTTAGCGGTGGGAATCGTAGTTATTCTATACAATAGCTATCAGAACTCTCACTTTCTGCATATGGAGGATAAAAGTGATGGACAGCATAGGATCAAAATGACCTTGGCAGAAGAGGTGACTTTCTTTAATAAAGGAGCTATATTGAAAGAGTTAAATAATTTACCAGAAGATACGTATCTTGAACTGGATGTAAGAAAAACGAGACACTTGGATCACGACATCATTGAGATACTGGAAGATTTTTCAGAAAAAGCCAAAAACCGAAACATTGACATTAAATTAATTTCAGAGCGCGGTGTGGTCGAAAATCCTGATAGCTATATCGAATTTTTCAGGCTTAGATCAAAAACTGCCTAATCAAAGCACAACACTATTATGAAAGCATTTACGAAAGAAACTCAAGCAGATATTACTCCGCAAAAAGCATTAGACCGCCTTTTAGAAGGCAACAAACGTTTTGTTTCTGGCAACCTAGAAAAACAGGATTATTTGGATCAAGTCAAAGATACGGCGACAGGTCAATTCCCCTTTGCTGCAGTATTGAGTTGTATAGATTCACGGGTTCCTGTAGAGGTAGTTTTTGATCATGGGATAGGTCATCTGTTTTCTGCCCGTGTTGCGGGGAATATTGTGGATGAAGATATGTTAGGAAGTATTGAATATTCCTGTAAAGTCGCGGGATCAAAACTAGTGTTGGTATTAGGTCATACCGCTTGTGGTGCAGTAAAGGGAGCTTGTGATGATGTGCAACTGGGTAATATCACGGCACTTTTGTCCAAAATTAAACCCGCTGTAAAGGCGACTAAAACAGGTGACGGTGAAGCGCGTGATTCCTCTAATATAACATTTGTCAACGACGTAGTTAAAAACAATGTGGTGATGACCATTCAAAATATAAGAAAAGAAAGTCCTGTATTAAAGGATATGGAGGAGGATGGAAGTATCATCATTAAGGGAGCAGTGTACGATATAGCAACCGGTAAAGTGAACGTGGTTCACTAAATCAATCTCAAAAATCTTAAAGAAAGGTCAAGGCTCAATTGCTTTGACCTTTTTTCATTTTATATGTGTTAAATTACACCTTCAACCAACTTACTTAGCGTATGCAACAGTTATTTAAACATATCAAGGGAGATGCTTTTGGCGGAATCACTGCCGGAATTGTCGCTCTCCCCTTGGCTTTAGCCTTCGGGGTTTCCTCAGGATTGGGTCCCAGTGCGGGACTTTATGGAGCGATATTTATTGCGTTTTTTGCAGCCTTGTTTGGAGGAACACCTACACAAATCTCGGGCCCTACGGCTCCTATGACGGCAGTAAGCATGGTGGTGATTGCCGGGATTATTGGGGCAAATGATGGCGATGTAGAAAAAGCCTTACCAGCTATTTTAACGGTTTTCCTATTGGCCGGACTATTTCAAATTATTCTTGGAGGAGTTGGAATAGGAAAGTACATTAAATACATGCCTTACCCGGTAGTTTCAGGATTTATGTCGGCAATTGGCGTTATTATTTTAATTACTCAGTTATTACCCGCGGTGGGATATTATCCTGCGGAAGATGAAACCTATGTAGATCAATATACCGTTCAAGCTGAAGAAGTTATTCTGGAAAAAATACTTTCTAATGAAGCCGCTGAAGGAACTTTAGTGCTTGAAGATTTAGAAAATACTATAGCCCAAGCCCAAACAATTCAGGAAGAGGAAATCAATGCCGAAGCAAAATCCATTGCCAAGCGAAGAGCATCCGGAGTATTGGGTACCATAAGAAATCTCCCCAGAGCCTTAAATAACATTAATTTCTTGTCTTTGGGGCTTACGCTAGCGACCATCTTAATTATTTACGGTTTTAAGCGAATCACCACAGCCGTACCAAGTACCTTAGTGGCATTATTGTTAGTTTCGGGCGTTGCCTATTTTTTTAAGTTAGATTATCGTGCGATTGAGGAAATCCCCAGCGGATTTCCATTACCTAATCTAGCTATCATTACTGATTTTAATTTTGGATTGGTTTCTCCGTATATTTTAACGGCATTATCACTTGCATTTTTGGGGTCGATTGATTCCTTGCTTACCTCTGTCGTAGCAGATAATATGACAAAGACCAGGCACAAGCCCAATAAAGAACTCATCGGTCAAGGAATTGGTAACAGTGTGGCGGCTATTTTTGGCGGAATCCCGGGTGCGGGAGCTACGATTAGAACCGTGGTGAATATTAATGCAGGAGGTAAAACTAAACTGTCTGGTATGATTGCCGGGGTTCTACTTCTAATTATTCTTTTAGGACTGGGACCGGTTGCTTCTCAGATTCCAGCTGCCGTGTTGGCGGGAATTTTAATTACCGTGGGGATTGGCGTGATGGATTATAAGGGTTTAAAAGCAATACCGCACATGCCTAAGGCAGAAGTCGTCATTATGTTTGTGGTATTGATACTTTCTGTCTTTTGGGATTTAGTATACGCCGTTGGAGTAGGTTTAATAATTGCTTCACTCATTTTTATGAAAAAAATGGGAGACGCCACGGCAGAGTTATCTTTTGTTCGACCATTGAATCAAGCACCAGATGAACCTTGGGAAGATGAAAAAAACTTCCCAGAGCGACTTAAACAAGAAGTGTATATCAAACACTTAAGCGGACCTATCTTCTTTGGTTCTACGACCGAGTTTCAATTGTTGTCAAAAGAAATCCCTGAAACAGCTTCAGACGTAGTGATTAGAATGGGTAAAGTCCCCTATATAGACCAATCCGGATTATACGCGATGGAAGAGGTTATCCTAGAACTGCAAAGTAGGAAGGTTAACATCTACCTAGTCAACCTTAAAAAGCAACCGGAATATTTGATGCGAAAGATTGATATTATTCCAGATTTAATTCCACAAGAGCATATGTTTAAGGATTTTGAATCATGCATTGCCTATTTAAATAAGAACGTAAAAGACACTGTGAAGTAATTAGCTAGCTGTTTCAGCAGAGTCGTTTCGGTTCCTGTCAAATTTCTCCAGCAATGTGGGTAATACTAAAGGAGCTACTTGTTGAACCGGTTTATAGAGCATAGAATCTTCCATAGTTTCTTCATCAATAAGCGCGTTAGATGTATTGAGATAATCTACCACCATGAGCACTGCACTGGAGATAAATGCCATTTTCACTACCCCGAAAGCTCCACCTAAGATTCGGTTTAAAATACCAAGTGCCGCAAAGCTGGCTAGCTTGGTGAGCATCTTCCCCGCAAGGGAAACCACAAAAATAATGATGATAAATGTTATGGCGAATGAGGTAAGTTGGACGTACTGTTCATTCCACTCTACAGCTTCAGCCAAATAATTACCTACAATATAAGAGAAATGAATGGCGCCAAAGATCCCTGCGACGATGGCGATTAAGGATGCTAATTCAACAAATAATCCTTTCATAAAGCCACGTACCAGACCAAATCCAAGGGCGATCGCTAAGATGATATCTATAAATGTCATGCTCAAATTTTAGCAAATATAGAATTTTAAGCTGTGACGCCTTTGTATCTTTGTGGCATGGCTAGAGATGAACAATTAAAGCTGCGCTGGGAGCAACTGCAAAAAAAATTGGCACAACGTTTTGGTGATGGAGAGGTGCTGGATTTGGATGCTATTATTTATTTAATTGGCGTGCAGGAGCTGGGGAAACCTCAAAAACGCTTTAAAAAAGATCATAAGATCGACTTGATGCATATTGCAATCTGTAAATTGCTGGAGCCTTATGGCTATTACACCTTTGACTATGTAGATGAAGAAGGATGGCCGCATTATACTGTAGTGGAGGAATTACCTACCTTAAAGTCTGGGGAGCAAACCGTGCTAATGAAAGAAGCTATCGTACAGTATTTTTTGGCTGCTGAGTATATTTTTTAGAAAATTAAGCCCATAATTCATTTGGTTAAGTCCCATAATATTTGATTGCACACAGGTTTAATTTGGCTTAACTTTGTCGCCCTTTAGATAAAACTATTATGATCGCTACGATTAAAGAAGAATTGCAAAAAGTTGAAGCATTTAACGCTGCAACCGCTTCAGAAATTGAAGATTTCAGAATTAAATATTTAGGAAGCAAAGGTTTACTTAAGCAATATTTTGCTGCATTTAAAGATGTCCCTAATGAAGAGAAGAAGGAGTATGGTCAAGCGATCAATCAACTTAAAACCGCAGCACAAGAGAAAGTCAATGCGTTAAAAGCCGCGCTTGATCATACTATTGAGAAAAAGGGAGTATACGGAGATCTAACTAGGCCGGGAGAAGCCATAGAATTGGGGGCAAGACACCCCATAAGTTTAGTAAAAAACCGTATCACAGAGATATTCTCTAACATTGGCTTTAATGTAAGTGAAGGTCCCGAAATTGAAGATGACTGGCACAACTTTACGGCACTTAATTTACCAGAATATCATCCTGCACGAGATATGCAGGATACGTTTTTTATTCAGACCAATCCAGACGTGCTTTTGCGCACACACACCTCTAGCGTGCAAGTGCGGTATATGGAAAACAATACTCCGCCTATCAGAACGATTTCACCAGGAAGAGTGTATCGTAATGAGGCGATCTCAGCACGATCGCATTGCTTTTTTCACCAGGTAGAAGGCTTGTACATCGACAAGGATGTAAGTTTTGCAGATCTTAAGCAAACGCTACAATATTTTACCACAGAGATGTTTGGGAAGTCTAAGATTAGACTGCGACCTTCTTATTTTCCGTTTACAGAACCCAGTGCAGAGGTAGATGTGTATTGGGGATTAGAGACTGAAACCGATTACCGCATGACGAAAGGTACAGGTTGGTTAGAAATCATGGGCTGCGGAATGGTAGATCCCAACGTCTTAGAGAATTGCGGAATTGACAGTAAAGAGTATTCCGGATTTGCTTTTGGGATGGGGATTGATCGTATTGCCCTGTTATTGCACCAAATTCCAGATATTAGAATGTTGAGTGAAAATGATGTGCGCTTTTTAGAGCAGTTTAAAAGTGTGTTATAAGTGAAAAAGGATATCACAATTCCTAAAACCGAAGGGGTGCTACTCGCGGCAGTATTTGAAAAACACGCGGAGTATCATACTGATGACTGGAACATCTATATTCTTAATACCAAACCTGAACCCTTAGAAAATCTTTTAATCGTCTCAAAAGGATTTAGCGCAACTAAAGTGACTCCGGCGATGCGGCATAAATTGGCGGTGCTCCCGGCAAAATCCTATGCCAAGGTTGAATTCTTACAACAGGATGTGTTGGCTTTGACCAATGAATTCTCGGTTACCTTTTTTCATGAAGGAACGCTATATGATCAAAAATTCGTCTTTAAACCTAATGCGATTAAGGCATCGGCATTAAAAGAAATTTCTTTGATGGATCGTAAGGGAGTTTTGGGGTTAGTAGAATAATTTGATTTGGATATAGCGACAAAGAGCCGAAGCTTTATTTATATCAATCCAACTTCTCGGTTAATTTCTTAAATATTTTCTTCGGATTTTTGTTCTCGTACAAAATGCTATACACCGCATTGATGATAGGTGTTTTAGCTGCTTTTTTTCCTTTGGTTTGATTCAGATCGTAGGCGCTTTTTGCGGCGTAATATCCTTCGGCTACCATGCTCATTTCCATTTGAGCACTTTTAACGGTGTAGCCTTTGCCAATCATATTGCCAAACATGCGGTTTCGACTAAAGGTAGAATAGCCGGTGACCAATAAATCGCCTAAATAAGCAGAGTCATTGATATTCCGTTTCATCTTGTACATTTTTTTTATGTAGCGCTTCATCTCTCGTATTGCATTGCTCATCAATACACTTTGAAAGTTATCTCCGTAGCCTAATCCATGAGCGATTCCGGCTGCAATGGAGTAGATGTTTTTCAGCATAGCGGCATATTCTGTTCCCACAATATCATCGCTGATTTTGACCTTGATGTAATTGCTTTTGATATGCTCTCCAAACAGTTTGGCTTTATCTTCATCAAAACTGGCGATGGTAAGGTATGAAAGACGTTCTAATGCAACTTCCTCAGCATGACAGGGTCCAGTAATTACTCCTATATTCTCTAGCGGGATGTCGTAGTTACGATGAAAATGTTCTCCAACAATAAGTCCGCTCTCCGGGACGATTCCTTTAATAGCCGAGAAGATCACTTTACCTTCTAACGAAACCGTCAACTTATCTAATTCTTTCTGCAAGAAAGCGCTGGGAACAGCAAAGATCAACCAGTCGGCTTGTGAAACGGCTTCATTGATATCGGTGGTAAGCAAAAGTTGATCTAAGTTGAATTCGACAGAACTCAAATAATTAGGATTATGCTCTTCGCGCTTTAAATGTTCAACTGCATACACACTACGCATGTACCAATGGAGTTGATCTACATTTTCGCATAAAATTTTAACTAATGCTGTGGCCCAGCTACCACCACCGATCACTGCAAACGTCGGACTGTTTTTCATGTACTCGTTATTCTTTCCTCAAAAATACTGAAAATTTAATCCTTGTAAAATATTGACAGTAAGCAACTTATGTTTTTGGCATGTTGATTGAAATTAAGATATGTATAACCCTAAAAACAATGCGTATGAAAACTGTACACTTACTTTCGGGATTTTGGTTGATGAGTCTTTTGTTTACCTCATGTTATGTGGAGACTGTAACAGATGAAACAATCATTATTGAAGAACCAGTAGTCACTCTTAATGACATACTCTCATCGTATGAGTTGTGGTATGTAGATATTGAACAAACTACAGGCCAAGGAGAAGTTTCTTTTTTACAACGCGCATTCACGGTATCGTTTAGAAACGGGACCGTACATGCCAATAATAATCTTGTAGGAATTGGTGAACAGGGAAATGGATTTGGGATTCCCATAGGAACCTATGATACCTTTGGAGATGAGCTTGAGATCATACATGATTTAGATGGATTTATGTCTTTACACATAGATCAAGTATCCAGTAATCTTTTGCGTTTCTATGATACGATTACAAACACTTCTTATGTATTACTTGGATACCAACGTGATACCTTTGATTATGACTATGTATTCTATGAAAACATGCATTATTTTTTGCAGGAATATGAAGTATGGGAAAAGATCCATACCAGTGACTATGGAGATGTAAATTTGTTTGATGATGAGCATTACATCCAATTCTTACCTTTTGGAAGGGGCGATAACTTTAGAAGCTCTGTGGATGTAAGTGGTACGTCACCTCAGGATATTTTTTGGGATTATGAAGGGCACTATGAAATCAATGATGTGGCAGGAAATCCCTACATCAAAACACTGTCTCTTTTCTATGACCCTATGGGAGATGAATTATTTGAAGTTGACATCATCAATGATCAAGTGATTGAACTCTTTCATGTCGCCTCTGGAACAGATTATCAATTTACAGGCAGAGGATATATCCAATATAAGACTGAAGGAATTGAGAACGGCCCAAAGCTCAAAAAACGAATGAAAAAAGCTGAATTCAAAGAGCTGACAGCAAAAGACGTTTCTGCTTAATACCATAAAGCCTGCTCACTAGCTTGTGCAGGCTTTATATTTTATAAAAATTCATATCGTCCATATACTTCCAAACCAAAGCCGGCAATAAAGGCCTGATATCTTTTTTATTTTTGACAGCGTTGCGAATAAAGGTTGAAGAGATTTCCATGATGGGCGCATCAACCCGATGGATTTTAGGATGATCTTTAAACTGGTCCGGAACTATTCCAGTAGAGATTCTAGGGTACACATAAATAGAATAGTCTTGTAATATCACTTCGTGATTTTTCCATTTGTGTAGAGACTTGAGGTTATCCTCTCCCATAATCAAAGAAAATTCATACGAAGGATATTTCTCTTGAAGCACCGCTAACGTATGTACAGTATAGTTAGGCTGAGGTAAATCAAATTCAATCGTACTGGGTTTTAATTGATCAAAATCCTCTGTTGCCAGATGCACCATTTCTAACCTATGGTGGTTGTCCAAAAGCGAACTTTTCTTTTTAAATGGATTATGCGGAGTCACCACCAGCCAAACCTCTTCAAGGTCTGAAAACTCAACCATATGATTTGCAATGGCTAAATGGCCTATATGAATAGGATTAAAGGTCCCAAAGTATAACCCAACTTTTTTCACCGTTAGACAGGAATATAGGTTTGCGAATCTGTCTCGACAAAGGCCGAAACTAAATCGTAAGCTTCTTTTAATGCCTTTTTAAGATCATCATTAAAGATGACATGATCAAATTGAGGTTTGGTAGCCATCTCAACCGAAGCTTTTGCAATACGCATGTTAATCTTTTCATCAGACTCTGTCTTGCGTTTCTTAAGTCTAATTTTGAGTTCATCTACACTGGGAGGTTCAACAAAAACAGAGAGCGTTTTATCTGGAAATTTCTTTTTAATCCGCAGTCCGCCAACCACATCAATATCAAAAATTACGTGTTTGCCTTTGGCCCAAATGCGCTCTACTTCCTTCTTAAGCGTACCGTAAAAGTTATCGCGATAGACCTCTTCCCACTCTAAAAAATCTCCGTTTTTAATGTGTTGTTTAAAGTCTGAAAGGGAGATGAAGTAATAATCTTCTCCTTCTTTTTCCTCCCCGCGGGGCTCACGTGAAGTACACGAAACCGAAAAGTCTAGATTGAGCTCTTCTTTATCCAGCAAATAACGCACAATGGTGGTTTTACCCGATCCGGAAGGTGCCGAAAACACAATTAATTTTCCGTCAAACATTAGAGTACGTTTAAAAGTTGTTCTTTAATCTTTTCTAATTCATCCTTCATTTGCACCACCAATTGCTGCATTGGAGCATAATTTGCTTTACTTCCAATGGTATTGATTTCTCTCCCAATCTCCTGGCTTATAAATCCTAATTTTTTACCGTTGGAGTCTGCCGTATTTAAGGTTTCTGTAAAATAATTCAAGTGGTTCTTAAGGCGCACTTTTTCTTCGGTAATGTCATACTTCTCGATGTAGTACACCAGTTCTTGCTCAAATCGATTTTCATCGATTTTTTCTTTGAGTTCCTCTACTCCCTTGCGTAATCGTTCCCGTACCGCTTGGGTTCTTTCCGGGTCAATAGTAATTACTCGTTCGAGTAAATCTGTGATGTGTGAAATACGTAGTTCAAAATCTTCTTTAAGATGAGCACCTTCGGCTTTTCTAAAGGCAGTGATGTTTTGTAAAGCCTCGGTGACGGCATCCTGAATTGATTTATATTCGGTTTCATCAATTTCTTCCCGTTCGGTTTTCAACGTATCCGGCATACGAACTGCCATTTTAAGATACTCTATATCGTTTTCTTTTTGAGTATGGATGGAAACCTCTTTAAGCTGCCGCACGTATTCTTCAACCACCGGGATATTGACCTGGCTAGAGGTTTCTTCATGAGTGGATTCTACGTACACCGAAAAATCTATTTTTCCGCGAACCAAGGACTGTCCAACCATTTTACGTAGTTCCAGTTCTTTTTCTTTGTATTGATGCGGAATACGCGCATTAAGATCCAGGTTCTTACTGTTGAGAGAGCGTATTTCTACGTTAATTTTTTTCCGCGGAAGCGATAGTACATGCTTCCCAAATCCCGTCATGGATTGTATCATAGTTAAAAAATAAGAAAACAAAGGTAGCTATACTTACGGAAGCTGAAAAATATACCTAAGGAGCGAACAATATTCTTTACAACAGATTTCCATTTTTATCAAAATGCTGATCAATTTTACGTTCTGATCTTATGAATAAGCCTATCATCAATATCAAAAGCAGAATTCCCTGAAGCAACATTGCATTATTTGGAAATAATAAGTATACCACAAAACTGCCTAACGCAAGCAGCCAACCCCAAAGAATAATCATTTTTGCACCCACCTTGTTAGCATAATTCCAAATTTGTTGGTTTGCCATACTGCGCCTGGTGCGATAGCCGTACAGATAATTAATCTTTTTAGGAGGAAAATAGCGATAAATATAACCAAGTAGTATGAGTAGTGTTGGTGTTATTGCTAATGTAAGAATATCCTGATTCATTAGTATAATATATGATCTTTAGGTTGAATAGGTTTGGGTAATTCAACTTGATTAAGCATGTCTCTCAAATCTATTTCAATAGTTCTGCATAAGGCGGTCATGGGTACATCATTCACACGACCTTCAAAAGGATCTTCGCTATTATCCCCTACGATCTCCATGGTCGTAAAGATCCAGGAGATTAAAACAGAAAATGGGATTTGAAGAAAAATCATCCACTCCATACCATCTGTCGTATATTCTAACAGATGTTTTTCAAACACATTGAGTAACCCAAAAGGAATAAGCAGCACAAAGATCCAGGTAAATACTTTTGAAAAATAACCGTATTGTCTGGGGAACGGCGTGTTTTTAATGCGTTCACATTTACCCTGAAGATTATAAAACTCCTCTAAGCAACTCATTAATTGATCCTCTTGAAAACCATCTAATTTACCTTCTCGTTTAAGTTTTGCCACATCAACCCCCTGATTTTTGACCAAATGCGTAGCGGGATTAACGCGTTTTTTAAGGTCTGAGAATTCGCGCATAGAAACGTAATTATACGCTTCATTGCAAGATGCATTGCGTTCATCATGCTTATCAAACAATTTTTCTACAGCTCTATTCTCTTTTAGTGACCAAGATTTAGGCTGTCTTAACTGCACCCGCAACGCATTTAACCAGGCAATGTGCCTATGGATAAGTTGTGTATGTATTTTATGGTCCTGTTCACGGTCATTGGTTTTTATAAAAGATATGACCTGCATGGCCCAGGTGCGACTGTAATTCACAATGCCTCCCCAGATTTTACGTCCCTCCCAAAACCGGTCGTAACTCTGGCTGTTTTTAAAGCCTATGTAAAAAGAAACCGCTATACCTATAACGCTTAACGGCTGGAAAGGAATATCGATGAATTTCCAATCTAAAAAATGGTACAAGCTAAATACGACAAAAGCGTAACCACTAAAAAAAATCAAATTGATCCAAGCGTAGCGAAGAATTAATCCCCACCCTAAATTTCTTTTTACATACATAAGCTCTTATTTAAACATTGACCACCCGTGGATGATGCTTTGATTTATTATTTTTTCGATAGACATGAATGCTCATTAATACTACGATAATCAGGAATATTCCTGCGCCAATGGTAAAGACTGTTGTTTGCAATGTCTCAAATAATACGCCTCCCATAACTAATCCAAACATACTTGCAATACTACCCATGCTGTTGCCATAACCCTGTATAGCTCCTTGCATACCTTTAGAACCGGTTTTTGAAAGAAGGGATAAAAAACTAGGCCACATTAATCCGTTCCCAACAGATAAGACGGTGATCGCAGCATATAAAAGAAAATTTGATTGAAATCGAAGCAATATAAAACTGCAGGCTAAACATAGTGATCCTATTAAAATAAGCGGTTGATTACTAAATCTTTTAGATAACCTGCTTAGCAGCGGACCTTGTACTAGTATCATAATCAAGCTTGAGTATGCCAGATATACACCAAGCTGAGTGGCATTCCAATCTAATAGAGTATTCGCATATATGGGTAAGCCGGCATAGAAAAGGCTAAATCCAAAAAAAGTGAGAAAATATACGGCATAGAGCAATGGTATCCCTGGAATAGATAAGATTGAACGCCAGGTTGGTGAGTTGTTCTCTTCGGCACTTTGATCATAACATTCTTTTTGCTCCACCTGAAAGAATTTTCTAAAGGATCGTAGGGAGAGCGTTCCGGTATCTACCGCACAGGGATTACTTTCTTTTAGTCTGGTATTAATGATAAAAATTGCTAATAGAGATATGGCCGCGGCTAACATAAGCGGAAGACTCTCTCCTAAGAATGTAGATGCTAATAAACCTGCTACAGCGGGACCCAGGACAAACCCCGTGCTGGTAGAGGCTCCCATTAACCCAAAGTTTTTATCCCGGTCTTCATCAGTAGAAATATCAGAGAGATAGGCATTGGCAACAGAGACATTTCCACCAGTAAATCCGTCGAATATGCGTGCAAGAAAAATGATGAGTAACGGCAAGGTCATGGTATAGGTGCCGGTAAGGTTTGTAGCTTGATTCCAGAGGACGGTTTCTGGTAAAATAAATGCAAGTAAAAAAAGCATCCAGGCAAAAAATGTTCCGGCTTGAGAGATGACCAACACCTTTTTTCGCCCGATCCGATCAGATAATTTTCCTAGTATAGGCGCGCCGATAAACTGAAAAAAGGGATACATCGCTCCGATCAATCCATAGATGAAGCCATTTCCTCCTAAATCAGTGACGATAAAGATTAAAATGGGAATCACCAGGCTGTAGCCTAGTATTCCGATAAAGTTCACCAGTAGGATTGGGAAGATTTTTGCGCTAAAAAAGGAGGTGAACTTCATTAGCTAAAAGTAAAAAGACCCAGATCATTATCAAAATGTTCGGGGTCCTTTAAGTTAATCGATCAATCTAGTAAGGATTAAACTCCTGCTGGTTTTTCTTCCAAACTTACATCACTCCAGTAACTTGCTGGTTTGTGACCTACTTTCGCTCCCCCGGTTAGCATAGCCTGCATTTTAGGTTCAAAAAACGAATATGGAAACTCCATCGACGGTTTACTGGCATCCTTTAATTTTTGTTTGAGATCATGCGGAATATCAAAATCAAGTGATGCAAGATTTTCTTCTAACTGATGCATTTTTGTCGCACCTACAATCACACTGGATATACCGGGGCGGTTTGCCACCCAATTAAGTGCAACGCTTGCCATGGGCTGTTCTATTTCTTTGGCTACTTCTTCCAAAGCTGATACAATTTTCCAATTTCGCTCTGTATTTTTATCAAATGCTTTATTATCTGATCCCTCCATGGTTTTTAGTCGACCTTCGCCTTCTATTCCACTTTCAGAGGGTTTATACTTTCCAGATAGTAATCCACTGGCTAATGGACTCCATACCATGGTTCCAATACCTGTCTCCTGTCCTAGCGGTATAAATTCTTTTTCAATATTTCGTTCAACTAGAGAATATTCTAATTGCATGGTCGATACTGGTTCAAATCCGCGATACTCTGCGATGGTTTGAGCTCTTGAAACGTACCAGGATGGACAGTCACTCAATCCTATATGTAGAATTTTTCCTTGTTTCACTAAATCGTCCAGCGTTCGCATGACTTCTTCGGGTTTGGTCAATAGATCGTAGGTATGTAAAAAATAAAGATCAATATAATCGGTCTGTAAACGTTTTAATGATCCTTCTACCGCGTGCACAATATGTTTTCGGCTATTACCTCCTCCATTAGGATTTCCGGGATCACCGTTGTAACTAAATTTGGTAGCTATGACTACTTTTTCACGTAGTTTGCGATCTTTTACGAATTCTCCTACCATTTTCTCACTGTTTCCATCGGTGTACAAATCTGCGGTGTCGATAAAGTTTCCGCCTTTATCAATGTAATAATCAAAAATCGCTTTCGCAGCTTTTTTTTCGCTTCCCCAACCCCAGTCTTCACCAAATGTCATTGTTCCTAATGCTAAACGGCTTACTCTAAGTCCGGTTTTTCCTAATACGTAATACTTTTCTAAACTCATAATCGTCTTTTTATTTAAAGATAAGATCAACATAGTAAGAAGACAATTTCTTTAGAAAGGTTTAATAGATTTTCGCTTTCGCGGAAAAAAACTATGCGCGCATAATACTTTTTTGTAAGTTTACTCAGCAAAATAATAACGATTATGTTTTTAAAGGATTTTGAAATACGGTGGAATGATCTTGACGCGAATCGGCATTTAGCTAACAAGGCCTATATTGAATACGCAGCGAATACACGGATGTCTTTTTTAACTCAACATGGGTTCGATCAGCGGGCATTAGCAGAACACAATATTGGCCCCGTGGTATTTTACGAACATATTTATTATTTTAAAGAGGTTTTCTACGGCAAGCCGATCAAGGTTTCGTTAGAAATAAGTGGCTTAAGTGAAGACGGGATGTTGTTTGAATTTACCCATAACTATTATGATCATAAAGGACGAAACTTTGCCCATTGCGAAATGATGGGTGCCTGGATCGATTTAAAAACCAGAAAATTGACCGGATTACCACCGGCTATATTTCAATACATCGAAAAAGTAGAGCGACCTGAAAATTTTAGGGTTTTGACTAAAGCCGATACGCGTAAGCATCAAAAACTCCCAGTAGATCTAACCTAATTTCTTTTTTGGAGAAGAGGTCACTAAATACACCCCGGTAAATACACAAATAGCTGCAATGATCTTTACAGCATTTAATTGATCAACTCCCAGCAGCATCGCAAAGATAATGGCCAATAAGGGTTGTAAATAGATAAATGAACCTATGGTTGACGCTTTGAGCGTTTTTAGCGCAAATACGTTAAGCAGATAGGTCATGAAAGTGGTGCCTACGATAACAAAAATGATTTTCCAGATCGCATCAAAGGGTAAGGAACTCCACTGCACTTCTTTAAATTCCCATATTGAAATGGGAAAATTAATAATCACTGCAAAGAGAAAAAACCATTTCATAAGTGTGACGGGATGGTATTTAGGGGTAAGGGATTTTACCATGACTAAATACCCGGCATATGAAATGGCGTTGATCACAAAAAAGAAATTCCCCAACGGAATATTTGGCGCATCACTTCTCACTTCAGCTCCAAAAAGAATAAGTCCCAATGCTCCGGCGAAGCCTAAAAAGATTCCCGCAGCCCGTTTAAACGTTATTTTTTCTTTTAAATAGAATGCGGAAAGAATAAAAATCAAAATGGGAGATATCGTAATCAATACTGACGAATTGATCGGTGTAGATAGCTCTAGTCCCCAAAAAAACATGAGCATATTAATCACCATTCCCAGACAAGTACATAAGACAATACGCGGCCAGTCTTTAGGATCAATTTTTTCTTTAGGAGTAAAAATACTTGTGATCCAAAATAATATAGCCGCTCCCAGTACTCTAATTAAAATTAATCCAAAAGAACCTACATAAACCGGCATCAAGCCTTTTGCAATAGTGTGATTTAGCGCATAGATAAAGCTAACTGTAAATGCTGCTACCAGCGCTAAAGTTCTTCTACTCATTCAAGTTCTTTTTTAATGGTATCCACTATTTTTTGGGCATTCCCAACAAAAATCTTGTTCTCAATAACTACGACAGGTCGCTTTAAAAAAGTGTAGTGTTCAAGAATCAACTTTTTAAAGTCGTCTTCGGTGAGTGATTTTTCATGCAGACCTTTGTTTCTATAGAGTTGAGCACGCTTGCTAAATAGGGCTTCATAACTTCCCGCCAATTCATTTAAATATTCAAGCTCTTTGGCAGATAAAGGATTCGTTTTTATATCCTGACGTTTGAAATTTTCAGGCAAATTGAGTTCATCAAGGATTCGTTTACAGGTCGTACAGCTGGATAAATAGTAGACTTTTTTCATGTGATAAAATTCTTTGACAAAGAAACTTGTTTTAATTCTAATGACCTTCGATAAATAATTTATTCCTATTATTTTTTTCGATTAGACTATAAATAAGCTTGTAGGATTTGATTGGTAATCCACAGTTGGATGCGTACTTTTGTTTTTATGAAGAAAAACACACAGTTCAACACTAAAGTTATACATGGAGGACAGGAAAACATAGACCCTGCTTACGGTTCTGTGATGCCTCCTATTTATCAAACTTCTACCTATTCTCAAACCACACCAGGTGGACATAAGGGATTTGAATATTCCAGAAGTGGGAATCCAACAAGAACAGCATTAGAAAATTCACTGGCTAGCATAGAGAATGGAAATTATGGTTTAGCCTTTGGATCTGGTTTAGCAGCCATTGATGCCGTTCTAAAGTTGCTTAAGCCAGGGGATGAAGTAATTTCAACCAATGATCTTTACGGTGGTTCTTATCGTTTGTTTACTCAGGTGTTCAAAGACTTTGGAATAACGTTTCATTTTATCGGGATGAGTAATGCTGCTGCGATTGAAGATTACGTGAATGCCGATACCAAACTGATTTGGGTAGAAACCCCTACCAATCCAATGATGAACATTATTGATATTAAAGCAGTAGCTGCGATTGCCAAAAAACATGATGTCATGCTGGGTGTTGATAACACATTCGCTACACCATACCTACAGCAACCTCTTGACTTAGGAGCAGATTTAGTGATGCATAGTGCAACCAAATATATTGGTGGGCACAGTGATTTAGTAATGGGAGCGTTGATCGTTAAGGATAAAGAACTTGCAGATCGTTTATATTTTATTCAAAATGCTAGTGGAGCGGTTTGCGGACCAATGGATAGTTTTCTTGCGCTTCGCGGAATTAAAACCTTACACGTTCGCGTTCAACGTCACTGTGAAAATGGAAAAGCAGTCGCTAATTTTTTGAAAGATCATCCAAAAGTAGATAAGGTCTATTGGCCGGGGTTTGAAGATCATCCAAACCATGATATCGCAAAAAGTCAAATGAATGATTTTGGAGGTATGGTGTCGTTCACTACAAAGGGAGGAACGCTTCAAAGTGCGGTGGATCTAGTTGAAAAATTAGAGGTATTTACTTTGGCAGAAAGTCTTGGCGGAGTAGAGAGTTTAGCCGGTCATCCCGCGAGCATGACGCACGCGAGTATTCCTAAAGAAGAACGGGAGAAAACTGGAGTAGTAGATTCTTTGATCCGGTTAAGTGTTGGGATTGAAGCAGAAGATGATTTAATCAGAGATCTTAATCAAGCATTGGGATAAGTAAAATACACATTAACTAAAAAGAGGCGCCATTTGCGCCTCTTTTTTAATGTCTTTTTTATTCTATAGATCAAAATAATAGATATAACCCACATTTAACCAGGTAATCCAATCATTATCCTGATTTTGAGGTCCTACGGGTTCTAAGCCATCCAATAAATCTGTCCCGTAATAGATAAATCTAAAGTCTATGAGTAAATCGCTAGTTTCTCCTATACGATAACGCGTTCCTGCATTAAATACCAGTGAATAAGTTGATCCACCTGTATTATCAAGTCCTCCTATAAAGGTTCCAAATAAGATGTCTTCGTCTCCCTCTTGCTGTGCGATATCTAAATCTCCTAAACTTGACGAAGAATTTGAATTATACGTTGCGTAATGGACATTAAATCCTGCATAAGGAGCAAATCGCGTATATCCTAATTCAAAATCTACAATGCTTAAAGGAAAATATTCAAATCCCGTTCCGATTTCAAATACACGTGCATCACCTTCCATTTCATCAAGAGTATTAGCTTGAGTGGGATCGGCTATTTGATCATCTTTAATTTTACCAAAGTGATTTAGTTTAGCTGTAAAGAAATTTATCTCAGATCTAATCTTAAAATGATCCTTTAAATATTCGCTTGCTCTTACATAAGAACCTCTGCGTTGATTATAAGCAAAGTTTATATAATGCACAACTCCAAATCCAAATCCTAAATTACCATAATTTGTTTCGCTTTCTCCTGCTAGTCCATAATCGCCCCTAAATTGAATGGGACCAAGAATAACTCCTGCCTCTTGTGAGAAGGCCTTTTGTGCTTGAATGGAAGTATTTGCTAGTAAAAAAGCAAAAAATACCAGTATAAGGGGCTTGGTATTCATCATGAGTAAATTAAACATTAAAGGCAAATATATAAAAACTAATGTTACTGCTATGTTTTATACACCTTAAGTAATGTAAAAATCATGCTCTATATCATAAATAATTTAACGTTTTACGAATTATCAAAAAAAAGGCGTTCATTTTTAGAGATACTTTATATTTGTAGAACATTTTAACGAAATCGTTTTCACAACCACAATAACGTTTATGGATCAAGAGATTAATTCCTTTTTAGACCAAGTAGCTCAACGTAATACCAATGAGCCAGAATTTATGCAAGCTGTTGAAGAGGTTGCAGAGACTGTAATTCCTTTTATTAAAAAAAACAAACAATATCAGGACAAAAAACTTCTAGAGCGAATGGTTGAACCAGAGCGCGTCATTATGTTTAGAGTAACCTGGATTGATGATAATGGTGAAACTCAAATCAATAGAGGCTATAGAATTCAAATGAATTCTGCTATAGGACCATATAAAGGTGGTTTAAGATTTCATCCATCGGTAAACCTTAGCATTCTAAAGTTTCTTGCTTTTGAGCAAACCTTCAAAAACAGTTTAACAACATTACCAATGGGTGGAGGTAAAGGAGGATCAGACTTTGACCCTAAAGGAAAGTCAGATAATGAAGTAATGCGCTTTTGCCAAAGCTTTATGACAGAACTTACACGTCATATTGGTCCTAATACTGATGTCCCAGCTGGTGATATTGGAGTTGGAGCAAGAGAAATAGGATTTATGTTTGGGCAATATAAACGTATACAAAATGAGTTCACGGGAATATTGACGGGTAAAGGTCTCTCTTATGGAGGATCCAAAATGCGTCCTGAAGCTACAGGATATGGAAATGTGTATTTTATGCAAAGTATGTTAGCTACCCGAGATGAAAAAATCAAAGGTAAGAATGTAGTTATTTCAGGATCTGGAAATGTGGCGCAATACGCAGCCGAAAAGATCATTCAATTGGGAGGAACTGTCATTGCCATGTCAGATTCTTCAGGCTATATTCATGATCAAGACGGAATAAGCCAGGATAAACTTGAGCATATAATGTATATCAAAAATGAAAAAAGAGGACGTATTAAAGAATATCTAGAGAAATATGACTCTGCAAAATATGTTGATGATGGATCAGTATGGGATCTTAAATGCGATATCGCATTACCCTGTGCTACGCAAAATGAGCTTCATAAAGAGGATGCTAAAAAGTTAGTTAAAAACGGCTGTATAGCAATCGGTGAAGGTGCAAATATGCCCTGTACCGCAGAAGCCATCGAAGTTTTCATGGAGCATAAAATATTATTTTCACCAGGTAAGGCCTCAAATGCAGGTGGTGTTGCAACTTCTGGATTAGAAATGTCTCAAAATTCTTTGCGGTACAATTGGAGCGCTGATAAAGTAGATGAAAGACTTAAAGACATCATGTGCGATATACATGATAAATGTGTAGAATACGGTAAAGAAGATGATGGCTTTATAAATTATGTCAAAGGCGCAAATATTGCAGGGTTTGTCAAAGTAGCAGATGCAATGTTAGCGCAGGGAGTTGTCTAATTTTTCATACCTAAACAATTTTAAAAGTCACTTAGAATTCTAAGTGACTTTTTTACAATATCTAAAGTAGAAATTAGTTAAACCATAGCATGGTTTTAATTTTTTAATTATTTCATGAGGATTCTTTACGCTTTTTTTCTACTCTGTGTTCTCAGCCATGGGATGTATTCCCAAGAGGTTTCCATTGATCGTTGGCAAGATTTGTTCAGTTATTATCAAATTAAAGATGTTACTAAGGGTAATGGTAAAATCTATGCTGCCGCTGAAAATGCCTATTTTAGCTACGATATCGATTCTCAAGAAATAAAACAATTTTCTGCTATAGACGGTCTTTCTGGTGAAGATATAACAACGATATATTATTCTGAAAATTACGAATTACTCATGTTAGGTTATCGAAACGGTCTTATTGAAGTCGTTCTTGATGAATCAGGAGAAATTATTACCGATGTAGGAATTGTGGATAAAATCGGGATTTCACCCGCCGAGAAAAAAATAAATAGCTTTTTTGAAAAGGATAATCTTATTTATATCGCTTCAGAGTTTGGTATATCAGAATTCAATCTGGAATTTTTAGAATTTGGCGACACGTATTTTATTGGTGAAAATGCCTCAAATGTGAGAGTTCAAGATGTCGCCATTATCAATGATAAAATCTATGCCGCCACAATAGGAGATGGAATAAGAGAGGCAGATTTTAGTTCTGGCGGCTTAACAGATTTTGAGAACTGGTCTGTTGCCAATGGCGGATCGTGGTCGAATCTTGAAGTTTTTGGTGAAGATTTATACGCTTCTAGAACTAACCGAAGTGTTTATAGATTAGAATCCAATAATTTTCAACTTATTCAATTTTATGATGAACAAATAAGAGATTTTTCTACTAGCGAAAACACACTTTTAGTTACGACTGAAAATATTGTTTTTGCGTACGATTCTGATTTTAATCTTGTAACATTCTTTGAATCTAATGATGAGATTCAACTAGAACTTGCGGCTTCTGAAATTATAGGAGATCAGGTATTTATAGGTCATGATGACTTAGGTATTTTTCAATCTAATTTTTCTTTGTCTAATGAATACGAATCGCTTAACCCTAATACTCCACTTCTTAATAACATTTTTACAATTGATACAGCACCATCTCAATTGTGGGTTGGGTACGGTGAATACAGTGCTTCATACAATCCATTTCCTTTAAATAATCGCGGAGTAAGTTTCTTTGATGGAGATGAATGGATAAATTATTCGTTCAATGAAATTTTAGAAACGCCAGAAATAGCAGAAATTGCCATAAATCCATTTAATTCTAACGATGTTTACCTAGCATCTTTTCATAAAGGAGTACTAAATATTGTTGACGGGGTTCCAACAGTAAGATACGATTCTACGAACAGTCCTTTAACAGATCAGGATCCTGATGGAGAGAACGATACACGTGTAAATGAAATTGAATTTGATAGCCAGGGAAACCTTTGGATTTTGGATAATAGAAGCGACGATCCTTTAAAAATTCTAAGTCCCACTGGAAATTTTAGTGAAGTCAATATTTCATCAGTAGTAGATGACATTGCTGGTGTTACTGGTTATTCTGGATTGGTCATTGATCGTTCCAATAATGTCTATTTTGGAACCTCAGAGTTTGGTATAGTTGGTTATCAACCAGGTTCGGGCAACATTGCACAGTTTGAAATCCAAAGTCAGGACGACAGCTTTCTACTCAATCAGGTAAGAGCTATGGCACTCGACCAGAGCGGAATATTATGGGTAGGTACCAGAAGTGGTTTAAGGCGTGTCTCATCTCCCGCCTCTATTTTTACAGAAAGTCAACCTCAATCTCGGCCAATTATTATCGAACAGGATGGAGTAGCTCAGGAATTATTATTTGAACAAACTATTACGGATATCGAAGTAGATGGCGCGAATAACAAATGGATTTCTACAGTAAGTTCAGGAGTATTTTATTTTTCTCCTAATGGTCAGGAAACGATCTACCATTTCACGAAAGAAAATTCTCCTTTGCCATCAAATAATGTCCAGGAAGTAGCAATTGATGAAGTTACAGGAACGGTTTATATTGGAACAGATAAAGGCTTATTAGCTTTTAAAGGGGACGTCACAGGTCCTAGGGAAAATCTTGAAAACGTGTTCGCTTATCCTAATCCTGTACGACCAGGTTTTCAAGGTGTCGTTACTATAGACGGATTAACCAGCGCTGCAAATGTGAAGATTACTGATGTGGAAGGGAATCTTGTTTTTGAGCAAACTACACAAGGCGGAAGCATTCAATGGGACACAACGGCTTTTGGAAAGTATAAAGTAGCCTCAGGAGTGTATTTAGTATTGATTACTGCCGAAGATCAAACTGAAACTACTGTTTCTAAAATTATGATTATTCGTTAATGCAAGTCCAAACAAAAGCTATAGTTATAAGCGCGATAAAATACAGTGAAGCAGATCTTATCGTAAAATGCTATACCAAAGTTTCAGGTTTAAAAACATATCTATTACGCGGAATTCTAAAAAGTAAGAAAGGAAAAGTTCGTGCGGCATTATTTCAACCCTTAACTCAATTAGAATTAATAGCTGTTCACAAGGATAAAGGAAATTTAGAGCGCATTAATGAAGCAAAAATTAGCTTTCCTTATCAATCGTTACATACAGATATTACTAAAACAGCTTTACTCTTTTTCTTATCTGATGTGTTAAAAACCTCTATCCAAGAAGAGGAAAAAAACATTTCAATGTTTAATTTTTTACAAAAAAGTATGATCTGGCTTGACCAACATGATCACATCGCAAATTTTCATGTGCTGTTCTTGCTTAAGCTTTCTTCCTATTTAGGCTTCTATCCAGATGAAACTAATCTACAAGCAGACTATTTTAATATGCTGGATGGTACATTTCAATCAATTGAAACAAACAGTTACTGCATCACAGGCAATAATGTGAGTCTTCTCAAAGTCTTTCTAGGCATGAATTTTGATGACCTTGGCGTAACTAAAATAACCAAAACTGATAGATTAAACGTTCTGGAGATGCTGTTATCATACTATGAACTACATTTGCACGGTTTTAAAAAACCTCAATCAGTAAAGGTGCTGAATGAAATATTCAATTAATGCGTAACACAGTACTTACAGGACTTTTTCTAATTCTTTCTATCTATGCTTACCCCCAACAGATTACGGTTGTTTCGGCAATAGATAATCGCCCTCTTTTTAATGTAGCCATTTACAATGAAGATAGATCAAAGAGCGCATTGACAGATTTTGATGGTATCGCCGATATTTCGGCATTTGAGGAAAATGAAATACTTCATTTTCAGCATATTTCCCATCATTTACTTACAACAACCAAGATCAAAATTCTCTCAAATAATACTACTGTCATTCTCCAGGCAGATGATAATCAACTAAACGAAATTGTCTTATCTGTTTCGAAGTTTCAGCAGAAAAAAAAGGATATTCCGCAACAAATTGTCAGCTTAACCAGTGAAGATATCATCATCGCTAATCCCCAGACTTCTGCAGACCTGTTAGAAAGCAGCGGTAAAGTGTTCGTTCAAAAAAGTCAGTTGGGAGGGGGTAGTCCAATGATACGAGGGTTCTCTACAAACCGCCTATTGATTGCGGTTGACGGGGTGCGTATGAACACCGCCATCTTTAGGAGCGGGAACCTGCAAAATGTAATCTCCATTGATCCTTTTTTGATTGATCGTACAGAAATAATTCTAGGTCCAGGGTCCGTGATTTATGGGAGTGATGCTGTGGGTGGAGTAACGAATTTTTATACAAAAACTCCCGGGTTTTCAAGTGGAGAGATCCAATTGCTTAGTCTTAACGCAACCACACGGTATGCTTCAGCCAATGAAGAAAAAACAGGTCATGTTGATTTCGCCTTCGGCGGAAGAAATTGGTCTTCGCTTACAAGTATTACCTATACTGATTTTGAAGATTTGCGCATGGGGAGCAATGGTCCAACTGAATATCTGCGACCAGATTTCCAAACAACGATAAATGGAGAAGACGTGATGGCCGAAAATGAAAACCCCAGAATTCAAAAATTTACGGGTTATGATCAGATTAATTTGGCACAAAAACTAAGGTACCTATCCTCACAAGACTGGGAACTTAAACTGGGCGTTTTATTTTCGACAACATCAGACTTTCCAAGGTATGATCGTTTAATTAGAAAGCAAGATGGGGAATTTAGATCTGCCGAGTGGTTTTACGGGCCGCAAACCTGGCTATCGGCAAATATTCAAGCAAATCACTCCCGTCTAAAGCTATTGTATGACAACATGAAATGGTCGTATGCCTACCAATTTTTTGAGGAAAGCCGAAATGACCGTGACTTTGGAGGAAATGACTTTTTTCAATCGCAGGAGCAGGTAGATGCTCACGAACTAAGTGTTGATTTTACCAAAAAGCTAAAGGAAAGGACAAATGTATTTTATGGGCTTCAAAGTGTGTTGAATACTGTTGGATCAAAGGCCTCTGTCAAAAATATTGATACTCAAACTGTGCAACCTGATCAATCGCGTTATCCTAATGATTCGCATTGGATTTCTGCGGCGGCTTATGCCAGTATACAATCCAAACTTCATCCTAAGCTTACGGTATTATCAGGTCTACGCTATAACTTTATCCATATCGATGCCATGTTCGATGATTCCTTCATAGATTTTCCGTTTGAAGAAATGAATATCAATACGGGTGCACTAACCGGAAACGCTGGTCTGGCATGGAATGTAAATCAGGGGTTGAGCTGGAAACTTAATTTTTCTACAGCATTTAGAGCTCCTAATATCGATGATGTAGGTAAAGTATTTGATCTGGCAGAAGGTTTTGTGGTTGTACCCAATCCTGATTTAAAGCCAGAGAAAGCCTATAACGCAGAACTTGGGTTTCAGCTTCAGGCATCAAAAGCACTGGCCTTTGATGTAGCTGCGTATTATACTATTCTTGACAATGCATTTATACGCAGAGACTTTGAGCTTAACGGGGAAGATATGATTGAATTTCAAGGTGAATTGAGCCAGGTACAAGCGATTCAAAATGCCTCTGAAGCTAGAGTTTATGGGGTAGAAGCTGGCGCAAAACTTAGATTCACCCCACATCTTACACTATTATCTCAAATCAACGTAACCAAAGGAGTCTCCAAAGAGAATGGAGAGGAATTCCCACTACGTCACGCCGCTCCAGCATTTGGGAATACACATTTCACATTTAAGAATAAAAAGTTTCTTTTAGACGTTTTTAGCGAATACAGTGGTGGGTTTTCATTTGAAGAGTTAGCCCCTACAGAACAAGAAAAGCCCTACCTCTATGCGATTGATGATAATGGTGATCCATTTTCACCCTCCTGGTACACCCTTAATTTTATATCGCGTTATAACTTCACGTCTAATTGGTCAGCTTCTGCTACCCTAGAAAATATTACGGATCAACGTTACCGCACCTATTCATCTGGAATTGCCGCTGCGGGTCGAAATTTAATCCTGGCTGTGAACTATTCATTTTAGCAATCTGGGTTAAACTCCTGCCAATCTTTTCTTAAACGGTTTTTATCCTTTTAAGTGTTTAGTAATTTCCCTTGTAATACTATGCGCAAAAGAAAATCCCCCCTCTTAGAGTTTACAGATAAAGGTATCTACTGTTCAGCAGCAGGTGTGTATTTAGATCCCTGGCGTCCAGTTGATAAAGCCATCATTTCACATGGTCATGCAGATCACAGCCGGTGGGGACATAAAAATTACATCACCTATACTGATAATGCACCCATTGTTAAACATAGGTTGGGCGATATCAATGTCACAGGGAAGAAATATAACGAAACCTTCAGCATAAATAACGTAAAGTTTAGCTTTCATCCCGCTGGCCATATTATTGGGAGCGCCCAAATTAGAGTAGAGCATCAAGGAGAGGTGTGGGTTTTTACAGGCGATTATAAAACCGAAGATGATGGTATTGCAACACCATACGAACCTATTCGATGCGATACGTTTATTACGGAATGTACCTTTGGCCTACCCGCATTTAAATGGACTCCTCAACGAGAGGTTTTTCATGACATTAATACATGGTGGGCAGAAAATAAAGCTGAAGGAAAGACATCTATAATTTTTGGTTATTCCTTGGGCAAGGCGCAACGATTACTTCGTTATCTCGACACCTCAATTGGAAAGATTTATACCCATGGCGCCATTGAAA
This sequence comes from Gangjinia marincola, assembly GCF_039523415.1. NCBI lineage: Bacteria > Pseudomonadati > Bacteroidota > Flavobacteriia > Flavobacteriales > Flavobacteriaceae > Gangjinia > Gangjinia marincola. The sequence goes on from NZ_BAAAFG010000015.1 coordinate 330,945, forward strand.
ATATGACCGAAGTGATTCGCGAAATCACCCATATGCCTCAGACTACCAGAATCACCAAAGAAACGACCAAAGAAGAAATACGAGGGAACATAGTAGTCGCTCCGCCCAGTGCGCACGGTTCTACCTGGATTAGAAAAATGGTGCCTTATGTCACCGCATCTGCCAGCGGGTGGATGACCTTTAGAGGAGCACGTCGCAGGCGTGCGATTGATAAAGGTTTTGTTCTTTCAGATCATTGTGATTGGCAAGGACTTTTACAAAGTATAAAAGCCACCGGAGCTGAAAAAATCATTTGTACCCATGGTTATACAGATATTTTTTCACGCTACTTGCGGGAACAAGGCTACGATGCGCGTACAGAACAAACCCAATACGAAGGCGAACTGGGAGAATTAGATTCCTCTCCCCTTACCCTCTCCAAAGGAGAGGGAGAAGAGCATATGAACAGTAATAACGCTGATAAATAAATATAAAAGGTCCTTCCCCTAGGGAAGGATCTAGGATGGGAGATGAAAAATTTCGCGACACTCATAAAAGCCTTAGATAGCACCAACAAAACTAACGCAAAGGTCGCTGCGCTAACGCAATATTTTAATTTGGCTAGCGATCAGGATAAACTTTGGACGATTGCCATTTTATCACACCGTAGACCGCCAAGACCGGTAAACACAACCTTGCTGCGCGAATGGGCTTCAGAACTGGCAAATATTCCGTTATGGCTATTTGAAGAGTCCTATCACATTGTTGGCGATTTAGCCGAAACCATCGCACTCATCATTCCGCCTGCCGATTCATCTTCTGAAAAGAGTCTTACCCAGTATCTCGAAGAAATGATCATCCTCAAGAAAAAATCAGACGAGGATAAAAAAGAATACCTTTTTGAAAATTGGGAGCAACTCAACTACTATGAACGTTTCGTTTTCACAAAATTAATCACAGGTAGTTTTAGGATTGGTGTAAGTCAAAAACTAATGACCAGAGCGCTTTCAAAAGCCACCGATATTGACGAGGATATTCTGGCCTATAAACTTATGGGAGACTGGAAACCTCAAGAAACCAGCTTTCAGCAGTTGATCATAGAGGAGCGTGAAGAAGATTATCTCTCTAAACCTTATCCCTTTTACCTGGCGTATGCCATTGAAAATGAACCCGGCGATTTGGGCGATGTAAAGGAGTGGAGTTTTGAACATAAATGGGACGGAATTCGATCACAGGTCATCATTCGCGATCATCAAATCTTTGTGTGGAGTCGCGGAGAAGAATTGGTGACAGATAAGTATCCAGAGTTTTCCGCTTTCGCGGAAGCCATTCCAGATGGAACAGTGATCGATGGTGAAATTTTACCTTTCCCTGAAGGTGAAATAGGAACCTTTAACGATCTTCAAACTCGAATAGGACGTAAAACTGTTTCTAAGGCGTTACTCAAAAATACCCCGGTGATTCTAAAAGCGTATGACCTGTTGGAGTGGCAAGGTAAGGACTTACGTGAAACAGCATTTGTAGAGCGTAGAAGATTACTAGAAAGTTTGTACGATAAATTGAAGGAAGAAGAAATTCCCCTGCACTTATCTCAAACAGTTGAGGTTTCCTCTTGGGAAGAAGCTGCCGAAGAACGCAATAGGGCACGCGAAATGAGAAGTGAAGGACTTATGATCAAGCGTAAGAATTCGCCCTATTTAGTAGGTAGAAAAAAGGGCGACTGGTGGAAGTGGAAAGTAGATCCATTAACCATTGACGCTGTGCTCACGTATGCTATGCGGGGACACGGGAGACGCTCTAATCTCTTTACAGATTACACCTTTGGACTTTGGAGTGATGATGGATCAGAGCTGGTGACTTTTGCCAAAGCCTATTCTGGTTTAACCGATGCCGAATTTAGAAAAGTAGATGCCTGGATCAAGAAAAATACAACAGATAGATTTGGACCAGTGCGCCAAGTAACACCTCACCATGTATTTGAAATAGCCTTTGAAGGGATTGCCCTTTCAAAAAGACATAAAAGTGGGATTGCTACCAGGTTTCCCAGAATCTTACGCTGGCGGCAAGACAAAAAAATAGAAGAGGCAAATACGTTAGAAGATCTCAAGGCACTCATTCCGAATCCTTCCAAAGAGATGAAAGAATCTGCAGAATCATAATGCTATTCCGAATCCTTGAAAAGATAAAGGAATGACAGGTAAGTTCCCCTCATGAACAGAAAAGAACTTTATACTATAGCCATTGATTGGTTTGCAAAACAGGGCTGGAAGCCTTTTCCATTTCAAAAGAAAACCTGGAAGGCTTTTTTGGAAGGAAAACACGGCTTATTAAACGCTCCTACAGGTAGCGGAAAAACCTATGCGCTGTGGTTCCCTATTGTGCTAAACTATATCAAATCAAATCCCGAATATAAAACCAATAAGAAAAAAGGATTAAAAGCCATTTGGATTACTCCGCTTAGGGCATTGTCGCAGGAAATTAAACAAGCTGCAGAACGTGTGGCGAACGATTTGGACACTCAACTCACAGTAGGCATTAGATCTGGGGATACTCCTCAAAAAGAACGTGCTGCTCAAAAAAGAAATCCACCCGATTTATTGATTACTACACCAGAAAGTCTTCAGCTTTTTCTTGCCTCAAAAGACTATCAAAAATTATTTAAGGATTGTTCTGCAATTGTTATTGACGAGTGGCATGAACTATTTGGCACAAAACGCGGTGTGCAGATGGAACTAGCGCTTTCTCGTTTAAAAACCGTTGCACCTAAATTGAAAATTTGGGGAATATCAGCCACCATAGGGAATTTAGATCAAGCCCGCGAAGTTTTGTTAGGGCCAGATTCTAAGGCTTTTCAAAATTCTGTCTTAGTAAAAGCCAACATTAAAAAAAATATCAAAGTTGCAAGCATCATTCCAGATAAAATGGAGACCTTTCCGTGGCGTGGACATTTGGGTATTCATCTTTTAGATGAGGTAATTCCCATCATTCGCAACAGCAAAACCACCTTGTTATTTACCAATACACGAAGCCAGTGCGAAATCTGGTTTCAACGTATTCTAGAACGATATCCAGAGTTTGCCGGGGAGTTTGCCATGCACCACAGTAGCATTAACAAAGAGACCCGTTTATGGGTTGAACAGGCGATCAGAGCAGAAACGCTAAAAGCGGTAGTATGCACATCCAGTCTTGATTTAGGCGTTGACTTCGCACCAGTAGAAACGATTATTCAAATTGGCGGACCTAAAGGTGTTGCCCGATTTTTACAACGTGCAGGACGTAGTGGGCATCGACCTGGAGCAGTAAGTGTGATCTATTTTTTACCTACTCACGCGATTGAATTAGTAGAAGCTTCCGCATTGCAACAAGCGGTTAAAAAGCAGGCGGTAGAAGATCGCATTCCCTATCTAAATAGTTTTGACGTTTTGATTCAATACCTTACCTCTTTAGCGGTTTCGGGTGGATTTTATCCAGAAGAAATTTTTCCGGAAGTTAAACAAACCTTTTGTTTTCAAAGCATAACTCAAGATCAATGGAGTTGGATGCTTCAATTTATTACTGTAGGCAGCCAGTCCTTACAAAATTATGATGAATATAAAAAAGTAGAAGTAGCAGAGGACGGAAGGTTTTTTATTCAAAGCCGCGCCGTTGCCATGCGGCACCGACTACAAATAGGAACTATCGTTGGAGATGCTGTTCTTAGTGTAAGGTATCAAAAAGGGGGATATATTGGATCCATTGAAGAATATTTCGTTTCTAAACTTACTCGAGGGGATGTATTCACATTCGCTGGAAAAAACCTGGAGTTTATCAGAATTAAAGATATGCAGGTGCATGTTAAGAATTCGACTAAAAAAACAAATCGGGTCCCCTCATGGTCTGGTGGACGCATGACGCTTTCAGCCCAAATGAGCGAATTATTGAGGGCAGAATTATATCAGGCTTCGGCAGGGAATCTTTATTCCAGAGAGCTCAAATCACTGAAGCATATTTTTAAGCAACAACAGGTAGAAAGTATCATTCCCAGTAATCAAGAATTGCTGATTGAAACATTTGAGACACGTGAAGGTCATCACATGGTAATTTATCCCTTTGAAGGCCGCTTTGTGCATGAAGCCATGGGAAGTTTATTGGCATATCGCATTAGCCTTTTATCACCAATTACGTTTAGCCTGGCATTCAATGATTATGGCTTTGAATTACTTTCTGATCATGCGGTAGATATTCAACAAGTACTGGACAATGAATTATTTAGTCCTGATCATTTGCTAGATGACCTGCAAAAGAGCTTAAATGCTACCGAAATGGCCCGAAGAAAATTCAGAGATATTGCCGTCATTAGCGGGATGGTTTTTACAGGATATCCACATAAAATGATCAAAATGAAACATCTGCAAAGCAATTCACAACTGCTCTTTGATGTATTTAGGGATTATGAAGCTGATAATATTTTATTTCAGCAGGCCTTTAGGGAAACCTTTGAACATCAATTAGAAGAAGGCCGATTACGAATCGCATTAGAACGAATCGAAGCTCAACAAATTGTTTGGAAACACTGTGAAAAAGCAACCCCATTTTCTTTTCCAATTATTACAGATCGACTGCGCGAAAAACTTTCAAGTGAAAAATTAGAGGATCGTATTAGACGCATGACGGCTAAGCTTATGAGGCGATAAATATCACCTTAAAGATTATTGGGAGTTATCGCTGATATGTTATCGTTTAACTCTCGTGTTTTATAACTTTGCGTCGCTTTTATGATCCAATACATTTCCATTCACAAACAAACCTTTGTACTTCACCCCACCGGAGCAATCTTCTGGAAAGAGCGCAGCATGCTGCTTATTGCAGATGTTCATCTGGGTAAAGTAGCTCATTTTAGAAAGCACGGTAGCGCGGTTCCGCCAAAGGCAATTCTCAAAAATTTTGATCAATTAGATCGTGTGGTTGATGCGTTTACACCTGCTACGATTTGTTTTCTAGGCGATCTGTTTCACTCTGCGATCAATAGTGAATGGCATTTATTTTCTAATTGGGTGGCCAGGCAAACAGCAAAGCTTATACTCATTGCTGGGAATCATGATATTATCTCCCCCTTGAGGTATGAAGCCATTGGATTTGTAGTAGGATCAGAACTTGCACTAGACGGATTTTTACTTACGCACCACCCTGAAGAGCGCGAAGGATTCTTTAATTTTTGTGGTCATATTCATCCTGGTATACGCTTGGTAGGTGGCGGGCGCCAACAACTTAAACTCCCCTGTTTTTTTAAGTCAGCCCATCAACTTATTTTTCCAGCATTTGGAGAGTTCACTGGGTTGTACCTACTCAATCCCGAAGATGCCGAAGAAGTCTATGCTATTACCAAAAAAGAGGTTATTTTAGTGCCAGTATGAGCATAACTTCTTCTCAAAAACATCTTTTTGATCTCCCCGAAGAGATCACCTATCTCAATGGAGCATACATGTCACCTCAGCTTAGCGCTGTTTCTGAAATCGGGATCGCATCGATCAAAAGAAAAGTTCAGCCACATCTCATTAAGGACACTGATTTCTTTACGCAGCGCAAACAACTAAAGAACATCTTTGCAAAGCTGATTAATGCACCAGATCCCGAAAATTGTGCGATTATCCCTTCGGTTTCCTACGGGATTGCCAATGCAGCCAATAATTGTCCTATCCAGGCCGGAGATGAGATTCTTTTGATTGATGAGCAGTTTCCCAGCAATGTGTACATCTGGCAAGAACTGGCAAAAAAGAATGATGCTAAAATAAGAATAATCGCACCTCCCAGCGAGTTCACCGATCGGGGGCAAAAATGGAATCTTAGTATTCTTAACGCGATTAATCCTGAGACTGCCGTCATTGCCATGGGTCATATTCACTGGGCAGATGGAACCTTATTTGACCTCAAGCTAATCAGAGCTAAAGCTAGTCAAGTACATGCAAAACTCATCATTGATGGTACTCAAAGTGTGGGTGCATTGCCTTTTGATGTGGCAGAGCTTCAACCAGATGCATTAATATGTGGCGGCTACAAATGGCTCATGGGCCCCTATTCTCTGGGGATGGCCTATTATGCCGATACCTTTAATGAAGGAACACCCATTGAACATAATTGGATGAGCCGTTACAATAGTGAAGATTTCGCAGGCCTAACGCTTTATGAGGAGCGCTACCAGCCTAAAGCGGCGAAATATTCGGTAGGAGAATCCAGTAATTTTATTCTCGTTCCTATGCTTATCACAGCCATTGATCAACTATTACACTGGAAGCCGGCTCATATCCAGCAGTATTGCCAAAGTATTTCTGCGGAAGCGATTCAAGAGTTAAGAGAATTAGGTTGTTATATTGAAGATGATCAACATACGGCGTATCATTTGTTTGGGGTTTATTTGCCCGAAACTATCCCCATGGAACAACTCAAAAAGGAGCTGCTAGCCGAAGGTGTTTACGTGTCCTACCGCGGCAAAGCCATTCGCGTCTCACCACATGTATATAATGATGCCCATGACCTGGAAAAATTGATAAGAGTCTTCAAAAAAATCGATTTATGATAAAACGATTGGCAGTTCTAAATACCATCTCTGTAGTGCTTGTGATTGCAGTGAATTACGTTTCGCAGGCGCTGCGACTTAATAACACCACCATAGGGGAGTTAAGTGATCAATATGACAATCTTTTCACCCCTGCAAGCTATGCATTTGCTATCTGGGGCTTGATTTTTTTGAGTTTATTGGCGTACTCCATCTTTCAGCTTAAAAGAGCTTTTGGAGATTCAACCCCAACTGATGTCATTGTACAGACTGAGTATTGGTTTATGCTGGCAAATCTATTGAATTGCGCCTGGGTATTTGCCTTTGTGTATGAATATACCGGATTATCTGTTTTGATCATGTTGGGAATCTTAGTTTGCTTAATTCAAGTAATCATTAAGACCAACATGGAACGTTGGGATGCGCCTATTTCTATTATTGCATTTGTATGGTGGCCCATTTGTTTGTATTCAGGATGGATTGCTGTGGCTACTATCGCAAATGTTTCTGCATACTTGACAAAAATAGGATGGGATGGATTTGGGCTTAGCGATGAAACCTGGACACTTATTATGATTAGTGTTGCTACGCTGGTTAACGGCTTTATGATCATCACCCGAAACATGCGTGAATTTGCAATGGTCGGTTTGTGGGCATTAGTTGCTATTTATGTGAGGCATAAAGCCGATCAGGAATTCATTGCATATACGGCGCTAGGTGGTGCTGTAGTCTTATTTATCGCAACCGGGATTCATGGATATGTAAATAGACATACGAATCCTTTTTTAAAAATAAAGGAGCGAGTTAATAGATGAAAGAGAGTTGCTATTAGTTAAAAGATCGTTTTCGACTCCGCTCAAACTGACAGACCGCTCACACCGTTATCTGATAAGATCCAATTGCTAAAGACGGAGAAAAATTAATTAGAACATCGCCTGTAGGTCACTTGCCCAACTAGGATAGGTGTAAACGCTTTTTTGAAACTGTGCTACCGTCATTTTGTGTTGAATCGCTAACGCTAATAAATTGATGGATTCACCTGCTTCTGGCGAGAGTAGTTGAGCGCCAACAATTATTCCTTCCTGATCTGCTAAGGTTTTATAGCAGTAATAATTTGTATTTACCCGCTTGGCATTATACCAATTAGGTACGTGCCCTTTTTTAATGTTAACTTTTATATTCTGTTTTTTCGCTTCTTCTTCGCTTAAGCCAACTGTAGCGAGTTGAGGTTGGGTAAAAACCACTGTTGGTATTACCGGGCATTTTTCTTCTCGCATGGTTGAGTTCAAAATATTATCGGCCACGATATTCCCTTCGATACCAGATAGTGGAGTAAGTGGCAAATTTCCCGATGCTGCCACGTCTCCACAGGCAAACACCCTATTATTCGTAGGGCTTTGCAAGTATTTATTTACGGTCACTCCTTTCTTCGAAACGTCTACATTCCCATTTTCCAAATCCAATTGATCAATTGAAGGCACTCTACCTGAGGCATTAATAACCATCCTGGCTTTAACTTCTTCTCGCTTCCCTTCTTTTTTATAGTATACCCGAATATTTTTCTGTAAGGACTCTGCTTCTACCACCTCGGCATTAAAAATAAATGTGATTCCTATTTCCTGAGATGCCTCTTGTAATTTTTTCGTTAGATCTTCATCAAAAAGTTGCAGGATCCTGTCATTTCGCTCAATCACGGTCACCTCTACCCCGCAGTACGCTGCCATATGAGCAAATTCCATGGCCACATAGCCTCCACCAATAAAAATCATAGACTCGGGTAAGGATTCTAATTCTAAAAAGTCTTTACTTGTTTGAAAGAACTGCTCGCCGGGAATATGTAACGTCCTTGGAGTCATACCAGTGGCAATTACTATACGGTCTGCTGTGATGGTTTTTCCTTCAACGCTTAATGTATTTTCATCTAAAAATCTTGGGGATTGATGATACAATGTGATGTTTTGTTGAGATAGGTTTTTTTCGGTAGATGCCGGCACTGCATCAGTAAAACTACGTTTAAATTCTTGTAGATGTTCCCACTGAATTTTAGCCTCTGTGGTAATTTGCTTTTGAGCTAGATCTCTGCTTTTGGCGATTAATTGACTCGCATTTGCCAACACTTTCTTAGGGTCGCATCCCCTATTAGCGCATGTTCCACCGTAAGGTTGATGATCGGCCATGGCAACCCGCTTCCCTTGCGCAGCAGCCTTATGGGCAACGGTCTTACCGGCCGTTCCACTTCCAATCACGAATACATCAAAGTGTTCTTTGGTAATTTTTTTCGTCATGCCGAAAATTAGGCATTGCGATGGGCTTTGGCTGTTATTAAAATGGTAAATCTTGCATGGGACAAGCCCTGGTTTTTAAAAGCCGTTATATTTGCAAAAAACATTGCTTTTTTGAGTAAGAAAATCATTGCCGAAGCCTATTCACAGTCTTTGCCCCTGCAAAAACTAGGGGACGCTATTGCCCAGTCACAAAAAAATACCTGTATAACCGGCCTTATTGGTTCCTCCTATTCTTTTGTGCTATCTGCCTTATTTGAAAGGACCGATCAACCTTTTTTATGCATCTTTAATGATAAAGAAGAGGCCGCATATCATCTCAATGATTTAGAACAATTGCTAGGTGAAGATCGCGTGCTCTTTTATCCGGGCAGTTACAGGCGCCCGTACCAAATTGAACTTACAGATAATGCGAATGTTCTATTACGGGCAGAAGTGCTTAACCGCATTAACAGCCGTAAAAAACCTGCTTTAATTGTAACTTACCCCAATGCGCTATTTGAAAAAGTAGTTACCCGCAAAGAACTAGAAAAAAACACCTTGAAAATCTCAATTAGAGATCAAATTTCGCTGGATTTTGTCAATGAAATGCTGTTTGAATACGAATTTAAACGCGTGGATTTTGTTACAGAGCCTGGTGATTTTTCTGTTCGAGGGGGGATCATTGATGTATTCTCTTTTAGCCATGATGAACCCTATCGCATAGAGTTTTTTGGAGACGAAGTGGACAGCATTAGAACCTTTGATATAGAAACCCAGCTTTCTACGGATAAAGTGAAAAAAATCACGGTAATTCCTAATGTGGAGAATAAAACCCTTCAGGAAACACGAGAAAGTTTTTTGAAATACATTTCGGCGAAGACCGTCATCTTTATTAAAAATCAATCCTTACTGTTTCAACAGTTGGATAAAAATTTATCCCTTGCCAAAGAGGCTTTTGATAAATTAACCTCAGAAATTACCCGCCAGCAACCTGAAGAATTGTTTTGTTCGTCAAGAATAATAGAAACACAATTACAGGATTTTACGCGTATTCAAAACCTCACGGGACACGATCAAAAAAAGGCTGATGCAGGTGAAGTCATTTCCTTTAATACGACTCCTCAACCAAGTTTTAATAAGCAGTTCAACTTGCTTATTGAAAATTTAAATGAAAATTACGATCAGGGAATGTCTAATTACATTTTTTGTGTGAGTGAGCAGCAGGCTAAACGTTTTCACGATATTTTTGATGACGCTACGCTGGATGTAAAACAGTATCAAACGATTCAGTTTTCAGCCTACCAAGGATTTATTGATCATGACTTGAACATGGCGTGCTATACCGATCATCAGATTTTTGAGCGCTACCATAAATTCAGCATAAAAAATGGCTACGCCAAAAAAGAAGCCATTACTTTAAAAGAGCTAACCAATCTAGAGGTTGGTGATTATGTCACACATATTGATCACGGTATTGGAAAATTTGGCGGACTTCAAAAAATCGATGTAAACGGAAAAAAACAGGAGGCAATCAAACTTGCTTATGGAGAACGTGACATCTTGTATGTGAGTATTCACTCCTTACATAAAATTAGCAAATACAATGGTAAGGATGGTACAGCTCCAAAAATCTACAAATTAGGTAGCGCCGCTTGGAAAGCGCTCAAGAAAAAAACAAAGAAAAAAGTTAAAGAGATTGCCTTTAACCTTATCAAACTTTACGCAAAACGCCGATTACAAAAAGGATTTCAATACGATCTAGATAGTTATTTGCAGCACGAATTAGAGGCGTCATTCATTTATGAAGACACTCCGGATCAAAGCACTGCTACAGAGGAGGTGAAAAAAGATATGGAAAGCGAACGCCCCATGGATAGATTGGTGTGTGGCGATGTTGGTTTTGGTAAAACAGAGGTAGCCATTCGCGCTGCATTTAAAGCAGTTGATAACGGCAAACAGGTAGCGGTTTTAGTACCCACCACAGTCTTAGCCTACCAACATTTTAGAACGTTTACTGAACGCTTAAAAGATTTTCCCGTCACCGTAAATTACCTCAACCGATTTAGAACGGCTAAACAGCGTAGGGAAACGCTGGCTGACCTGGAGGCGGGAAAAGTAGATATCATTATAGGCACCCATCAATTGGTTAATAAAGCAGTAAAATTTAAGGACTTAGGACTCCTAATTATTGATGAGGAACAAAAGTTTGGTGTAGCGGTGAAGGACAAGCTTAAGACCATTAAAGAAAATGTGGATACCCTCACACTTACGGCTACTCCTATACCCCGTACCTTACAATTTAGTCTAATGGCAGCACGAGACTTGTCGGTAATTACGACTCCGCCGCCCAACCGCTATCCGGTAGAAACTAGTGTAATACAATTTAACGAAGACACAATCAGAGACGCCGTATCTTATGAAATACAGCGCGGAGGTCAAGTGTTTTTTGTGCATAACCGTATTGAAAATATCAAAGAAGTTGCAGGGATGATCCAACGCCTAGTTCCAGATGCTAAAGTGGGCATAGGGCATGGCCAAATGGAAGGGAAAAAATTGGAAGAACTTATGCTAGCCTTTATGAATGGTGAATTTGATGTGCTAGTTTCTACAACCATTATTGAAAGTGGATTAGACGTGCCTAATGCGAATACCATTTTTATCAATAATGCTAATAACTTTGGATTGTCTGACGTACATCAAATGAGAGGTCGCGTAGGCCGAAGCAACAAAAAAGCCTTTTGTTATTTGATCACTCCGCCGTACTCTGCCATGACAGATGATGCCCGAAAACGCATCCAGGCGATTGAACAGTTTTCTGCATTAGGCAGCGGACTCAATATTGCGATGAAGGATTTAGAGATTCGCGGAGCAGGAGATATTTTAGGAGGCGAACAAAGTGGGTTTATCAATGAAATTGGCTTTGACACCTATCAAAAAATTCTCAATGAAGCCATCGAAGAATTAAAGGATAATGAATTTAAAGAGTTGTACGAAGAAGTAGAGGGCAAACAGGAAAAGGTCTTTTTAAAAGATACCCAGCTGGATGCCGACTTTGAATTGCTGTTTCCAGATGAGTACATCAATAGCATTTCAGAACGCCTCAACTTATATAGTGAGCTAAGTAAAATTTCTAAAGAAGACGATTTAAATGCCTTTGAGGCACGCTTAGTTGATCGATTTGGAGAACTGCCAAAAGAAGCGGTTGATTTGTTAAATAGCGTACGTGTTAAGTGGATCGCGACCAGTATAGGCATTGAAAAGATCGTCTTGAAAAACAACAAGATGATTGGCTTTTTTATTGCCGACCAGCAAAGTGCCTTTTATCAAAGTACTGCCTTTAATCGCGTGTTGCAATTTGTACAAACACATCGCCATCATGTTACGCTCAAAGAGAAAAAAACCAGAAACGGATTACGCCTCTTGCTTACCTTTGAAAAAGTAACCTCAGTAGACCGGGCATTAGAGATGCTGCAGCCGTTGGTGCTCTCTCCCGACCTATCCCAAGAGGAGAGGAGTATACATTCTTCATAATTATAGTAGTAGTTTGTCATTCCTGCGCATGCAGGAATCTTTTGATCTCCGAGAAGTTTATTAGATATTCCCGCTTTCACGGAAATTTAGAAATGATAAAACGCATTTTCTAGGTGCTCAATGCGGGTGCCGAGTTTATTTTTTACAATCGCCACAATATCAAAGCGCACCTCAACATCCAGGTCATTTTCCTGTACATAATTGTCCATGGCACTTACCAACAACTGAATTTGCTTTTGCTTCACAAAATCTTGTGGATTACCAAAGTCTGAGGTACTTCGGGTTTTTACTTCAACCGCAGCTAGGATTTCTCCTTTTTGAGCAATGATATCCACTTCGGCTTTACGAAACCTGTAGTTCGTTTCCTTGATCATAAAACCATGTTTGACTAAATGATCAATCGCCATTTTCTCACCTGCTTTACCCAATTCATTGTGCTGTGCCATCTCTAAATGTATTTCAAGGTGGTTACATTTACTTCTACCGTTAAGCTTGCTTCTGCTCCAAACATAAGCGTACGATTATCGGTAATGTGCCCTGCGGGAAAGTTAACACATACCGGATAATCAAAGTCCTTGACGGTATCTAGAATAATTTCTTCGGCAGATTTTCCAAAGGCGATCGTATTATCATGCATACCGGTCATCCCACCAATGATCAATCCGGCGAGATTGTCAAGCATTCCGTTGCGTTTTAGGTTTTGCATCATACGATCGATGTGGTAGAGGTACTCATCCAAATCTTCCAGAAATAAAATTTTTCCTGAGGTATTTATAGCGGAAGCACTCCCGCAGAGCGAGAATAAAACCGATAAATTTCCACCGATAAGTTCGCCGGTTGCCGTCCCTTTTCGGTTGAGTTCATCGGAAGGATAGATTACTGAAAGAGCATTCAAGTTACCAAACAACGCATTTTTGATGGAGTCTCTACAGGCTTCGGTTTTTTGATCTACGTCTAAACACATCTGCCCATGCAGCGAAGCGATTCCCAGATTGTGAAGCGTACTGTGCAGCGCCGTCACATCGCTGTATCCTAAAATCCATTTAGGTTTTTCCGCGAAAGCAGACAAGGTTAGTTTATCCAACATCCGCACAGTGCCATATCCGCCCCGCGCGCACCAAATGGCTTTTATGGAGGGGTCATCCAACATATGTTGAAGATCTTCGGCTCTCCATGCACCACTTCCTGCAAACTGATGATCTTCGGCATCAATTGACTTGCCTAATACTGGTACTAGATCCCACGACTTGAGCAACGCAATAGCGGGAGCCAGTTCATTCGTAGAAATCTTTCGGGCGGTAGCCACGATAGCGACTTTATCGCCTCTTTTAAGCACAGCAGGAATTTTCATGGATAAGGTAGAATTTCCTCACTAAAGTAAGCTTTTTTGAAGTTCGAATTCAATTCAAATTCATTTACCTTTGCCCTTTGACAACCATTTTTATGACTCCACAACGCTATACCATTACCGCTGCTCTGCCTTATACCAACGGACCTATTCATATTGGCCACTTAGCCGGGGTATATGTTCCTTCAGATATTTATGCGCGTTATTTGCGCTTAACCGGCAAGGATGTGGCGTTTATCTGTGGAAGCGATGAGCACGGTGCTGCCATCCCTATGAAAGCGAAAAAGGAGGGGAAGAGCCCACAGGAAATCATCGATACCTATCATGCGATTATAAAACAGTCGTTCGATGATTTTGGGATTACGTTTGACAATTATTCCAGAACATCTGCCAAAATTCACCACGAAACAGCAGGTGATTTTTTTAAGAAGCTGCATACTGAAGGGAAATTTATTGAAGAAGTTACCGAGCAATTGTATGATCCCGAAGCAGATCAATTCTTGGCCGATCGATTCGTTACCGGGACTTGTCCTAAATGCGGACATGAAGAAGCTTATGGCGACCAGTGTGAAAACTGTGGCACCAGCCTCAACGCAACTGATCTTATCAATCCTACATCTACAATCAGCGGAGCAACACCAACGCTGAAAGAAACCAAGCACTGGTTTTTACCGCTTGATCACTACGAAGACTTTTTAAAAGAGTGGATTTTAAAAGGGCATAAAAAAGATTGGAAGCCTAACGTCTATGGCCAGTGTAAATCCTGGATTGATGATGGATTACGCCCCAGAGCAGTCACCCGCGATTTGGATTGGGGTATCCCCGTTCCGGTAGAAGGTGGTGAAGGAAAAGTGCTTTACGTATGGTTTGATGCTCCCATTGGTTACATTTCTTCTACCAAAGAATGGGCGGAGCGCGAAGGGAAAGATTGGGAACCCTATTGGAAGGATAAAGACACCAAGCTAGTCCATTTTATCGGTAAGGATAACATTGTTTTTCACTGCATCATTTTCCCCAGTATTTTAAAGGCTGAAGGGAGCTACATCTTACCCGATAATGTTCCCGCAAATGAATTTTTAAATCTGGAAGGCCAAAAACTTTCTACCAGCAAAAACTGGGCGGTTTGGCTGCATGAATATTTACAGGATTTTCCTGAAAAGCAGGATGTGTTGCGTTATGTGTTGACCGCTAATGCGCCAGAAAGTAAAGACAATGATTTTACCTGGAAAGACTTTCAAGCCCGTAATAACAACGAGTTAGTAGCCGTTTTTGGGAATTTTATCAATCGGGTAGTAGTCCTAACCAATAAGTATTACGATGGTATTGTACCCCAACCGGGAGCCTTGAGCAATGTTGACGAAGAGGTACTTGCCGAAGTTCAAAAATATCCTGAAAATATAGGATTTTCCATTGAGCGATACCGCTTTAGAGAAGCCAGCCAGGAGCTGATGAATCTTGCCCGATTAGGAAATAAATATTTGGCCGATGAAGAACCCTGGAAAGTCATTAAGCTGGACGAGGATCGCGTGAAAACCATCATGTATGTCTCACTACAAATTGCAGCGGCGTTGGCGGTTTTATCAGAACCTTTTTTACCCTTTACGTCGTCTAAGTTAAAAAGCATGCTTAATCTTAGCGACGAACCTTCAGCACGTCTGCGCACCAGTTTAGTCAAATTAGATTGGCAGGATATTTCGCAAGATAAACCTTTGTTGAAGTCGGGTTACCAAATTGAAAAAGCTTCCCTATTATTTAACAAGATAGAAGACGACCAAATAGAAGCCCAACTAGCAAAACTTGAAGCTACAAAACAATTAAATATGGCTGAAGCAAAAACCCTCACGCCTCAAAAAGAGATCAGCACCTTTGAAGATTTCACCAAACTGGACATGAGAGTAGGTAAAATTGTGTCTGCTGAAAAGATGGCAAAAACCAAAAAGCTGTTAGTGCTTCAAGTAGATACCGGACTGGACACTAGAACTATCGTTTCGGGAATAGCAGAACATTTCTCTGCTGAAGAGGTGGTAGGTAAAAAAGTCACGGTGCTGGTTAATTTGGCTCCGCGTAAATTACGTGGCGTAGAAAGTGAAGGCATGATCCTTATGACCGAAGATGCTACAGGTAAACTCGTCTTTCTTAATCCAGATGAAGATGGTGTTGAACCCGGAGCAGTGGTGAGTTAGAGTTCTGTGGTTCTATTATTAATTCTTTAGAATAAAGCTTATTTATTGTCCCCCTGAGCGCAGTCGAAGGGTGCATGTAGATGAACCGACAACCTCATCAGCCTCTCTATTTAACATTCTTTAAAATGAAAGTCGAAGAACTGTTCATCACTGAAAACAATTTTTAGCTTGAATTGTTCACCGCCATAAACAAATTGACTATCTGCCAGCCACCACAATCACAAACTCACCTTTTGGGGCAGTGGCAGTAAAATGTTGTAAAACCTCTTTCGCAGTTCCCCGGATGGTTTCTTCATAAAGTTTAGTGAGTTCTCTGGATACCGAAATGCCTCGGTCTTCTCCAAAATACTGCTGAAAATCCCCCAGCGTTTTTACCAGTTTATGTGGAGATTCATAAAACACCATGGTTCTGTATTCTTCGGCTAAAAAAGTTAACCGGGTTTGGCGTCCTTTTTTGACCGGCAAAAAACCTTCAAACACAAATTTATCACAAGGCAATCCGCTATTTACCAAGGCAGGAACAAAAGCCGTGGCTCCGGGTAAGGTCTCTAAGCTTATATCATTGGCAAGCGCTTCGCGTACTAATAAAAACCCAGGATCGCTAATACCCGGGGTTCCGGCATCGCTAATCACGGCGATACGTTGACCTGCCTTTAACTTTTCTAAAATACGGTCTACCATCTTGTGCTCATTATGCATATGGAAACTCTGCATAGGTGTTTGCACCTCCAAGTGTTTTAACAGTTTACCGCTGGTGCGGGTATCTTCAGCGAGAATAAGATCGGCTTCTTTAAGAACACGAATGGCTCTAAGGGTAATATCTTCTAAGTTACCAATGGGCGTTGGGACAAGATAGAGCATGCTTATTGATCAAACTTACGGTCGACGATTTCTATAAGGCGCTCTTCATAAGACTCCTTACCCTCCCAATGATTGTATTGAGGTTTGATGATAACCTTAATAAGGTTGTGCGCTTCTTTTTGATCGGTATAGCTATCGATTAAATTCATCGTTTTTTTATACTCTTCTTCTTTACCATCAAACAAATGAGTGATAAATGCTAACCGATCGTTTAGACCAATATCCAATCCATGTTTAAACGTATCGTTAACTGATTTAGCTTGCTCATCTACAGGTTCAAAGACGGGCATGTTGTCATAATCTACCCCTACATTTGCCGCAAAGTCTCTTTTTTCAAAAGTTTCTTGAGGTAAGATCTCATCCAGCATATCGTCTACTTGCTGACCTTCTGGTGGCATTTGAGCCACAATATCCTTAATTTTTTCAGTATTAGGTTCGATTAAACCTTCTTGATTGAATAAGGTACCATCTTTAAAGTGTGGGTCCTCATCTTCAGTTACATCATCTTGGTCAGTATCTGCTTCGTGCGTTTGATCTCCTTCTATGTTATCTTCAACCTTTACTTCATCTTTTGACTCTGCTTCGGGTTCTTGATCAGCATTGATTGGATCTTCAATGTCAATGGCGATAAAATCTTCCTCTTCGGTTTCCATTAATGCTTCTTCAACCTGCTTCTGTCCTATAGTAGGTTTTGCTCCTTCAAAATGATCTTCGGCGAAAGCCAGCACCGCTAATTTTTCATACACTAACCTTGCTTCTTCCTTGAGTTCATGCACATTACTGCGATCTCTCATCTTAAGGATCTTATGAGCGATACTCATTAATTCTGCTTCTAAGGACTTTTTCATTCGTGTTTTTATTGTTTTATGAGGTCAGATGTTACTTGCCAATAATCATTTCAACGTGGATCAAGATTTATTGACACTCATTTCATATAACCTATCTAAACCGGACTTAGATGATTTTTTTGGTTAACTTTATGCGCTGATAAAGCGAAATTCGTCGTTCTTATCTATTTCAGCTGAAAATTACGAAATGTTTCTCGAAAATACCGTAAATCACGAAGAGCAATTTGGATGGATTGAAGTCATCTGCGGCAGTATGTTTTCTGGTAAGACCGAAGAACTCATTCGCAGATTGAAGCGTGCCCAGTTTGCCAAACAAAAGGTAGAAATCTTTAAGCCCGCCATTGACGTGCGATACGATGAAGAAATGGTGGTTTCTCACGACAGCAACGAAATTAGAAGCACGCCTGTTCCCGCCGCGGCTAATATTAGAATTTTAGCCGATGGCTGTGATGTGATTGGTATTGATGAGGCCCAATTTTTTGATGATGAGATTGTCACGGTTTGTAATGATTTAGCTAATCAAGGGATTAGGGTAATTGTCGCAGGATTAGACATGGATTTTAAAGGAAATCCTTTTGGACCTATGCCAAACCTTATGGCCACTGCAGAGTATGTGACTAAGGTTCACGCGGTATGTGTAAAAACGGGCAATCTTGCGCAATACAGTCATCGAAAAACGGCCAATAATGACCTTGTGGTTTTAGGCGAAACCGATGAATATGAACCTTTGAGCAGAGCGGCATTCTACAAAGCTATGCTCTCTGAAAAAGTCCGAAAAATGGATGTCAATCAAGCAGAAGAGGTCTCTAAAACCTCAAAAAAGTAAGCATGCACGTAACTGTTCTCACCATAGATCTGCGTGCACTGGAGCATAATTTTCATTATTTAAAGAGCAAACTTAAGTCTAACGGTAAAATTATGGCGGTGGTTAAGGCCTTTGGCTATGGCAGCGATGCGTTAGAGATTGCTAAAAAACTCCAAGAGCTTGCTATTGATTATTTTGCGGTGGCTTATGTAGATGAAGGAATTTCCCTACGCAAAGCAGGTATTGAAACCCCTATCTTAGTCTTACATCCTCAACCTCAAAACTTTTCTGCCTGTATTGAGCATTGTTTAGAACCGGGCTTATATAGCAAGCGAGTGTTTAAAGCATTTTTAAAAATTGCTGATGAGCAGCAATTAGAACACTATCCGGTACACGTCAAATTCAATAGCGGACTTAACCGCTTAGGCTTTAATGAAAAAGATATTTCATGGCTTGCCAATCATCTCAATCAAAGTAACTCCATTATCGCTAAAAGTCTTTTTTCGCATCTGGCGGCAAGTGAAGATGAAAAGGAGCGCGATTTTACGCTGGGACAAATTAATGCGTTTAAAAAACTTTCTACTTCACTTAGCAAAAAGCTAAGTCATTTGCCTTGGTTACATCAAAGTAATACTTCTGCAATTTTAAATTTCCCTGAAGCTCACTTTGATATCGTACGCACCGGGATTGGACTGTATGGCTACGGAAACGCTGCAAAATATGATGAAGAGTTACGCCCTATTGCTTCTTTAACATCAGTTATTTCTCAAATTCACGAAATTGCAGCCGGCGAAAGTGTTGGGTATAACCGTGCCTTTATTGCCGAACAAAACGTGCGCTCTGCGACCATCCCCATAGGTCATGCTGATGGAATCACCCGTATCTATGGGAATAAAAAAGCTTCTGTCACCATTAACGGCCAAAAGGCTCCCATTTTAGGAAACGTGTGTATGGACATGCTCATGGTTGACGTCACAGCTATTGACTGTAACGAAGGCGATGAGGTCGTCATCTTTGATCAAAAAAATAAAGCTTCAAGCTTTGCAGAAA
Source organism: Gangjinia marincola (assembly GCF_039523415.1). NCBI lineage: Bacteria > Pseudomonadati > Bacteroidota > Flavobacteriia > Flavobacteriales > Flavobacteriaceae > Gangjinia > Gangjinia marincola. The sequence goes on from NZ_BAAAFG010000015.1 coordinate 350,346, forward strand.
GCGCTGGAACGATTTCTTACGAACTATTGACGGACATAGGTCATCGTGTTACGCGTGTTTTTAAGCGATAAATTGTGTTTATTATCTGATTACCAAAAGCATTTTACAATTTTTTATTACTTTAGATTCACTAACTATAAATTACTAACCAATGCTTAAAGAATTTAAAGAGTTTGCCATGAAAGGCAATCTGGTTGACATTGCCGTAGGTTTTGTCATGGGTGCCGCCTTTAATAAAGTGGTGTCATCATTTACCGGTGGGATTGTATCCCCATTAATCGGTTTAGTTTTTAATGCTGACTTTAAAGATTTAAAATATGTTTTGGAAGAAGGAACAGTAAATGACGCAGGTGAAACTGTAGGCGAAGTTGCCATCATGTACGGAGAATTTTTAACCAATGTGATTGACTTTATTATCGTAGCATTTGTTATGTTTATGATTGTAAAAGGAGTCAACAGCATGAAGAAAAAAGAAGAACCAAAAGAGGAAGCTCCGGCAGGACCAACTCAAGAAGAGCTCTTAATGCAAATTAGAGATGAGTTACAAAAGCAGAATAAATAGGTAGTTCGCGAACCGCTACACTACACATTTGATGTTTAACTAAACCCCGAACTATCGTGAGATGGCTTCGGGGTCTTTTTTTGATTATTTTATACTTCTTTCAAGGTTTCAGTATTTACCTTTGCCGCCTATTTAAATCAGATTAAAATGAAAGTAGCTGTTGTAGGTGCTACCGGTATGGTAGGCCAGGTCATGTTAAGCATTCTTGAAGAACGCAATTTTCCTATTTCAGAATTAATCCCTGTAGCTTCAGAAAAGTCTGTGGGAAAGACCGTAACCTATAAACAGAAGGAATATACGATCGTATCCCTTCAAGATGCTGTAGCCGCTCAGCCCGATTTAGCGTTATTTTCTGCCGGCGGAAACACTTCATTAGAATGGGCTCCCAAGTTCGCTGAACAAGGTACCATCGTGATTGATAATTCATCTGCCTGGCGTATGGACCCTGATAAAAAGTTGGTAGTTCCAGAAATTAATGCAGCACAACTCACGCCTGAAGATCGCATCATTGCCAATCCCAACTGCTCTACCATCCAAATGGTCATGGCACTTAAACCGTTGCATGATGCGTACAGCATCAAACGCATCGTGGTTTCCACCTATCAATCCATTACAGGTACCGGCGTCAAAGCCGTGCGACAATTAGAAGCCGAATTAAACGGCACCAAAGCCGAAATGGCCTATCCCTACCCCATTCACCGCAACGCCTTGCCTCACTGCGATGTCTTTGAGGAGAATGGCTATACTAAAGAGGAATTAAAATTGGTGCGTGAAACCCAAAAAATTCTGGATGATCGCAGCATAGCCGTAACGGCAACCGCGATTAGAATCCCCGTGGTCGGCGGACATAGTGAATCCGTCAACGTAGCGTTTGAAAAGGATTTTGACCTAAGTGAGGTCAAACGATTACTCCATGAGTTTCCAGGTGTCACGTTACAAGACAATCCCGAAATGAACACCTATCCTATGCCCATTTATGCTGAAGGAAAGGACGATGTATTTGTCGGCAGAATACGACGTGATCACTCCCAAGCCAATACCTTAAATATGTGGATTGTCTCAGACAACCTGCGCAAAGGTGCTGCGACAAATGCTGTTCAAATCGCCGAGTATTTGATCGAGAAGATGGTGGTGCGGAGTTGATCTACTTTATACCTTTCAACTAAAAAGAGATTCACAAATAATTTAAATTGGAATTAGTCTTAATTCTTGATTCTAACAGCTTGCCACGCCTATTAAGGTGGGCGCAGCGGTCTAATTTCATAGCGTAGAACAACTAGAGTAGATTAACGTTTCATACCATGATTTCATTCCTTAACTTTACTCCTAATGTAAATTTTTAAAAAATGAGATACTTCCCTATCCTTTGTATAACTCTTGCGGTCATAAGCTGTAAAACCGAAAAAGAAAACGATTCAACTATGGCGATAAACTATCCCGAAACCAAAAAAGTGGATACCACAGACACCTATTTTGGCGAACAGGTCAATGACCCCTATCGCTGGCTGGAAGACGATCGCAGTGAAGAAACCGAAGATTGGGTGAAGCGTCAAAACAAGGTCACTTTTGACTACCTGGATAACATCCCGTACCGTGATGCGCTAAAAGAACGCCTTACTCAACTCTGGGATTATGAAAAGATTGGAGCTCCTTTCAAAGAAGGCGACTACACCTATTTTAGTAAAAATGATGGCCTGCAAAATCAAAGCGTTCTCTATCGCTACAAAACGGGCGAAGATCCTTCTACCGCAACAGTATTTTTAGACCCTAACAGCTTTAGTGAAGACGGAACCACGTCTCTCGGCGGACTATCCTTTACCAAAGATGGTAGCATGGCGGCCTATAGTATTTCAGAAGGGGGTAGCGACTGGCGGAAGGTGATTATCCTGGATGCCGCATCCATGGAAAAAAAGGGTGATACCTTGAAGGATGTAAAATTTTCAGGGGTATCGTGGAAGGGAAATGAAGGCTTCTTCTATTCCAGCTACGATAAACCAGAAGGAAGCGAACTTTCGGCGAAGACCGATCAACATAAACTCTATTTTCATACGCTCAACACACCTCAAGCTGAAGATCAATTGATTTATGGCGGCACCGAAGCCGAAAAACACCGCTACGTGGGTGGTTATGTAACCCGGGATCAACAGTATTTGGTGGTTTCGGCATCAAAATCTACCAATGGTTCTAAAGTACTAATAAAAGATCTTACTCAAAAAGATGCTCCTTTTGTTGAAGTGGTGGATCACTACGACTCAAACACCAATATCGTCGATCACAAGGATGGAAAGCTGTACATTCTTACCGATTTAGAAGCTCCTAATAAACGCGTGGTCACCGTAGACGCAAAAAATCCAACGCCCAACAACTGGAAGGACCTCATCCCAGAAACTAAAAACGTTTTATCACTCTCAAAAGGCGGGGGCTCATTTTTTGCTGAATATATGGTCGATGCAGTCTCTCAGGTTAAGCAATATGACTATGAGGGCAATCTCATTCGTAATATTGAACTACCGGGTGTAGGGAGCGTGAGTTCATTTAATGGAAAAGATGAGGATAATGAACTTTATTTTCAGTTTACCAATTATGTGACTCCTGGTAGTATTTACACCTATCAGGTCGATACGGGCGAATATGAACTGTATCGCAAACCTCAAATTGATTTCAATCCTGAAAACTACGAAAGCAAACAAGTCTTTTACACCTCAAAAGACGGCACAAAGGTGCCCATGATCATCACCCACAAAAAAGGAATTACCCTTGATGGAAAAAATCCGACCATCCTCTACGGCTATGGTGGCTTTAATATAAGCCTTACTCCTTCGTTTAGTATTACCAATGCAGTTTGGATGGAACAAGGTGGGATTTATGCCGTACCTAACTTAAGAGGGGGAGGCGAGTACGGTAAGGCCTGGCATGATGCCGGCACCAAGCTTCAAAAGCAAAATGTCTTTGATGATTTTATCGCTGCCGCGGAATATTTGATTGAAAACAAGTATACTTCTTCTGATTATTTAGCGATTCGGGGTGGTTCAAATGGCGGACTTTTAGTCGGTGCGACAATGACCCAGCGACCTGATTTAATGCAAGTCGCCTTACCGGCTGTGGGTGTGCTGGACATGCTGCGCTATCACACGTTTACCGCAGGTGCGGGCTGGGCCTATGATTACGGTACGGCTGAAGAGAGTAAAGAAATGTTTGAATACTTAAAAAAATACTCGCCTGTTCATAATGTCAAACAAGGGTCAGAATATCCCGCAACACTGGTCACCACAGGAGATCATGATGATCGTGTAGTGCCTGCACACAGCTTTAAATTTGCTGCAGAATTACAGGACAAACAAGCAGGTGAAAACCCAACTTTAATACGAATAGAAACCAACGCAGGACACGGTGCCGGGACGCCAACGGCAAAGATCATAGATCAATATGCCGATATCTATGGGTTTACACTCTACAATATGGGCTTTAAGGAGTTACCGACTCCGCCATCAACCAAAGTGAAAGGATAGTTTCCCCTATGCTCCATATTGAAGAAATTGCGTTTGCGTATGCGGATAAACCAACCTTATCTAACGTTGGTTTTTCAGCTCAAACCGGCGAAAACGTCTCAATTATTGGCGAAAGCGGATGTGGTAAAACCACGCTGTTAAAAGTAATCTACGGATTACTTCAGCCTAAGACAGGAAGCATTTCATTGAATGAAACCCAGCTTTTAGGTCCTGAATATTCGCTAATTCCAGGTGAGGAAGAGATGAAATACGTGGCTCAGGACTTTGACCTGATGCCCTTTACCTCTGTCGCTCAAAACATTGCCAAATACTTGCCCCGGCGATTCGCCAAAGAGCGAAAAAAGCGCACTGCTGAATTGTTAGAATTATTAGGTTTAACTCCTATCGCAGACCAAAAGGCGAATACCTTAAGTGGGGGTCAAAAACAACGTGTTGCCATAGCCAGAGCTTTGGCCATTCAGCCCAAGGTACTGCTGCTAGATGAACCTTTTAGCCAGATTGACCAGTTTAGAAAAAATAAGCTCCGCAGGATGATCTACTCCTTCTGCAAGGAACACAGCGTTACCTGTATTACAGCAACCCACGATACGACCGATATGCTGGCCTATTCTGATCAGGCCATCGTATTACAAAAGGGAAAGATCGTTCAGCAGGGTAAACCCAAGAAAATTTATGAAAAACCCGCTTCTGCTTATGTTGCGGGATTGTTTGAAGAACTCAATTGGGTAAATACACAATGGTTTGACGCTAGCTTACCTGATCGTGAGGTTTATTTATATCCGCATCAATTGTATATTAGCAGTGAAGGTGTAGAGGCAGTCGTTCAAAATTCCTTTCTAAAGGGGCATTATTATCTCATTGAAGTAATCGCTCATGGGAGAACATTACTCATTTATCACGAGAAAGGATTTTTTAGGGGGAAGAGCATTTGTTTGTTGGTAGATGAAAAGGCCTTAAAACGTAATCTCTCAAGTTAAATCATGTAGCAAGTTCACACAATTTTTTTCCCACGCTACTCCCAATGGCGACACCCATCCCGCCGAGTCTTACTCCGCAAAAAACATGATTAGATAATTGTTTTATCACAGGTTTCTTTTGCGCTCCTACGCCCATAATTCCGCTCCAGCGGTGATCAATTTGATATTTCTGATCTGGTAAAATAACTGTAGCCAGTAACTCCTCAAATGTATGTTGGACTAGAGCTGTCTGGCTGAGTTCTGTAGTTTCTTCGGCCTTGAAATCGAGGTTTCTTCCTCCGCCTAGCAAAATACGATGGTCAATATTTCTAAAGTAATAGTATCCTTTGTCCAAGTGAAAGGTTCCTTGGATGTTTAAATTATCGATCGGTTTTGTTATGAGTACCTGGGCTCTTGCCGGTTTTACCGTTTCCAGTCCCAGTTGTGCAGCAAAGCCGTTGGTTGCGATAAATAGATGTTGCGCAGTACATTCAAATTGTTCTGTTTTGATTGTTACCTGTGATCCTGAATCTTCAAAATCAGTTACGCTTATGCCATTTAAGATGATGATCCCTAGTTGTTGGGCTTTTTGAAGAAGGGCTTGCATCATTTTTCCGGTGTCTAATTGCCCTTCGGCAGCATTGAACATATACTGCGGAAGCACATTTTTAAAACCAAACTCATTTTGCTGTATAGAGAAAATAGCTTCGCCAAAGACGGGTTTGAGTAAGGCATTAATTCCGCGAAAGCGATCTAAACAGGATTCAAACAGCTCCTTGTCCTTTTCTTGAAATAACTCATAGCCACCCCACGGCTGATAATCTAGGACTTGATCCCCTAAGTATGCTCTAAGGTGTTGAATTCCTTCGAAACGCTGTTGTACAAGTTCAATAACCTCCTCTTCGGTATGCGTATTAAGATCATCTAGTAGTTCTGAAACACTTCCAAAACAAGCAAATCCCGCATTTTTAGTGCTGGCGCCTTGAGGTAGGAGACCACGTTCAAGGATAAGAACTTTTTTGCTGGGATGTTTTTTCTTGTAGGCAATGGCACAGGTTAGTCCTACAATCCCGCTGCCTATGATAACGGCATCCAGGTTGCTAAGCCAAGTTTTATATTCCCAATAGGAGAGATTCATTTAAAATTACTAATGCGTTTTAGAATAAAGAATAAAGACGGCCGCGCTGTTAGATATTAGACATATAAACGATTCGTTTTCATCCTCTTCAAGTCTATCATTATTTATATAACTCTCATATATACTAAATTGATCTAGAACTTCTCTTTGCAGATAAACAAAAGCGTTCTAAGGAAGTAGAAGGAAAATTTCTAGTTTTCTTTTTACATCAATACCTCTAAACAAAAACCCTCCGTCGCTAAAGCTTTGGAGGGTTTTGATTATTGTTCTAAGGGTTTCATTTTGAACGTGTCCATAAAGGCTGTGGTATAGTTACCCGCCACGTAATCTGGTTCGTCCATTAACTGCCGATGGAAAGGTATGGTTGTTTTGATCCCTTCTATCACGAACTCATCCAACGCGCGCTTCATTTTATTGATCGCTTCTTCTCTGGTTTGAGCCGTGGTAATCAACTTGGCGATCATCGAATCGTAATTCGGCGGAATGCTGTATCCACTGTATACATGCGTATCTAAACGTACCCCGTGACCACCTGGTGAATGTAAGTTGGTGATTTTACCGGGTGAAGGTCTAAAGTTGTTGTATGGATCTTCGGCATTAATTCTACATTCGATGGAGTGTAAATTAGGCGTATAGTTCTTTCCTGAAATTTCTACTCCAGCAGCAACCAAAATTTGCTCTCTGATCAAGTCAAAATCAATGACCTGCTCTGTGATAGGGTGCTCTACCTGGATTCGAGTATTCATTTCCATAAAGTAGAAGTTACGGTGCTTGTCCACTAAAAACTCTACTGTTCCGGCACCTTCATATTTAATATACTCGGCAGCTTTTACGGCTGCTTTACCCATTTTTTCACGTAACTCATCGGTCATGAATGGGGAAGGAACTTCCTCGGTCAATTTTTGATGACGTCGTTGTACTGAGCAGTCTCTTTCAGAAAGGTGACAGGCTTTTCCTTTGCTGTCTCCCACCACTTGGATTTCAATATGTCTAGGCTCTTCAATGAGTTTTTCCATGTACATATCATCGTTTCCAAAAGCAGCTTTAGATTCTTGACGGGCACTATCCCACGCATCCTGAAGATCTTCTTCTTTCCACACAGCACGCATCCCTTTACCTCCACCACCGGCGGTGGCCTTAAGCATTACAGGGTAACCTGTTTCTTTAGCCAGTTTTTTACACTCCTTAAAGTCCTCAATAATCCCATCGCTTCCTGGCACACAAGGTACTCCGGCAGCTTTCATGGTCGCCTTTGCAGTTGCCTTGTCACCCATCTTGCTGATCATCTCTGCAGAAGCCCCAATGAATTTAATATCATGCTCTTCACAAATTTTAGAGAACTTAGCATTTTCTGAAAGGAAACCGTATCCGGGATGGATGGCATCTGCATTAGTGATTTCTGCAGCAGCAATGACATTTGCCATTTTTAGGTAGGATTCACTACTTGGTGCAGGGCCTATACAAACGGCCTCATCTGCAAATTTTACGTGAAGACTCTCGGCATCAGCCGTAGAATATACTGCTACGGTTTTAATGCCCATCTCTTTACAGGTTCTAATCACTCTAAGAGCGATCTCACCTCTATTTGCTATTAATATTTTTTTAAACATACTATCTTTGGGTTTAGCTTTAACCGTCATATTATACAATATTGGTCTTTCCTAAAAGTAGGATAGAATGATTATTTAAGAAGGGTCTACTAAAAATAAAGGTTGATCAAATTCTACCGGAGAGGAATCGTCAACCAAGATTTTTACTATTTTTCCAGAAACTTCGCTTTCAATTTCATTAAAAAGCTTCATTGCCTCAATAATACAGAGTACATCTCCCTCTTTTATGGAGTCGCCCACTTCACAAAATAGTGGTTTATCTGGTGCAGGTCTGCGGTAGAAAGTTCCAATAATTGGAGACTTCACAGTAATATACTTGCTGTCATCAGAAGCTGCATTAGCAGAAGTATCTGACGCGGCAGGTGCAGGTGCGCTTGTTTCTTGGACAGCAGGTGCAGCTTGCATTACTGGCTGCGCTGCCATAGGCATTTGCTGTAAGATAGTCGTTTCTTTAGTTTCGCCCTCTCCAGTTTTGATGGTGATTTTTACATCATCCATTTCAAGCTTAACCTCACTCGCACCAGATTTGGCTACAAATTTAATTAAGTTCTGAATTTCTTTTAAATCCATATTAATGTCAGTTTAGTTGTTAGGAATTATACGCCCATGTTAAGTAAATGGATCCCCATGTGAATCCACCTCCAAAAGAGGCAAAAATTAAGTTATCTCCTTTTTTTAGTTGTTTTTCGTAATCGCTAAGGAGCAAAGGTAGTGTTGCCGATGTCGTGTTTCCATAGCGCTGGATATTCATTAATACCTTATCATCATCAACGCCCATGCGTTTGGCAGTGGCATCGATAATCCTTTTATTGGCCTGATGTGCCACAAGCCAATCTACATCATCGTGTGATAAGTTATTACGCTGCATGATCTTTTCGCTTACATCTGCCATATTTGATACGGCAAACTTAAATACGGTCTTACCATCTTGCTCCACAAAGTGTTGTCTGTTGGCTACCGTTTCTTGACTGGGTGGCAAAATTGAGCCACCGGCATCAATTTTTAAAAAGTCTCTCCCTACACCGTCACTTCTTAAATATTCATCCTGTAATCCAAATCCTTCTTCATTAGGCTCAAAAAGAACCGCCCCGGCGCCGTCTCCAAAGATGATGCAGGTAGCACGATCCTCATAATCAATAATCGAAGACATTTTATCTGCTCCTACCAATAAGACTTTTTTATATCGACCGGTTTCAATATAAGATGCAGCGGTTGACATTCCATATAAAAAACTGGAGCATGCTGCTTGCAAATCATATGAAAATGCGTTCGTTGCTCCTATTTGAGATGCAAGATAAACCCCAGAGGAGGCCACAGGCATGTCTGGCGTTGCCGTAGCAAAAATGACGCAATCAATATCTGCAGGGTTAATATGTGATTTTTGGATAAGGTCTTGTGCAGCTTTAATCCCCAAGTAAGAAGACCCTTTTCCTTCTTCTTTTAAAAGTCGCCTTTCTTTGATACCGGTTCGAGTAGTGATCCACTCATCATTCGTATCAACCATGGTTTCTAGCACCTGGTTAGAAAGAACAAATTCTGGAACATACGCTCCAACAGCTGTAATGGCTGCTTTAATTTTAGACATATAGTCGGTTTTTTTCACTGGTATGCATTGCAAATTATTTCAATGTAAACCAGAAAGAAATTTACTAAAATTCTAATAAATAGGTGCGCAAAGTAAATTGTTTTTCAAACTTATTCAACTCAAATTATACAAACCTATTCACAATGTAAGTATTGTAAGGTATATAAAAAAGAAAACTCCCTTATGTTAAGGGAGTTTTATTATCTAATAAAGATAAGTTTATGCTTCTACTTCTTCTGTATTGTCAATTAATACTTGACCACGGTAATAAAGTTTTCCTTCATGCCAGTGAGCGCGGTGGTATAAATGTGCTTCACCAGTGGTAGGGTCTGTAGCGATTTGAGGCACAGTTGCTTTATAATGTGTTCTACGCTTATCCCTTCTTGTTTTGGAAATTTTTCTTTTAGGATGTGCCATAATTTTGTATTATTTATCGTTTAATAATTTTTTTAAGGTGTCCCATCTAGGATCTGTTTCTTCTCCTGCCGGGTCATTATTTTCTTTAATGCTTAACTCTTCAAGCTTGTCTAATACGTCTGAATTTAATGTGCCATCTTCAATACCCGGGTGAACGCGTTTTGAGGGAACCGCGAGAACGCTGGTCTCATACACGTATTGTGCAACGTGTAATTCATATTCGCCGTGAGGCAATATCAAAATTTCCTCATGTTCATCGTTATATGCGTCGCCAAACTTCACTACTACGTGATGCTCTGCTTCAATATATTGATCAAAAGGTTCGTTGGTAACGTCACAATTTATATTGATGGTACCATTAATGGTAAAACTCAATTCCATCATCGTAGTCTTTTTGAGCAAATTTAGCTCAACGGCCAGATTGGTTTCATTGAATTCATCAAATTCAAAATGTTCAAAGAACTCTTTGCCGACTTTATACTCAAACAGGTGATTACCTACTTTTAATCCTACAAAAGGAATCGTATATTCCTTTAAATCCTTCATCTTCTTTTTCTTTTGAACGGCACGCTTCTTAAAAAGCGGATGCAAAGATATAAAAAAATCTTATTAACAAGTTATCAATGTGGATTTTATCGCGCTCTTTTTTGTTTCTTCAACACGTCGGCAGTCAACGCTGCATATTCCTCTCTTTTCCTATGGATTGAGATGGCCTCAAACAGAGCTTTTTTAAAGGAACTCTCATCTGCAATGCCTTTTCCTGCAATATCATAAGCCACTCCATGATCGGGTGAAGTTCTTACATGAGATAAACCGGCAGTATAATTTACTCCTTCTCCAAAAGATAATGTCTTGAATGGAATAAGCCCCTGGTCGTGATATGCTGCCAACACCGCATCAAAATTTTTATAATTTCCTGAGCCAAAAAAAGCATCTGCCGCGTAAGGTCCAAACACTAATTTACCCGCAGCCCTAAGCTCATCTAAAGTAGGTATCATGACCTCTTGATCCTCATTCCCTATCACTCCATCATCTCCGCTGTGGGGATTTATGCCTAACACCGCAATTTTAGGCTTTCTAACACCAAAATCCTTTACCAAACTATCGTGCATTTTGAACACTTTTTGTTTGATAAGCGCCGGAGTTATTTTACTTGAAACGTCTTTCACGGGGACGTGATCTGTGATTAACCCAACTTTTAAACTATCTGTCACCATGAACATTAGAGCCTCACCATCCAATTCTTGCGCTAAAAAATCGGTGTGTCCCGGAAAAGAAAAAGTTGAAGACTGAATGTTTTTCTTATGTATTGGGGCCGTTACTAATACATCAATCGCTTGATCTTTAAGTGCCTTTACTGAAGCTTTTAAGGAGCGAATGGCGTACTCTCCTGCTTTAGAGTCTTCTTTTCCAAAATTGACTTCGGTTGCTTCTGACCAAACGTTCACCAGATTAATTTTACCTTCTACAATTTTAGCAACATCATCAATGCCGTGAACATTTATCCCCTGTAAATTGAATTGTTTTTTAAAAAAAGATATCAGTTTAACGTTGGCAAATATTACCGGTGTACAGAATTCTGTCATACGTGAATCTGCAAAGGTTTTCAATATAATCTCTGGGCCAATCCCGTTAATATCTCCTATACTTATTCCTACATTGAGGCGATTCATATGCTCTTTTATTACTTTTTTAATCGTTGTTGTGTTGTATTAATACTACATTGCTCACACAAAAATAACCAATCTAACACAAGGTAAAGATGTTTACAGGAATTATAGAGGATTTAGGTAAAATAGTATCCCTTGAATACCAAAATGATAATTTAAATCTTACGGTTGAGAGCTCTTTTACGTCAGAATTAAAGGTAGATCAAAGTGTAGCACATAACGGTATTTGCTTAACGGTGGTTTCCATAAAAGATAACACTTATACTGTCACAGCAATTCAAGAAACCCTGCAAAAAACCAGCATGTCGCACTGGAAGGAAACAGATCTGCTTAATCTTGAACGTGGCATGAAGCTGGGCGATCGGTTAGATGGACATATTGTACAAGGGCACGTTGATCAAACAGCCACCTGCACTAATGTTCAAACAAAAGATGGGAGTTGGGAATACACATTTTCTTATGATAGTTCACTACAAAATGTAACCATTGAAAAAGGATCAATTACCGTGAATGGAGTAAGCCTAACTGTTGTAAGCTCAAGAAAAAATGAATTTAGTGTCGCTATTATACCCTACACTTACGAACACACCAATTTTAATATGTACAAAAAGGGAACTCTGGTAAACCTTGAATTTGACGTAATCGGAAAGTATGTAACCCGCCTCATGGAAATACGAAAATAGCAAACTACTTGCTTCGCACCTTTCTAATACCATAATATAATCCCGCTGCTGCAAGAATAGCAATACCTGCATCCAACGGTAATCCTGGTGGGGGGGGTGGACCTGGAGGAGGGGGCGGAGGTGTTCCACCGCCTATTTGAGCAATACCTGATACCGAGAACAGGCAAACTAAAAGACTGGTTAATATGTACTTATATTTGGGGCTCATACGTTGGCTAAATTAGCGATTTCAAACTTACAAGCAAAAAATTACGTAAACCTTAAGGTTTTATTAATCTTTATCGCTTGCTATGTTAAGTATTTCTTTACATTCTCAACAGGCGTCAATCGCATTACTATTCCTTTACCTCATTGCATTTCTTGTGCCAAAAAGAAATACACTCGACAACTATTTAGATACTTCTAAAAAGCATCATACTATTTAAAACTGCTTAGAACTTATCTAAAGCTAATCTTCAATTGTGGACCCAGAAGGACTCCCTTCGACTTTGCTAAGGACAGGCTTCTCGTCCATCAATATTTTCACTATTTCAAATTGCTTAGAACTTATCTAAAACTAAGCTTCAATTGTGGACCCAGAAGGACTCGAACCTTCGACCCTCTGATTATGAGTCAGATGCTCTAACCAGCTGAGCTATGGGTCCGGTTAATTGAGCTTGCAAAAATATATAAATTATCTAACACACCAAACAAATTAGCGTTGATCACTAAATTTTTACCAGATTATGACATTTCCTGGCATAATTCTATTAAAACCCCATGCCCCGCGCGTGGATGCAAAAAAGCGATGTGTTTATTATCTGCTCCCTTTTTGGGTTGTTCATGTATCAAGTCAAAACCTTCTTTCTTTAACCGCTTAATTTCCCCTTTTATATCATCTACATCAAAAGCGATGTGGTGAATTCCCTCACCTCGTTTTTCTATAAACTTGGCGATTGGACTATCTGGTGATGTAGCTGCCAACAACTCAATTTTACTTTCTCCGGTTTTGAAAAAAGAGGTAATTACACTCTCTGACTCAACCTCTTCTTCTTTATAACAACTTGACTTGAGTAAAGTCCCAAACGTTTTTTTTGCCTCTTCAAGATTTTTTACTGCTATACCTATATGCTCTATCTTATTCATCGTACTGTTTCATATATACGATCAAAAATAAGGATTGGTTTTTAAACCGACATGTTTTACTGCATAATAGCCGTATGTTGTAATCAAATCCACTAATTTTGCAATATGGAAACAAACAGACAGAAAAAAATTGCCGGGATCATTCAAAAAGATCTCGCCGAGGTCATTCAACAGGCATTAAAAGAGAGTGGTCATCATAACATCATCGTTTCAGTGACAAAAGTGAGCGTGACCCCGGACCTTTCTAATGCAAAATGTTTCTTAAGTATCTTCCCTACGCAGAATACAGCCATATTAATTTCTGAAATTAATACAGCCTCTTCTTCCATAAAACATCAAATTGCACAACGCACTAGAAATCAGCTACGCCGAATGCCTGAGCTACGATTTTACGTAGATGATAGCTTAGATTATATTGAAGGTATTGATAATGCACTTAAAGGTGATGATAACCCTATTGAAGACAGAGATTTACTGCCAAAACGCAAGCAAGCCGGAAAGTGAATATTGCCTACTACATTGCTAAACGTTATGCCGTAACGAAAAGCTCTAATAATGCCATAAATATTATTACGCTTATTGCCGGTGCAGGTGTTTTTGCGGGAGCACTAGCTCTTTTTGTAGTATTATCTGGTTTTGCCGGATTAAAAGAATTCAGCACGGCATTTTCTAATGATATTGATCCTGATCTAAAACTTCTTCCTGCAAAGGGAAAGTCGTTTTATGTTTCTGCTCAACAAGAAAAGCAACTAGAGCAACTTTCTTTGATTTCATCTTTTTCTTATAGTATTGAAGAGCGCGTATTACTCGATTTTAAAAATAAAAATGATACGCCTATTTTAAAAGGTGTAGACACGCGTTACCGCGAAGTTACTAATATTGACTCTGCTTTAGTTTATGGTGTTTGGCTTAATCAAGCCGAAGATCAATTAGTGATTGGAGGTTCCCTCTCACGCTCCTTATCATTAGTTCCGTTTGATTATGTGTCGCCATTGCGTGTGATTGTCGCTAAACCCGGGAAAGGTCAAATCACCAATCCAACCGATGCGTTTACCAGTAAAAAAGCGATTGTTTCAGGGATTTACAGTGTAAATGAAGAATTGGATTCTTCGGTTATTTATGGATCCATAGATTTTATGCGGGATTTACTGGATTACGAGAATAATCAATATACCGGCATAGCGCTCAAGTTTAGCGAAAACGCTTCCGAAGAAAACGTCATCAACGCCCTAAACGATATCTTCGGCGAAAGCCTGATCTATAAAAACAGAGCCCAACTTAATGATAAGCTCTACAAAATGCTCAATACAGAAAATCTTGCGCTTTACCTCATTTTCGTGTTGGTGGTCATTGTTGCTTTATTCAATCTGGTAGGAGCGCTGATCATGGCTATTTTAGATAAACGCGAAGACATTAAAACACTTTATAATCTTGGCATTACGCCGGCTAACATTAAAAAGATTTTTATGTTTCAAGGATCGCTAATTTCTATTGTTGGCGGAGTCCTGGGATTGTTGTTAGGAGTCCTGATCATTTGGCTGCAACAAGAATTCGCATTGAAAATGATTACTCCTTCGCTTCCTTATCCCGTGAAAATTGAAGCTTTTAATATTATCTTAGTATTGGTTACCATTGTGGGCTTAGGTTTAATTGCTTCATACATAGGTGCCAGCCGCGTTAGAAAAGCGCTGGTTTAAGCAAACTGAAAGTCGCCAAATTCTTCTAATACCTCATCCATCGCTGCGAATACATCTGCAGAGTGATCGCTGGTAACCATTTTCATTCTAAAAGGTTTAAAGTTTGGTATCCCTCTAAAGTAGTTAGTGTAATGTCTTCGGGTTTCAAAAACGCCTAATTTTTCACCCTTCCAGGCGATCGACATTTCTAGGTGCCTGCGAGCAACGGCTACACGTTCTTCCATCGTAGGAGGTGCAGCATGTTCCCCTGTCTTGAAATAATGCTTAACTTCCTTAAAAAACCAAGGGTAGCCTATGCTGGCCCTACCGATCATCGCACCATCCAAGCCGTATTGATCTCTCATCTCTACAGCGCGCTCTGGTGTATTGACATCGCCATTACCAAAAACCGGAATGTGCATCCGCGGATTGTTCTTTACCGCTGCGATAGGCTTCCAGTCGGCTTCCCCCTTATACATTTGCGCACGAGTACGACCATGAATAGCAATACTTTTAATCCCTACATCCTGCAATCGCTCTGCAACTTCAACAATTCTGATGGAATCATGATCCCACCCCAGACGTGTTTTTACGGTCACCGGGATTTTTGTGCGTTTTACGATCTCACCGGTAAGACTTTCCATCAAACAGATATCCTTAAGTATTCCCGCACCGGCACCTTTGCTCACCACTTTTTTTACGGGACAGCCAAAGTTAATGTCAATAATATCTGGATTAGATTTTTCTACGATATCTACTGCCTCCAGCATGCTGTCCAGGTTTGCGCCAAAAATCTGAATCCCCACGGGGCGTTCTTTTTCATAAATATCCAGCTTCATGGTGCTTTTGGCTGCGTTTCGAATAAGGCCTTCACTTGATATAAATTCGGTATACACCACATCTGCTCCCTGCTCTTTACACAATGCTCTAAATGGCGGGTCACTCACATCTTCCATGGGAGCCAACAGCAATGGAAAATCATTCAATTCTATATCTCCAATCTTAACGCCCATATTAAAAGGTAATTTTTCGTTTTAATATCGTATCCTTTCTTTTCACGGTCACGGTGGTAGTATCTTTTTCTTCAAAGGCAGATAGGGCTTTCATGTAACTCATCATATCAGTTACTTTTTGCGCTCCTAATTGAATCACCACATCCCCTTTTTTAAGCTCAGCCTTTTGAGCGGGTTTATTCTCACTCACTCCATCAATACGCATGCCTTTTCGATCAAAAAGATAATCGGGTACTACACCTAAAGCAACTTTAAATCGGGGGACTTCTTCACTTTCATCTTTTGTTTTTCTAAACGCAAGCTCCCCATTATCATCAAGGTCAAGCATAAGCGTGTAGATAAAGTCCTTAATGTCTTTCATCCCGGTGTAGTTAAGCTTTTCAGCATCATCCCCGGGTCTGTGATAGTCAGCGTGTTGCCCGGTAAAAAAATGAAGTACAGGGATATCATTGAGGTAAAATGAAGTGTGATCAGAAGGGCCCACACCAGATTCATGCTCTACTAATTTAAAATCTTCATTAGAACTGAATAAACTTTGAGAAAACACGGGAGATGTTCCAACTCCGTGAACCGCCAATGCTCTTTCTTCATTAAGTCTGCCCACCATATCCATATTGATCATATAGTTTATGCCGTCAAGCGGAAGCGTAGCGTTTTTGGTAAAATAATTAGATCCTAGCAAACCCATTTCTTCGCCAGAAAATGCGATAAATAAATAGTTGTTCTGAAGGTTTTTTGCTTGTTGTAACGTATCTGCCAATGCTAACATAATGGCTACACCACTGGCATTATCATCTGCACCATTGTGAATGGCTTCGCCCTCTCGATGAAGCGAACCTTCGCCACCCATACCTAAATGATCATAATGAGCCCCGATCACTACCGTATGTTTAGCCTCGTTGTTTAAAAACCCGATTACGTTGGTTCCGGTGATCATTTGATCCCCTTGATCATTAGTAAACGTAATTTGTTGATGAGGATCAGACTTTGGCTTAAATGAAAACGTCTGAAAATAACTGTTTTGCTGTCCTTTTTTGGATAAGCCGATCTGTTCAAACCTGGAAGCGATGTACTCAGCTGCAGCAATTTCACCCGCAGTGCCTGTTTCTCGTCCTTTCAACGAGTCGCTGGCAAGAAATTTCACATCATCTTTCATACTGATAGCAGTCTGCGTTTGTTCCTTACATCCAACCATCATAATAAAAAATACTCCTAACCAGCTCTTGTTCATAGAGAATACTATTTTTGTGTAAAATTAATGAATTATTCTCATGCGACTCCCTCTTCTTGTTTTTGTTCTTATTTTAACGGCTTCTTGTAAGGAGTCAAAGACTACTCCTCTGCCAGATACTGCTTTAGAAAAAAATCCCGACAGTCTTATTTATCCTGAAGAAAAATACTTTGCGTCCATACGTCAAATTACCTTTGGAGGTGATAATGCAGAAGCCTACTGGAGTTTTAACGACAGCATGTTGGTCTTTCAATCCAATGCCGAAAAATGGAATGTAGGCTGTGACCAGATGTTTTTAATGCAAGCCGAAGAAACTTTTTTGGATAAAACACCACCCATGCTTTCTACCGGAAAAGGTCGAACAACCTGTGCCTATTTTTTACCCGATGATCAACACATCGTCTACGCCTCAACCCATTTAGTGGATGAGGAGTGTCCCGAAGCTCCCTTGCGAAAAAACGGAAGATACGTTTGGCCCATTTACAATAGCTATGACATTTTTACAGCTGATTTAGAAGGAAATATAACTAGTCAACTTACCAATGAACCCGGCTATGATGCCGAAGCCACGGTTTCACCTCAAGGTGATAAAATTGTGTTTACCTCAACGCGTAGCGGAGACCTGGAGCTGTACACCATGAATATTGATGGTACAGCCGTGAAGCAAATTACCGATGAGCTGGGATATGATGGCGGGGCTTTCTTTTCTCCAGATGGTACCAAAATCATCTATCGCGCTTCACGCCCAATAACACCCGAAGAGGTCAAAGAATATAAAGATTTACTCGCCCAAGGTTTGGTACAGCCCACTGAAATGGAGCTGTTTATTTGTAATGCAGATGGTAGTGATTTGCGCCAATTGACCAAATTGGGAAATGCGAATTGGAGTCCGTTTTTTCATCCTAGCGGAGAGAAAATTATCTTCTCTTCTAATTTTGAGGCAGAACGTGGGTTCCCGTTTAATCTATATATGATTGACCTTGACGGAAAGAATTTAGAGCGCATCACCCACGGCGAAACTTTTGATGCCTTCCCTGTATTTTCTAACGATGGTATGAAACTGGCCTTCTCCTCAAACCGAAACAATGGTGGTGGCAGAGATACAAATTTATTTATTGCAGAGTGGAAGGAATAAGCAGCGATTTGCAAAGTTAAAGTTTACTAGTTTCACCCTTTATTCTATTTTTGCCCATTACTAGATAGTCCACATGCTTTTCAATTCCATCGAATTTGCTCTTTTCCTGCCACTGGTATTTTTTCTCTTTTGGTTTGTCCTTAAAGGAAATAGAAAAGGACAAAACATTCTCCTGCTTATTGCCAGTTATATTTTTTACGGCTGGTGGGATTGGAGGTTTTTAGGATTGATTGTATTTAGTTCATTGCTGGATTATGTGTTGGGAATACAAATCCACAAAGAACAGCTTGCGCGGAAGCGTAAAATGTATCTACTCCTTAGTCTATTGGTCAACCTGGGGTTTTTAGGATTCTTTAAGTATTTTAATTTCTTTACAGAAAGCTTTGCCGAAGCCTTTACCCTGTTTGGACAATCCTTTGAAGCCTCACGTTTAAACATCATTTTACCGGTAGGTATTAGCTTTTACACCTTTCAAACCTTAAGCTATACCATTGATATCTATCGCAAGCAACTTACCCCGACTAAGGATGCGCTTTCATTTTTTTCCTTTGTAAGTTTTTTCCCGCAGTTAGTGGCGGGTCCCATTGAACGTGCTGCTCATTTGCTTCCACAATTTTATGTGCCACGAAAATTTAAATATTCAGTAGCCACATCTGGAGTTAAACTCATCATCTGGGGCTTGTTTAAGAAAATGGTGATCGCCGATAATGCTGCAGTGATTGTGGATGGCGTCTTTGCAGATTATGGCGGACAATCTTCCGTTTCACTTATTGTTGGTATGGTGTTTTTTGCGTTTCAGATTTACGGAGATTTTAGTGGTTATTCTGATATCGCAATTGGCACGGCCCGTTTATTTGGCTTTGATTTGATGACTAATTTTAAGTTTCCGTATCTATCAAAAAACGTAAGTGACTTTTGGAAACGCTGGCATATTTCGCTGTCTACCTGGTTTAGAGATTATCTGTATATTCCGCTTGGCGGAAGCAAGCAGGGAGAGGTAGCAGCACTACGTAATATTTTTATCGTCTTCGTCGTTAGTGGATTTTGGCACGGTGCTAATTGGACATTTATTATTTGGGGAGTAATTCACGGTTTATTGTATGTGCCACTCTTTATTCAAACCAAATTTTTAAAGAAAGAGGTGTCCAAAGCCAGATGGCGGGTGTTTCTTAATACCCTATTGACTTTTACCATAGTGTGTTTTGCCTGGGTGTTTTTTAGAGCAGATTCTGTTAACGATGCGGTTAACTATATTGCAAATATCTTTGGAACGACTGCCACCGGAAATTTCTTTATGCAAAGCAAAAAATACCTTTTAATATCGCTTATTGCCATTATAGGAATTCTAATCTTACTCTTTACAGAAATTATCTTTGAACGTAAAAAGCATATTGAGATTCAGCTTTCTCCTCGCTATCTCGTGATGATCAGTCTGTTAATTTTATTTTTTGGAGCTTTTAAGAATCAGGCGAGTTTTATTTATTTTCAGTTTTAACATGAAGAAATTTTTAGCTAAACTTCTCGCCTATGGTTTACTCCTATTTGTTTTAGGAAACATCCTTGCTTTTGGTGCAAATTATTTTCTTAAAAAATCTACCTTTTATAAACCCAGTTTTTTGGTTAATGCGATTGATAGTAACAAAAAGTTAGATTATATCGTATTGGGGTCAAGCCGTGGACTAACCACCTTAGACACCAATCAAATTGATGATAGTCTAAGTACAAAAGGCCTTAATCTTTCCATGGATGACACCGATTTGAAAACCCACCTATTGATGCTACAGCATTTTTTTAAGTCTGGATATACTGCTGATTATTGCGTCTTGACTCTAGATGACCAGCATTTCACCTTATCGTCTACGAGTTTAGGGAACAATGATTATAGGTTTATGCCTTTTGGAACTCAAGAGTATGTTCATGATCATTTTTCAACGTATGAAATAGGAATCGTACGCCCCTTAACCTGGAGCAATTATCTCCCTCTATTTGGTTATTCGTATTATAATCTGGAGCTTTTCTTTCCGTCGATCAATGTTGCGCTTCAACCTAATAAAAGAAATCGCTTTGATGACAAAGGAAATTACTCCTATCCTAATTCAATCAAAGAAAAGCGAAGTGATACTATCCTCGTTAAAAGTGAAAAACACCGTATCACAAATCGCATGGTGAATGAATTAATTTCATTGGCTCAACAAAATAAATGTATACCAATCATCTATATCGCACCTTATCAAAAGAAAAATCTCGTTATTACTTCTTTGCCTGATAACGCTTATTTGATCAACCATTCTAATGCGATTAAAACCAATGGTTATTTTTACGATCCTATCCATGTGAATAAGGCGGGTAGAGAAATTACTTCATCTCTTTTTGAAGATGAATTTAGGGAAATAAGAAAGGATTAATGACGTCATCTTTTCACTACTCCTCACTTAACCGATCCCGTTCTGCCTTATCGATTGCACGCTGGTTATCGCTGAGCCTAAAGTTTCCAAAATTATAGGTAAATCCTATTCTAAAGAATCTGGTTTCGGGCACTGCTTTAAAACCATTGTCTTGATTGAGATAACGGGATATTAAAAAAGAATTGGCTTCGCCTAACAAATCTTCGGCAGCCAGGGTAAGTACAGCTTGTTTGTTCCAAAAGGTTTTGCGCATTCCTACAATAAGGTTTGCATAAGGTTCTATTTGGTATGATCCTACCAAAAAGCGTGACATATATTCTATGGAGGCTTCAGCTGTGAGGTTTCTCTTTTTACTCAACGTGAAATAGTTCGCCAAGTAGCCGTAGTAACCATCAACTTCATTCGTGACTTCGGCATTATTAGTTTCTGTGGCCAAAAATGTTTCTTCTTCATGAAAAACCGACATATAGGTAGAAACAAACCACCAGTCGTTGACAGATCTCCAATGTGTAAAATCAATGCCCCAGGATTTACTACCCAATGCGTTTTGACGATCTGTGCGTAAGTTTTGTGCCTGATTATTTTGCAAGGGCAACGTCAAAATGTTTTCGCCATTATCCCGATAATAGAAATCGAATAGGTAGTTGCCTTTTAACGTATAATTGAGGTTAAATCGGTTAGCAAAAGAGGGTACTAAAAAAGGATTCCCTTTCGAAAAGCTATTTTCGTTGATAAAATAGGCAAAGGGGTTTAAATCCTGATACTTTGGTCGCTCTAGTCGCCTACTATAATCAAACGACAAGCTGTGATTATCATTGATGGTATATTGCACAAAAGCGGAAGGAAACCATTCCAGGTATTCCAGTTTCACATCCTGATCGGTAGATAGCGAAGTTCCAGTACTAAATGTCTGCTCCGCTCTTAACCCTACTTTAGCGCTCCATTTTTCCCAGTCGCGTGTTGCACTTATGTAGGCAGCGTAAACCTCTTCGTCGTATATAAAGTCATCAGAGTTTGTTGTACTCAATGTTTCAGTACCATTAGGAGCTACATCAAAAAAATCAAATCGTGCTCTGGAATCTATAAAAGATGCTTTTGCGCCAGCCTCTGCAGCGATTTTACCATAGGTTTTACTATAATCCACTTGTGCAGTAAAAATTTCAATGTCCTGTACTGCATCTGTATTAAACCGTACATCTTCCCTGCCATCTGTATACACAGAGTTTAAGCGCTGTAATCGATCTCTGCTGTAATTAGTATAATGCGCATTTGTATTCAAACTTCCTGAAGTTAGGCTAAGTTCATGGCTTAGGTCCAGTGCAATATTCTGCTCATCATGATCCAGGTTGCTTAAGGTGGTAATTTCATAATCTATCCCATCTTGGACGTCTACATCAACCAGCGTCTTATTATCGTAGGTCATTTTAGGGTTTAAGAATCCCGTGGCAGAAAAACGCAGCGTATTTTTATTATTAAGTTCGTAGTCCAACATGAGGTTCGCATTATGCGCCCTTTTTCGCGTCGTACGCTCAAAATCCAGGTTCCAGTTGGCAATTGGATCTCCGTTTAATTCCTGATAATTGATAAAACTCTCGTCTTCTTTAAATTCTTTTCGCGGATTATAATTGTAGTTGAAAAAAGCATTTAATTTTTCATTTTTATAAAAGTGACTCGTTCCTATTTGATATTTAGGGAAAACTGCATAGGTAGCCTGGGCGTTGATGTTTCCTTTATAACCCGGGAACAATGATTTACCGGTGATGATGTTAAGTACAGGTCCGCTTTCGGCTTCGAAAGATGCCGGCGGATTCGTAATGACCTCAATCTCTTTAATGATTTCTCCGGAAAGATTTTCCAGGTAATTATTAAGCTCATCGGCACTTAGCTGCACTTTACGTCCATTAAAGTAGACACTTACCGCCTCTCCCCTGATCATTAAATTCCCTTGGGCTGAAACCACTCCCGGAGTGCGTCTAAGTATTTCTGCTGTAGATCCTACCGAAGCAATCGTGTTTTCTACTGTAAACACCAATCGATCCACTTTTTTCGTGATCACAGGGCGCTTGGAGTAAATCGCCACTTCGGTCAGACTTTCGGTATCTTCTTTTAAGACTATTGTAGGAAAAGATTGGTCTTTATTGATTAGTAAGGTGTCTGAAACAAAGCTGGTAAACCCCACAAAACTAGCCGAAAGGACATAGTTACCTTGGGAGATATTCTCTAAAGAGAAGCTTCCGGTTTCACTGCTGATTGTACCTTTAACTCCTTCATCTTCAGTATTCGACAAAATAATATTTGCGTAAGCAATAGGCTGTTTTGAAGATGTTTCAACCGTACCTTGTATGCTGAACTGGGCAATGACTCCTTCCGAAGCAATACATAAAAACAGGATAAAGAGTTTGATTTTGACGGTCATGGGTGGTAAATGTACTGTTTTTTAGGTTTTGTTGCACTTTGAATCATCATAATTTCTATCCCTATTTAGCGTATATTTGCACACGTTTTTGAAGATGGAAAGACGCTGAATATCTCCAACTGCTAAGAAATAAGCTTACCTAAAATTAATTGTTCGCCCTGTGCAGAGATGATTAATTTTTTTAGCGAAAGTGAAGCGGTTGATGTAAGCAGAGAAATTTCTTTTCCTTCCTAACAAAAAATGAAAATTTTCAATTGAATGAAGAACATTAGAAACTTTTGTATCATCGCACATATTGATCATGGTAAGAGTACCCTTGCTGATCGTCTACTGGATTTTACCGGTGCCGTAACAGAGCGTGAAAAGCAAGATCAATTGCTGGACAATATGGATTTGGAACGCGAACGCGGGATCACCATTAAATCCCATGCTATCCAAATGGATTATACGTTTGAAGGTGAAGATTACGTGCTCAATCTCATTGATACTCCGGGTCACGTAGACTTTTCGTATGAAGTTTCTCGTTCAATCGCAGCGTGTGAAGGTGCATTACTTATCGTTGATGCTGCTCAAAGCATCCAGGCGCAAACTATTTCTAATCTTTATCTGGCCTTAGAAAATGACCTGGAAATTATCCCGGTATTGAATAAAATTGACTTGCCAAGCGCAAATCCAGAAGAGGTCACAGATGATATTGTAGATCTGCTTGGATGTGCCCCTGAGGATGTTATTCCTGCCAGTGCAAAAACAGGCATTGGAATAGGCGAGATTTTAGCGGCTATTATTGATCGTATTCCGGCGCCAAAGGGTAAACCAGATGCTCCGCTACAAGCACTTATATTTGATTCAGTTTACAATCCGTTTCGAGGAGTAGAGACGTATTTTAGAGTAATAGACGGTACCATTAAAAAAGGACAGCAGATTAAGTTTATGGCCACAGGCAAAAAATATTATGCCGATGAGGTGGGAACCTTAAATTTAAAACAGACTCCCAAGAAAGAAATTAAAAGCGGCGACGTGGGTTATCTCATTACAGGCATAAAGGATGCGCGAGAAGTAAAGGTAGGTGATACCATAACTGATGCCGCGAGTCCTACACAAGCCATGATTGAAGGCTTTGAGGATGTGAAACCCATGGTTTTCGCGGGAATTTACCCCGTGGATACCGAAGATTATGAGGAGTTGAGAAACTCCATGGAGAAGCTTCAGCTTAATGATGCATCATTGGTTTTTCAACCCGAAAGTTCTGCCGCCCTTGGTTTTGGCTTTAGATGTGGTTTCCTAGGGATGCTGCATTTAGAGATCATTCAGGAGCGTTTAGAGCGTGAATTTGACATGACGGTCATCACTACGGTACCTAACGTGTCGTATTATGCTTACACCAACAAAGAACCCGATGAGATCATCTTGGTTAACAATCCCAGTGATTTACCAGAACCGTCGACCCTTAATCGCGTGGAAGAACCGTACATTAAGGCTAGTATTATAACAAAAGCCGATTTTGTAGGGCCCGTGATGTCTTTATGTATTGAAAAACGCGGTGAAATTACCAATCAAACCTATTTAACCACAGAGCGTGTGGAACTGAGTTTTGATATGCCTTTGGCAGAAATTGTATTTGACTTTTACGATCGTTTAAAAACCGTGTCTAAGGGATATGCCTCATTTGATTATTCACCCATCGGTATGCGACAGTCGCAGCTAGTGAAGGTTGATGTTTTACTTAATGCCAATACCGTTGATGCCTTATCAGCGCTTATTCATAAGGATAATGCCTATGATATAGGTAAAAAAATGTGTGAGAAGCTGAAAGAACTGATCCCGCGTCAACAGTTCGATATTCCTATCCAGGCGGCAATCGGAGCAAAGATCATTGCGCGTGAAACCGTAAAAGCACTTCGAAAAGATGTTACCGCAAAATGTTATGGGGGTGATATTTCCCGTAAACGGAAGCTGTTAGAAAAGCAGAAAAAAGGGAAGAAACGTATGCGCCAGGTGGGTAACGTTGAAATCCCGCAAGAAGCCTTTATGGCCGTGCTGAAGTTGAATGATTAATTTAAGGGATTAGAAATTAGATCGCTTTGCTTTTAAAGGTAAGATGATGCGGATTTTTATCTATTTACTCCAACGCCTTTTGAGTCATAGTTGTATTTTCTAGCTCTAGCTTTTTACCCATATACACAAACTTATCTCCTGTTAGGTTCATTTCTTCGTCGGCGTTTTCTAAGGCAGCAATGATGTCTATGGATCCTTTTTTGCGCTTTATAAACAAGGGAATCACCGCCGGATCTTTTCGGGCTTTTAACAGCAGGTCCTGATAGCTGAGGTTTTCAGTAATTTCAATTTCCTGAATAGATGGATAGCGGTTTGTGACCTCTACTAAATGTAAATAGTCATCAGTGATAGAGAATAACCCTTCAGAAGGAACTTCATTTTCTGTGCTAATCTCATCTGATCCTATCAAACGGTAACTTCCATTCTCCCCAAAAATGTCTTTAAAACGATTAATAGCAAATTTGTTGATTTCGGCATTACCTGTTAGTGCTAATAAATATCCCACATCGTTCAACTCAATATTGTTCGCTAAATCATCAGAGTAAATACTGCCTTCAATAGCGTCTAATCCCATAGTTCGGGCTTTTTGAATGTTATTGGTATTACTGTCTACCATTACTACATGTCTTCCATTATTCTTTAAGTATGAAGCGATAAGTCGCGACACTTTTGAGGCTCCTATGATCATGATTCCGTTAGAAGAGGTGAGGAATACACCTACTAGTTTAGCGAATAATCTAGCGGTAGTAGCATTGAGCAGAACTGTTCCCAATACAATAACAAATACCAGCGGAGTGATATATTCAGCTCCTGGGACACCTTTAGCCAATAGTTTTGATCCAAAAAGCGATGCAACACCTGCAGCTACAATACCTCGTGGCCCTACCCAACTAATAAACAATTTTTCATTAACATTTAACCGTGAGTTTATTGTACTAAGGAACACTCCCAAAGGCCTTATGATAAAAACAATCAAAGCGAATAGAATAGCTGTTTCCCAATTATATACAAGCAGTAGATCTTCTATATTTATATTTGCCGCAAGAAGAATAAATAAGATAGAAATTAATAGCACACTGAGGGATTCTTTGAAATAAAGTAGCTCTTTTATGTTTGGAAGATTCATATTTCCCATTACCATTCCCATAACGACAACAGCTAATAGACCAGATTCATGCGCAAATAGATCCGACTCTACAAAGACTAGCAACACCACAGAAAGTGAAACAACGTTAAGTAAATAATGCGGAATCCAGTTCTTTTTTATCGCAAAAGCCAAGGCGTGCGCAAATGTGAACCCAAACGTGGTTCCAAAAAGAAGTATTTTTCCAAATTCGATTAGCGCGGTTTTAGTGTATCCTGCACCCTCACCTACGCTTATGAATTCAAATACCAATACCGCTACAAGAGCACCAATGGGATCGATTAAAATTCCCTCCCATTTTAAAACGGTGGAGACGTCCTTTTTTAAGGGAATGTTCCTGAGTATTGGAGTAATTACAGTTGGACCGGTTACAATAATCAACCCAGCAAATAGAAAAGAGATATCATAACTTAATCCAAAGATTAAGTTCGTCGCAAAACCAGCGGCAAAAAAGGTTACGATAGATCCTACTGTAATAAGCTTAGTAATTACCGGGCCTATATTTTTTATTTCGGCCCGTTTAAGGGTGAGGCCACCTTCAAAAAGAATAATAGCAATGGCCAGAGAAACAAAATAATACAGCCCATCACCGGGGAATAATCCCTTGGATCCATTCCAAATAGGCTCTATGATTTTTCCACCATCTTCTGTAAGTAAAGTGGATAATGGTCCTACCGCTAAACCTATAAGAATAAGGGGTAAAATCGCGGGAATCTTAAATTTCCAGGCTACCCACTGCGCTAAAATTCCGGCAATGATAATGCCTGCTAATTCGACCATAATGCTCTTTTGTTGGAAAAATAACTTTTTTTCAATTGATATGTAAGCATATTCAGATTTTTTTGCGGTTTTGTGACTTTAAGCGCGTTAAATCAAATGCAATCAGCTCTGTTTTTAGCCTCCTTTTTTCTATTTTGCAGACCTTTTATAATCCAGATGAGACTGTATCCTATAGAAACCGGAAATTTTAAACTTGATGGCGGTGCGATGTTTGGTGTTGTTCCTAAATCCTTATGGACAAGAACAAATCCTGCAGATAGTAATAATATGATTGATATTGCCGCACGATGCCTTTTAATTGAAGATGGCGATCGGTTAATTTTAATTGATACCGGTTTAGGAAATAAGCAATCTGATAAATTTTTTGGATATTATTATTTATGGGGAGATTACACGCTGGACAACTCACTGGCAAAACATGGTTTTCATCGTGATGATGTTACTGATGTGTTCATGACACACTTGCATTTTGATCATTGCGGCGGAAGTGTGATGTGGAACGGGGATCGGACAGGATACCTTCCGGCATTTAAAAATGCCAAGTTTTGGACGAATGAAGACCATTGGAAATGGGCCACGCATCCTAATGACCGTGAAAAAGCTTCTTTTTTAAGAGAAAATATTCTTCCGTTAGAAGAAAGTGGTCAATTGAATTTTATTCAGAAGAAATCAAAAGAAGCCTATCAACCAACTTCAGCATTGAATTTTGGAGTGCTTTTTGTGGATGGGCATACCGATAAACAAATGATTCCGCATATTCACTATAAAAACAAAACGCTGGTTTTCATGGCAGATTTATTGCCAACCACAGGTCACATTCCGTTGCCATTTGTAATGGGATATGACACCAGACCATTATTAACGCTGGATGAAAAAAAACTGTTTTTAGATAAGGCGGCTAGTCAGGAATATTATTTGTTTCTAGAGCATGACGCTCACCACGAAATAGCTACAGTCCAGCATACCGAGAAAGGTGTTCGCTTAAAAGAAACCTTTACATTTAACGAAGTATTTAATTAAATCTTTTCATATATCATGATTAAACATATCAAACCTATCGCAATCGTTTTAGCCGGTTCATTCATGCTTTCAGGATGTGGAAGCTCTGCTCCGGCACTAGTTTCTACGCCTATTGAGAATATAGATGCAACACCGTTAAAGAATATTCCGCTTTCTGAAGACGAATATAAAGCCTGGGGTGCTGCCGATCTCGCGACCGATACTATCCCAGGGATGAGTGTAAATAAGGCTTACGCCGAATTGCTTCAAGGCAGACAAGGGCAAACGGTTATCGTAGGAGTGATCGATAGTGGTGTGGATATTGAACATGAAGATTTAGCATCCGTTATTTGGAGAAATAGTGACGAAATTCCCAATAATGGAAAAGACGACGATAAAAATGGCTATATCGATGATATACATGGGTGGAATTTTCTTGGAGATGCCGTAAAGGAAAATATGGAGTATGTGCGCATCATCAAGAAACTAAAACCTAAATACGAAGGTAAAACCGAAGCTTCTGTCGCTGCAGAAAATTTAGCCGAATTCAAACTGTACAAAAGAGCTCAGGCAGAATATGACAAAGAATATAAAGAAGCCTTTGAAACAAAGCAATACTATGAAAACCTACTGAATCAATTAAACATGGCCGATAAAGCCATTTCTGCTAAGCTAGGAAAAGAAAATTACACGCTAAAAGAGCTCAATGCCATGGAAGCTGACACTGAGGAGCTTAAAAACTACAAAGGATTCCTGCTTCAGGTAATGAACAATATAGGCGAAGATTTAGAGGATGCCAGAGAGCAACTTAAAGGTGGAATAGATTATTATGCAGGTCGACTTAATTCACATTTCAATATGGATCTTGATGGAAGAGCTGTAGTAGGTGATAATGTTGAAGATCTTACAGACACCAACTACGGAAATAACGATGTAGACGGTCCAGACCCAAAGAAAGAAGATGCGATGCACGGTACGCATGTTGCCGGTATCATTGCAGCAGCCCGTAACAATGGGAAAGGAATCGATGGCGTTGCAGATAATGCTAAAATCATGGTGCTTCGCGCCGTGCCAGATGGGGATGAATATGATAAAGACATCGCGCTAGCCATACGATATGCCGTAGACAATGGTGCAAAGGTGATCAATTCCAGTTTTGGAAAGTACTTTTCTACCAATCCTGAATGGGTGATGGATGCTATCGCATATGCCGCTAAAAAAGATGTGCTCATTGTGAATGCTGCAGGAAATGAAGGGTTAGATTTAGATACTACCCAAGTATACCCCAATGATCAAACACCCACTAATGGTCAGGAAATTTCTGATACCTTCTTAACGGTTGGTGCGCTAAATTACAAATATGGTTCAGAGCTGGTTGCAGGTTTTTCAAATTATGGTAAAACCAACGTAGACGTATTCGCTCCCGGAACAAAAATATGGTCAACAACTCCCTTAGATGAATACGAATTTTTACAAGGAACCTCAATGGCAGCTCCTGCAGTAGCGGGATTAGCGGCTACGGTTCGTTCTTATTTTCCTAAATTATCTGCGACACAGGTCAAAGAGATCATTATCCAAAGTGGATTGCCTACAACAACATCTGTTGTAGTAAGTGGAGACCCTTCAAAGCAAGCAAAGTTTGCTGATTTATCAGTTTCTGGGAGAATGGCAAATTTGTATAACGCTTTATTGCTAGCTGATAAAGTTTCAAGAAAAGAAGTAAAACTAAACTAATCCCTGCGATTAACATTATTTAAAAAAAAGCTATGATTCGTACCCTAAAAAGTGCTTTATTCCTTATTTGTTTGTGTAGTGTAACAGTTTCTGTTGCACAACGTCAAAATGGCTATTGGCAACAACATGTTGATTATACCATGGAGATTGACATGAACGTCAAAAACTTTAACTATACCGGTAAACAAACCTTAGTCTATACCAATAACTCGCCAGATACACTGGATAGGGTATACTATCATTTATATTTTAATGCATTTCAGCCCGGGAGTGAAATGGATGTTCGCTCCAGAACAATCGCTGATGCAGACCCAAGAGTGGGCGATCGTATCAATAAATTAACGAAGGAAGAGATAGGTTTCTTGAACGTAAATAAGCTTACGCAAGACGGTAAATCGCTCAAAACTAATGTTGCCGGAACTGTACTTGAGGTACGCTTAACAGAACCAATCGCTCCGGGAACTTCAACCACCTTTAATATGGATTTCAACGGTCAGGTGCCTTTACAAGTGAGACGATCTGGTCGAGATAATAAAGAAGGTATTTCTTTATCTATGACGCAGTGGTATCCAAAATTGGCTGAATACGACTTTGAGGGCTGGCATGCGGATCCTTATATAGGTAGAGAGTTTCACGGGGTTTGGGGTGACTTTGATGTCAAAATCACGTTGGATAGTAATTACACAATAGGAGGCACAGGTTACCTTCAAAATCCCAATGAGATCGGTCATGGGTATGAAGATAACGGAATAAAGGTCTCTTCTGACAAGAAAAAAAATACCTGGCATTTTAAGGCTCCTAAAGTACACGATTTTACATGGGCAGCAGATCCAGATTATATTCACGATCGCGTAACTGCAAAAGATGGGACAGAACTTCATTTCTTCTATCAGGATGATGCTAAAATCAAAGAGAACTGGAAAAATCTTCAGCCTAAAACCGAAGAGATTTTAGCCTACTTTAACGAACACATTGGCCAGTATCCGTACAAACAGTATTCTGTCATCCAAGGTGGTGATGGTGGTATGGAATATGCCATGTGCACACTCATTACAGGAGACCGAAAGTTTGAAAGTTTGGTAGGTGTTACGGCGCACGAAATGGCACACACCTGGTTTCAGTTTTTATTAGCTACCAATGAAGGGAAGCACGAATGGATGGATGAAGGATTTACCTCTTATATCTCCAGTCATGCAATGGATGAGATCATGGGAACGAATAAGGCAAATCCTGCTGATGGTTCGTATAGAGGATATACGTTTCTAGCGAACTCTGGTAAGGAACAACCCCAGTCTACCCATGCCGATCGTTATGAGTTTAATCAGGCTTATGGGCTTTCAGCGTACAGTAAGGGAGCTGTGTTCCTGGCTCAGTTAGGATATGTTATAGGAGAAGAAAACAGAGATGACGTTATTAAGAAATACTACGATCAGTGGAAATTTAAACATCCAACCCCAACCGATTTTATTCGCGTAGCCGAAAAGCACACCGGTGCAGAACTGGACTGGTATTTGATGGATTGGACTCAAACAACTAATAAAATTGACTATGCGATTGATACGGTGCAGGAAATAAAGGAAGGCACCAAAATCGTACTAAAACGAAAAGGTTTGGTACCGATGCCTATAGATCTTAAGGTGACTTTTACAGATGGAAGCTCTAAAATGATGTTGATCCCGCTACAAATGATGCGCTGGGAAAAGCCGTTTGATGGAAGAGTATTAAACGATTGGGCTTGGGCAATGCCTACCTATGATATTATTTTAAAAGAAAAAAACGTGCAACAAGTAGAAATAGATCCTTCCGGCTTACTGGCAGATGTTAACAAAGAAGATAATACATACACTAAAGAGTAGACAAAATGCTATGAAAAATACAGGTTTACTTACACGAGGATTAATATTATTTTTTCTTGCCTTAGCTGCGCAAAGTTGCGCAGATAAAGCTGATAAAGAAGAAAATAGTAGAGAACTTTTCACTCCTCCCATCGTGGAGAAAAAGACAAAGAAAACTCCACAAGAACAAATGAGATTTGCTGAAGAGCGTGTGTTGCATGAACGAAATATGCAGATTAATCCTACTACGGGAGAACTACCCTTAGGGCTAATTCTAAGAGAAAAGCAACTGGCACGACAGGAATTGAGTTTGTCTCGTTCAAGAAATTCTGTGACCAACGCAACTACGTTTGAAACTCGGGGGCCTTCAAATCTGGGAGGGAGAACAAGAGCTTTAAAGGTTGATATTAGCGATCCCACAGGTAATACGCTACTTGCGGGCGGAATCAGCAGCGGTGTTTTTAGAACAACTAATGGTGGTGCAAGCTGGGTAAAAGTCTCTTCAAACAGTGATATTAATAACGCCTCTGCTTTAGCACAAGATCCTCGATCTGGTTTTCAAAATATTTGGTACTATGCAACGGGAGAAGCCCTTGGTAATTCTGCCAGTGTAACCGGTGCTTATTTTGGAAATGGAATATGGAAGTCTATCGATAGCGGACTAACCTGGAGTAAGATTCCCGGGACAGATTCTGACCTTGGTGATTTAGACAGTGATTTTGATTTTGTATTTAACGTGATCGTTCACCCGGTTACTGGAGACTTGTACGCAGCAACCTGGAGAGGAATTCGCCGCTATGATGGAACGAACTGGTTTGATGAGCTTAATGACAACTCAGCATTTACAGATATAGCCATTACTACAGATGGACAGGTATATGCTGCTTTTGCAGGGAATAGCGGTTGATCAACTAATGGAGTTTGGAGAAGTGAAGATGGTATTGGTAATTGGGTTAGAATTGCCCAAAATGG
This sequence comes from Gangjinia marincola, assembly GCF_039523415.1. Classification (NCBI taxonomy): domain Bacteria; kingdom Pseudomonadati; phylum Bacteroidota; class Flavobacteriia; order Flavobacteriales; family Flavobacteriaceae; genus Gangjinia; species Gangjinia marincola. Next base: position 382,996 of record NZ_BAAAFG010000015.1, read on the forward strand.
TAATCCTACAGATTGGACGTCTACCGGCAGAGCGGTGTTAGCTGCTGCCCCTTCAAACTCATCTGTAATTTATGCCTTATACATGAATAATTTACAAGATGGGACAGAAATATCTTCAGATTTATGGAAGTACGACCACGATAATCAAAGCTGGACTGATTTTTCCTCAAAAATGCCTGATGAGCCGGGGGGAGATAGTGCATTTAACGATCCTTTCTCAGGGCAAGGCGGATATGACCTAGTTGTTTCGGTGAAACCAGATAATGAAAATTTTGTCTTGATTGGTGGGAGTAATGCTTATCGCATTGAAAATATTGAATCAGATCCTGAGTTTTTAAGAATCGGTGGATATCTCAATAATTCAGGCTATGCTTTATACAATACTCCAAATGGAGATGAGCATCATCCAGATATTCATGCGTATGAATTTAATCCGTTTAATTTCAACGAATTATATTCAGGTACAGATGGAGGAGTACATTTAAGTGATGACATTACAGCGAACATCATAAATTGGCAAAACCTCAACAATAATTATCAAACCTATCAATTTTACCACGTAGGTATAGATCCTGCTCCTAATTCTAATATTGTAATAGGTGGTGCACAAGATAATGGAACTGTCGTAGGAGGTACACAAGCCGGAAATCCAAACAACTCAACCATGTTCGGCTTTTTAGGAGGCGACGGAGTTGCTTCAGAGATTTCAAGAGCAGATCCATCCTGTGGCGGAGGCGCCGCAGTTTTTGCTGGTTTTCAAAACGGCCGAGTTTTTCGCTCATGTAATTCATTTGTAGAAATTACTCCCAACGGGTCTTCAAGCCAGTTTGTAACTTACTTTAGACTGGATAATGATAATCAAAATCATTTATTATATGCTGCGAGAAATCGCATTTACGCTACTTTTGAAGCTTCTGATGTGACTCAGAGCACTTGGGATAACAAAGGAAATTCTGGACAGCTTGGAGCCTCAGACTGGTGGAGAAGGTTTAACTTTTCACCAGGTACTTACACAGCTGATAGTTATCTGTTAGCTGGAGGTGATGAAGGTTTAGTAATTCGATTAGATGATCCTCAAAATAATGATTTAATAGATGCGGTTAATATTACCCCTTCTCAAGTAAATCAGGGTGCAAATATCATTACGACCGGTTTGGCAATTCATCCAACTAATCCAGATATCGTTCTGCTTACATATTCTAACTACGGGATTGAAAATATCTTTCTTACGACCAACGCCACCAGTGATGATCCAGATTGGACGGTAGTAGAGCGTAATTTGGCCGATTACAGTATACGATCTGCCGTGATTACAGAAGTAAATGGAGAAACTAGATATTTTGTGGGTACGGCGAGAGGATTATTTGCTACAAACGATCCCACTACAAGTGATTGGGAAATGCAAGCTCCCGATCTTATTGGAATGGCGCTGGTCAGTGATTTACAATATAGACAAGCCGATCAGCAATTATTGATTGGGACTCATGGCAATGGTATGTTTATGGCTACCGTAGAACAGGAGTTAGATATACAAGAATTCAATGCGGAAGAATTAGCAAACATTAGCCTCTTCCCTAACCCTGCCACTACATCTATTACTATAGACGCACCGGCAGACTTAAACGAATCTGCTTATCGTGTTATTGATCTTTCGGGAAAAACCCTTGAAAAAGGGGTATTAAGTACCGATAATCAAGTTAATGTAAGTTCACTTTCTCCTGGGGTGTATTTTCTTTCCCTTGGAAAGAATACAAAAACGCTTCGGTTTATAAAAAGATAAGGTTTTCTAATTCAATATACACCCGTTGACTTACCTCAACGGGTGTTTTTGTTTATACTCCAATAAGTCTATAAACAATAGTATTTTTGCCTCATGCAGGAACAACGAGATGAATCTTTTTCAAAATCTGAACGACTTAAAAGCAAACTAGCCATTGAAGAACTCTTCAAACAAGGCAAATCGCTTAAAGCGTTTCCTGTTAGGTTGATCTATCTAAAACAGAGTACAAAAGTTTCTGCCTCCAAGAATACTTCTAAAAGCAACAATAAAGCTGCCTTTTCTGCTCCTAAGAAAATCTTTAAGCATGCTGTAGATCGTAACCGCGTAAAGCGTTTAATGCGTGAAGCATATCGAAAAAATAAGTATCTTGTACATAAAACTGAAACTTTTTCTTACTCGCTTATGTTTCTCTATCAAAGTAAGCAAGTTCTTTCGTATACAGAAATTGAACGATGCATGAAGAAGCTCTTATCAAAATTGAATGAATGATACCTTGAGCCATTTCTAAATAAGTATAAATTGTGATAATTAATGGGTTAGGTTCGCTTACATTCTAAAAATAACAAAATGATGCTACTAAAAAAGAAAATATTCATCCCCTTACTAGTTCTGGGAATAACCTTTACCACGGTAAGCTTTAAAAGCGACTTTTTTGAAATCGCTAAGCAGATTGAAATATTTACCACGCTCTTTAAAGAACTTAACATGAACTATGTGGATGAGGTCAATCCTGCAGAACTTATGGATACAGCCATCAAAAACATGCTTAATGATCTTGATCCGTATACTAAGTACTGGAACGAGCAGGATGTAGAGAAAGCACGCATTCAAAATGCCGGAGAATACACCGGGATTGGTGCTTTAGTGCGTACTAAAAATGAAAAAATTACCATCGTTGAACCCTATAAAGGATATCCCGCCGATAAAGCCGGACTCAAAGCCGGGGATGAAATAATCAAAATAGGTGATGTTGATGTAACCAATTACAATGATGACGCGGGAGAGCTGCTTAAAGGTGCGCCTAACTCTAAAATTACTATTACATACAAACGCCAGGGAAAAATTAATGAAACTGTGCTTACCCGGGAATCCATCGATGTAAAGGCGGTTCCTTACTATACCCTCTTAGACGATAAGTCAGGGTATATTGTATTATCAAAATTCAATAAAAACGCCTCAAAAGAAACCATTGATGCGTTGTTAGATCTAAAAAAACAAGGTGCTGATAAACTGATCTTAGATTTGCGTGGTAATCCCGGCGGACTTTTGTCTGAAGCCATCAACGTGGTGAACATTTTTATCCCTAAAGGGCAGTTAGTCACCACAACCAAATCAAATATTCAAAAATATAACCGTACCTACACGACAAAGCGTGAGCCTGTTGATCTTGATATCCCTGTGGTGGTATTAATCAACGGTCGCAGTGCATCGGCCAGTGAGATCGTTTCAGGCAGTTTGCAAGATTTGGATAGAGGTGTAGTCGTAGGAGCGCGAAGTTTTGGCAAAGGACTGGTACAACGTCCAAAAAAACTGACCTATGGAACTCAGCTTAAAGTAACTATTTCGCGCTACTATACGCCTAGTGGAAGATGTATACAGGCCCTGGATTATCGTGACGGAGACGCCATTAGAAAGTCTGCTGAAACCTACACCGAATTCAAAACCAAAAACGGAAGATCTGTATACGATGGTGGTGGAATTGATCCTGACGTCTCCTTGGAAAGCGCAAAATTGAGCGAGATCACTAAAGCGTTGCTAAGGGAAAACGTGATTTTTGATTATGCCACGCAACACTATTACGAAAACCCTACTACGACCGTAGAAAATTTCGCTTTCGCGGAAAAAGACTACAGCGATTTTAAAAAGTATTTAAACAAGACAGGGTTTACCTACGAGACCAATACTGAAAAAGAACTCAAAGAAGCTTATGCCGTAGCTGAAAAAGAAGAGCTCTCTGAAGAAATTATGAGTGCCTACAACGATTTGGTCGCTACAGTAGATAAAGCAAAAGAACGCGCGCTGGAAAACAAAAAAGCTGAAATTATTGATCAACTCACCGATGAAATTATTTTACGTTACGGTTACAGAGAAGGACTTTATTCTTATTATACCACCAATAACAAAGAGATTAAAGAGGCACAAAAGTTGCTGAATAACTCACAGAAGTATCAATCTATTTTAGGGAATTAAAATTTACTTAATGAAAAAAATTTTACTGTTATTAATGGTGGTTTTTTCCACCACCTCTTTCAACAGGACGATTGAACGTGAGGTTGAAATCTATCGAACGACAGATGATTTTTTTAACGATAAATCGGAAACTGTCATTGCCGTCATTAAGGCTATGAGTCCAGATCACATAGCAGTAAGAAAATTGATAGATAAAAACACTAAGAAAAAAATAAAGAAAATGGGTGTTTTATGGGGGCTCAAGTATAAGGGTGAAAAATACTTTCACTTATTTCATTCGGACGATCATCTGAGCTCTTTTATATTTGTAAAACTTACTTCATATGAGAAACCATATCCTTACGTTATTGTAGAGCCTGATTCTCATCCAGTTTTGTCCCAGTTGTCAGGTAGTTACGGTGGTGTTCTAACAAATGTCGTGGTTAAAGAAGCAAATAAATGGAATAAGAACTGGACAGACTCTCTTGGAAATAAAAATAAAATTGTTTTGATTGATTTAGAGGATAGAAGAGGAAAATGGAATGGTAAGGAGGATCAATTCGCTAAAGCTAATTGGCTCAGAAGAAAAAAATACAGAGAGTTAAACCCAACAATTTCTGATACTACTAAAATTAAAGAAACTCCTTTCGAAGAAGTTATTAGGTTTTTAGATCAACTCAATGAATCAAACTAAAAATGGAATCATTTCTTGGTTTTTTTGAAGAACTCACTACCCTGCAAAAACTTGCCTGGGTCATAGGGTGTTTATCCTTTTTCTGGATTCTTGAAGGATATTATACGTTTTCTAAGAAAAGCTATAAAAAGTGGCGACATGCGTTAAGCAATGCTGCTTTTATGGGTTTTACCATGTTGATTAATGTAGTGTTTGGTATTCTTACCGTAGGTGTCTTTGTATGGACAAATCAGCAAGAGTTCGGGTTACTTTATCTTTTTGAACTCCCGGTGATACTAGAATTACTTATCGCTCTTTTAGTGTTGGATTTTATTGCTCAGTACGGAGTCCATTATTTATTACATAAAGTTCCCGCCATGTGGCGATTACATATTATTCATCATAGTGATAAAAATGTAGATGTGACTACCGGTACGCGTCATCATCCGTTAGATTTTGTCCTGCGTGAAACTTTTGCCTTATTAGCGGTCTTTATCACCGGGATGCCAGTGGCGTTTTATCTCTTTTATCGCATCTTATCTGTGTTGTTTACTTATTGGACCCACGCGAACATTCAATTACCTGCAAAACTAGATAAAGCATTGAGCTATGTGATTGTTACTCCTACCCTGCACAAATTTCACCATCACAGAGAAATGCCCTGGACAGACACCAACTTTGGAAACATGTTTAGTATTTGGGACCGATTCTTTGGAACTTTTCTTTATGATGACCCTTCTAAAATTGTATACGGTGTTGATATTGCCGATCATTTAGATGACCAACATGTAGGCGTTCAATTGGGAATACCTTTTAATAAAAGTGTTAGAAGTAAAAAAGCATCCACGATGTGAATGCTTTTTATTTTTTTATAATTAAGAAGACTTACCCCTTCAACCAGGCCTTTCTTAATTCCTTTTGAGATTGAGTTGGATTTTCTACTTCAGTTAGTTTTTGTCCTTGTGTATAGCTTTTCGCCACTTTAGTGCTAATCACTTTTTCTTCACCCTCTCGCATTACATTAAGGGTTACGTCATCTCCTACTTGCCATGAAAAGGTTTGTGAAATGACCATATTAGCGTTTGCTAAAGTTACATCGGTACCATTTAATGATTTGATCACATCTCCAGATCTGACTCCGGCATCATGCCAAAAACTGTTTTTTGCTACTAAATCATTAAAATAAAGTGTTCCTTCTTCTCTATTCGCTGCAACGATTAGAGCTCCGTCATTCTGAATATAATTGGTCTCAACACGTGCCTCTTTTATCGTAAGACCCACTTTTTCAAAAAATCTGTTATAATCAATTGGTGTGGTTCCTTCTACATGTGTGCGTAAAAATTCGCCCACAGAGAGGTACGTCATGGCTGTAATTTCGGCAATCAGATTATCATCTTCAAAAGGCTTGTTTACTCCATATTTTGTGGATAGCTCTTTCATAAGAGATAAGATCCCGCGTTGACCGTTACTTTCTTCTCGCATTAAAATATCAATACACATGCCTATAAGCGCTCCCTTAGAGTAAACATTGACATAATTTTGGTCGTAAGGAGCTTCTAAAATATTTTCACTCATCATAGTGAAACTCATACTATCGTTATAGCTCATGGAAGACTTAATTTTGCCCATGACTTTACTATAAAATGCTTCTTTGTCGACCAATCCCTGATCAATCTGAAAGAGCGTTGCGAAATATTCGGTTACACCCTCATACATCCAAAGGTGTTTTGAAAAGGTGGGATCGTTGTAGTCAAAATAATGCACATCTTCAGAATGAACACTTAGTGGAGTTACAATATGAAAAAACTCATGAGAAACCACATCAGTCATGCTGGCATCCAATTGCTCTTTCGGCATTTGCTCTGGTAGCACCACCACCGTAGACGTATGATGTTCCAAAGCTCCGAATCCTCTAGGTGCATTTTCACCAGCTTCAGCTAAGTACAGATAAATATCATACCGTGGTGTGCTATTAATATCGCCCATATATTCTTTTTGGGCCTGCATCATGGTAAACACATTTTCTTTGATCGCAGCTGCTGTATGAACATTATTTGGAGAATATACACTAAGTACAATCTCTATATCTCCCACTTGAAAACGTTCTACATCCAGATCTCCATACATCATAGGATTATCAGTCACATCAAAATAACGTGCAGCCAGATAAGTATCAGTTACAGTTGCGCCGTCTTCTGTTGGTGTAGTTTTAGAAAGGGGTAACGCAGACGTTTTTTTAAAAGTCGCCGGGGCGGTAATGTTAATTTCGTATTGGTTTTGTTTGAGTGCATCAAAATAACCTACAAAACCATGCAGGTTAAGCACAACCACATTTTCTTCTATATTAGTTCCAGATGGAGAAAAAGGGGCTCCTCCCCCAGCCTCTTGATCAAACGTATCTTCGACCGAATAGATGATTTTATCTACCGTAGTGGCATTGGTAATCTGCCAAGAGTTTGTATCAAGCTTTTCTACATCTACTGGAATACCGTCGTAATTAAAGGCAGTAAAATTTTTGACGTATTTACCAAAATCACTTACACTATAGGTTCCTTGAACGACAAGTGGTAAATAATAGGTTACTGTATCGGTCTGGAATCTTCCGGGGTTTACTTCTACTTTAATTTGATCATCTGATAAGTCACCCAAATCCAGTGAAGTGACTATGGGTGTATTTCCAGCCAGATCATTTGAAGTTGGCTTACTTCCGCAGGAAATAATTACAGCAGATAGCATAATTGTAACTAAAATAGGTTTCATGTGTTTTTTAATTTTCAGTTAAATAGACGCCTGTGTTCACTTTTTGTTACGAATTATCGGAATAAATCATCGCGATGTGAGGAATACCGTCTTCTAGATATTCTTTTCCGATAGGAATAAAACCTAGTGAAGTATAAAATTGATGAAGATAGGTTTGAGCAGATATTTTAATTGTAGTTGTATAAAAGTTTGATTGTATCTGGGCTATCGAGTACTTCATTAGATCATAGCCGTACCCCTCACTACGCTGATCTTTTCTTACCACCACTCTACCTATACTTGCTTGTTCAAAATACTCACCCGGGGCGAAGCAACGTGTATACGCAATCAATTTTTCTTGGCTATCATACCCTAAAACGTGTAGTGCCTTTTGATCTTTGTCGTCCACATCTTGATACACACAGTCTTGTTCTACAACAAATACTTCTGCCCGTAATTGTAGAATGTCATATACCTGTTGTGTAGATAAATCTTGAAACGAATATGTATGAAGGTTCATTATTGGCAGGCAATCTTTTCTACTCTGCGTTGATGTCTACCACCTTCAAAAGTGGTGTTCAAAAACGTCTTAACCATTTCTACTGCTTGCGGTTGAGAGGTAAAACGCGCGGGTATACTTAAGATATTGGCATCGTTATGTTCTCGGGCTAGGGCTACAATTTCTTTTGTCCAGCATAATGCAGACCTTACTCCCTGGTGCTTATTGGCAGTCATTGATGCACCATTACCACTCCCACAGATTATGATGCCAAAATCCACCTCCTTGTTTTCTACATCTTTAGCGACAGGATGAATAAAGTCTGGATAGTCTACGCTGTTTTCTTTATCTGTTCCATGATTAATGACGCTAAATCCATTTGACTTAAGGTAATCTACAATGGCGTGTTTATAAGATGTACCTGCATGATCATTACCAATAGCTATTTTCATAATATTTATTTAGATCAACAAAATTAACTAAACCGCGAGTGTAATTCAATTTTATTGCACTGTTAATAGAAATCTTTAATGCGTTAAGGATCAAGGATGCATTATGAGTAAGACGATGTCAATAAAATAAGAATCAATTATCATTACTTTATTTTGATATGTCAATTAATTTTCTAGATGTGAATGTTTTCTTAAAATCAATTCTTATCTATCATTATTTAAACTGAATTTATCCAGCAATTAAAGGAGTTTCTAAACACTTAACTATCGTATAAACTATGAGTAAAATGCTGTTAACAAATTCTTAAACAAACCTGAATAAATTTTTAGAAGATGCTTCACACTTAACCGTTTAGATTTAATCTGGCTGTTTACAACCTGTTACTATCTGCTCATAATTTAAATACAAAACAAAAAGAGAAATAATTATACCGCTATTCACACTACATCATTATCATCATTTTTTATTTTTTTAAAAAGAAGAAAAAGATAATATAGTATTATGTGTTGATAACCTTATAAGGTTATACCACAGTAAGGTTTGTATTAAAGTTGAAGTTATCCAGAATTTCTTTAGCTTGTAAAATATCTGCTGGATGTACTTTAAGGGCTATACCGCCAAGGGCATTAGAAGAAAAAGGAAGCACCCCGATCATCGTTTCATTTTGAAAAAAGAACCGAATATGCTCTTGCTGCAAGATTAGTTTTAATACGGCATACTCATGCGTAAACGTATAATGCGCTATGGTAATGTAAGTATCCACAAAAAAGGTTTCTACTAAAATACGCTATTCGTACTAGTAAATTCAGGTTTTTAGAGAAAATTAAAGACTAAGCAGTAATTGTTCTGAAGAGGTACTTAAAAAACGATTGATGTATAGAACTACCAATGAAATACCCACCAATAAAATGGAAAGGAAAACGATAAGGTATACGTGATTTTTATAGGTTTTCATAGATGTAAGATTTAGGTTAGACATTCTCTTACAGGTAACACTGGATCAAAATTAGTGTTTATTTAACAAATGTTGTTTCTAAAACGTTTAAAAAAGATTACTATTTCATCAATTGAGTCCTTATTTTACTTTTTTCTATTATTCTTAAGATATACCAAAGGCTCATCCTAATAATAGTTAGTACATTTAGCATTATATGGCAAAACGCAAAAGCAAAAATAGAAAGCGCAGTTCAACTAAAATTCCTAACATTTCTAAGGCAATTTTAGATATCCTTCGTCAAGATCACTCTAAACCTCTTAATTATAAACAGATAGCTGCCAAATTAGGAGTAGATGATGCCAGTAGTCGCAATCAAATTATCAAACGTTTAGCACAATTAGCAGCTAAAAAACAGATTGAAGAGGTAGATCACGGTAAGTTTAAACTTTCTGGTAATCAAAATTATTATCAGGGAGTCTTAGATATGTCTTCTAAAAATGGCGGATATGTTGTGGTTGAAGAGCTTGAGAAAGATATTTATATACCGCAAAATGCGCTTAATAAAGCTTTTAATGGCGATACAGTGTTAGTCTACATGTATAAACAACGAAGAAGAAAAAATCCTGAAGGCGAAATCACCAAAATAATTGAACGCAAAAAAACATCTTTTGTTGGCGTACTTCGATTACAAGAAAAGTTTGGATTTGTAGAAATACAAGATTCAAAAATGTATACCGATATTTTTATTCCGAAAAGCCAAACCAAGGATGCAGAAGACGGTATGATGGTGGTAGCAGAGTTCTTAGAATGGCCGGATAAAGCAGATTCTCCTGTCGGAAAAATTACCGATGTCCTCGGAGTACCGGGTGAACATAATACCGAAATTCACGCTATACTGGCCCAAAATGGTCTTCCGCATGAATTTCCTGCAGAAGTTGAAGAATTTGCCAATCAAATTGATACTTCAATCACTCCTGAAGAAATTAAGAAGCGAAGAGATTTACGGGATACACTAACTTTTACCATCGATCCTAAGGATGCCAAAGATTTTGATGATGCGCTAAGTTTCAAAATCTTAGAAAATGGCAATTATGAAATAGGCGTTCACATTGCAGATGTCTCTCACTACGTGAAACCAGGAACTATTCTGGATGATGAAGCCTTAGAAAGAGCTACTTCGGTTTATTTGGTTGATCGCGTGGTACCCATGTTACCAGAGGTACTTTCAAATAATGCCTGTTCACTAAGGCCTCATGAAGAAAAATATACCTTTTCTGCCATCTTTGAATTGGATAAAAAAGCCAATTTAAAAAAAGAATGGTACGGTAGAACCGTAACCTACAGTGATGCACGTTTTGCCTATGAAGAAGCTCAGCATATTATTGAACATCAGACTGATCAGGAGATTAAAATCCCAAAAGAAATTTCTCTCACAGGAAAAGAATACGCTCCAGATAAGAAGATAGCTGAAGCCATTATCATTATGGATCAGCTAGCAAAGACCATGCGGGCAAAACGTATGCGCAATGGAGCTATTTCATTTGATAAAGTCGAAGTGAAATTTCAACTTGATGAGAATAATGATCCTACCGGAGTATACTTTAAAACCTCAAAAGATGCCAATAAGCTCATCGAGGAATTTATGCTGTTGGCTAATAAAAAGGTGTCAGAATTTGTTGGAAAAAAACAGCCTAAGAAAACCTTTGTTTATCGTTGTCACGACGAACCTAATGAAGAAAAACTTGCCGCGTTGCAAAACATTGTAGGACAATTTGGACATAAATTAAATTTTAAAGATCGCAACTCAATTGCTTCTTCCTTAAATAAGCTCCTAGTTGATGTTCAAGGAACCAAGGAGCAGAATATGGTAGATACTTTGACCATTCGTACGATGAGTAAAGCGTATTATGGAACCGAAAATATAGGTCATTATGGATTAGCCTTTGATTATTACTCGCATTTTACGTCGCCTATTAGACGTTATCCAGATGTGATGGCACATCGTTTATTGCAGCACTATTTGGATGGTGGTAAATCTGCCGACGAAGATAAATATGAAGCTATGTGTGCCCATTCAAGCGAGATGGAATATTTGGCGACCAGAGCAGAACGTGATAGCATAAAGTTTATGCAAATTAGGTTCATGCAGGATCATATGAATGAGGAGTTTTTAGGCGTAATTTCTGGAGTTACAGAATGGGGAATCTACGTTGAAATTATCGCTAATAAATGTGAAGGAATGATTAGGTTGAGAGATATTGAAGATGATCATTATGAGTATGATGCCGAAAATTTCGCTGCCGTGGGTAGAAAAACAAAAAAAGTCTATCAACTGGGAGATGAAGTATACGTAAAAGTAAAAGATACTGATCTAATCCGAAGAACGTTAGATTTCACCTTATTAGGAAGTAGAGCAGAAGTAGAAAAGTAACAATCTCATATTCTGCTTAACTTTTCATAGCTTTGTGTAAAACCACTTTGTTTTAATGCTCCAAGATATCACTACTGCGATTCCCTTAGGATTTGCTTTAGCTTTTCTCATAGGTCCCGTTTTTTTCGTACTGCTTGAAACTGCAGCTATAAAAGGATTTAGAGCGGCTATTTTCTTAGATCTAGGTGTTCTATTAGCAGATGTATTCTTTATCTTAGTTGCTTATCTTAGTAGTTTTCAGCTCCTTGAGAATTTAAGTAATCAGCCTGGTTTGTACGTCTTTGGTGGAATGATTCTTACCATCTACGGGATCGTAGTATATATGCAAAAACCTACGCGTAAAGCCTTGGATCCGGGTAGAGTAAGTATTACCAAAAGCAAATACGCAGGTCTATTTTTAAAAGGTTTTTTACTCAATTTTATCAATATAGGAGTTCTTGTCTTTTGGATGGGTGTGATTATAATTGTAGGACCTTCACTAGATAATGATCAAGGTAGAATGGGGCTGTTTTTTGGAACTATGTTAGCTTCTTACTTTGTAACAGACATTTTAAAAATTTTATTAGCCAAACAACTCAAGAGAAAATTAACACCACGAAGAATATTTAAGCTTAAAAAACTCATGGGTCTAATTCTAATCATTTGTGGATTGGTACTTATCGTAAAAGGCTTTATTCCTGCTGAAAAATTAGACCTTAAAAAAGGAATTGATCAAATCCGGCAACAAGAAGAAAAGGATAAAATCCCAACAATCAAACAAGGTAAGTCACGACAAGAGATAGAAAAAAATTAGAAAATATAAAACCTTCTACAATTTCTTGAGAAGGTTTAGTACTAGTGAGAGGTGTCGAGCGGATTCGAACCGCTGTAGATGGTGTTGCAGACCACTGCCTAGCCACTCGGCCACGACACCCTTAAAAGGTTGCGCAAATATAAGAAGATTTTGCGGCAACCATCAACTAATTGCGCGAATTAGTTAATTCTACACTTACCGACGCGACGTCGCCTCCTAAGGGTGGATTAATTTTAGAAACAGTAATTGTTGCTTTTTGAACTAAGATTAATTCCTTAAATATACGGTCTAGAATCCGTTGAGCGACGTGCTCTAACAATTTAGAACGCACCGCCATTTCATCTTTTACAATAGCATTAAGGTGAACATAATCTATGGTATCGCTTAGTTGATCACTTTCAGCAGAGATAGAAAGATTTCCCTGGACACTTAGATCTACCCGATAATCACTACCTATTTTTTCTTCTTCCGTTAGGCATCCGTGATTGGTGTATACTCGAATGTTTTCTAAGGTAATCTTTCCCATATGATAATTTTAAACAAAAGTAATAAATCTAACAGGTTTACATCAATTGGTAAAAAAGTCAAAGAAATTACCTAGTGCACTAGAGGGAGCTTTGTAAAATTCGGTGTATTTACACTGTTTGCACGTAACAGAACTAAACTTTTCGGTCTGGATATTAAATAATTTGGAAAATCGTCCTCCTGTTGCACGCATTTCTCCAATGGTATATTGGTGATGTCGGCATTTTGGACAGGTATACTGTAAGGGTTTCATAGGTGTACTGTTTTATAGATTAGTACTGAGCAAATGCTTTTTGTTACAAGTGGTCACCTCAATGCTTTTCACTAATTTTGCCAGACTTAATGAGACATTATGAATGAGGAATATATTCCGCTGAATTTTATAGAGCAAATCGTAGAGGAGGACCTGTCAAAGGACTACACACGTGAAGATCTAAAGTTTCGATTTCCGCCAGAGCCCAACGGTTATCTGCATATTGGTCATTGTAAAGCCATATGCATCAGTTTTGGATTAGGCGAAAAATATGGTGCTCCGGTTAATTTGCGTTTTGACGATACCAATCCTGCAAAAGAAGAGCAGGAATATGTAGATGCGATCAAACGTGATATTGCTTGGTTAGGATATACATGGGCAGAAGAATGCTATTCTTCAGACTACTTTCAGCAATTATATGATTGGGCGGTTCTTCTTATTAAAAACGATAAAGCCTATATCGACTCACAGTCCAGTGAAGCAATGGCAGAACAAAAAGGAACTCCTACACAATCTGGTACAAATAGTCCATTTAGGGATCGACCTATTACTGAAAGCCTAGCTATTTTTGAAGGAATGAAGCGAGGGGAATATCAAGAAGGAACTCACGTGTTGCGAGCAAAAATTGATATGTCTAGCCCAAATATGCTTATGCGCGACCCGGTGATGTATCGCGTGATTAATAAATCTCATCATCGCACCGGTAATAGTTGGTGTATCTACCCGCTGTATGATTGGGCACATGGAGAGAGCGATTATATAGAACGCGTATCACATTCATTATGTTCCCTTGAATTTAAGCCCCACAGGGACCTCTATGACTGGTTTTTAGATCAAGTGGTAGAGCCCGGTACGTTACGCCCTAAGCAGCGAGAATTTGCCCGTTTAAACCTGAGTTACACTATCATGAGTAAACGTAAACTGTTATGTTTGGTAGAAGAAGGTTTAGTTAGTGGCTGGGATGATCCCAGAATGCCTACGGTTAGTGGTCTTCGCCGAAGAGGATACACGCCTGCGAGCATACGTAAGTTTATTGATACCGTAGGGGTGGCTAAACGAGATAATGTGATTGATGTGTCTCTCTTAGAATTTAACATTAGGGAAGATTTGAATAAAACAGCGCCCAGAGTCATGGCAGTATTGGATCCGGTGAAGTTAGTCATCACCAACTACCCGGAAGGTGAGGAAGAGTGGCTTGAAGCCGAAAACAATCCGGAAGACGAAGCAGCAGGAACACGCCAAGTACCATTTTCAAAAGAACTATACATTGAGCGCGAAGACTTTAAAGAAGAAGCGAACAGAAAATTCTTTCGATTAACCTTAGGGAAAGAAGTACGTTTAAAAAACGCTTATATCATTAAGGGTGAAGAAGTAGTAAGAGACGATAACGGGAATATTATCGAAATACACTGTACCTATGACCCTGAAAGTAAAAGTGGGAGTGGTACCGAAGCCTCCATGCGTAAAGTAAAGGGAACTTTACACTGGGTCTCCATTAGGCACGCGCTGAAAACGGAAGTGCGTTTATACGATCGTTTATTTAGTCATGAGGCTCCAGATAGCGACAAGGATAAGGATTTTACTGAATTTTTAAATCCCGAATCGTTACAGGTAATTACTGCCTACGCAGAACCAAGCTTATCTGCGGCTAAACCAGGTGAGCGTGTACAATTTCAACGTAAGGGATACTTTTGTGTAGATCAAGATAGTACTGAGGATTTGATCGTCTTCAATCGCACGGTTACTTTAAGAGATTCTTGGGTTAAGAAATAAAAGATTCCCGCGAAAGCGGGAATCTTTATATTGACTGATAATTTTGAAATTTTATTTCTTCCCACCCAACTTCGCCTGATCTTCATTTTTCTTTTTCATCTCTTCACCAATGCGGTTTGAAGCGACAAAAGAGGCAATCATATTATTAAGCATATCACTACCGGCTTGGGGAGAGTTTGGGAGGAGAATTAAATTACTGTTGGTTTCTTCACCCAGTGACTGCAAGGTATCGTAATGTTGCGTTACTACGATAAGGGCAGAAGCTTCTTGAGAGTTGATACCAACATTATTTAAGACTTCTACAGACTCTTCTAAACCACGCGCAATCTCCCTACGCTGATCTGCAATACCTTGACCTTGTAAACGCTTACTTTCAGCTTCTGCACGGGCTTTAGCTACGATTTTGATACGCTCAGCTTCAGCTTCATATTCAGCAGCTACTTTTTCACGTTCAGAAGCATTAATTCTGTTCATAGCTTCTTTTACCTGCGGATCCGGATCAATATCGGTCACAAGAGTTTTGATAATGTCATAACCATAGTCCCCCATAGCTTCATTCAATTCTCCTTTAACTGCGATGGCGATATCATCTTTACGCTCAAAAACGTAGTCTAATTTCATTTTAGGTACTTCGGCACGTACTACATCAAAGACGTAAGAGGTAATTTGATCTTGCGGATTTTGGAGTTCATAAAAAGCTTCGTAAACCTTTTGAGACAGTACCTGAAACTGAACCGAAATTTTAAGACGTACAAAGACATCATCCTTGGTCTTAGTTTCTACAATCACATCCAATTGCTGAATACGCAGATTTACCCGCCCTGAAATGCGATCTACCAACGGAATTTTTAATTGAATCCCTGAGGATCGAATGCTATGAAACTTTCCAAAACGTTCAATGACGGCAGAGGTTTGCTGACGAACAATAAAAATTGCTGAAATAAGAATGATAAGCGAAAAAAAGGATAGAACAATAAAAAAGATGTAGCCCATAATAGTCAAAGTTTAGTTAGTGATCGTCGTAAATTATATGTCGCAATAAGTGTAACATTGTTACAATTTAAGGTTTTGGAGACTTTTAAGATAAAGAATCTATTGCGAAGCGAATTCGCTCAATCGTTTCTCTTTTCCCAACAAACGCTGTGATTTCAAAAACATCTGGTCCTTGTAAGCTACCTACTAATGCTAATCGAAAGGGCATCATCACTTTACCAAAGCCCACTTCTTTTTGACCAATCCACTCTTTTACTTGGTTTGTTAGATTTTCTACATTGAAGGTTTCGATTGTCTCTATTTTCTGCGCAAGTTCTCCCATTAGGGTTGCAGTTCCATCTTTCCAGGCTTTTTTAGCTGCTTTTTCATCAAAAACAACCGGAGCAACAAATAAAAAGTGACCTAAATCCCAGAGGTCTTTGGTAAATACCGCACGTTCTTTGAGCATTTCTACAGCTTTTAAGACTCGCTCATCTGCCGCGTGAACATCGTAGTCCTTGAGAAGCTCCTTAAATTCTGTCGCAATGGATTCATTATCTCTTTCTTGAAAATAATGTTGTTGAAACCATTTAGTTTTTTCAGGATCAAATTTAGCTCCAGATTTGTTGATGCGTTCAAGATCAAAGGCTTGTACTAACTCTTCGATGGAGAAGATTTCTTGTGCTGTACCGGGATTCCACCCTAAAAACGCTAACATATTGACCACCGCCTCAGGCTGGTAACCATTTTCTCTATATCCGGCAGACAGTTCATCGGTAGCGGGATCCTTCCACGCAAGTGGAAAAACAGGAAAGCCCATTTTGTCTCCATCACGTTTGCTTAACTTTCCTTTACCTACAGGTTTTAGTATTAAAGGTAAGTGCGCAAATTTAGGTGCTTTCCAGTCAAATGCACGATACAATAGCATATGTAACGGCATAGAGGGCAACCATTCTTCACCACGAATCACATGAGAGATTTCCATTAAATGATCATCAACAATATTGGCCAAGTGATAGGTTGGCATGCCATCACTTTTAAAAAGAACTTTATCGTCTAAGGTATTGGTATCAATAGAAATTTCGCCTCTAATCTCGTCAAACATGGTCAAAGTTTCATCCTGGGGAGTCTTAAACCTTATGACATAATCCTCACTTGCATCTAAGCGTTTTTGGACTTCTTGAGAAGAAAGTGCCAAGGAATTTTTAAGCTTTAGGCGATTGTGCCAGTTATATATAAAGGTCTTTCCTTTTGCTTCGTGATCTTTACGGTGATGGTCTAACTCTGCTGCCGTATCAAATGCGTAATAGGCATTATTCGTAGCGATCAACTGATCTGCATATTGCCGATATATTTCTTTACGCTCACTCTGCCGATAAGGACTAAAAACTCTTTCTTTTAAAGGACCCTCGTCATACGGAATATTACACCATTTTAAGGCATCGATGATGTATTGTTCAGCTCCCTTTACATAACGATTTTGATCAGTGTCTTCAATTCTAAGCACAAAGGTGCCATAGTGTTTTTTGGCAAATAAATAATTGAAAAGGGCGGTTCTCACACCTCCTATATGTAGAGGTCCAGTAGGACTTGGCGCGAATCTTACGCGAACGTTTTTGGTCATAATTGGATTTTAACTTCAAAGATACGACCTAAATCTTCGCGTAAAAATGCTTTTCGTCGTTAAAAACGGCACACATTGTGGTAAATATTGGGTCGAGAGGTTTAAAAATATCGGCTAGATACAATTGTTGATAACCTTTTAAAAACCTCAGAAACCCTATTGTTTACAGGGGTTTAGATAATTTTAGCTTTGTATAGTAAATATATTGTATGAAAAAATCGGGGAGTTTTATCATCGCTTTATTCTTATGCTGTGTTGGGTTTGGGCAAGCGCTTGAAATCGAAAATAAGGTGTTTAAGAAGAAAACGGTAAACGAAAAACAACAGTTTAGTTATTACAGAGGAGTTGACAATTCTTTTAGAGAACGTTTAAAAAATGCCTCTAATATTACATTAACCGATAAAGATGGGAATACACGTGAAATAATAATTGAGGACGAAGACCCTACCAAGAAGAAAAATGAGATTCTACCTGGTAAGAAAGAGCCAAAGAAGTATGTAGCCATTAAGGATCCTAAAAAGCTTCAAGAGTTAGTTCCTGTATATCCTAAGTCAACACCAACAGTTATTGAGAATATTGAAGATAATGTCGAGGTTAGTGATGAAGAGACTAAAAGCTTATTGTCTTTTATCGATACGGACAAAGCTGTTCAAGAGGTCGATAATAGTTTTAAGCATAATGTAAACCTCTATCCTAATCCTACAAAAGGGGCGTTTCAAATAGACTTTGGAGAAACAAAACGAAACATCCAAGTTTCGATATTCAATGAAAGAGGATTCTTAACGTTTAGAAATGTATATTTAAATTACTCCCGTATTTCGATAAAAGAGAAGTTGAGTAAAGGAACCTATTATTTGAATCTGGCCGCTAGTGATGAATTTGCTACGTACAAACTCATTGTAGAGTAACTTTATATTCTATCAAATTTTCCTTCATGTGTTGAGGAACTCTTTTGTTCATTATTTTGAACCAAAGGGGAGGAATTAATGCAATAACCATAGAAGTAGGATAACCATAAGGCAACTGTGGGCTTATATCATGGTAATCCAATAATTGATATTTTTTAGTTGATTTATAGTGATGGTCACTGTGGCGGGTTAGTTCATACAAGAGGATACGACCAATAATGTGATTGGAATTCCATGAGTGAACTTCGGTAACGCGTTCATATCGACCGCTTTCTTTTTTATTTCTTCGTAAGCCGTAATGCTCTATGTAGTTGATGGTTTCTAATAATAAAAAGCCAACTACCCCTACGGCAATCGCATACAACACTCCAGTGATTCCAAAAAAGAAACCTACCGTAGCCAGATAACCCAGCTGAGCTAGTATATACCACAGCATATCATTTTTGATTGATATGAAACCAGTGCCATTAGTTACAAGTAATTTTTTTTGAATACGCCATGCACTGAGATATTGCCCTATGACAGAGCTTACCCAAAACTCATATAAACTTTGATTATACTGGGCAGTTGCCGGATCTTCGGCAGTAGCAGCTTTCAAGTGATGACCAAAATTGTGTTCAACGTAGAAATGCATATAAAAAGAGGGAAGGAGTAGAATTTTAGCGATAATTTTTTCAGCTACAGTGCTACGATGACCAAGTTCATGTGCTACATTGATTCCGCTAGAACCAAGAACGATTCCGGTTGTTAAAATTAAACCTATAATTTCAATAGAGGTAAGCGCATAGGTATTAAAAGTATAGATGGAATACACTAAAATGCTAATGACAATAGGGAGGTTGAGATACAGTAAAATGTCAAACCAAATAAGATTGCTTTTTTTGTTTCTTTCTTCAGCATCTAAATTTTTTGTGTTTTGGTAAGCCAGTAATTCAATAACTGGAACTAAGACAAAGGCGAATACTGGAGTTGTAAAAGACCAAATATCCTTAAAGTAAATACCTAGTATAGCAGAAATAGGTATGGTATAGGCGAAAAGATATTTGATATTTTTCATGTCATTTTAACGTTAAAAGGTCACTGTAATGAAACAAAGTTAATAATTTAGCAAGATAATTGCTGTAACATACTCAACATCAATCCAATTTTAACGTATGACAAACTACGAAAAGCTTTGTTCAAAGCTAGAAAGTTTTATTAGAAAGTATTACACAAATCAGCTTATCAAGGGAGCGATCTTTTTTGTAGGGTTAGGGCTGATTTATGTTGTAGTTTCTTTGATATTAGAGTATTATTTGTGGTTAGGAACCTTAGGTAGAAGTATCCTTTTTTGGAGCTTTATTGTTTTGGTTGTTTTTTTATTAATTCGTTTTATAGTTATTCCACTATCAAAACTTTTCAAATTGGCTCAGGGAATTAACTATGAAGAAGCGTCACACATCATAGGGAACTATTTTCATGAGGTTGATGATAAGTTGCTTAATGTACTACAACTTAACAATCAACATAAAGATTCTGATCTTTTATTAGCAAGTATTGATCAAAAATCTGCAGAGCTACAGCCGATTCCGTTTGGGTTGGCAATCAACTTTAAAAGGAATCTTACCTACGTAAAATACGCGACAATACCAGTTTTAGTTTTTTTTGCAGTATGGGCTTCAGGAAATGGATCTATTTTTTCTGAAAGTTATGAGCGTGTCGTAAACTATGACAAAGCTTATTTGCCTCCAGCGCCATTTCAGTTTTTCGTCATCAATAATTCTCTAAGAGTTCATGAAAATAACTCCTTAACTCTTAAGGTAAAAACTGAAGGAGAATACATTCCTCAAGATGTCAAAATCTATTTCAATGATCAGGAGTATTATTTGAAGAGTAGTGAATCCAGTACATTATATTTTACATTTGAAAATATTACGGAAGACCTCACATTTTATTTAGCTGCCAACGAAGTCAGAAGTCAATTATATACCATTAAAGTCATTCAAGTGCCTGCACTACTAAATTTTGAAATGATCTTAGACTACCCCAAATACACGTTGAAAAAGGATGAGATTATTTCTTCTACAGGTACAGTCACTATTCCAGAAGGCACCGTAATCAATTGGAAACTTAATACTAAATCGACCAGCAATGTTGATTTTGTTACTTCTGATACCGTGCACGCGTTTGAGCAAAAAAACACAATTTTTACATATCGTAGATCAATAAGGAACAGTTTGGGATATGAGCTAATTACCTCTAATGATGAAGTGAAAAATTACGAACGACTAGCTTATCAACTCAAGGTCATAAAAGATTTATCTCCAACAATAAGGATTGAAACCAAATTGGACTCCACCGATAGTCAATCAGTTTATATCAAAGGAGAGGTCAGTGATGATTATGGATTAAAAAAGACGCGTATAGTATATTATCCGCAGGAAAACGAATTAAATAGAAAAGTCAGTGAGATTAAGACCGGAAAGGGAACGGTCGATCAGTTCTTATTTATATTCCCTGGTGGATTAGATGTTGAAGAAGGTGTAGCTTATGAGTATTACTTTGAGGTGTTTGATAATGACCAAGTAAATGGATCTAAAAGCACCCGATCTGGAACGAATGGATTTAGAAAGAACACCAAAGAGGAGAAGCAGAGGGAACAGTTACAAAAGCAGCAAAAAAACATAGAAGCACTAGATCAAAATATAAAGAATAAAGAAGCTTTTCAAAAAGAGCTTTATCAAATTAACCAAGAGCAAAAAGAAAAAACGTCTCTTAATTATAATGACCAGCAAAAATTAAAAGATTTTTTAAAGCGCCAGCAAATGGCTGAGCAGTTGATGAAAAATTATACTAAAGAGCTTAAGGAAAATCTGAGCGTGTTCAGGAATGACGAGGAAAAGATTGATCCTAGAAATAAGGATTTGCAAGAGAGATTAGAACGAAATGAAAGCAAACTTGAGGAAAATGAAAAGTTATTAGAAGAACTTCAAAAGTATCAAGACAAAATTGATAAAGAAGAACTTAATAGAAAACTTGAAGACTTAGCAAAGCGAAATAAAAATCAAAAGCGTAATCTGGAACAATTACTTGAGCTAACAAAACAATATTATGTAGAACAAAAGGCAGAGAAAATCACTGAGGATCTACAAAAGCTAGCCGAGAAGCAAGAGCAATTAGCTAAGAAAAACCAAGACGACAATACATCAGAAAAGCAGGAAGAACTCAATGAGAAGTTTAATGAACTTCAAAAGGATCTTAATGAATTGCAAAAAGAAAACAATGAGCTAAATAAGCCCATTGCACTGGATCGAGATAAGGGGAAAGAAGAGGCAGTAAAGAATGATCAGAATGAGGCTAAAGAGAATTTAGAAACTAAGGAACAAGAAGAAGAGGGTAAACAGGAAGAGGAGGAAGGTCAGGAAGATAATAAGGAGGAAGGGAACCCTTCAAACGAAGAACAAGATTCTCCACAAGACTCTCCAAATTCACCATTTCAAAAAGCACGACAAAAACAAAAAAGTGCGGCTAAGAAAATGAAAGAAATGAGTGCTCAAATGGCGATGAATATGCAATCCAGTTCTCAGGAAGGAGAATCGGAGGATGCCGAGATGCTTCGGCAAATATTAGATAACCTGGTTGTTTTTTCTGTAGAGCAGGAGGATTTAATGAATAGTTTTAAAGCGTTGGATAGAGGAAATCCTTCGTTCTCAAAAAAGCTGAGGCAGCAATATATCTTAAAAGAGAATTTTATACATGTTGATGACAGTTTATATGCATTAGCATTAAGAAACCCACGGATAACAGAGAAGATTACTGAAAAATTGACTGATATAGTGTTTGATCTGGATAAGGCGTTAGAACGTTTAGCAGAGAATCAGTTAAATCAAGGCACAGCTAGTCAACAGTATGTGGTAACCGGAGCTAATGACTTGGCGTATATGCTTTCCAAAGCGTTGGAAGACATGCAGTCTGGTGGATCAGGATCAGGATCAGGGAGTGGCAAGGGGAAAGGTAAAGGTCGTGGATTTCAACTTTCTGACATTATTCAAAAGCAAGAAGATCTAGGGGAAAAAGCGAAATCAGCTCAACGTAAAGCTGGAGAAGGTCAAGGTAAATCTGGTAAACAAGGAGATAATGAAGAATCCGGTAAGGGAAAAAAGGGTGATAACGGTGAAAATTCTGAGAACGGAAAGGACGCAAAGGGTAATGGAAAAAGGGAAGGTAACGGGAATAAGGATAGTCAGGATGGCTTAAACAATGCAGAATTGTATGAAATCTACAAACAACAACAGCAATTACGAAATGATTTGGAGAATCGCTTGCAAAAAGAGGGACTAGATGGTAAAGCAAGAAATCTTCTAGAATCTATGAAAGATGCTGAAAATGAGTTGATTAATAATGGTTTAACTAATTCAGTTATTCAAAAGCTTGACGCACTAAAGCATCAATTATTGAAGTTAGAACAAGCCGCTTATCAACAAGGTCAAAAGGAGGAGCGAAATTCCTCTACAAGCACTAAGGTGTTCACTAATGATGTAGAGCAAATACAAAAGGCTAAAGAATATTTTAACCTCATCGAAATTTTAGATCGGGAAGCCTTACCTTTGCGCCCCAATTTTAAAGAGAAGGTACAAACCTATTTTAAGTCGAAAAATGATTAGCTTTTTTAACGAGGTAGAGGGGCAGATGCAGTTTTTAGATACTTGGAAGGAATGGATACGAAAAGCCGTTAAAACTGAAGATAAAGTTTTGGGCGAATTGAATATTATTTTGTGTGACGATAATTATTTGCTGGGATTGAATCAAAAATTCTTGAATCATGATACCTTAACCGATATTATTACATTTGATAATACGTTAGGGAGAACTATTTCGGGTGAAATATATATATCCTATGATAGAGTAAAGTATAATGCTGATAAATATGGAGTGTCACATAAAGAGGAATTACAACGCGTAGTGATTCATGGAGTTTTACATCTTTGTGGCTATAACGATAAAACCGAGGATCAAAAAGCTGAAATGCGGAAAAAGGAAAATGACAAATTAGAGATGTTCCACGTGGAGCAATAGGAGGATTATGTTTAGAGAGAAATATGATGTAATTGTAGTAGGGGCCGGACATGCAGGTAGCGAAGCTGCAGCGGCTGCTGCCAATATGGGCTGTACTACGCTTCTTATTACGATGAATCTTCAAAATATAGCACAAATGTCTTGTAATCCCGCTATGGGAGGAATCGCTAAAGGACAAATTGTTCGTGAGATTGATGCATTGGGAGGCTATAGTGGACTGGTTAGTGACACCAGTGCTATCCAGTTTAAGATGTTGAATAAATCAAAAGGTCCCGCTATGTGGAGCCCGCGCGTTCAAAGTGATCGAATGATGTTTGCTCAACATTGGAGAGAGCGTTTGGAACGTACTGAGAACTTGGATTTTTACCAGGAAATGGTTTCAGGATTGATCGTTGAGGCTGGTCAAATCAAAGGTGTGCAAACTTCTCTTGGAATTAAGGTAAAAGGGGACACTGTCGTCTTAACGAATGGAACGTTTCTCAATGGATTAATTCACATAGGTGAAAAGCAATTTGGCGGGGGAAGAGCAGGAGAAAGAGCAGCAACCGGTATAACCGAACAGTTAATAGAGTATGGTTTTGAAGCCGGACGCATGAAAACGGGAACTCCTCCGCGAGTAGATGGGAGATCCTTGGATTTTGATCAAATGGTAGAGCAACCCGGAGATCAAAATCCTGCTAAGTTCAGTTATATGCCCGAAACGAAACCACTGCAGCGTCAGCGTTCGTGCCATATGACGTATACATCAAATGACGTTCATGATAAGCTGCGTGAGGGATTTGACCGTTCTCCCATGTTCAATGGTAGAATTAAAAGCTTAGGACCGAGATATTGTCCCAGTATTGAGGATAAAATAAATCGTTTCTCAGATAAGGATAGGCATCAGTTGTTTGTTGAGCCAGAGGGGTGGAATACAGTTGAATATTATGTAAATGGTTTTTCCACCTCATTGCCAGAACAAGTTCAATATGATGCATTGAGATCTGTAAAGGGTTTTGAAAACGTCAAATTTTTTAGACCTGGTTATGCTATTGAATATGATTATTTTCCGCCGACTCAGCTAAAGCACACGTTGGAGACAAAAATCATAAAGGGGCTATATTTTGCTGGTCAGATTAATGGTACTACAGGCTACGAAGAGGCAGCCTCACAAGGTATTATGGCGGGAATAAATGCGGCTCTTAAGATTAAGAATAAAGATCCTTTCTTGTTGAGACGCGATGAGGCATATATCGGTGTTTTAATAGATGATTTGATAACAAAGGGAACTGAGGAGCCTTATAGAATGTTTACATCACGGGCGGAGTATCGAACCTTATTGCGTCAGGATAATGCAGATTTTAGGCTTACAGAACGATCGTACAACCTTGGTTTGGCAAGAGAGGATAGATTGAAACAGATGGAAAAGAAACGTAAGGCTTCGCATAAGTTTGTAGAATTTTTTAAGGAGACCAGCGTAAAGCCTGAAGAAATAAATCCTATACTTGAAGAGCGTAATTCTGCAGCGGTGAAACAACAGGATAAAATGTTTAAAATTCTTGCACGGCCAAATGTACGGCTGGAAGATTTGAAAAATATTAACGCTGTTTCCAGGTTTATGGGTCATAATGAAGTCGATGATGAAGTTATGGAACAGGCCGAGATTCAAGTGAAGTATGCCGGTTACATTGAAAAGGAAAAATTAAATGCCGATAAATTAACGCGGCTGGAGTATGTAACAATTCCAACCAATTTTGACTACACTAAATTAAAATCAATGTCTTTTGAAGCCCGTGAAAAGCTAGCCGCCATTAAACCGGTAACGGTTTCGCAAGCCTCGCGAGTTAGTGGCGTGAGTCCGGCAGATATTTCCACATTGTTAGTTTTCTTGGGAAGGTAGGGTTCCACGTGGAACGATTTACGCTATGAAAGAAAGCTCTCAAAATCCACCTTACTTAAATGTGACGGATCATAGCGTCACTGGTGAGAAATTTTCTTTAGTCGAGGATGATACCTACGATATATTAAAAACAATTCCACAGCCTTACATTACAGATCTTCCTAAGTACTATAAAAGTGAAGATTATATTTCTCATACTGATGCCAGACGAACTATTTTTGAGCGTCTTTATGGAGGAGTCAAAAATTTAATGCTTAACAGGAAAATAAAGCTGGTTAATTCTTACGCCCCAATGAAGGCAAATATACTAGATATTGGTGCTGGTACGGGCAGTTTCGTAGCATCCGTAATTCAAAAAAGACCTATGTGGACAGTCCACGGGATCGAACCAAATAAGGATGCCAGAATACTGGCAACGAAAAAGGGGGCTACACTAAATACGGATTCGGGTACATTTAAGGATAATTTTTTTGATGTCATTACGATGTGGCACGTTCTAGAACATGTTCCTGATCTTGAGAAACAGATTAGAGAATTGGATCGTATTTTAAAGAAGGATGGAGTCCTGTTTATTGCTGTTCCAAACTTTAAGAGCTATGATGCAAATTATTATAAAGAATTTTGGGCAGCATACGATGTGCCACGACATCTTTGGCACTTTTCTGCAAATGGTATCACCCAACTTTTTAATAAGCACGGCTTTGAGCTGACAGATACAAAGCCTATGAAATTTGATGCTTTTTATGTTGCTCTCCTTTCTGAAAAATATATCAGCGGAAAAATGAATTATATCAAAGCAGGGCTTGTGGGATTTAGATCTAATGCCCATGCATCCAAAACGGGTGAATATTCTTCATTAATTTATATTTTTAAACGAATAAAGCCAAATAACGCGATTTAAGAACGTTTTAGCAGAGAAGAAAGACAATTATACAAGCACAATAAATCGTGTCTCATTTGACATATAAAAACGTCTGTTTTTAATAGATTTTAATTATCAGATATTTTGTAGTTATTGATTAATATAATACAATTCTTTTTCAATAAAAACAGATGAAATTCTCAAGAAGCGATTATTTTTGCGCTTTCTAATAAATAATGATTTTAAACTTTACTATGAAAAAAATAATTATAATTGTTTTGGGAGCAATCAGTTTGGCGTCGTGTGAACAACCTAAAACAGCTTATGTTGATAATACTAAATTGATTCAGGAATATACTGAAATGAAGGATGCAGAATCTAAGTTTGGAGTGAGGTCAGATAGGATGAGAGCTCAAATGGATTCTGTTGCAAAGGAATTTCAAATAGAAGTACAGGCGTATCAAAATAGCATGAATAGCATGTCTGCTGCAAAACGTCAAGAAAAAGAGGCCGAATTAATGACAAAACAACAACAGCTCCAGCAACAGCAACAACTTAGAAGCCAGATGCTTAGACAAGAGAGTGATGCTGTAATTGACTCAATTGTAACTAAAGTCAAAAATTTTGTAAAGGAGTATGGTAAAAATAATAATTACACCTACATCTACGGTTCTAATGAAAGTGCCAACATTATGTATGCAAAAGAAGGTCTGGATATAACAGATAAAGTTCTAGAAGAGCTCAACAAAACCAATGATACTGCGCAATAGTAGTTTTTATTCTTCAGTACGTAAACCTATTTTGAAAAAAATGGGTTTTTTTATGGATTCTTCTTAGCCAGGTAGGTTCTTTTCTTACAGCTTAGTTTTGAGGTTATCAATATGATTCAAGGTCTGTTCTTGATTAGAATTCCTTAATCCATTACTAATGAATGATTTAACTCGTTTTTAGATAATTCCTATCACACTAATATTTAAAACCGTACAGATGAAAAGAATTTTATTAATCAGTATAGGTCTGTTAGTTAATATTTATGTCATTCTCAAGATGTAGCTTTTGGAGTTAAAGTAGGAGTGAACTTTTCTAAATTTGGTTAAGAAGGAGATCTTGACGGAAGAACAGGAGCATTTATAGGAAGATTTGCAGATATCCCTTTGACAAATGAGCAAGTTCATATACAACCAGAAGTATTATACTTTGCTGAAGGATCAGAAGATACTGAAGCTAACTTTATTCGTGTCCTTGGACTGGCTAAGTTATGTCCTGCAGAGAGATTAAGCATTGAAGCTGGGCCTCAATTTAGAATTCGGGTTTCTGCAGAATCAGCAGTAGAGGACTCTACCAAATCATTTGATTATGGTCTCTCTTTTTGTCCAGATATGAATTGACCGATATTGGATTATTATTTAATGCACGCTATAATGTAGGAATCGCAAATCTATCTGACCAAGATTCATTTGACACTAACATGGCAATTTTCCAACTTGGAATAGGTTATAAGTTCAAGTAGCAAGTAAATGGAAATCAAGGCGTTTAGTAAATATAGAAAAAGCAATGATGAGAACACCCTTTCACTAAGCGTCTTAATTATTATTATAGACTTTCTTTGGTATGGAGCAGACGTGTTAGCTTAATGGATAGATCTGTAAAGATTACTTTTGGGTTGCCGTTACGCTCTATATGTAATCGCGCCTTTTCTAGCTCTTCTACGATATTGATAATGTTTGCACCATGTACAAAAGGGGCGAACTTGGTTAAATCAAAATTTTTAGAATTAGGAGTTAAAAACACTAATTCCTCTGCTCCATAATTAAGTAGCAACGCCTGTCTAAAGAAATCTGTACAATAGTTTAAAAAACGTTTTTGCACCTCACGTCCGCTTCCGGCGATTCCTTCGCTCCATTTAATAAGATCGTGAATAGCCGCCTTGTTACCTTTGGCTTTAAAGGCGCTTCTTACCCATGAGATAAACCACTCCTCAAACGCCTGATCTTCTCCATCATTTTTAAGTAAATGCAAGGCTTTATTATAATTTCCTTCCGCTTGACGGGCAATTTGTAGCGCAATATCACGCGTACTACTTTCATTTTTGATAAGTCCTTCAGCAATAATAGCATCACTCAACAAAGGGAAATGTAATACCTGACATCTGGAGCGAATCGTTTGAAGTAACTTTTCTTCTTCTTCAGCCAATAAAATCATCAGGGTTTTATCAGGTGGCTCTTCAATGAGTTTAAGTAATTTATTGGCAGCGGCAGAATTTAATTTATCAGCCCCCCAAATAATCATGATCTTATACCCTCCTTCATATGATTTAAGGGATAGTTTTTTAAGAATATCTGTAGCTTCATTGACCCCAATTTGACCTTGTTTATTGTCTACACCAAGGTATTGATACCAATCAAAGACATTTGCGTAGGAATTTTGTTTTATAAATATCATCCACTCTGACATAAAAAGATTGCAAGATGGATTCTTTTTTATCTTGCTATTAGTCGTTACAGGAAATGCAAAATGAAGATCTGGATGAGATAATGAATCAAGTTTAGCATGACATGCTTTTATATCTTCGTTTTTTTTAGAATCATTTATATCGCATAATATGTAACGTGCGTAAGCAATAGCTGTCGATAAAATTCCACTACCATAACTACCCACAAATAATTGAGCGTGCGGAATTCTGCCTCTTTCAGCAGAAGTAACAAGATGATTTTTGAGATGATTATGCCCTAGGACATCGCTAAATAACATACAAAAGCGAAAATAGCATTTTTAGTTTACCTGCTCATAACCCTGTTTATTACTTATTCATGTTTTAGGATAAGTTCCCTTTTATGTTTAGGGATAAATAGTATTTTTGAGATTAGTCAAAGCGCGTTTTATATGAAAAAGGTTGAAGATTTTTCGTTTAATGATAAGAAAGCATTAATCAGGGTAGATTTTAATGTTCCGCTAAACGACGATTTTGAGGTTACGGACAGCACAAGGATTCAGGCAGCTAAGCCTACTGTTCTTTCAATATTAGAAGATGGAGGAAGCGCTATTTTAATATCTCACTTAGGTCGTCCAAAAGGAGTACAAGAAGAATTCTCATTGCGTCATATTTGTCGCAAAGTTTCAGAAATCATTGGCGTAAAAACAATTTTTGTGGAGGACTGTGTAGGTCCCAAGGCTAAAGAAGCCGTGGCGAAACTAAAACCCGGTGAAATTATTTTATTGGAAAACCTTAGGTTTCATGATGAAGAAACAAAAGGGGATAAAGAATTTGCAAAGAAACTAGCCTCTTTGGGAGATATTTACGTTAATGATGCTTTTGGAACGGCGCATCGTGCACATGCTTCTACAACGATCATCGCCAACTTTATGGAACATAAATGCGCTGGAAAACTCCTTTCAAAAGAAATAGAGAGTTTAAACAAAGTAATGCATCATCCACAAAAGCCTGTTACCGCAGTACTGGGGGGTGCAAAGGTATCCTCTAAAATTACAGTTATTGAACATGTGCTTGACAAAGTGGATAACCTCATCATAGGTGGTGGGATGGCCTATACATTTATCAAAGCTCAGGGAGGAAACATTGGAAGTTCTATTTGTGAAGATGATAAACAAGAGTTAGCGCTCTCTATCCTGGAAAAAGCCAAACAAAAAAAAGTTCAGGTATACCTTCCAGTAGATGTAGTTGCTGCAGATAGTTTTTCAGAATTTGCGGCCACAACGATAGAACCTATTGATAAAATACCAGATGGCTGGCAGGGACTGGATGCAGGACCTAAATCCTTACAAATCTTTGAAGAGGCGATTAAGCAATCCAAAACAATTTTATGGAACGGACCTCTAGGGGTTTTTGAAATAAAACCATTCGCAAAGGCCACCATAGCATTAGGAGAGTTTATTGCTGAAGCGACAAGAAATGGAGCTTTTTCTTTGGTGGGAGGAGGAGACTCTGTTGCCGCAGTAAAACAATTTGGCTTTGAATATAAGGTAAGCTACGTTTCTACCGGCGGCGGCGCCATGCTAGAAATGCTTGAAGGAAAAACCTTACCGGGAATCGCTGCTTTAGAAGACTAACAACAAATTATTTATGAAACGAAACCTTTGTTTTTTACTATTGGCGGTTTTTGTCTATTCAACCCATGCACAAGAATACATACAGGAAACCGGAAAAATCAAGACGAGTACATCAGGTAAATTCTTTTCTTCTATTAAAAAGAAAAAGCGTAAGCAGGTTGCTCCGGCAATTCGGCGCACAACATTGGATTCTGCGTTTAACCAAAACGGTGATATAATCCAATCTTCTACAGAGAGACCTCTGGAAATAAACACAAACCTCAAAGAAAACCTTACAGATAATCCCGAAGGAGCCAGAATGGATAGTTTGTGGCGCAATGAACTTATCGCCTCCCGGCTTTACAGTAAAATTGGCAAGGACTTTAGCGAACAGCATTATATTCCAGAAGTATTGGATCGCAACATCTCTACAGCATTATTAAAAAGTAGATTAAACGAATTAGACAGCAAAACGCCTTTTAATGTCGCTCATAATAAAACCTTAGAGAGTGTCATTAATATGTTTTTGAACAGGCACAAAAAAACGTATGAGGAGTTAATGACAGTGAGCCAATACTATTTTCCCTTATTTGAAGAAGAATTAGATAAGTATGATATCCCGTTAGAGATGAAATATCTGGCTATAGTTGAGTCGGCGTTAGACCCTAAGGCCAAATCACGCTCTGGTGCGACTGGACTATGGCAATTTATGTATGGAACGGGCAAGATGATGGATCTTGAGGTCAATAGCTATGTGGATAGAAGAAGAGACCCAATTGAAGCAACAAAAGCGGCGTGTGAATATCTAAGTAAACTGTACAATACGTTTGGAGATTGGGAACTTGCCATCGCAGCCTATAATTCTGGTCCGGGAAATGTGACAAAGGCCATACGAAGAAGTGGAGGAAAGAAAAATTTTTGGGAGATTAGAAAATACTTACCCCGTGAAACAGCAGGGTATGTACCGTCTTTTTTAGCAACACTTTACATTTTTGAATATGCAGATGAACATGGTTTTCAACCCTTACAGTCACCAACTCCTTATGTAAATACAGATACAATTTCTGTCAAGTCAACACTTACCTTTGATCAAGTTTCAAAAGCAACCAATATGCCGGTGAGCGAAATAGAGTTTTACAACCCTACGTTCAAGCTGGGGATTATTCCAAAGGTAGAAGGAGAACAATACGCATTGCGACTTCCTAAAAAAGAGCTGGGGATCTTTGTAGCAAATGAAGAAGCTATATACCGTTATGCAGAGCAACAAAACAGAAATAATATTGCGCAACTTCCGCATTTATATGAAAATGGAGATTTAGTCAATCATCATGTAATTAGAGGAGAGACATTGGGAGCTATTGCAATGGCATACGGAGTAAAAATCTCAAGCTTAAAGCGCTGGAATAAACTTACTACAGATAAATTAGAGGTTGGTCAACGTATTATGGTATACCCAAAAAATGCCGTTAGTGGTATTGCTCAAGCTAAAGAAGAAGCCCGTAACAGCGCCAACACAAAGATCTATGTGGTGAAGCAGGGCGACACGCTTTGGAAGATCTCAAAGCGTTTTCCTGGTGTCACAGTTCAAAACATTAAAAAGTGGAATGGTATTAGTGGTAACTTGATCAAAACCGGAATGAAACTAAAAGTTTCTAAAGGCTAACCTCAAAAAGCTCACTATGAAAAAAACAATCTTTTTTGCTCTTTCATGCGCATTTTTAATTTCCTGCGGAAGCAAAGACAGTAATACAAAAAATGATTTAATACTTTCAAATTCTTCTGGAAACATAAATACCCTGCTTGTCGTAATGCCCGAAGAAGGTTGGAATGGAGAAACAGGTGAGGTGATAAGAGAAGTTTTTGCCGCACCGGTAGATGGCTTGCCCCAGGAGGAACCCTTATTTTCGATGAGCCACATTACACCAAAAACCTTTAGTGGATTTACCAAAAAAAGCAGAATTTTTCTCAAAATTCAACAAGCTAAAACTGCTGGAATAGAATCTATTGTAAATAAATACGCCAAGCCTCAACAGGGATTTGTTATTACCGGTCCTAATAAAGAGGCAGTTCATCAACTCATTAAGGAAAATGGGGATAAGATGATTGCAGCGTACAAAAGTACAGAGCGATCAGAAAAGATAAGACGTGTACGAAAATCTCTAAATGACACAGAGCCTTTGGAAGAAGCTTTAGGAATCACCCTAAAATTTCCTACTGCATACCGTTACGCAAAACAGGAAGATGATTTTGTATGGATAAGAAAAGAAATCCCAAACGGAAGCATGGAAATTCTGGCTTATCAGATTCCGTATCATAGGATTAATAAAGACAGTGTAGTGACCAGCATAATAAAAATGAGGGACTCTATAGGAGCTGCACATATCCCCGGACCATTGGAAGGAAGCTATATGCAAACCGAAAAAGCGTTCGCTCCTTATCTTTTTGATGCAAATGTAGCGGGAAGAAAAGCCTATGAGACTAAGGGAATGTGGGATGTGACTAACGCCTTTATGGCCGGCCCTTTTGTGAATTATGTGATTGAGGATAAAGAGAAGGACCGCTATGTCGTGATAGAAGGCTTTGTATTTAAACCATCAGCCGCAAAAAGGGATCAAATATTTGAGCTTGAGGCGATTCTTAGATCTGTGGTTATCCAATAAAAAAGACCCTTTAAGAATACTAAAGGGTCTGTATAGATAGGAGGACAAGCTTATTTTTTTTCTTCTATTTTTTCGTCCTCATCTTCTTTTGAGGCATCTTTAAATTCTTTAATACCACTGCCTAAGCCGCGCATTAATTCTGGTATCTTTTTTCCGCCAAAAAGCAATAAAATCACTATTCCAATGATGACCCATTGCCATGGACCAATAACGCCATATATCATATCAAGTATTACCATCATTTTTTATTTAGAGTACAAAGTTAATAATTAATCTTCAATACTCTCGTTATACGCAGTAGGTTTAATGATAGCATAATAACAGCAGGGTCGTAAAAGCTAGAATGTTTATCTTTGTACATCATGGCGGGGAAAAAAAGAAATAAGAAAAAACTGGCAAAAAAATGGCTACACGAGTACAGGCTGGTTGTTCTTAATGAAGATACTTTTGAAGAGCGATTTTCATATAAACTTACGCGTCTTAATGTGTTTGTTGCTTTTACACTTTCTGCTATATTACTAATTGCGCTAACGACTGTATTAATTGCTTTTACACCTATACGGGAATACATTCCGGGATATTCGTCAACTAAACTAAAAAACCAAGCTGTAGATTTAACGTTTAAAACCGATTCACTTCAAAAAGCCATCGCCTTAAACAATCAGTATTATAATTCAATTCGCAGAGTACTTAGCGGCGAGGTAGATTCCCTGGCGTTTAGCAGGGAAAACTTAACTCTTGAGCCAATTGATCCAGCAACAGTCGACTTTAGCGCTAATGAAGCAGACTCACTCTTACGCATTGAAGTTGAACAGGAAGAAAAATTTAATACGTTTGAGACCAATATGACTCAAATCGAAATTGCGCTGTTCCCACCCGTAAAAGGGTCGATTTCGTCTCCATACAATATAGATGACAAACATTATGCGGTAGATGTAGTTACGACAAAAGATGCCCCTGTAAAGGCAGCTGCAGATGGAACAGTGATATTTTCAGAATGGTCCAGCGCGACAGGTTATGTAATCTTAGTGGAGCATGATTATGGATTAATTTCTGTCTATAAACACAATTCATCGTTAAGTAAAGAGCAGGGAGAGGTCGTTAAAGCAGGAGAGGTGATTGCCATTGTAGGCAACACGGGTGAGTTAACCACAGGACCTCACTTACATTTTGAACTCTGGATTGATGGATATCCGGTTGATCCAACTAATTATATCAACTTTGAATAACCCCTGTAAATGTCACTAAAATCCATTGCAGCAAAACTTTTTGCCACCAGAGAAGTTGGAAAAATGCAACGCTGGATAAAAAAACCCGTAGAGACTCAAGCTAGGGTCTTTCATCAATTGATTAAAACGGCAGAGCAAACTAAATTTGGTAAAGAACACAATTTTAGTTTGATTAAAAATCCTGCAGACTTTGCCCAACAAGTTCCCGTTTGTGATTATGAAGGGTTAAGAAGTTACATTGACAGTGTCGTTAAAGGGGAAGAAGATATTCTATGGCCAGGCAAACCCTTGTACTTTGCAAAAACCTCTGGAACAACTAGCGGAGCGAAATATATTCCGTTGACCAAAGAATCCATGCCTACCCATATTAAGGCCGCTAGAAATGCTTTGCTTTGCTATATCAAAGAAACGGGAAACGCCAATTTTGTAGACGGTAAGATGATCTTTTTGCAAGGCAGTCCAGAGCTTACGCAAAAAAGTGGAATCTCACTAGGGAGACTTTCAGGCATTGTGGCTCACTACGTACCATCCTACTTACTTAAAAATCGTTTACCAAGCTGGGAGACTAATTGTATTGAGGATTGGGAAACTAAGGTAGATGCGATTGTAGATGAAACCATAGATCAAAACATGACCGTGATAAGCGGTATTCCCTCCTGGGTACAAATGTATTTTGAACGGCTAATTGAACGCACTAATAAACCCGTTGGGGATCTCTTTAAAAAGTTCAATCTCTTCATTTATGGCGGTGTTAATTTTGAACCTTATCGTGCAAAATTTGAGCAGCTCATCGGCAGAAGAGTAGATAGTATTGAGCTTTTTCCAGCTTCAGAGGGATTTTTTGCGTTTCAGGATTCGCAAAAAAATAAAGGATTACTACTTCTATTAGATTCAGGCATATTTTACGAATTTATCAAGGCAGACGAATTTTTTGATGAGAATCCTTCCCGTTTGACCATTGGTGACGTTAAGTTAGATGTAAACTACGTCATGATCATTTCTACTACAGCAGGTTTATGGGCGTACAATCTGGGCGACACTATTAAATTTACCAGTATTTCACCCTATCGTGTTATCGTTACAGGAAGAATTAAACACTTTATTTCGGCATTTGGTGAGCACGTAATCGCCAATGAGGTGGAAAATGCGTTGAATATCGCTTTGGCTAAAGAGGAAGCGACTATCAATGAATTTACGGTAGCACCACAGGTTAACCCGGCTTCGGGCTTGCCCTATCATGAATGGTTGATCGAATTCAATCAAGAACCTAAGGATTTGTCCGCTTTCGCGGAAGCGATTGATCAGGCCATGCAGCAGCAAAATACATACTACGATGATTTAATTAGCGGGAGTATCCTTCGACCTTTAAAAATAACCAGAGTAGCACCTGAGGGATTTAAAAAATATATGAAATCTATTGGTAAGCTAGGAGGACAAAATAAACTCCCCAGATTATCGAATGATCGAAAGATCGCAGATGTTCTTGAAACGCTAAAATAATGTACCTTTGACCGCAATTATGACGATGATTACCATACCAGGAAGAACGCGCGCACAAGAGAGCTCAAACGCCATTGAGCGACTCTACATTACAATGCGTCACCTGTTTAATCGCGGATTTTATAAGCCCACAGGAGTTTCTGGAGAAAGCCTTAAAGAAGCCTTGCTCACACTACGTCCTGAAATATATGGTACTGTAGCCGAAGAAAAAATTGAGCTCAACGGTTTACTCTATATAATGGATCGATTACCGCTGGGAATCGAGGAATGTAAGTTTATTAACCTCACCAGTGATGAAGGATATAAGAACTCTCATTTCACCCCAATTGTTCCTCCTAAACGAAGAAGAAATTGCTATCGTATTGATGAGGAGCAGATGAACATCGAAATTACGCGAGGACGCTCAGAGATATACGATATTTTAACCCATCTCACATTCCTTTTTATTGAGGCCGAAAAAATCAGAGATGCTGTGGTTATCGATGAAGAAGGTAATACCACAAGAGACTGGGAGAAATTAGAAAAAGCTGTCCTTAGAAAAAAGGATCTTACACAACAGGAAAGAGAAATTGCGATTACACACACGGCCAATATTTTAGGACGAACGTTTGAGGAGGTCCTACAGGTGTATGATAAATTTGCGCTTAAAGAAAATGGAGAACGTTTTCTTCATATAGTCTATTGGTTAGGTAAGCTAAGTATTCAAGAGGATATTGATGAAACAAAACGCATTATTACCTTTAGCCCGGTGTTAAGAGAGCGTTTAGGACATCACATACACGGTGAACGCTGGGCAAACGCTATTAAAAAACAGCTGGTAAAGCATAATTTAATTAATCGCCCATTACACATTGTTAGTGCAAATATGCATAGTGTAATGAACACTTTATACGCGCCTCAAGCCTTAGATTCTTTGATTAAAAAGCACTCAACTCAGTATGTTTATGAACAATTGAGCAAGTCTAACAATGAGCAACTGCGGCAACGTGTACTCAAACTTGCGCTCAACCAGGGGATGTATTTTATTACGGATGAAAGCGGCGCTAATATTAATGTTCAACTATTTGACACAGCCGGATTTAATTGCCCTGATCAACGATTTTGTACTACTTTAGAGGATAAAGAAGAAAAGCCTGTAATTATTGTGATGGATTATGCATTTGGGGAACAGGCCTATGAGACCATGGATGAATTATTAAAACCTTATCGTATTGATGATCAGAACATCCATTTGGATGTAAAATCAATTTCTATAATGGGTAAGGCAGGTATCTTAGAGGGTGGTAAGGGAGACATTATGATCCCTAGTGCCCATCTTTTTGAGGGAACAGCAGATAATTATCCCTTTAAAAACCGATTAAAAAAGAAAGATTTAGAAGGCAATGGTCTATCTATTTTT
This sequence comes from Gangjinia marincola, assembly GCF_039523415.1. Classification (NCBI taxonomy): domain Bacteria; kingdom Pseudomonadati; phylum Bacteroidota; class Flavobacteriia; order Flavobacteriales; family Flavobacteriaceae; genus Gangjinia; species Gangjinia marincola. Next base: position 420,156 of record NZ_BAAAFG010000015.1, read on the forward strand.
AGTGGTGCAATGGTAACCGTTTTAGGGACTTCCTTACAAAATAGAGATATCCTTAAGTTTTTTCACGACTCGACCTGGAACGTCATTGGGCTTGAGATGGAAGGTGCGCATTATCAAAAGGCTATTCAGGCAGCGTCCAAATTACGCGGGAGTATTTCACCAAAAGTTAAAGTGAGGTATGCCTATTATGCGAGTGATAATCCTTTAGAAACGGGAAGTACGTTAGCTTCAGGCGGACTTGGAACTACAGGTGTAAAACCTACCTATTTGATTACCGAAAAAATTTTAGAACAAATATTTAATCAAGCTTAGTATGAGTGATCAGCAATATAACGATGAGATCGATTTAGGTGTTGTTTTTCAAAAAATTAAAGATGGGTTTAAACAATTTTTGATCTTCATTTATAGTATAATCCAGTTTTTCCTAAAATATGCGATTGTCATTATCGTACTTCTTATTGTTGGTGCGGTAATAGGATATTTTTTAAATAAACAAGCTGAACCTGTAAAAGAAGCTACTCTAGTAGTGCATAATAATTATGATGCGACCAGTTATGTGTATTCTGCTGTTGAATTATTAAATCGCAAAGTTGCCGAGAGAGATTCTGTCTTTTTGGTTGAAAATGGTTTTAAACTTGATGAAAACGGAGCTGATTTATTAGGCATAAAAATTTCGCCTATTGTGAATGTAGTCGATTTAATTTCAAGAACACAAGTTGATCCTAGGAGTTTGGAAGCATTTTTCAACGAAATAAAATATGAAGAAGACCTATTGAGTTCTGAGGCTTTTTATACTGAGTATCAAAAACATAAAATTAAAATCACCACCAGTAGCAGTGCTTCTAATCAAACCATTAAACGGGTTATTGAATTTTTAGGTAATAATGCACATCTTAAAAAATTACGAACCAGTTATCTGGACGATATCAATGCTAGAATTGTTGAGAATAAAGTTATTCTTAAACAGATCGACACACTCATCAAAAGAGTAAAGACTCCTCAAACCTCAAGCTTACCTAGTAGTATTTACATAGACTCGCAAGAAGATGCTCAATTAAACGATTTGATTTTGACCAAAAGAGAGGTTATAAAAGAAAATGAAAGTTTACGTTCTGCATTAATTAGAAGTGACGATATTATTTTGTTACTTAATAATCCCAAACTAACTGTTGTAAAACAAGGCCTTCTAGCGAATAAAATGATAATACTACCTGTGCTTTTGATCGGTTTATTCGTAGCTGTGGTTCTTTGCATTAGGTTTTATACATATTTAAAAAAGTTATCCCAATCTCATGAGTAAAGAAAATATCCTTATTACAGGAGGAGCCGGATTCATAGGATCAAATTTTGTAAATCATTATGTACTAAACCACCCCCAGGAGCACATTGTCAATCTTGATAAATTGACGTATGCCGCCAATCTGGAATATATAAATGTTTCTCAAGAGGCTAATTATACTTTTATAGAAGGAGATATCTGTGATAAGCGTACATTAAATAACTTATTTAATACATACGGTTTTAAAAAGGTAATACATTTTGCAGCAGAATCTCATGTAGACAACTCTATCAAAAATCCAGGTGCTTTTATTGATACGAACATAACAGGTAGTTTTAATCTCTTACACACTGCATACGCTCATTGGATGGACGCACCATTTAAATTAAAAGAAGAGTATAGTCAAGTAAGATTTTTACATGTTTCTACAGATGAAGTATATGGAACATTAGGTAAAGAAGGTTTATTTACCGAAGAAACACCATATGCGCCCAATAGCCCTTACAGTGCATCAAAAGCAGCTTCAGATTTTATTGTGCGTAGTTACTTTCACACATACGGTATGCCCGTAGTGACCACAAATTGCTCCAATAATTATGGTCCCCATCAGCACGATGAGAAACTAATACCAACGATTATTAGAAAAGCAATCGCAGGAGAAGACATTCCAATTTATGGTGATGGCGAAAATATACGGGACTGGTTATACGTGTTGGATCATTGCAAAGGAATTGAACTTGTTTTAGCTAAAGGAAAACTAGGAGAAACCTATAATATTGGTGGACGAAACGAACGCAATAATTTGTATATAGCGAATAAAATTTGTGAAGTATTGGACCAAAAGCAACCGAGAAATAATGGAAGTTATGCTGATCAAATTACCTTTGTTAAAGACAGACCCGGTCATGATTTTAGGTATGCGATTGATGCAAGTAAAATTGAGAATGAGCTGGGATGGAAAGCAGACGAGAATTTTGAGACCGGCATTACAAAAACCATTGATTGGTATTTAACTAAATATACATCATGAAAGGAATAATTCTGGCGGGAGGATCTGGCACCCGATTGCATCCATGTACACTAGCGGTGAGCAAGCAATTAATGCCTGTTTATGATAAACCCATGATTTACTATCCGTTATCTACATTAATGTCCGCTGGGATAAGAGAAATACTCATTATTTCTACTCCTCATGACCTACCAGCTTTTAAAAATTTGTTAGGAGATGGAGAAAATTTGGGATGCAGGTTTGAATACGCTGTTCAAAATGCACCCAATGGTCTGGCCGAAGCATTTATTATTGGCGCAGATTTCATTGGGGGTGATAAAGTAGCCTTAATTTTAGGAGACAATATTTTTTACGGGTCTGGATTAGAAGAATTATTACAGCACAATAATGACCCTGAGGGAGGAATTATATATGCTTATCACGTTCATGATCCGCAACGTTACGGGGTTGTAGAGTTTGATAATAAAGGTAAAGCAATAAGCATTCAGGAAAAACCGACCCACCCTAAATCCAATTACGCCGTTCCCGGAATTTATTTTTACGATAATGAAGTAGTAGACATCGCTAAGAATATAAGCCCCAGCGACAGAGGTGAATTGGAAATTACAGATGTGAATAATGAATATTTAAAAAGAGATAAATTACATGTTAGTATTCTCGATAAAGGAACTGCTTGGTTAGATACAGGAACATTTAATTCTTTGATGCAGGCGGGACAATTTGTACAGGTCATTGAGGAGCGACAGGGATTAAAAATCGGGGCGATTGAAGAAGTTGCATTTCAGATGGGATATATCTCAAGAGATCAATTGGATCAATTAGCTGCTCCCTTTCTAAAAAGTGGTTATAGTATAAATTTTTCTAAAGTACCATAGATGAATATTGATAAGACACCTATTGAAGGCTGCTATTTGATTAAGCCTAAGGTTTTTAAAGATGATAGAGGGAGCTTTATGGAAACATATAACAGCCAGACCTTTACTGAATTGACGGGGCTAAATCCTAAATTTGTTCAGGATAATCAATCGGTTTCAGCATATGGTACAGTACGAGGCTTGCATTTTCAGGAGGGTAAATATGCTCAATCTAAGTTAGTACGGGTAATTGAAGGAGAAGTACTAGATTTGGTTGTTGACCTTCGCCCACTAAGTAAAACATTTAAAAAAAGCTTCAGCATAAAATTAAGCAAAGAAAATAATTTTCAGCTTTTTATTCCCCGGGGTCTTGCTCATGGTTTTTCTGTTCTTAAACAGAATACCATCTTTTGTTATAAGTGCGATAATTTTTATCATAAGGGCAGTGAGAGAGGAATTCGATATAACGACCCAGAGTTGAATCTTGACTGGCACTTAAATCAAGATGATATGATTCTTTCAAAAAAAGATAAAGATCTTCCTACGTTACGGGAGTATCTAGACGATAGAAAAGCTCAAGGGTGAAAAAGGTACTAGTTACAGGGGCAAACGGTCAGTTAGCGCAATGTATAGATTTACACAGCAAAACTATAAATGAGGTCGAGTTTATTCTAGCCCCGTCAAGCTCACTTGATATTACCCGTCAAGCGGAAGTAGACTCTTTTTTTGACAAACATAAGGTCCACTATTGCATCAATACTGCAGCATTTACTAATGTTGAATTAGCAGAAACTCAGCAGGAAAAGGCATTTAAAGTTAATGCATTAGGAGCCAAACACCTAGCCGAAGCATGTGAAAAGCATAACGCAACCCTTATACATGTATCTACAGATTACGTATTTGATGGAAACAATAAGGGAGAATACCTGGAAACGGATCTAACAAATCCCATCAATGTTTATGGAGTGTCAAAGCAAAAAGGAGAAGAATACGTAAGGGCGATATGCAGTAAGCATTTCATTATAAGAACCTCTTGGTTATATTCCCAATTTGGACATAATTTTTATAAAACAATTAAAAAAAAGATAGCTCAAGGATCAACATTACGTATCACTACAGCGCAAATAGGAACCCCTACTAATGCAAATGATTTGACTGAGTACGTGTTGTTTTTAATCAAGAATAATATTCAGCAGTATGGAACGTATCACTTTAGTAACTTAGGAAGATGTACCTGGTTTGATTTTGCTAAAGCCATTGCTAATGGCCTAGGAAGGAGCAAGGAGGTTGACCTTCTTGTTTCAAATGCTTATCAGACCAAAGCAAAAAGACCTATGAATAGTGTTTTGAGTAAGAGAAAAGCACTAAAAATGTATCCAGATATTCTCTCATGGCAAGATAGTCTTACGCACTTAATAGAAACGACATGAAAAAAAAGAACCTCATCGTTTTTGGCACACGCCCAGAAGCTATAAAAATGGCTCCGTTGGTGAACTCATTCTTAAAAGATGATCGTTTTGACACAAAAGTTTGCGTGACTGCTCAGCATAGAGAAATGCTTGATCAAGTACTTGATTTTTTTGAAATTAAGCCAGATTTTGATTTAAACGTAATGACACCAAATCAAAACCTATATAGTTTGACTGCAACCATAATTGAGCAAATGAAACCCGTACTTGAAGAGGTAAAGCCTGACTATGTGTATGTACACGGGGATACTACGACTTCAATGGCGGCGGGAATAGCGGCATTTTATAGTGGAGCAAAAATATGTCATGTTGAAGCTGGGTTAAGAACATTTGACAGACAATATCCTTTTCCAGAAGAATTTAACCGACAACTCACCGGCAAGATTGCTGATTTTCATTTTGCGCCTACGATACTTTCTAAAGAAAATTTGCTCAAGGAAAATGTTACCGAAGATTCTATTTTAGTAACTGGCAATACGGTGATTGACGCACTTTTATACGGAATTGAAAAGGTAAATGAATCTTCATTTAGGGACAAGGAAATAGAAACAATTAAAGGTACGATTGATTTATCAAAAAAAGTTATTTTGGTTACAGGTCATAGACGGGAGAATCATGGAGAAGGTCTGATTAAGATTTGTACAGCACTTAAAGATATTGCTACCAAAAACAGTAAAGTAGAAATTGTATATCCGGTTCATCTCAACCCTAATGTAAAGGAGCCGGTGCATCACCTTTTAGGAGGAATAGAAAATATAAAATTGGTAGCTCCTCTAGCGTATCCAGCTTTTATTTGGTTAATGGAAAAGTCTTATCTTATCATAACAGATAGCGGTGGGATACAAGAAGAAGCACCAAGTCTAGGTAAACCTGTATTAGTAACAAGAGATACCACAGAGCGGCCAGAAGCTGTAAAGGAAGGAACGGTCTTGCTTGTTGGAACAGATACAAAACGAATAGTTGAGGAGTCCAATAAACTCCTCACAGACCAAGAATATTATAAAACAATGGGAATGCTTCATAATCCATATGGTGATGGCAAAGCAACAGAGCGTATTATGAATTATATCTTAGAACAATAGAATTTGATCAGATGAGTAACAAACCAAGCGTAGTAATGATGGGATTAGGTTATATAGGCTTACCTACAGCAGCCCTAATCGCTAGCAGGGGTTTACGTGTAACCGGGATCGATATACGAGAAAACGTTGTAGAAACGATTAACAAGGGCCAAATACATATCGTAGAACCTGATTTGGATGGTTTAGTTCATCATGTTGTCCATAAAGGAGATCTAACGGCAACTACAAGCCCTGTAAAAGCTGATGTCTACTTAATTGCTGTTCCAACCCCGTTTAAAGATAATCACATGCCAGATCTCTCTTATGTGTTATCAGCCACAAAGAGCATAATTCCAGTATTAGAGAAAGGTGTTCTGGTAATCTTAGAATCAACCAGTCCTGTTGGTACTACGCGTAAAATGGAAGAGCTTATTTATACTACCAGACCAGAATTAAAAGGACATATATATATTGCCTACTGTCCTGAGCGTGTATTACCAGGCAACATATTACACGAACTGCAACATAATGATAGAGCTATTGGAGGTATAGACCAGGCATCGACCCAAAAAGCAATAGCTTTTTATAAGCATTTCGTTTCGGGACAGCTCCATCCCACCAATGCGAAAACAGCAGAAATGGTAAAACTGGTAGAAAATGCTTCCAGAGACAATCAAATCGCATTTGCCAATGAGCTTTCGATGATTTGTGATAAAGCAGAAATTAACGTTTGGGAAATGATCGCGTTAGCGAATAAACACCCCAGAGTAAATATTTTAAACCCCGGGACAGGAGTAGGGGGTCATTGTATCGCTGTAGATCCTTGGTTTATAGTTTCAGAATTTCCTAATGAAAGCACCTTAATTAAAACCAGCAGAGAGCGTAATGTATATAAGACCCAATGGGTGATTGAAAAGGTGAAAAACAAAGCACTTGCGTTTAAAATTGAGCATGATCGTGACCCCATTATTGCATGTATGGGATTAGCGTTCAAACCAGATATTGATGACTTGCGCGAGTCACCTGCGCTCCAAGTAGCAGATACGCTTAAAAAAGAAGGTTTTAAGACACTTGAGGTTGAACCTAACTTAGTTGGTGCTGTAACGGATCGACAAATAGTCCCTGCAAATGATGCTATCCTACACGCAGACATTATCGTTTTTTTAGTAGCGCACAAGGAATTTAAACACCTACCAAAAATAGAACATAAAATAACGTTAGATTTTTGTGGCAACCTATAAAAAAATACCGGTAATAAGCTTTCTGTTCTTAATTTCCTGTACAGATATAGTAACAGATCATTTGAATAAAGGGCTATATGAATTAGAAAACTCCAGAGAAATTTATAAAAAAATCAATGATGAAGTAAGTGTTCAAAAAATTGGCTTCTTTAAGCTGGATGATAACTCATATCGCATTGCCATTATGTTAAATGATGATATTACTCCTGAGGTAATTAAAAAATATAGCTTTGGAATTCACTTAAAACTGGAGGGTGATCAGGCCAAATTTATGCCAGATGGGAAAAGTTATTTAAGTTGGGATTTTCAACCAGAGTTACACACATTTAACGATCATAAATACATTATCAGAGAAGTAAATACTCCGGTTCGTTATATAAAAAAGATGAGACTTTTCTTATATAATAGGGGTAAATACAAAGAACGTTATGGAGATAATATTTTCATCACTAGAGTTAGCCTATAAAACTTATCCATGCTGAACATTTCTGCAAACAGCAAAGAAATACTAGAAAAGGCAATTAAAGTTTTTTTTACCAGGGTAGTTGGCTATGGATTTGGATTTTTATTTACATGGATTGTAGCCAGTAAGTTTGGACCTACTATACAAGGCGGATTTGCTATAAGTTTAGTATTCTTATCAGTAGGAGTAATTATAGCAAAACTTGGAATTGACACTTCTTTAGTAAAGTGGATAGCATCATCTCGCAATTCCTCGCAAGAGAAACATATTATACGTAAATCAGCTATTATTGCGATAATCAGTTCAATTTTGGTAGGAGCCCTAGTATTTTTTTTAGCTCCTTTGATAGCATATATGTATCAAATGCCAGATATCGTCGTAAATATTCGCTGGGCCGCATTAGGGATACCTGCAATATCGTTATTGGAGATTTGCGGAAGTATTTTTAAAGGAAAAAAAGAAACTACCCCATTTGGAGTTTACGTACACATACTCAAGTTTGCCTTTCCACTTTTCCTAATATGGATCTTATACCTAAAAGGATATGTAAACCTGCAAATTCCTACTCTGGCATATTCAATTGGGATTCTGGCTACCGGTTTCCTGGCTTTTACCCATCTTTTTTTTAGATATAAAAACATTTCCAGTACAAAAGTAGATCATCTTAGTACGTCATTCATTTTAAGAGAATCTTATCCTATGATGATATCTTCATCCATCGTTATGCTTATGGGATGGAGCGACATATTTTTGTTGGGGTTTTTTAGTAGCAAGGAAACTATCGGCATTTATAGTACGGCAGTCAAACTTGCTGCGACAGTATCTTTTATATATAACGCTGTGGCAACAATAACAACACCTAAGATTGCAGAGTTCTATGCTAGAAATGATGAGACCCTATTGAATAATTCTGTATCCTTTGCATCCAGATTAATGATGATATGTGGTATTCCAGTCTTTCTTACGTTAATGTTGTTTCCTGAATTTTTTTTAGGACTGTTTGGAGAAGAATATATTAAAGGTAGTCTTGTCCTTAGAATTTTAATTTTTGCTCAAATTACTAATGTATTGACCGGACCTGTAGGGCCACTATTTCAAATGACTGGATTGCAGGTAAAATTGCAACAATTTATCTTATTATCTTTGATAATTAATATAGTATTAAGTCTCATTTTGGTTCAATCTTTTGGAGCGAAAGGTGTAGCATTCGCAAGCGGTGTAGGGATGATGGTTTGGAATATACTGGGAGCAGTGTATTTATATAGAAAAAAATCAATTAAGTCATGGATTCACTAATACCATAAGACGATTTAAAATGAAGTGGATCAAATATGTAGCCCATCCGCACCTTTACCTAGTGTTCTTTTTACTCATTAGTGCACTGGCATTTATTCCTAATGGATTAGGTTGGAGTGGACATTTAGTTGGTAACACAAGAGACTACTTTTGGTTATATGCGCTTTATGTGTTTTTCTACCTCGCAGGATATTATTGTTATCAAAAGAAACCTGTCATTCAGTCGCGGGAGGTAGAGAATAGTATGATAAGCTATTTTCAACTGGCTTTTGGAGTTAGCTTGTTTTTCTTCTTTGCAAAATTCATTTACATTGGCGATATCCCTTTATTTAGCTCAGATCCATATATCAGGACTAAACTGGGACGTTTAGGAGGATTTGTTGATTTTCCAACTAAAATGATGGCTCTTTTAGGGATCATTGCGTATTATTTCTTTTTAAAACAGAAAAAATTCATTTATCTACTACAATTTCTTTTATCAGTTAGTTTAAACCTGCTTTTTGCAGAAAGATCATTGCTGGTATTCACCGTACTTGGAGCAATTTTCCTATACGCTAATATGAAGAAAATAAGTCTGAAATTATTCAGACGAATTTTAGTCGGGATTGTCTTTGTTATATTTTTGATTGGCTGGGTACAGATAAAAAGACATGGAGGTAAAGAAAAACTAGACCTTTCTGAAAAAAGATCAACCTTAGAAGTTGTTGCCTGGGTTGTCCATGGTGATCTAACAGGATCTCAAAAATTTGGTGCTGAAGTAGTAAATAATTTAGATGGTAAAACACTTGCAGGTAGATATACGCTTGGAATTTATCTTTCGGTATTAATTCCCGGGTATAGCGACCATGGAGCGACATATTTGCAGAAAAATTTTAGTAGATCAAAAACAGCACGATCTGCTGCAATTCCTTATAGTTATTATATGGATTTTGGAATATTTAGCTTAATAATACCCTTTATAATAGGTTATATTTCAAGCATCCTGTATAGAAGATTTACTACGTTTAAATCACCCTTTTATGTGATATTATACATTGCCTTCTTTTTCAACTTACTCTGGAGTGTGCGTGCGGGTAACTTTCCTATAGATCCAAAGTTGATATATTTCTTATTGGTTTTACTGTTTATTTTTAACCCCCGTTTTAAGCTGAAATTAAACAATGAATCTGTTCAAGTAATTAGAGCAGTATTTATATGCACGTTGGTATTAAGCTCTGTCGCTTTAATAATTAGATGGTGAAACAGGATTTTGATAAAGTAGTATTTATAGGGCCCAACTATCATCGTAGAAGAGGAGGAATAGCTTCAGTGTTAAAAACATATGCAACCTTCATCGGGAAAGATTTTAATTTTTTTAGTTCTGCACTAGTTCAAAATAAGCACATTAACTTTTTGCTGCTGCCTTTTAGATTATTTCATTTTCTTATCTACCTCATTTGCTATTATCGCAGGATAGCTATAATTCATATACATGGAGCTTCTTATGGTAGTTTTTATAGAAAATATATGTTTTTTCTCATAGTTAAACTTTTAAGAAAAAAAGTAGTCTATCATATTCATGGAGGTAAGTATCCCATTTTTTATCAAAACTCCGGTTTTTTGGTAAAGAATGCTGTCTCACATATGATTAATTCCTGCCACGGATTAATTGTTCTTTCTCAGGAGTGGAAAGAATATTTTGAAAAGGAATTTTCAAATCAAAATATCTACATTCTCAATAATCCGATCATCAGAGGGACTCCGCGGCCTAAAAATTTCGATCAAAAGAAAAACCTATTGTTCCTAGGAACAATAAATCAAGATAAGGGTATTTTTGATCTTATTCGGGCAATTGCACTATTAGAAAATGAAATAAAGGAAGATATACAGCTTATTATTGGGGGTAGAGGCGAAGAAAAAAAACTTTTACAAGAAATAGAAGAACTTGGCGTATCAAAAATAGTTTCTTTTAAAGGATGGATTAATCATATGCAAAAATCTGATCTTTACCAGAAATCACATATAATGATTTTACCCTCCTATCATGAAGGTTTACCAATCTCATTACTTGAAGCGATGAACTATGAACTCCCACTCATAGCGACACAAATTGGTGGCATACCTCAAATTCTTAAGCCGAGTTTTAATGGTATATTTATACGGCCGGGAGATGTGCATGCCATTAAAGAAGCAATACTTAGTTACGTTAAGACGCCTAAAAAGATAATTGATCATGGTCATAACAGTAAACAATTGGTTGAGCCATACTACGTAGAAAATGTCTTAAACAAACTAAACAAAATTTACAGTAAAATTTAGGTAGAATGAACTTTTTGAAAAGTTTCTTAGATGCTCATTTAAAATATGGCTTTTTATTTAAGAGGCGATTGAAAAAAGTCAATGACTACTATACTATTTCTAACGATAAATTAGAGCAACTAAAACAAGAAAAAATTAGAGCACATATTGAGAATGCCTACACTAATTCTTTGTTTTATAAAAAACTATATGATGATCACGGAGTAAACCTTAGTCAAATTCAAAATCAGGAGGACGTCAAGAATTTACCTCCAATAACAAAAGCAATTATAAAAGACCAAATTGACAAGTTATACATAGGCAATAGAATAAGACATACTAGTCATACCAGCGGAACTTCTGGCTCTCCTCTCAAGGTTTATTACGATCTGGATTGTGTGTTAAACGAGGCTGCTCATAATGAAGTATTTCGAAATAACGCCGGGCATCATTATGGACAGAAAGTAGTTTCCCTTAGAGGTGTTTTAGATAAAAGTAGGATGAAATACTTCGATAAGTTTTCAAATACATTATATCTCTCAAGCTATAACTTATCAAGTGAATACGCTAAGTTTTATCTGGATGAAATTGAACGTTTCAAACCAAATGCTATTCTGGCATATCCCAGCTCCCTTGAAATCCTATCTAATTTTTGTCAATCTTTAAAAAGATCACTCAATGTACCTGTTGTATTTACTTCTTCAGAAACCTTATACGATCATCAAAAAGAAAAGATTGAGAAAATGTTGAATACTAAAATTTTTGATCGTTATGGTAATGCAGAGCGAACAATCTCTTTAGTACAATTTAATCAAGAATTCTATGAAGAAGCTAAACTTTATAGTTACAATGAATATAAAGAAAATCATATCCTAACCACCAATTTAATAAATCCTGGATTTCCACTCATTAGATATAGGGTAGATGACCAAGTAGAAATTGTTTCAAAGAAACCTATCCGTATTCAAAAAATCATAGGTAGGGTGGACGATTATGTTGTTTTAAATGATGGAAGTAAGATAGGTAGGATGGACCACGTTTTTAAAGGAATAAATAACGTGAAATATGCCCAGATCATTCAGGACAAAAAAGCAGAATTCGACGTTAACCTCGTCATTGAACAACAATTCAATAACACCGAAAAAGACAAAATTATCTATAATATTAAAAAAAGAATTGGGGATCAGGCTACCTTCAACATCAATTTCATACATGAAGATGAGCTGATAAAAACCTCTAGTAATAAATTTAAACTCGTTATCAGCCGTCTTGAATAAATTACAATGGTATTATAATCGATTAAAATTAATGAGCGTAAAAGAAGTATTCTTTTATCGCATCCCTCAATTTATACAACATCAATTTAAGGGACGTATACAATCCACCCGTCAACCAAAACTTCTCAAGCTTAATCCATCTCTTCACGCGGTAACCTATAGTGAGTCAGTGCTTAAAGAATTATTCGAGGGTAAAAATGATATGTCACAATATCTGTTGTTTGATCAATTAATAAATGTATACGAGGTTGATGATTGGAGAAAAGATTATCATAATAACATAAGTTCACCCATAAAATATTATAGTGAGGTTGATCGACAAGATTTTGATGTTGTAGGAGATGTAAAAGTTGTTGCAGAGTTATCCAGAATGTACTTCTTGCCTTTCTTATCATTAAAAGCGATAGAAGAAAAGGATAAAAGGATGTTGAGTATAATTGATGGTATGATAACCAGTTGGGATGAACAAAATCCCTATTTATATTCTATACACTGGACTTCGGGGATTGAAGTAGCGATACGGGCTGTGAACTTAGTTTACTCACATCAAGCTTTAAAGGGCAGAGGTTTGATCTCCCTGTCATGCGATCAAACAATCTTACGCATTCTTTCAAACAGTTATATTTATCTAAAAAACCACCTTTCCCGTTACTCTTCTGCAAATAATCATCTCATGGCAGAAACGATGGGATTAGTGGTCTTATCATGTTATTTTGAATTACCCCATAAAGAGAGAACTCGGTGGCAAAACCTGCTCTATGACCAGATCAATATTCAAATCAATAAGGATGGTGTTCATATGGAATTATGTACACATTACCATGCAGAGATTTCTGAACAAATTCTGATAGCAATTGACTTTTTAAAACGCACTAAGATTAAGATACCTTCTTCAGTTTTAGAAAAAGTAGAATCATTGTTCAAGTTTACAAGTCACATAAGCTATGAAGGATTGAGTACTATATTTGGTGATAATGATGAAGGTGCTGTTATCCTTCCTTATTTCGACAAGAAATATTCAGTATACCAATCTCTATTAAAATCTTCTAATCATTTATTTTATAATAATTACTGTGTGGATGGAGAGGTTGATGCTAGAAATTATCTGATTTATGGAGAATCACTCAACTCAATAAAGAGATATAATGAATTAAACGATACACTATTCAAAGATTCTGGATACCTGTTTCTCTACGATCAAGAGGAAAGAGCAAAACTCTCCTTTGATTGTGGTACAATTGGAGATTACATTTCTGCCGCTCATGGACATTCTGATATTTTTCATATTAATTTTAGCTTACGCGGAAAAGAATTTTTAGTTGATAGCGGCACCTATCAATATCATAAAAAATTTACACATTGGCGAAACTATTTTAAGGGAATTTCAGCACATAATACCATTTCTGTCAACAATAAAAATCATGCCGTAAATAACGGAAGAATGAGTTGGATAAATCTTCCGGAAACAACGGTTCAAGAGTATACATCAAGTCAGGAGAAAGCCTTTTGCAGAGCAACAACCAACGCATTTAGATCTCAATCTATTCAGCATGAAAGAGCCATATATTTCAATAGAATGGATAAAGAAATTCAAATTAGGGATGTTCTCATTAATTCAGACAACAACAAAAAATCTAAAACGATTCATTATTTTTTGCATTTTCATCCAAATGTCATAATCCAAGAGGCAAACAAAAAAATTGTTCTTATAAATGAAAATGAAAAAATAATATTACAAGGTAGTTGGCTCAACGAAGCTTCTATTAGCGAAGGAGAGAAGGATAATTTACAAGGTTGGTATTCTCCTCAATATAATGTAAAAGTTCAGGCAAAGACCTTAGTATACACCACCACTATAAAAAGTAAAGAAACAAGGTCCATTTCATTAAGGATTTCATATAAATGAAGTTAAGCAAAATATATATACGAAAATATACAATAGAAGAGAGTCTGATTTTCATGACAGCTTTGCTTTTACCGCTTCATAAGAATATAAGCACTTGGTTTCTTGTTGGCTCCGCAATTTATTGTTTCTATCTCTATACTAAAAGCAAGAGTGAATTTAAAATAAAAAATCTAGTCTGGTTAGGGATTATCCCTATGACCTTAATTGTAATAAAATTAGTAGGATTAATCAATGCCAGGGATATAAGTAAAGGAATTGAAGAAGTAGTGCGATATTTTCCATTTTTGTTATTACCGTTATCTATGGTTGTATTAGCGAAGCGCTCTGAACGATTAGATCAAATAATTTTTAAAGCGTTAGTATTAGGTTGTGTTATAGCTATAACGATCTGCTGGATCAATGCAATACAGGCTGTAGTAAGAAATAACGAACCTCTTTCAAACTTACTGGCGTGGAAACGTAGTAACATATACTTGACAAGAATATTAGATATTCATCCTCCCTATTTAGGATTTATTATAATTATTGCAATTAGTTTTTTAGTGAAATACTACTTATTGGGTAAAAAGGCTAAAGAATTAGCGAACTCAAAGAGAATACTTATCTACGCAGTAATATTTTTCTTTATATTATTTCTATTTCATCTGGTTTCAAGAAATTCAATTATTTTATTGATCCTTTTAAGCATAGGATTTACACTTTTCTTTAAAAAGAAACGGTTCATTTTTATTAGTACAGCTGTAATTATGCTATTTGCCGCTGTAATTTACGTTCATCCCTCAAAATACTTACAGCGTAAATATGTGAAAATGCTTAATTTGACAGATGATGAATTAGGAGACAAGCGGTTCTCACGCCTTATCGCTTCATGGAATATTTTTCTAGAGCATCCAATTATTGGAGCAGGATCTACAACAGATGATATTTTAAGACTTGAGCAGTATAATAAGATGGATGATCAAATAGCTTATGCTAAAAATCTTAATGCACATAACCAATATGCTGAATACTTAGCGAGTACAGGCCTAATAGGGCTTTCTATATTTATAACTGTGATAGTCGTTTTTTTAAGATATACGATCATTTCTCAACACTATTTTTATACCGTTTTGCTGTTGTCTTTCTTATTTAGTTGCCTTACAGAAAGTATGCTAGAGAGGGAGTTAGGTATTAAAATTTTTAGCTTAATCTTATCTTTGTGTGTTTATCATTATATAAGAGACCAAAAACTTATTAATAAACCTCTTTTTGAAAAATAAAATAATTTATTTATTAGGAGCCGGTCGTAGCGGTACGACGTTATTGGCATCTGCATTACATACACATCCAAACATTCAAACCGTTGGCGAACTACATCAATTTTTCGAATATTATTTTGACAACAAGTCGTGCTCGTGTGGTAGTGTTCTTGATGCATGTATGTTTTGGAAAGAAATTATAAAAGAGATTAGGTTTAGTCACGTCTCAAATGAAAATTATAGGAGTATTGAGAAAAAACACAATCATCGCTATATATTGAATTATCTTTTAAGCAATCACAATTCACGGGATTATATAAAGGCAAATGAAGAAGTATTTTCAGCTATTCGTAAAGCTACATCTTCTACTTGGATGTTGGATTCTTCTAAATACATTGCACGTTATCTTTTATTAAGAAAAAGCAATAAAAATGAGATTAAAGGTGTTTTCTTAGTTCGCGATGTGCGGGGTGTTATACATTCTTTTAAGAAAAAAGTACAAACACCAAGGTCGCCATTTTCATCTCTTATCTACTATCTTCTTATCAATACAATAGGTGAATTAATTGCACGTATGGATAAAAACATAATAAAGATTAGGTACGAAGACTTTATTAATAATCCTAACAAAACTCTTGAGCGAATTTATGAACATGTTTTCAATTTTAAAGAAACAGCGTTACTGTCTAAGGAAATAAAGACGCCACACTTTATTGGGGGAAATCGTCTTGTTTCAAAAAATCAAATTAAGATTAGTCAAAAAATTTCTTGGAGGCAAGAAATGAAAAGAAGTCATCAGCTATTATATTACATGCTATCTTTACCTTTATTGATCGTTAATAAATATAAGATGTGATGAATATCTTCATAACCTTAGATTACGAATTATTTTTTGGAGCGCATACAGGATCAGTACAAGAGAGTATCATAAAACCTACGAATCACCTTACAGAACTTTTAGATCCTTATAATATTTCAGCCACTTTTTTTGTTGATTCTGGTTATCTTCTTGCGTTAGAACGACAAAAGAAACAATACCCTCAACTAGAAGACGATTACACCGTCATAAAAAATCAATTAAAAGAACTTGTTGCAAAGGGTCACTCGATCGAACTTCATATACATCCTCACTGGGAAGATTCTTTTTTTGACGGTAAGAAATGGCATATGAATACAAAGCGATATCGTCTTGATTGTTTCAAACAGGAGGAAGTAACTAATATTTTTGATCGCTATACTAATGTATTAACAAAAATCACAAATAAAAAGCCAATAGCATATCGGGCAGGTGGGTGGAGTGCTCAACCTTTTTCTAACCTAAAACCAGGCTTTGAGTCAAACAATCTGCGTATTGATAGTTCTGTCTATCCTCAAGGATTTTACTCATCCTCACTACAAAATTTTGACTTTAGAGCTATCGATCCTTACGTGACCCAGTACAGTTTTGATGAAAATCTCACAAAACAAGAAGAGAATGGAAAATTTCTTGAAGTTCCCATTAGTTCAATAAAAGTCACTCCTTTGTTTTTTTGGAAGTTTGCGTCAAAAAAGCTTATTAAGAACAAGGAACATAAACCATTTGGTGATGGTTCTGCCATACCATTATCAACGCGTCAAAAATTGAAATTGCTCACAATCTCTTCTTACAGCGTCGTATCTATAGATGGTTTCAAATCTACATTAATACAAAAAGCTTTTACTAACTATACACAACGTGCAAAAACGCATAAACACTTTGTATTAATAGGGCATCCTAAAGCATTTACACCATATTCGTTAAAAAAATTAAAAGAATTTATTGAATCTACTAAGGATCATCACAATTTTGTGACCTATGAAATTGTTTAATCTAAAAACCTATTTCGCAGGCAGTATATTAATTCTTTTTTATATAACTGAGTTTATAAGTAAAATAGGATTCTATGCTAATTCTCCTAACTCAATTCAATTATTCACAAAAATTAGTGTGGCACTTTATTTTTTAATGGAGATGACTGTCTCTTTAAAAAAAAGAAAGTCGATTATAATTGGATTCTTGACTTTAACCGCAGGATTTATATTGGGACAAAATTTTTTGATAGGAGGCTTTACTATGTATAGCATAAAAATTTTTGGTAAGTACATCTTTGCATTATTAGTATTGCAATACTTTTACTTTAATCCTCTATCAAAAAAGGCAAAGTCGTTTTTAATACAAGCATTTAAGCTCCTTATTATAGTAAATGCCATGTTTATTATTCTTGGACTTATTTTTGACATTCATGTCTTTGAAACATACAAATATGGACGATTTGGTTACAATGGATTGTTAAGGAACTCATCCACTTCATCTTATTTCTACCTCATTGCCGTTTTTTATGTACTTTTTAAAAGAAATTTACCTTTAAGATATGATAGTTTATTTGTTATCGTTATGATATCCTCACTACTTATTGGGACAAAGTCTGTCTATCTTTCTATATTGTTTTTTGGCTTTTTCAAAGTTTATAAAATGTGTATTTCAACAAAAGCAAGGGTATTATTAATCAGCCTAGTATCACTCATTGGGCTTGGCTTATTTTATATTGTTTTCTATAATTACACAAGCTTTACTACTATTCAAGAAGAAAAAGGGATTTTATCATCTATATTGTCATTTAGAAATGATCTTTTCATAAATCGAACACTACCACATATCACTAATCACTGGTCCTTCATACATTATCTTTTTGGAGGAGTTGATGATCCTTATGTGAGATCTCAATTGGATTTAATTGATGTGTTGCATTTTTTTGGACTTGTTGGGACAATACTTTACATCTATATGTATTACAAATTACTTGTTACATTTACGTTGAATTATAAGGCTGTAGCGCTATTATTTTTTTTGAGCTTTATTATTATGCTTTCAGGAAATTTTTTAAGTAACCCAACCGTGGTAATGTACATCGTGTTCGTACAGCAAATTTTAAAAACCTCAGATACTACTTCATTTGAAACAAGAATTATTTAATACATCTATACATAATCTAACCATGCAAGAGACACTTGAAATGGTTCAAAAGGCGATCGAGGAAAAGAAACAGCTTCACCATGTTGTTGTCAATGCGGGGAAGATTGTACAAATGCAGAATGACTATGAATTAAAAGAAAGTGTAAATTCCAGTGATATCATTAATGCAGATGGACAAGCGGTGGTTTGGGCTTCAAGATATTTAGGAAAACCATTAAAAGAGCGGGTTGCAGGAATAGACCTTATGATAAATTTGGTAGAATACGCTTCAAAAAAAAACTATAAAATATATCTACTGGGAGCAAAAGAAGAGGTCGTTAAAACAGTAGTAAATTTGTATAAGAAAAACTACGGAGACCATATTATAGCAGGTTACAGAAACGGCTATTTTAAAAAAGATGAGCAAATACAAATCGCAAAAGAGATCAGTGAAAGTGGTGCTAACATGTTATTTGTAGCTATATCTTCTCCCATGAAGGAAAACTTTCTTTACGACTATAGAGATCAACTAAAAGCAGTAAATTTCATTATGGGTGTTGGCGGTAGCTTTGATGTTATATCAGGAAAGGTAAAACGTGCACCACGTTGGATGCAAAAAGCAGGACTGGAGTGGTTATTCAGGTTTTTACAAGAACCAAGGCGTATGTGGAAAAGATATTTAGTCGGGAACACCAAATTTATATGGATGGTTATGAAAGAAAAAATGAGACAAGTTAAAGAGTAAAACATGCAACAGTTACTACAAAAATTGTATGTTCTTCTATTCTATGGAATTTGTTTTTTACTCCCACTAGAAAGATATGTTAGGATTGGACCTAATATTTTGTTGTTTAGTTTGATTCTGCTTTTTCCTTTTGTAATTAGAAAGGAGGATACAAAAAAAGTAATACTACCTCCTATTGTCCTTTTGATCGTATTTAGTGCGTACACTTTTCTCAATCAACTAATCTTTCATCCTGAGCAACCTTTAGATGTTCCTGGAAGAATAATTCTCTCATTATTATTTATAGGATTAATTTTACCCATCAACAATCTTAGGTACGTTAAACAAATTTTCATTGGATCGGTTTTTTTATGCGTACTCATTTCTGTAGGTAATATGTTAAGCTATTATCTTGGATCAGTAGAGACCTATCAATTTGTTAAGGGAGACCATATTGCAAATGCATTGCCCATTGAACGCTTATACTTGGGATTCCTCTGTGTGATAAGTATAATCTTATCAGTAGATTTAATTGGAAGCAAGTTTAAGCCGTTAAATAGATATTATGCAATAAATATCGTCATTGTTACTGCATTTGTATTACTCATTTCTTCCAGGCTGGGAATTGTTTTAATCAGCATACTTGTGTTGTTGAGCCTTTTCTATAAAACAAAGAAAGTAGATCGATTAATCTCAGTCTTAGGTCTTGTACTAGTTTTAAGCATTGCATTTGTATCAAGTCCAGAGTTGAGGAATCGCTTTAATCGTTCTGTAGAAAAAGAAAGAATAGTAGATTATATTTTTCAGGATGATATTCGCAGTGATGCATGGAATGAATCGTTTCATATGCTAAAACATTACGATTATATATTAAAAGGGATAGGTTTTCAAGGTACTAAAGAAAATGTAACAAAAAGAATTAACCATCAAACAAACAAAAACGTGATAAATTCACATAATCAATTTGTTGATTTCATGTTAAGTGCAGGGATACCTGCCTTTTTGTTGTTTATCGCTATTTTTATTGGCACTTTTGTAGCCAGAAAGAAGGATTACGTAAAAATAGCATTACTCTTGAGTATTGTATTTTTTCTTTTAATAGAAAATTTATACCATCGTCAAATAGGAGCATATTATGTTGGTCTGGTAATGATTTTTTTGGTCTATGAACCTTTAAAAACAAAAAAGCATCAATTAGATGTTGTATAACTTAGTTGTAAAGAAATAACATGAAAATAACCGTTGTAGGAACAGGATATGTAGGATTAGTTACTGGAACCTGTTTAGCCGAAACAGGAAATGAAGTCATTTGTGTTGACATAGATGAAAATAAAGTAAAACAAATGCAATCTGGTGAAGTGCCTATTTATGAGCCTCATCTTGATGTATTGTTTGAGCGAAATATTAAGGCAGGTAGACTTACTTTTACAACAGACTTACATAAGGGTCTTGATCACGGCGAAATTATTTTCTTAGCACTCCCCACACCAGAAGATGAAGACGGATCAGCTGACTTACGTTACGTCCTTGGTGTTGCAAAGGACATAGGAGAGTATATTACAGATTATAAAGTGATTGTGGACAAGAGTACGGTTCCTGTAGGGACGGCAGATCGAGTAAGAGAAACCATTGCAGAGTACACGAGTACTGAGTTCGACGTCGTTTCAAACCCTGAGTTTCTGCGTGAAGGTTTTGCGGTAGATGATTTTTTAAAGCCAGAACGTATTGTTATAGGCTCTTCTAGTGAAAGAGCTATAGAGTTAATGAAACGCCTCTACAAACCTTTTGTACGTTCAGGAAATCCAATCATTGTGATGGACGAGAAATCAGCCGAACTAACTAAATACGCTTCAAACTCTTTTTTGGCGGCAAAAATCACGTTCATGAATGAGATAGCAAACTATTGCGAAAAAGTAGGAGCAGATGTAGATCATGTAAGACGCGGTATGGGAACGGACTCAAGAATTGGAAAACGTTTCTTATTTCCAGGCATAGGATACGGTGGATCTTGTTTTCCAAAAGATGTAAAGGCACTACATAAGTCTGGGAAAGATGCAAACTTTGAATTTAAAATCCTCTCTTCAGTCATTGATATTAACAATGACCAAAAAACAGTATTGATGCCAAAAATAGAATCTTATTTTAAAGGCAATCTAAGCGGAAAAAAAATAGCGCTTTGGGGACTAGCATTTAAGCCCGAAACAGATGATATTAGAGAAGCTCCTTCTTTGTATATGGTAGATAAATTAATTGCCGCGGGCGCAAATGTAACCGCGTTTGATCCTGAAGCTATGCCAAACGTAAAACGTAAACTTAAGGATAAAATAGACTTTGCGAACGGCATGTATGAAACGCTTGATGGCGCAGATGCACTTTTAATTTGTACAGAATGGAGCATTTTTAGAACACCGGATTTTAATAAAATCAAAGAAAAATTAAACAATCCTGTAATTTTTGATGGTAGAAACCTATATGACGTTGAAGAAATGCAAGATCAAAATATTTCCTACTATTCCATAGGGCGCAAAACAGTTTAAAATGTCAAAAAGGGTCTTAATTACAGGTGCTGCGGGTTTTTTAGGATCACATTTATGCGATCGATTCATCAAAGAAGGATTTGACGTAGTAGGAATGGACAATTTAATTACTGGTGACCTCAAAAACATTGAACACCTGTTTAAATTACCCAATTTTGAATTTTACCATCATGATGTAACCACGTTTGTAAATGTATCTGGAGATTTAGATTATATCATGCATTTTGCATCTCCGGCAAGTCCTATTGATTATCTAAAAATCCCAATTCAAACCCTCAAAGTGGGTGCCTTAGGGACACATAATTTATTGGGTTTGGCAAAAGAAAAGAACGCAAGAATCTTAATTGCAAGTACATCAGAGGTGTATGGAGATCCGTTAGTACATCCACAAACTGAAGAATACTATGGAAATGTGAATACCATTGGCCCACGTGGTGTGTACGATGAGGCTAAGCGTTTTCAAGAAGCCATTACAATGGCGTACCATCGATTTCATGGGGTAGAAACACGTATACTACGTATATTTAACACTTATGGGCCAAGAATGAGACTGAATGATGGCAGGGTAATTCCCGCCTTTCTGGGACAAGCTTTAAGAGGAGAAGACCTGACTGTGTTTGGAGACGGTTCTCAAACAAGATCATTTTGCTACGTAGATGATCAGGTCGAGGGTGCTTTTCGTTTGTTAATGAGTGACTACAGCAATCCTGTAAATATTGGAAATCCAAATGAAATATCAATCAAAGATTTTGCAGAAGAAATTATTAAGTTGACAGGAACAGATCAAAAAGTGGTATATATGGATTTACCAAAAGACGACCCCATGCAACGTCAACCTGATATCACTAAAGCAAGAGAAATCTTAGGTTGGGAGCCAAAAGTTTCCAGAAAAGAGGGTATGGCAAAAACATATGATTATTTTAAAAACTTATCTCAAGAAGAGTTATTTAAAAAAGAACATAAAGATTTTTCAAGCCATATTAGAAAATAATTTCATATGATTTTTAAGCACGGCAGATACTCTGGCTATTTAAGGCCAATTTCTTATCTGTTGGATATTTTAATTATTCTGCTTTTTGCTTCAGGATTGTCGTTTGATAAAATCGGGTACTTCTATTATTGCTGTTTTTCTTCTATAGCGTGGATTTTTCTATCCATGAATACAGATTTCTATGAAGTCTATAGATTTACTAAGGTCACTAAGATATTAACGCTGTCCATTCGTCAATTTGCCATTTTTACCTTAATAGTCTTTGCTTTTTTTGGGATATTTAATCAGTATAATAAACCTGTCCAACAGATAGGAATCTATATTGGTATTGTTTTTTCAACAATACTCATTGTTAAACTTCTCATTTTCTATTTACTTAAAAGATTTAGATCAACGCTTGGTGGAAATTTTAGAAACGTAGTAATCTTTGGGAAAAACAGAAAAACACGACAGCTCAAAGATTTTTTTGTATATAATCCAGATTATGGATACAAATTCAAAGCACTTTTTGATGTTTCAGAAAAAAGTAACGAATTAGAGCAGCATTTAGAGTATATTATTGAGCAAGAAATTGATGAAATTTATTGTTCTATCGATAAATTATCTCAAAAACAGCTAGATGAAATTATAGCGTTTGCAGATAATAATCTCAAGGTAGTCAAATTTTTACCAGATTCACGAGAGATTTACGCAAAGCGCCTTAATTATCAGTACTATGGTTATATCCCAATTTTATCCTTAAGAAGTATTCCAATTGATGAACCCATTAATCAATTGATTAAACGTGTTTTTGACTTATTCGTTTCAACCTTTGTGATCCTATTTCTACTATCCTGGTTGACGCCTATTTTGGCTATCCTGATTAAACTAGAATCAAAAGGACCTGTGTTTTTCAAACAAAAAAGAAATGGACTTGATTATAAGGAGTTTTATTGTTATAAATTTAGATCAATGAAACCTAATCCGACCGCAGATATCCATCAGGTCAAGAGAAATGACAATCGTATTACACAGATAGGCAAAGTTATTCGTAAAACCAGTATAGATGAGCTCCCACAATTTATTAATGTGTTTAGAGGAGAGATGTCTGTAGTTGGCCCTCGTCCGCATATGGTAAGTCATACCCATATGTATGCAGAGCGTATAGATAAATTTATGGTACGTCATTTT
Source organism: Gangjinia marincola (assembly GCF_039523415.1). NCBI lineage: Bacteria > Pseudomonadati > Bacteroidota > Flavobacteriia > Flavobacteriales > Flavobacteriaceae > Gangjinia > Gangjinia marincola. The sequence continues at coordinate 443,919 of NZ_BAAAFG010000015.1, forward strand.
ATTAAACCAGGCATAACAGGTTTAGCACAAGTAAGTGGATATAGAGGAGAGGTGGAGTCTAAAAATGATATTATCAATCGTGTCAGACATGATATTTTTTACCTGGAAAACTGGTCAATTCTCTTAGACTTAAAAATTATTTTGCTTACAATCATCAATGCTATCAAAGGAGAAGAAAAGGCATATTAAGATGAAAGAAGGACTAGTTAGCATAATCACTCCATCACATAATTCACAGCAGTACGTTAGCGATACTATAAAATCTGTACGTAATCAGGAATATGAAAACTGGGAACATATTATTGTGGATGATGCTTCAACAGATAATACCCTTAATGAGCTGAGAAAGCTAGCAATAGAGGATTCTCGCCTTAAGGTTATTTCATTAGATAAAAACTCTGGTAGTGCAGTGGCAAGAAATAAAGGAATAGAACACGCAAAAGGAGAGTTTATTACATTTATTGATAGCGATGACATCTGGTTTCCTAATTTTATATCCAGAAGCTTAGAAGAGATCAATATTACTGGTGTACCCTTTGTTTTTTCATCATATCGAAGATCGAATGAAGAATTAGAATTTATCTATTCAGACTTTGTTGTTCCTGCAAAGGTCGATTATGATGCCATATTGAAAAGTAATTCCATTGCCTGCTTAACTGCATTTATACACCTAAAGACGTTAGGCAAAAAGTATATGCCATTGGTTCGCAAGCGCCAAGATATGGGATTATGGTTAAGATACTTAAAGGATATCCCATTTGCTCAAGGGATTAAAGAACCTCTAGCGATCTACAGAATTCGCGAAAACTCTTTGTCTAGAAATAAGTTCAAATTAATTTCATCACAATGGTACTTTTATAGAAACGTAGAAGACTTATCTCTTTTAAAAAGTGCTTATTATATGGTGAACTGGATGTACTATGGATATTTGAAGTATAAAAATTAAATCAACGACTTAAATTGCTTTAATTTGCCTCGATTTGAGCGATCTAAAACTTCTTCTCGTTCATACGTAATTTTTAATCCTCCTTCTAAATATTCTTCAAAAGACTTTTCAATGAGATTCTTTTCTTCTGGAGTGAGGTTTTGATCACTTACATAGGATACAATAAAACGATCTAAGTGAGTTTGAGTGATTACAAACTCTTTTAATGCCTTATTGATATCCACTACTTTTTTAGTAATATAATAACACGTAAGACCAGCAGCAACTTTACCACTGGGTAATTTAATAATATCATCAACTCTACCTTTTACGTCGCTTAAAATTGTTTTTTTTGCGCTGGAGTCAGGTGAAATAATTCCGCGATCTCCAATTTTATATCGAATAATGGGATGCGCTTTGTTAAAAAGAGAAGTAACTACGATGTTGCCTTCTTCCCCGTACCTTACTGGTATATTGTGATCATCTAACACCTCTAAATGAAGGGTTGAGGTATCTATCTCAAATTCATCTAATGGATTTGTAAATGCCATTATTCCAACTTCAGATGCGCCATACTCATTTACAACTGGAACCCCTAACACTTTTGTGAGCATGGTTTTATCTTCGGGGAAAAGCATTTCTGCCGTGACAATACAAGCTTTTAGGGAAGGGCAGTAATCTTTTAAAATTATATTCTTGCTATCTAAATACCTTCCGAATAAAACAACAGAACTAGTATAGCCATTTATAGAAACAAATGGTTCCTTTTCAAATTTTATTAGAATTTTCTCAAGTCGTTCAACACCTAAATCAAAAATTGAAAAGCGATATCGATTGGCCATAAGATCTTTAAATCGCTCTTTCTTTCTGGCAACACCAGCCTTGGGAATTCCATAAAAACGTGCTTCTTTATCGACCCCATTTGTGATACCATGTTGGTTGTACAAAGCATTAATCCGTGCCCAGGTTAAAGCGTGGCAAAATTTGTCTTTCGCAAAAACAAAAGGATGTCCGCTGGACCCGGAAGTTTTATTTACATATATATTTTTAGGGTTAAATCCATCAGAAAGTCTTGCTTCAAGAGGTTGTTGTAAATCGCTTTTTGTGAGAATAGGAAGTTGCTCCCAATTTTGAGGAAGTATTCCTTTAGAAATTTCACGATAGAAGGAATTATGACGTTGATGAAATGTGACTATTTCAAGCTTTTTCTGCGTAATATAATTGGCGTAGTCAGCTTCTGGAATTTTCTGAATTTCTGCTAGCTTTTTCTTCGCCTCTAAAATTGGGAAGCCGTTTAAGCGTAAGGATAAATCAAATAAATTCAATGCTTAAAATATTAGGCAAGCAAGGTACAAACATTTATTTTTGATTTTAATTCATGAGCATCAATTTGCGATTGACGCATCAAAAAATACTTTAAATGAATATTCTTATCCTTGGATCAGGCGGCAGGGAGCACGCATTTGCTCATAAAATGGTGCAAAGCAAACAATGTGACCATCTTTATGTTGCCCCAGGCAACGCCGGTACACAAGCTATAGCCATCAATGTTCCATTAAACCTTAATGATTTTGCGGGAATAAAAAAGTTCGTCCTAGAGCATTCTATTAAAATGTTAGTTGTAGGACCTGAAGATCCTCTGGTAAATGGGATTTATGATTTTTTCAATGAGGATAAAGAACTTAATCATATTGCGGTTATTGGACCCTCTAAAAAAGCAGCTATGCTTGAGGGAAGTAAAGATTTTGCAAAACAGTTCATGCAAAAATATGACATCCCAACTGCGGCTTATCAAAGTTTTACTGCGGAAACACTTGATGCTGGAAAAGCATTTTTAGACAAGCTAAAAGCCCCTTATGTACTAAAAGCTGATGGCCTTGCTGCCGGAAAAGGAGTATTAATCCTTAACGATCTTGCCGAAGCTAAAGCAGAACTCACCCAAATGCTGACCAATAAAAAATTTGGAGCGGCAAGTGAGACTGTAGTTATTGAAGAATTTTTGAACGGACTCGAAATGAGCGTTTTTGTGATCACCGACGGGAAGAATTATAAAATCCTCCCTACAGCAAAAGACTATAAACGTATTGGTGAGGGTGACACTGGATTAAATACAGGCGGGATGGGAGCGATATCTCCTGTGCCATTTGTCGATGAAGCTCTCATGAAGAAAATTGAAGAAAAAGTCATCAAACCAACCATTCAAGGAATTCAAGCCGAAGCTATGCAATACAATGGATTTGTGTTCCTTGGATTGATCAATGTGGGCAATGAGCCTTATGTCATTGAATACAATGTACGCATGGGTGATCCTGAAACCGAAGTGGTACTACCTCGACTTAAATCAGATCTTGTTGAACTCTTTAAGCACACCGCAAATCAAAGCTTAGATGAGGTAGAATTAGAGATAGACTCCAATGCTGCTGCTACGGTTATGTTAGTATCTGGTGGATACCCCGAAGCGTACGAAAAAGGAAAAGTGATTCGCGGTGTTGAAACAATAGAGTCTTCAATTGTTTTTCATGCAGGAACGGCATTAAAAAATAATGAATTAGTGACGAATGGAGGAAGGGTGATTGCCGTAACCTCAATGGCTGAAGATTTCAAAAAAGCACTCGCTACTTCCTATCAAAATGTAGAACGCATATCTTTTGAAGGTAAATACATAAGAAAAGATATTGGCTTTGATCTCTAAAATAAAAAAATCCCTTTATATTATTTACAAAGGGATTTGAAAAAGCCGATGAGCATTGTAGGATTATCTAAAGTCCTTGTTGTGTAAAAAAGAATGTGAAATTACTTCACGGTTCTCTTCATTATTGTCATTGAATTTTTTCAATTGTATCATCCAATAGACAAATGCTACAAAACCAATAATCATAAAAATCCAGTTGAGTCCGTTTGCCATAAACCAACTTTCTAATTCAGTTGCGCGTAATGCTTCAAAAGGTGAAAATAAAAAATCAACAAAAAACGATTCGATACCTTTAAAAAAATCTTCCATATTGTATAAGTTCATCCTCTACTAAAAGAGAATTATCTTTAGGTTACAAAAGTAAGAAATTAGTATATGCTTACAAGCTTTTTTAAAAATTCTAAACCAATCAATTTTATCATGCTATTGGTTTATATGCTCTTGAGCTATATCCTCATTGTAATTTTTGCTCCAATATTTCCCATAGAGCTAGATATTGGCAGACAGGTGATTGTACTTTTATGCTTGCTGTCTACAGTTTTTGTAGTCCATCAAATGGCGGTAAAAAATCACCTTACCAGAGTGAATATGTTAGCATTACTTTTTTTTACAGGCTTTGTTTCTACGCTGGGATTAAGCTTTGATGATGTAAGCTTACTCTTTGCGAATGTATTGTGCGTAGTAGGTGTCTTTAGATTGGTCGAAACGAACGACACTCCAAAAGTTAAAGGTAAATTTTTTGATGCTGCATTGACTTTTGTAGTGGCAAGTTTGTTTTTCTCTTGGTGTAGTTTATTTCTAATACTTGTGTTTGTTGTGATCGCCATCAACGGGCGTAGAGATAAAAAGAACTTTTTTATTCCTTTTGTGGCTATTGGTGCGGTAGTTATACTATTGATAAGCATAGAAAATTTATTTGCGATACGTTTATTATCGGTGAATTATTCATCTTCGGGAGATTTTTCAATATATAATTCCGCACGGATTATCATTCCGCTAAGCTTTTTACTAACGCTACTCATTTGGTGCTTATTTACGTATCTTTCAGTACTTAAAAGAGCTTCGGCTAATATAAAAGGAGGTCATATTACTATTTTGGCATATCTGTTCTTTGCAATAGCATTAGTCTTATTAAGTCCGGTAAAAAAAGGATCAGAATTACTTTTTCTAGCGGCTCCCTTTTCCATCATAACAGCAAATTATTTTCAGCAAGAAGGCGATGCCTTATTTAAAGAAATACTACTGTGGATAATTATCCTGCTTCCATTCAGCTTATTTCTATATTCATAAACAGCGAAAGAAGTTTATCTTTGTACCCTAAGAGCTAAAACACATCTATGTTTTCAAAAAAAGCAAATACCATTTTTAAAGAAGTTATTAAAACCTATCACGTGGTGGATAAAGTAAACCAACCTTTTGCGAATCCATATGATAAGAATAGTGATTTAATCGCACATTTACTTTATCGTAAATGCTGGATTGATACGGTACAATGGCATTACGAAGACATTATAAGAGATCCGCAAATTGATCCCGTAGCTGCACTTACGCTAAAACGACAAATTGACTCATCTAATCAAGATCGAACAGATATGGTAGAGTACATTGACAGTTACTTTCTTGAAAAATATCAAGACGTTAAGCCAGATGAAAACGCTACCATAAACACAGAGAGTCCGGCCTGGGCAATAGATCGTTTATCTATCCTCGCATTGAAAATCTATCATATGCAAGAAGAAGCTTCACGCAGTGATGCAAGTGAAGCACATCAAAAATCGTGTAGAGCAAAACTAGATATTTTGTTAGAACAACGGGTAGATTTATCTTCTGCTATTGATCAATTATTACAGGATATTGCTTCTGGAGATAAGTACATGAAAGTATATAAGCAAATGAAGATGTACAACGATGATGAATTGAATCCAGTACTTAGAAAGCAAAAATAGATCGGGTGACAAAACCTTCAGCTCACATTTTAGTGGTACGCCTGTCTGCAATGGGAGATGTTGCTATGACCATTCCCTTATTACTCAATTTAGTTGAACGTTTCCCATCGGTAAAAATTACCGTAGTCACCCAGCATATGTTCGCAGCTATATTTTCATCCATAGAAAATGTTACTGTTCATCCTGCAGAAATTAGAGGAAAACACAAGGGAATATTGGGTCTACGTCGTTTAGCACAAGAGCTCAACGATATCAGTTATACCCATATTGCAGATTTGCACGATGTTATTCGCACAAAATTGTTGGGGATGTTTCTAGAAAATCGGCCTAAGGCAGTTATTGATAAGGGCAGAGCTCAAAAGAAAACGTTGGTACAATCTAATACTAAAATCCTTAAACAACTTAAGCCAACCCATCAGCGCTATGCAGATGTTTTTCAAACATTAGGATTTAAATTGTCGCTTGACCCAACGTTTCTCTCAAAACAAAAACTTTCAAAAAGAATCATCCAACTCACAGGGTCTCAACAAAAAAAATGGATTGGCATTGCTCCTTTTGCGGCTCACGCTGGAAAGCAATATTCGTTAGACCTGCTTAAGGTTGTCGTTAGAGAATTGATTGAACGCGACTACAGTATCTTTTTATTTGGTGCTTCAACTGAAGCCAACACGCTATCACGACTTAAAGAAGGTGATACTGTAATCATTGTAGCAGGAGAACTCACTTTTCCTGAAGAACTTGCACTTATCTCCAATCTCGACTTGATGATCAGTATGGATAGCGGGAATGGGCATCTAGCTGCAAATTATAATGTACCCGTCATTACGTTGTGGGGCGTAACCCATCCCTATGCAGGATTCACTCCGTTTGCTCAACCATTTGAACATCAACTACTCTCAGATCGTGAAACGTATCCTGCAATTCCAACTTCAATCTATGGAAATAAGTACCCTACGGGTTATGAAAATGCCATCAATACTATTACCCCGGCGATGCTAATTGAAAAAGTTGAAGAAGTGTTAGGGTAATTAAGCGATTTCAATTTGTATACGGGTCGCTTCGGCAAGCTTAAAGACTTCGATCAATGTTAACTTAGCTTGCGGTTGGCGGCTGATCTTGCTGAAGCTATACATCATCATAATCAACTACAACGGTATCGCTTGTAGGGTGGGCCTGGCAGGTTAGGATAAGTCCTTCGGCCACTTCACTATCCGTTAAAATTTGATTCTTTTTCATTTCGGCAGAGCCTTCTTTGATGCGTGCGATACAGCTGCTGCAAATTCCGCCTTGACATGAATAGGGTGTATCTAACTCTTTGTCCAAAGCAGCTTCTAAAATGGTTGACGTCTTAGGCATGTGAAAGGACGATTCTTCATCGTCAACAATTATTTTGATGGAGGTTTGACCATCTAAGTCAGTTTCTACTTTACCTTCTACATCATTTGTAGTAAACAACTCAAAATGAATCCGACTGTCGCCAACTCCTTGATCACTTAGTACCTCACTTACCATATCAATCATAGGCTTAGGACCGCATAAGTAATACGATGTGAAATCAAATGCGCTAAACTTATTTTTTAGCATGTAGTTCACGGTGCTTTTCTCAATTCGTCCAAATAGGCAGTTTTCTTCATTGGTTTGACTAAAGACATAATCCACAAAAAATCTGTCCTTATATTCCTGTTGTAATTCCAATAAATCTTCATAGAACATGGTAAGTTCTGGCGATTTGTTACCATACACCAAAGCAAATTTACTTTTACGCTCTTGTGTTAAGACCGTTTTTATGATAGATAAGATGGGAGTTATTCCGCTTCCGGCTGCGAAAGCAGCGTAAGCATTATCATTTTCGGGATTTGGAGTAAAGGTAAATTTGCCTTCCGGGGCATGAACTTCTAAAGTATCTCCTTCTTTAAGCTGTTGATTTGCATAACGGGAGAATGTACCCTGATCTACTTCTTTTACGCTTACGGTTAGTTTTCCGCTTGACGGAGAGCTACAAATCGAATAGGCTCTTCTAACTTCTTCACCATCAATGGTGGTTTTTAAGGTTACATATTGACCGGCTAAAAATGTAAATTCTTCTTCTAACTCTTGAGGAACGGTAAAGGTAATTGCGACTGATTTTACTGTAACACGTTCAATATGTTTTATGCGTAATGTATGAAATGCACCCATTCAGTATAAAATTTTGGCAAAAATAGAGAAGTGGATATAACTATTACTGTAACAAAATGATAAATTTGAGTACTAAAGAATAGCTAAGTCATTCATCCTATGTATAAACATTTTATTTCACTACAGTGGAAATCCTTTTTTAGATCAGCCAGCTTAGGAAAGAGTATTGCGTTAAAAATTTTAATGGCGTTCCTAGCGATTTATTTTGCAGTAGCTTTTTTAGTAATGGGCGTTGCACTCTACCCCGGTCTAAAGAAAGTATTTCCAGATCAGGATCCTGTGGTTTTAGTGAATCGTTTAGTATTACTTTGGTTAGCAGCAGAATTGGTGATACGCTTTTTTATGCAAACACTACCCGTAATAAGTATCAAACCCTTATTGATCAACAATGTTCCAAAGAAAAAAGTAGTACACTTTGTTTTACTTAAGTCTTTTGTAAGCTTTTTTAACCTGTTAGATCTTCTAATCATTATACCGTTTGCTGTTTTTGCGGCTAAAGAAGGAGACTACGGGGCGCTCAATATGGCTGCATGGGCATTTGCAATGATCTGTTTAGTATATGCAACCAACTATGCAAATTTCTTGATTAAAAAGAAGTTTGCAGATAATTTAAAGGCGTTCTTGCCATTTATAATCGTTGCAGTTGTTCTTATTGTCCTAGAATATTTAGATATATTTAGAATTACAGCGTTTACTGGGAAGATGCTTAATGCCCTTATAATCCAACCTTATTTAGCTATTATACCGCTACTCATTGTCGTAGGTCTTTATGTATGGAATTTTAATGTTCTCAACTCACGATTTTATTTAGATGCTTCTTTAAAAACAAAAACCAAAGAAGCTGAAACGACAGATTTAAGTTGGACGCGCAGATTTGGAGAGATTGCTCCATTTCTTCAGTTAGATCTTAAGCTTATTTGGCGCAATAAGCGCCCAAAGACTACTATTTGGCTATCTCTGGTGTTATTGGGGTATGGGTTGATCTTTTATCCGCAAGAAACGTACCAGGGAATGCCTGCTTTTTTTGTTTTTGTCGGGATTTTCATGACCGGGATTTTCATGATCAACTTTGGCCAGTTCATTCCTTCCTGGGATAGTGGGTATTACAGCATGATGATGTCGCAAAATATTCCATTACGAAAATATCTGGCATCTAAAGCGGGCTTAATCACGTTTAGTGTAGTAGTATTGTTTTTATTAAGTATACCATACGTATACTTTGGGTGGAATATTCTTGCCTTAAATGTAGCCTGTGCGTTGTATAATATTGGAGTAAATATTCCTGTCTTGCTTTTTGCAGGATCATTTAATAAAAAGAAAATCGACTTAGAAAAGAGCCCATTCATGAATTATCAAGGCACTGGGGCGACGCAATGGCTAGTGAGTTTACCACTAATGTTATTACCACTACTGATTTGGTACGGCGTCTACAAGCTTATTGGTTTTGATGCGGCTACAATTGTATTGGGAGTTCTAGGAATTATAGGTATTGCCTTGAGAGGATATTTTATGAATATCATTGCCGGGTATTACCGTAAGAATAAGTATAGCATGATTGCAGGGTTCAAACAAGAAGGAGAATAATTTTATATCTATATCACATGATCACATCTCAAAATCTTACGAAAAAATACAAAGGAGTTACAGTCCTGGATATTGAATCACTTGAAATACCAAAAGGACAAAGCTTTGGATTAGTAGGAAATAATGGAGCCGGAAAAACAACATATTTTAGTTTGCTGTTGGATCTAATTCAACCCACAACGGGTCATATCGAGAATAATGGAATTGCCGTTCATGAAAGTGAACAGTGGAAACCCTTCACCACCGCCTTTATTGATGAGAGCTTTTTAATCGGTTATTTAACACCTGAAGAGTATTTCTATTTCATAGGCGAACTTAGAGGTCAAAACAAAGCTGATATAAATGGGTTCTTAGAGCCGTTTAAAGAATTTTTTAATGATGAAATTCTAAACAAGAAAAAATACCTACGTGATCTATCTAAGGGAAATCAAAAAAAAGTAGGAATTGTCGCTTCATTCATCGGGCATCCTGAAGTGATCATTTTAGACGAACCTTTTGCAAACCTTGATCCATCGACTCAAATTAAGCTAAAAAAATTAATTCGAGAGCTGGCAGATAATAAAGAAATTACGGTATTAATTTCCAGCCATGACCTTAGCCATGTAACCGAAGTATGCGAACGAATCGTTGTGTTAGAAAAGGGAAAAGTTGTGAAAGATCTTGAAACAAGTACCGCCACGTTAACAGAATTAGAGCGATACTTTTCAGGAGAAGAAGTTGTTACGCAAGAGTAAATTTTATAGCTACAAAAAAGAAGCGTATTTTTGCCGCTCTCGTATACTAAAAAGAGTATCATAGAGTTAAGATCATAGATCTTTTTATGTTGAAAAAAATAACGTTTCTATCATTCGCAGCAGTCTTATTGCTTGTCGTATCGAGTTGTTCCAGGAAAAAAGATAACTGGCTCAACCGTAACTTTCATGCAATGGGCACCTACTATAATATTCTTTATAATGGTAATCTGGCATTAGAACAGGCTAAGCAACAGCTCCAGCAGAGTTATCAGGATAATTACTGGGAAATACTTCCCGTTGAGCGAATGGAGATTAAGGACGATATCGCATTACCCGGATCATCTACATCTGCCAGTGGATTTGATATTGCAGAAGAAAAAGCCACTAAAGCCATCCAAAAGCACGGCATGATCATAAAAGGTCGTGAAGCCAATTATCAAATGGACGAGGCGTTTTTATTGTTAGCAAAGTCCCGTTATTACGATCAACGATTTATTCCCGCATTAGATGCACTCAATTATATTCTCAACAGATACCCTACCAGCGATAAGGTCAATCATGTTAGGCTTTGGAAACAAAAAATCAATATACGCCTAGATTACAATGAAACAGCAATTGAGCGGCTTACTAAGATGATAGAGCAGGAGGATGATGATCTTGACCAAGAAGTTAAAGCAGATGCTTACGCAATGATAGCGCAGGCATATATAAATCTAGAAAATAAAGACAGCGCATTAGTTTCATTAAAAAGAGCTATACCTCTATTGAAAGATTATGAGAAAAAAGGCAGGCTGTTATACATCAAAGGGCAATTATATGATCGCTTGGCTAAGATAGATAGTGCAAATATGGCTTTTGATGAGGTGATAGCGCTAAATAGAAAAACACCAAGAATCTATCAGGCAAACGCATATTTTGAAAAAGCGGAAAACTTTGATACTACCAAAGAAGACATTATTGCCTTCAAAGAGTTGTTGATTGAATTAGAAGAAGACCGTGAAAACAGACCTTACCTTGATAAGATTTACGTTGAGTTTGCAGAGTTTTATAAAAAGCAAGACTCTGTCAATTTGGCCACGACATTTTACAATAAGTCTTTACGAACCAATAGTCCTGATAATTTTTTAAATGCGCGTTCCTACCTTACACTTGGAGACTTTAGCTTTGATGAAGCTAAATACCCAGTTGCGGGCGCGTATTACGATAGTACACTCACAAAATTAAATGAAAATACTAAACTTTTTAGGCGTATAAAGAGAAAAAGAGAAAATCTGGATGATGTAATTCTGTATGAAGGAATCGCCAAAGAGAAAGATAGTATTTTGTCTTTATTAGCCATGTCAAAAGAAGATCAGCGCCTCTTTTTTGAGGATTACATTGAACGTTTAAAACAAGCCGAATTAGCACGATTAGAAGCCGAAAAACAAGAAGCCATAGCTAAAAATCTTTATTCTAAGGTAAAAAACACTGCCGGAGCAAATAGAGGCTTTACCGGACTACCGGGTGATAAAACGCAATTTTATTTCTACAACCAAACCGTTGCTGCCTACGGTAAACAACAGTTTTTTGCGATATGGGGAGACATTGAACTTAAAGACGATTGGCGTTATACCTCTACCATAAGTGTAGGCTTATCTTCTACTGCTAAAGACATTGATAAATCCTCTGCTGTCGCCAAAAATAATCCTTTATACGACCCTGAAAATTATATATCCCAATTACCCACAGATCAAAATATTATTGACAGCATAAAAATAGACCGCGACTTTGCTTATTACCAGTTAGGGACAATTTATAAAGAAAAATTTGAAGAGTTTGAATTGTCTGAAGATAAGTTTACCGCTTTATTAAGTAATGAGCCCGAAGATCGCCTGATCATCCCTTCAAAATATAATCTCTATAAAATATATTTAGCGCAAAATAGGTTGGCTAAAGCCGAAGAAATCAAACAAAACATTATACAAAATCATCCGGATTCCAGATACGCTGCTATTCTTAAAAATCCAGATGGTTATAACCAAGAAATCAATAGCCCAGAAGCGATCTATACTGATCTTTATCGTTTATTTGACAAACAGGAATTTGAAAAGGTAATCGCTTCCGCAGAAAAATATATCACGCAGTTTAGTGGAGATCCCATAGTTCCCAAGTTTGAATTATTAAAAGCCACCGCTGCCGGAAAACTCTACGGGTTTAATACCTATAAATCTGGTATTAACTACGTTGCGCTTAACTATCCCCAGTCACCTGAAGGAAAAAAGGCCAACGAGTTATACAAAGAGAACATTCCGGTATTAGAAAATTCTGCCTTTGTAAGCGACACTGATCAACGAAAATTTCATGTGGTATATCCATATGATTATAAAAATATTGATCAGGCAATGGACTTGTCCCAAACACTTGCGCTTGCAATAGAGGATCTCAATTATGGCGATATGAGTGTTACACTGGACCGGTATAATCCAGATGAAATATTTGTGGTAGTTCATGGATTGAATACCAGTTTAGGAGCTCAAGGATTTGCAGAATTACTAGCAGAGCGCCGTGACTATAAAATTAAGAGACCTTTCTTCGTAATCTCCTCGGCAAATTATAAAATTGTAGAAATCCATAAAAATGTTGATATTTACAAGTCAAAAAAAGGACGAGGTGAGTTTTTAGTTGAAGAAAAATCAAAACCTTAGCCTTAAACTAACATATAAAAGACCCCAAATTATGTTTTCAGAAAAAAAACAAACCGCATCTGCAGACCTTTCTAAGGAGCAAAATAAAATTTCGCAAGGAACTACCATTAAAGGTGATATTATCGCCAAAGGTGGTTTTAGAATAGAAGGGAATATTGAAGGAACCGTTAAAACACCCGGCAAGGTAGTTGTGGGTCGTAGTGGCTACATCAATGGAAGCTTAGAATGCGAAAATGCAGACTTTGAAGGAAAGTTTAACGGTAAATTAAATGTATCTGGCACATTAACCCTTCGCTCTACAGCTCATATCGAAGGAGATGTGGTAATAGGTAAACTTGCTGTAGAACCAGGGGCAAACTTTAATGCAACCTGTTCTATGAAGGGCGGCGTAAAGTCATTATCTAATGACCAAAAGAAAGAAAGAACCGCTTAATCAGTGGGCTAAATTTTCAACCATTGCCTTCCAAATGGGGGCTACAATATTTTTAGGAAATTTATTGGGTTCTTGGCTAGATGAGGAATATGAGAAGGCTTTCTTTGAGCCTATGGTAACTTTATTTGCGATCTTTTTATCCATGTTTGTGGTAATTAGACAAGTCAATACCTTAAACAAATAGCAAATTGAAATTAGTTGTGGTTTATACCTCCTCACTTATCTTTGCGGGAGGTTTGCTTTTTTGGTCGCATAATTCGTACTTGGCTAACCAAGAAGAAGTCCTTCGATTCTCACTGCAAAGTATTTATCTCTATTTTGGTCTTTTTGCATTTTTGGTGATTGCTATTGCCGATTTTTTTTCATCATATCAACGAATTAAGCCTCAATTAGGCTTTATATATTTAGCAACAGTAGTAGTTAAGGTGTTAATTTTTTCTGTGGCTTATAGAAACGCTATTTTTTCAATTGAAAAGCTAGCGCTGATAGAGCGCCTATCGTTGCTTATTCCAGCATTATTTTTTCTCTTTTTCGAAGTGATTTTTATGGCTAAAATTCTCAATAGGAAACAACGCTAAAAATTATACTTATTAGTCATTTTTAAATAGGATTTATTCCTTACATTTGCGCCGAATTTCAGGAAGCTAATTTTTTGATCAAGAAGGAATGGAGTTAAAATTAAAATCTTTTAGTTTACTTATCTTATTTTTAATGTTGACAGCTCCTGTCAATATCTTCGCTAAGTCAGAATCTTCTAACGAAGGAGATCGGGTCAATACAGACAAAGAAATTAACGAATATATACTTCATCATATCAAAGATGCACATGACTTTCATTTGTATTCTTATACAAACGATGCTGGTGAGCGCAAGCATGTAGGTTTTCCACTGCCTGTAATTCTTTGGTCAAGTGAAGGTTTAGTAACCTTTATGTCTTCAGCGTTTCATCATGATGATGAAGGAGAGGTTGTGGTAGAGAAAAATGGCGCCAGATTCGTAAAAGTCCACGGTAAGATATATGAATTAGAACAAGGAGCTACAACGGTTCGCTTTGATGAAGAAAGTCATCCCATTAATGCATCAAAACCCCTAGATCTTTCTATTACAAAAAGTGTTTTTGGAATCCTTGTCATCGGATTACTTATGTTGTTTTGGTTTTCTTCTTTAGCAAGACAATACAAAAAGAAAAATATCCCCACAGGTTTTGGAAGAGTATTAGAGCCTCTTGTAATCTATGTTCGCGACGAAATAGCAAAACCTAATATCGGACCAAAATACAGAAGATTTACAGGGTATTTAATGACTGTATTTTTTTTCATTTGGATTTTAAACCTTGCAGGCTTGACTCCGCTAGGATTTAATGTTACCGGTCAAATAGCAGTTACCGCTGCGTTGGCAATATTCACTCTAATTATCTATACATTTAGCGGGAACAAAGATTATTGGATGCACATGCTTTGGATGCCTGGTGTTCCTTATTTATTGAGACCTGTCTTAGCGATTATTGAGCTAGCGGGTGCTTTTCTAATCAAACCTTTCTCTTTATTAGTGCGTCTGTTTGCAAATATTAGTGCAGGACATATCGTGGTAATGAGTTTGATTGCTATAATGATCACACTTAAAGCTCAAATGACGGCTGTAGGTTCAACGACTTTATCATTTGCATTATCGCTATTTATAACCTTGATAGAAGTACTTGTTGCTTTCTTACAAGCATATATTTTTACCATGTTATCTGCGCTGTTCATAGGCATGGCTGTTGCAGAACATGATCACGATCATGGGCATGAAGAGGCTGGTGTCGCAGAAGAAGTAAAAGAGAATTTTATTTAGAATTTTTTGTTTAATTATTTATATATTTTGTTATGACAGTTCCAAATTTAGTAGGTGCAGGTTTAATCGTAATCGGTGCTGGTATTGGTCTAGGACAGATTGGTGGTAAGGCAATGGAAGGTATTGCTCGTCAACCTGAAGCGACTGGAAAAATCCAGACTGCAATGATTATCATTGCTGCACTTCTTGAAGGTTTAGCATTTGGTGCTCTTTTCTTAGGAAAGTAAGCCATAAAACCAAAACATCATGAACCTGCAACGGTTGGTTGCAGGACATGATGTTAATTAAACAAACAAAGATTTAGAAGAAACAATTATGGATCAATTATTAAACGATTTTTCACCAGGGCTGTTTATTATGCAAACAGTCATACTGTTGGTTCTTATTTTTTTGATGGTAAAATTTGCCTGGAAACCAATTCTCAACTCACTCAATGAACGAGAAGAAGGTATACAGGGAGCTCTTGATGCAGCCGAAGCCGCAAAAAGAGAAATGCAAAACCTTAAGGCAGACAATGATCAACTCTTGCAAGAAGCAAGAACAGAACGCGATTCGTTATTAAAAGATGCCCGTGCAATGAAAGACAAGATGATCGCAGATGCTACTGATGAGGCACAAGCAAAAGCAGATTTAATCTTGATTAAAGCCCAAGAAGCTATCCAGAGTGAAAAGCAAGCTGCTTTAGCAGATATCAAAAACCAGGTGGCAAAAATTTCTGTAGAAATTGCAGAGAAAATGGTACGTCATGAGCTTGATAACAAAGACAAGCAAATGAAATTAGTTGATGACATGTTAGGTGATGTTACCTTAAATTAATACCAATGACGAGTAGAGCATCCATACGTTACGCGAGAGCATTACTGGAACTGGCACAGGAAAAAGGAAGTGCTAAAAAGGTATATGTAGATATGCAGCAAATCAAAGATACATTAGCCTTAAATGGAGAACTTTCAGGGGTATTAATGGGTGCTGTGATTGCGTCAGATATCAAGCGAAACGTACTTAGAAGTGTGTTTAAAAATGCTTCTGCAGAAACCATGAATCTATTTGATGTGCTTATCGAGAATAAGCGTGTTGAGATTCTGGATGATATCGCTGCGAAGTATATTCAGCTTTATGATAAATTGAATAACAGCCAGGTTGCAACAGTCACCACGGCTGTACCTTTGACTAAGGATATGGAGAAAAAGATCGTGGCTAAGGTTAAAGAACTTACAGGCCATGAAGCTAGTATAAAAAACACAATTGATGAAAGCATTCTCGGTGGTTTTGTTCTACGAGTAGGTGATCTTCAATATAATGCGAGCATAGCAGGGAAGCTAAGTGCACTAAAACGAGAGTTAACAACAGACGCGTACGTGTCTAAATTATAATATAGAATACTATTACTAAACGCTTACAACAATGGCAGAAGTAAATCCAGCTGAAGTTTCAGCAATATTAAAAGAGCAACTTTCAGGTTTTGAAGCAAAAGCTTCACTTGATGAAGTGGGTACCATCCTAGAAGTAGGTGATGGTATTGCACGTGTGTACGGTTTGGGTAACGCACAATACGGTGAATTGGTAGAGTTTGAGGCCGGTCTTGAAGGGATCGTACTTAACCTTGAAGAGGATAATGTAGGTGTGGTACTTTTAGGTCCTTCCAGCATGCTTAAGGAGGGAGATACGGTAAAACGTACACAGCGTATTGCTTCGATTAATGTGGGTGAAGGAATCGTAGGCCGTGTAGTAGATACCTTAGGAAATCCTATCGATGGTAAAGGTCCTATTGAAGGCGAAACCTTTGAAATGCCTCTTGAGCGTAAGGCTCCTGGAGTAGTTTTTCGTCAGCCGGTAACTGAGCCATTACAAACTGGGATTAAAGCAATTGATGCGATGGTACCGATTGGTAGAGGACAACGTGAGTTGGTGATTGGTGACCGTCAAACAGGTAAAACAACCGTTTGTATTGATACCATTCTTAATCAAAAAGAATTTTATGACGCTGGTGAGCCGGTATATTGTATTTACGTAGCAATTGGTCAAAAAGCATCTACTGTTGCCGGGATTGCTAAAGTGTTAGAAGATAAAGGAGCGCTTGCCTATACGACTATAGTAGCAGCAAATGCATCAGATCCTGCACCAATGCAGGTTTATGCACCATTTGGTGGAGCCGCAATCGGGGAGTACTTTAGAGATACAGGTCGCCCTGCATTAATTATTTATGATGATTTATCTAAGCAAGCGGTAGCGTATCGTGAGGTATCTCTTTTACTACGTCGTCCACCGGGACGTGAAGCGTATCCTGGAGATGTATTTTACCTTCACTCACGTTTGTTAGAGCGTGCGGCTAAGGTGATTGATGATGATACGATCGCAAAAAACATGAATGACTTACCAGATTCACTTAAGGATAAGGTAAAAGGAGGAGGTTCATTAACGGCATTGCCATTGATTGAAACTCAAGCAGGAGATGTATCTGCCTATATCCCTACAAACGTAATTTCGATTACAGATGGTCAGATTTTCTTGACATCAGATTTATTTAATTCAGGTGTTCGCCCGGCGATTAACGTAGGTATTTCGGTATCACGTGTTGGGGGATCTGCGCAGATTAAATCCATGAAGAAAGTTGCCGGAACCTTAAAACTGGATCAGGCACAGTTTAGAGAATTAGAGGCTTTTGCTAAGTTTGGATCTGATCTTGATGCAGCTACGCTTAATGTGATTGAAAAAGGTAAGCGTAACGTAGAGATCCTTAAGCAAGCACAAAATGATCCATATCCGGTAGAAAATCAAATTGCAATTATTTATGCAGGTTCAAAAAACTTGCTTAGAGACGTGCCGGTAGAGAAGGTAAAAGAATTTGAGGCAGAATACCTTGAGTTTTTAGATGCAAAGCACAGGGATACGTTAGATACGTTGAAAGCAGGTAAATTAACCGATGAGGTGATTGACACCCTTACAGCAGTAGCTAAGGATTTATCTTCTAAGTATTAATATCCCATCCTAACCTTCCCAAAGGGAAGGAAAACAAGGAGGAACGGTTTGATAAAGTATAACTAAAAAAGTCCTTTCCTTAGGAAAGGATTTAGGATAGGAAGAATGGCAAACTTAAAAGAATTACGCGGTAGAATCACGTCGATTAGTTCAACGATGCAGATCACCAGTGCCATGAAAATGGTATCTGCGGCAAAGCTGAACAAGGCACAAGACGCTATTACAAAAATGCGTCCCTACGCGACTAAGTTGACCGAGTTATTACAATCCTTAAGTGCAAGTCTTGAAGGAGATAGCGCAAGCGTTTATTCAGAAAAGCGTGATGTGAATAACGTACTTATTATTGCAGTCTCTTCTAATAGAGGCTTAGCCGGAGCCTTTAATTCAAATATTGTCAAAGGCGTAAAAGCTTTGGCGACAAATGAATTTGCAGGCAAGAACATGCAGCTTTTGACTATTGGTAAAAAGGCAAATGATATTCTTTCAAAGGAGTTTAAAATTTATAAAAATATCACAGCAATTTTTGATGATATGTCCTTTGAAAATTCTGAGACGATTAGCGAAGAAGTGATGACCGCTTTCGCGGAAGGTACTTACGACAAAGTAGTATTGATTTATAATAAGTTTAAAAATGCTGCAACGCAAATCGTTACTACAGAGCAATATTTACCCTTAGTAACCGAAGAAGCTGAAGAAACCAAAGTACAAGAGTATATTTTTGAGCCAGAGCAAGAAGAGATCGTACAGGGATTAATTCCCAAGGCGCTTAAAATGCAATTGTACAAAGCTTTAAGAGATTCTGTAGCGGCAGAGCATGGGGCACGTATGACGGCCATGCACAAAGCAACAGATAATGCTACCGAGTTAAGAGACCAACTTAAACTCACCTACAACAAAGCAAGACAGGCATCCATCACCAATGAGATTCTTGAAATTGTTGGAGGAGCAGAGGCTCTGAATAATTAGGCGCAAGCCAAATGTTCCAAAAAGCGGAAGCTCTGAATAATTAAACGCATTCCGCGTCCGCATGTCACCGAAGCTTCAGCGGAGGAGCAAAGCGGGAATCTTCTTAAACTTCATTAAGAAGTTAAATCGTTCAATAACATTAAATCCCTTGTGATAACTCACAAGGGATTTCTTATTTTGGTGCATCAGCTAACTTGTAGTAAATCGTTTTGTTGGCACTAACTTTGTTCATACTTTTAACCTAAATAGATTTCTTGACTTAGCTGGTGCTTATAAAGGAATTTAAAACAACTATGATGAGAGTACTTCTTTTGACTTTGGTAACTATATTTTCTGCAGGATGCGCGACGCAAAACAAATTCGTTGCTCAAGACAAATCTCCCTTTCAATTTGGTGAAGCGTACTATCACGAGTGGACAGCCGGTATCCAGGGTGGAGGATCAGGGATTAATTTATTTATTCCTGCATCCAGTGAGAAAGACAACTTAAAATTACACGGAGTGTATTTTCAAAATCAAATGGTCGTTTTACAACAAGACACCAGAGAACCCGGACTTTATGTAGGCCGATTTAGAACAGATAAAAATCCTATAGGTAAGGATCAGGCCGATATGATTATGGACATTGATCCTGCTAAAGAAGCTCAGAATGAGGTGCCCCAAAAGAACGAAGATTTTCCCTTTGACCTGACTAAAAGTGAAGCTGTAGTAAGTTATAAGGTAGACCAAAAAATGCATTACATCAAGCTTGACAAGATCAAAAAAATGCCAAACATGGATATGCCCATGATAGCACCCAATGGCGGTAACGACAGCAAACAATAGCTGTTCATATTCTCTTGATTCTTCAGTTTAAATTATTCTCAAGACGGCTTCAATTTGCGTATTTTTATGACTTAAATTTTCGCAATTGAGCGTCTTTAAAAAGCTTTTTCAGCAAACATTTATCTATGGATTAGCCACGGTACTGCCCAGAGCAATAGGCTTTATTCTCGTACCCTTATTCACCAGCGTTTTAAAAAATAATGAATATGGTGTCTACGCTTCCTTGATGGGATATCTTATTCTTGGTAACGTATTGCTTTCTTACGGGATGGAAACTGCCTTTTTTAGGTTTGTTAACAAACATAAAGACCAAAAAGCAGCGATTCAATCCACTACACTCACTTCACTAACCATATCAACACTAATTTTTATTGGCGTAGCAATCCTCTGCAGAGATTCATTAGCAAACCTGCTGGACTACAGAACAGATTTTATCACCTATGGGCTTTTAATTTTAGGTCTTGATGCATTAGCCGTATTACCCTTTGTGTGGTATAGAGCTAATGAGCGTCCGCTGAGGTATGCGACCATCAAAATCATCAATGTGCTCATCAACCTGCTACTCAATATCTTTTTCTTGGTATGGCTACCAAAATTAGCCTTAGAGACGGGCATATGGCGAACGATTTATGTTCCAAACCATCAAATCGCTTATATATTTATCGCAAATCTCATCGCAAGTGCCATTACTTTAGGATTACTTTCGCCTTTATATGCTAAAATTCGGTTTGGGTTTGATGCAACTATTTGGAAAGGGATGATGAAATATGCCCTCCCCGTACTTGTTGCAGGTTTAGCATTTACCATCAATGAAGCCTTAGATAAAATATTATTGAGATACCTTCTGCCAGATGATATTGCTGATAGTCAAACAGGTATTTATAGCGCTTGCTATAAAATAGGCGTTTTTATGGCACTTTTTGGTACTGCTTTTAGGTTGGGAATTGAGCCATTCTTTTTTAATCACGCTTCTGCAAAAAATGCCCAGAACACTTACGCCCAAATCACTCTATACTTTAGCATATTTGGCAGTATTATTCTATTAGCAGTCATAGCTTTTCAGGATAATATTAAACGACTCCTTATTCCAGATTCGAGTTACTGGGAAGGAATAGAAATCGTTCCTATTATTCTCTTGGCAAACTTATGCTTAGGACTTTACCACAATCTTTCGGTTTGGTATAAAATTACAGACCGTACCAAATTCGGCGCATATATTTCGGTGGTTGGAGCAGTTATAACCATTGCTATAAATATAATTTTTATTCCGCTATACGGCTACATGGCTTCGGCGGTAGCGACCTTGATGGCATACGCGACCATGATGGTGTTATCCTATAGTTTCGGAAGAAAGTATTACAAAGTTCCCTACAACCTCAAAAAGATTTTAGGCTATGTTTTAACCGCGACCTTATTTTCAGCAATATCATTTTATGGCTTTCGCCAAAACTTAGCCGTAGGGATTGGCTTATTAGTCTTGTTTATTGGACTAGTGTATTGGCAAGAACAAAAGCAATTAAAACGTATTTTTGCCGAAAGTAAATCAACTTAGCAACAACTAAAAGTTCAACATATGAACATATGCATTATAAATCAATCCTCACACGAACTACCGGCATACGAAACTGCAGGTTCTGCGGGCATGGATGTTAGAGCCAGTATTGCAGAGTCAATTACATTAAAACCCTTAGAAAGGGCAATAGTAAAAACCGGCTTGTTTATTGCACTACCACAAGGCGTAGAGGCACAAGTACGACCCCGCAGTGGTCTGGCGGCAAAAAAAGGAATTACTGTGCTCAACGCACCCGGTACGATTGACGCAGATTATAGAGGAGAGATTGGAGTCATCTTGATTAATTTGTCTCAAGAAGAATTTGTCGTGCAGGATGGGGAGCGCATAGCTCAATTAGTCATTGCGAAACACGAACAACCTAAGTGGGAAGAAGTAGAAGTATTGGACGAAACCACCCGCGGGAGTGGAGGTTTCGGCAGTACAGGAGTAAAATAAAGTTCTTCAAGGTTTCAAAAACCTTAAAGATAAATACGATAAATAAAAGTTTTCCGCGCAAGCGAAAAAACAAGGTTTAATTAAAAATTACCCGTATAGATTCCCTCTCTTTTGGAGAGGGCTAGGGAGAGGAACATTATGAAGATTATTGTACCCATGGCCGGAAGAGGCTCACGATTACGACCGCATACGTTAACCGTACCTAAACCACTCATCCCTGTGGCAGGCAAGCCTATTGTACATCGCTTGGTAAGCGACATTGCAAAGGTGTTGGGTGAACCCATCGATGAGGTTGCGTTTATCTTAGGTGACCCCGCATTTTTTGGCGAAGACGTAGTACATAATCTTACCGAATTAGCGGAAAGCTTAGGAGCCAAAGCCTCTATTTATCGTCAGGATAAACCTCTAGGGACAGGTCATGCGATTATGAGTGCCGCATCCTCGCTTTCTGGTCCTGCAGTGGTTGCCTATGCAGATACCTTGATTAGAGCAGACTTTAATTTGGATAAAAACGCAGATAGTGTGATTTGGGTAAAACAAGTCGATCAACCCGAAGCCTACGGTGTGGTCAAACTCAATGATAAACAAGAGATTGTAGAGTTGGTTGAGAAGCCAACAGAATATGTTTCTGATCTTGCTGTGATTGGAATATATTATTTCAAAGATATTGGCGTTTTGAAACAAGAGCTCCAGTATGTATTGGACAATAACATTATCAATGGGGGAGAATATCAAATTAATGATGGGATCAAGCGCATGATGGCTAATGGAAAAACTTTTGTCACAGGCAAAGTAGATGAATGGATGGATTGCGGGAATAAGAACGTTACGGTGGAGACCAACAGCAGGATGCTGAACTTTTTACATGAAGACAAAGAAGAACAGCTGGTAGCATCTTCTGCTAAACTGGAAAATGCATCTATCATTCCGCCCTGTTTTGTCGGAGAACATGTGGTTTTAAAGAACGTCACGCTGGGACCACATGTGTCGATAGGTGATCATTGCGTGGTGGAGGATTCTGTCATTAAAAGCAGCTTGATTCAAACCAATACAAGCATTAAAAATGCCCAGTTAGAAAACGCGATGATAGGTAATCACGCCACCTATGATGGCAACTTTAAGACAATAAGTATAGGCGATTACAGCGTATTAGAATAAGAAGTCACATGAATCATTTACATAAAATAACCTTGATCATTACGCTGCTTTATTGGACTGCGGTTGGGTTCGCTCAGGATGAAATTCGGCCTGGAGCAGATGTGAATGTAGATGATTTAGGAGATGTAAGTGACGAGTTTCAAGAGCTGTTTTTTGAAGCCTTAAAGCAAAAAGGAATTGAGAACTATGAAAAGGCCATTACGGCGTTAGAAAAATGTCAAAAACTTCAACCTCTCGATGCTGTGGTGTATTATGAACTTGCTAAAAATCATACTGCACTTAAAAACTACGTAAAAGCCGAAAAAAATGTAAAGGAAGCCTTAGAACTTAAGCCTAAAGACGAAGATTTGTTGGTGCAGCTTTACGAGGTGTATTTTGCTCAAAAAGAATACGAAAAAGCTATAGAAACGACTCATCAACTGCTGGGCTTTGACATGAAATATCAAGAAAAATTAGCCAATCTGTACATGCTTACCCGCGAGTATGACAAGGCTTTGCTTGCCTTAGATAAAATTGATGTAGCACAAGGACAGAGTCTATATAGAGATTCTTTACGCACTCGTATTTATGCGCAAAGCGGAAACATTTTAGGTAAAATAGCAAACCTAGAAAAGCGAATCGCTACTGATCCTGAAAATAACACCTATTACATCGAACTTATTGAGGCGTATAAGACGGCTGATATGCCCGATAAGGTCAAAGAAATGATGCGAAAACTGGAAGTCGTACGTCCACAAGATCCCAATGTACAGGTTGTACTATACAAAGATTACATTGCCAGCAAGCAGACTTCAAAAGCGGTTTATTCAATTAAAGCGGTAATCAGCAGCAATGAAATTGACCCTACTACAAAATTTGATGCGCTTAACGCTCTCATTACCTACGCCGAAACACACCCAGAGGTAGAACCAGACCTTAAAACTATTTTGGAGGAGTTCGTTACCTCAGGATCAGGAGAAGGTATGGATCGCATGTTAGGGGAATTTTATCTCACTAAAAATGACACCATAAAGGCATTAGGCTTTTATGAAAGCGCTGTAAAACAAGAGACGACTAATCTTTCTCTCATTAAAAAAACAGCGGACTTACAATTAAAGGCAAAACGATTTAAAGAGGCTCAAGAACTTACTGAAAATACGCTGGCGCTATATCCAACCCAGGCGAAATTATATGTATTGCAGGCAAAAGCACTTAACGGATTACAAGAGTATGATGAAGCCATTGATCTGTTAATGATGGGACTTGATTTTGTGGCCGGGAATACCGCTTTATCGGCGTCATTTTTTGAGGCTTTCTCAATGGCGTACGCAGGAAAAGGAGATGAAGTTAAAGCAAAAGAATACAGAGAAAAAGCTAAGAATGTGCAAAACAGCAATGAGTAAATGAGAAGTTCTATTCAGAATAAGATTAAAGGAAATCCTTTTATTGGACCAATCAGAGTTTTATATGCTGTACTAATAGCAGGCCTATTACTTACCTCATGTAAATCAACTAAGCGAATCATAAGCGCAGATGGAACATCCACATCTGCCGTAGAAATTATTAGACAACACAACACGGCGGCGCCAAGCTTTAAAACGCTTCAAAGCAGATTGCGGATTAATTACAGTGACGCAAAAAAATCACAGTCTGTCACCATCTCTCTTAGAATGGAAAAAGACAAAACCATTTGGATGAGTGCAAAATTTGCCGGATTAATTACAGTTGCAAAGGCAATGATCACACCAGATAAGGTGCAGTATTACGAAAAGATCGGCGGCACCTATTTTGATGGTGATTTTGACATCATAAGCAAGTTTTTAGGAACACCATTAACCTTTAATCAGCTTCAAAATGTATTGTTGGGACAAGTCATGGATGAGGTAACTCCTAAAAAGGTTGAGGTAACGTTTAAAGATAATTTTATACAACTCACTCCAAAGAAAGAGCTGGGAAATCTGCGTAAGCTTTTCCTATTGCAGCCGTCGACTTTAAAGACAGCTTTTCAACAGATAGATAAAGTGGACTCTGGGGAGCATTTAGAGGTAAGTTATACTGAATATCAACGTATAGGCGACAAACTTTATCCACAGAACGTAGAAATTTTAGCCCGTCAAAAAGACGAAACCAGCCAGATAAAAGTAGAGTTTAGAGGAATTGAGCTAAATGATCCTATGAGTTTTCCTTTTTCAATCCCTTCTGGCTATGAAGAAATTACGGTAGAATAATGAGAGTATTCCTGTATTTATACCTAATTGTTTTTTTCGGCGCAAGCCAAATCGCTTCAGCACAAACCAAAGCGACCCTTGAGAAAAGGAGAGAAGCGCTTAAGGCAGAAATTATTAAACTTAATGAACTCAGCTCTTTTGTGAAAAAAGAGAAACAATCTGTATTGGCACAGGTAGAAGACCTAAATGATCGTATTAAGATCACAGAGGATTTGATCAGAGTCACCAATCAGGAAGCAAATTTACTCACTAAAGAAATCGATCAAACTAATACAGAAATAGATACCCTCAAAGTTCAATTGGAGCGAACCAAAAAGGATTACGCTGCCATGATCGTTAAATCAAGGCGCAGTAACTCTCAAAAAAGCAGGATCATGTTTTTGCTGTCTTCAGCAGATTTTTTGCAGGCCTATAAACGGCTCAAATACATGCAGCAGTATGCCGAGTATCAAAAAGAGCAAGGACAAGAAATCAAACGTCAAACCAATACATTGGTGCTGTTGATTGAGGATTTAGAAAATCAAAAAAAGGAAAAGCAGCAGTTGTTGGCCGATAATAAAAAGGTACAAGCAGATTTGGGTAAAGCAAAAGCTGAACAGGAAGTATTAGTTAAAGGGATACAGGAAAAAGAACAGGTTTATGCTGCCGAAATCAAACAAAAACAGCAAGAGATTGATAAGATTGATGCAGAAATTGATCGCTTGATATGGGAGGCAATCGCCAGAGCAAATAAAGCCAAGGGAACTACTAAAAGCGAAAAATTTGCGCTGAGTCCTGAAGCCAAAGCCCTGGCCGAAGAATTTGCCAGCAACAAAGGTAAACTCCCTTGGCCGGTCGCCAGTGGGCGAGTCTCAATGCGTTTTGGCAAACAACCTCATCCTATTGTCAAAACGGCCACCATCAATAGTAATGGCGTGCGTATTGATACAAAAGTAAACGAAGAAGTGAGAGCTGTTTTTGGTGGCACGGTGAGTGAGGTACAACAAGTTAAAGGCTCAAATAAAGCGGTTTTTGTACGCCATGGAGATTACCTTACCGTGTATAATAATTTGTCCAAGGTATTTGTTAAAAAAGGGGATGTAGTCACGCTAAAACAGCCTTTAGGGCAAGTAGGACTAAGTGTGTCTACCGGTAAAGCAACGGTAAACTTCTATATTTATAGGAATACGCAAAAACTAAATCCGGCGCATTGGATTTACAAGATGTAGAGAATATTACTCTTCAAAAATTGCTTTTAACTCAGTTGCTTCGCTGGGCTTCATCTTACCAGCTAGAACTAGACTTAACTGTTTTCTTCGTAAAGCTCCGTCATAACGGTCTTTTTCCAGTTTAGATTCTGGTGAGATAGCAGGTACTTTTACAGGCAAGCCCATATCATCTACCGCTACAAACGTGTAGATAGCTTCGTTGGCCTTACTACGCGCACCACTTTCACGATCTTCTATCCACACATCGATAAACACCTCCATAGAAGTACTAAATGCCCTGCTCACCTTTGCTTCTATAGTTACGACACTTCCTAATGCAATAGAGCGGTTAAAAGCTACATGGTTAACAGATGCCGTGACCACAATTCTACGACTATGACGACGCGCAGCGATACTGGCAGCACGATCCATACGGGCTAAAAGCTCCCCTCCAAAAAGGTTATTAAGAGGATTGGTTTCACTGGGGAGTACTAAATCTGTAAGCGTGGTACAGGATTGAGAAGGAGATTTTGCGTCCATAGAAAATTTTGGACAAAGATATCAAATACAGTTTGTGTGGGATGCTTAAGGATGATAAACTATTCCAAAAAGCTTAGTCCGTTTCTTTAGTCAGCAGCCATGCGCTGGTGTCCTCTTCGCGTTTTATGCGTAGGTATTCATTCACTGCATCAGATCGGTCATTAAAGCTTTGATACGCCACTTGATGCAGTCCGTAAGAGTTTACGCCTACAAGTCTGGCGTTTTCATAACCATTAGCGTTAAGTTGATCAACTTTCTTTTGTGCATTTGCTTCTACTCTAAATGCCCCAGCAATAACATGATACTTAAAAGATTCTTTAGTAAGCACAAAACTCACATTGGGTAAAGGCGAAGAAACAAAGAAAGTAGCTTCTTGAATTTCTTGTTCTAATTGCTGTTCAGCTTGCTGTTGGGCAGCAAGATTATGAGAATGAACAGCATTACTATACGATCTAAGCCCAGAATAACCTGCAACTCCAATAGCCAGTAAACCTACGGCTGCATACCGCCAATACGGTTTTTTACGACGAGGGTTGCTTTCTTCTTGCTCCAGCGTAATGACTGTAGGAGACTCAGCTGCAACAATATTTGGCGTAGGCTCTGGTTGCGATGCTGAAGCGATTGGAACTGTATTTTCTTCAGGCTGTAACGCAATAACCTTTTCTTCTAGAATTGCTCTGTTAATTGCTTCTGAAGTGAAGGTCTGCATCCCGAAGCTTTCTGTTAAATAATTTAAATGATACGACGGCTGAAACTGTAGTGTTTGATCTTCGGTTAACGAAAAAGAACCAATCTGATCAATGATTAGTTTTTTTTGCTCCTGAAGCGTAGCCCTGAGAAAGCGCACATACTGCTGGATTTTAATCACAGCATTTTCATAACTAATTCCTTCTGCAGTAGCGACATAATTTGCAAGGATGCCATCATTTGTAGTCAATTGACTGTTAAAAGACAACTGCTTTCTTGGCGGATAGAATGCCCGGGTAATGTGATGCACACGTGCAGATTGGCGTTGACCTAAAAAAGCACCAAATTCTGGTAAAATTACGCAGTCAAAGCGATATAATAAATCAGAGATGTGAGTATCCAAACGCATATATTCAAAATTAAAATTTTTCACAGGGGAAAAAATCTATTGGCCTATATTTTATTAACAAATCTTTTTTCCGACATTGCTTAATATTATCATCTTGTGAATGAATGATTCTGAGTTACTTTACCTATTAGCCTTACAACATGTTCCCAATATAGGAGACGCTTCAGCAAAAAAATTATTACACCATGTAGGTTCTGCCGAAGGAATTTTCAAGGAAAAGAAGTCAAATCTATTGAGAATTGATGGAATAGGTGAGGCACGTATAAAGGATTTGTTTGATCCTGTTCATCGCAATGCTGCGACCGCAGAATTATCCTATATCAAAGAGCACACAGTTGATGTTTCCTACTTTATGGATAGCACTTATCCTGAGAACTTAAAACATTGCCTTGATGGACCATTGTTGCTTTTTAGTAGAGGTAATATCAATTTGAACAATTCAAAGGTGATTAGTGTGGTAGGAACAAGAAAAGTAACATCACACGGTATTGACTTTTGTAATCGATTGATGGAAGAACTTGGTCCTGTTAATCCAATTATTGTTTCGGGATTTGCGTATGGTGTAGACATCACAGCACATAAAGCCGCAATCAAGAACAATTTACAAACAATAGGCTGTCTTGCTCATGGGCTTAATCAAATTTATCCTAAGACACATCAAAAATACACCATACAAGTAGAAGAAAACGGTGGTTTTTACACTGATTTTTGGAGCTCTGATGAGTTTGAGCGTAATAACTTTTTAAAAAGAAACCGTATCATTGCAGGTATTTCGCAAGCAACGATAGTGATTGAGAGTGCCGAAAAAGGAGGCTCATTAGTCACTGCAGAAATAGCGAATTCGTACAACAGAGACGTTTTTGCTGTTCCCGGAAGAACATCAGATTCGCAAAGTAAAGGATGTAATAATTTAATTAAACAACAGAAGGCTCATTTGCTAACCAGTGCAGCAGATTTAGTTTATATGTTAGGATGGCAACTTGATGAGAAGCCTGCAGTACAAAAAAGCCTCTTTGTAGAACTGGATGCCGAAGAAAAAGCAGTTTATGGAGTATTAAAAGAAGGGAAGTTGCATCTGGATCAAATAGCCTTAAATACCGATATAGCCGGTTATAAGATAGCGTCGATTTTACTCAACATGGAACTAAACGGATTGGTAAGGCCTTTACCGGGAAAATTATTTGAATTAATTTAAATATGATTTTAAACATTCTTAAAGCATTTTTTACCTTATTACTTCTTACCCTTAGTTATTTTGCCTTTACGTCTAACCTGGAGTACACCTATTTGACGCGTTGTGTAATTACATTATTACTTACAGTTGCTTTCGTTTCTTTGCAACGTCCAAACTCCAGGTGGTTAGCCTATACCCTTGGATGTTTTACTGTAGGATTACTATTATATACTATCTATCTAT
Source organism: Gangjinia marincola (assembly GCF_039523415.1). Classification (NCBI taxonomy): domain Bacteria; kingdom Pseudomonadati; phylum Bacteroidota; class Flavobacteriia; order Flavobacteriales; family Flavobacteriaceae; genus Gangjinia; species Gangjinia marincola. The sequence goes on from NZ_BAAAFG010000015.1 coordinate 473,310, forward strand.
TAAGAGAACCTCCTAAAAAATACGATATTATTGTTATAGGAGCAATCATCTATTTCATTGGCTATGTAATGATCCTCTTAGAAAATATACGAAGGTTTAAAAAGAGCTTTTTAAAAGGCAATGAGCTTACTGTTTACGGAATATTCTTTATGCTTTTATTTGTTGCAGGCGGTATTCTTTTTTATGTGGGCGACAAAGAATTAAATAGTATTCAAAACATTATTGTCATTGCTTATCTGTTTATGATTATACTCATCAGCTTTTTTGCATTTGCTAATTTTATTGCGCTTACCTCTCAAAAAACACTATGGATGTTTATTGCCGTACTTATATTGTTGTTATCAGAATTTGCACAGGCATTCATTTACGTGGTAGAAAATCAAGAGGTGAGTGAAATGGTCATCGTTGCTACCCTAGAGCATATTTTCCCCGTGATAGGGGTCTTTATACTATATAAGTACTACTTAACGCCCACAAAATATCAATTACACGACGAAATTTTATAATTAGTATCCTAAAACCTTACGTACACGATCTAATACAGCATCTGCTGTTTTTGAGGCTTTAGTAGCACCAATGGCAAGCGCCTTTTCGACTTGAGAAGGGTTTTCCATATAATAGTCAAACCTTTCACGAGTGGTTTTAAAGGAGCTCAGTAGTTCTTCAAACAGCGCTTGTTTAGCGTGACCGTAACCATAATTTCCGCCTTCATAATTAGCACGCATGGATTGAACAGCTTCCGGAGAGGCCATAAGCTTATATAGAGCAAACACCGCACAGGTATCTGGATCTTTAGGATCTTCTATTGGTGTACTGTCTGTCTTAATTCCCATAATTTGCTTGCGCAGTTTTTTTTCGGGTAAAAAGATATTGATAATATTTCCCTTGGATTTACTCATTTTCGCCCCATCTGTACCTGGGACATACATGGTTTCTTCTTGTGTTATATGTTCTGGTAGAACAAATATTTCAGTATTCATAGCCGCATGAAACCTAGCGGCTACATCACGCGTCATTTCAATGTGTTGTAATTGGTCTTTCCCTACGGGAACAAACTCTGCATCGTATAACAATATATCTGCAGCCATAAGCATAGGATAGGTAAAAAGACCTGCATTAACATCTTCTAATCGATCTGCTTTATCTTTAAAGGAATGCGCTAGCATAAGGCGCTGATAAGGAAAGAAACAGTTGAGGTACCAGGCAAGTTCTGTCACTTGAGGAATATCGCTCTGCCGATAAAAGACAGTTTTTTCAACATCTAGACCACAGGCAAGCCAAGTGGCAGCTGTTGCCAGTGTATTCTCTCGTAATGTTTTTGCATCTTTGATCTGCGTCAATGAGTGCATATCTGCAATAAATAGAAAAGACTCATTTTCGGCATTTTTTGCCATTTCAATAGCCGGGAGTATTGCACCTAATATATTTCCTAAATGAGGTGTGCCGGTACTTTGAACTCCTGTAAGTATTCGTGCCATAATATTTTCCGCGAAGGCGAAAACCTTTTTAAACTAGTATTACCTTTTACATTTAGCAGGCTTAATATAATCTCTCATTACTCAGAGAGATCTTTTTACTATGCCCACATGAGGGACAAAGGTAATTTTTTTTCGTTCTTTTGCGGTGACTCTATTTTCAATTATACAACATGCAGTGGATTAAAAATATCGCAATCATTCTTTGGCGTATATGGTTTTATATTGTCTTAACAATTGTGATTGTTCTTTTCTCCCCATTGTTAATCATTTTGGTGTTGAAAGAAACCTGGTATCCTTATTTTTTTAAGATAGCACGTATCTGGGCAAAGGTGATTTTGTTTAGTATGGGCTTTAGGCTTAAAATTAAAAAAGAAGAAGATTTGATAACGGGAAAAAGCTATATGTTAATTGCCAATCACACGTCTATGATAGATATCATGATGATGCTTTACATTATTAAAGAGCCTTTTGTATTTGTAGGAAAACAGGAGCTTGCCAAATTTCCTATTTTCGGTTTTTTTTACAAGCGAACCTGTATTCTGGTTGATCGTACGAATGCAAAAAGTAAACAAGCTGTTTTTGAACAAGCTCAAAGACGATTAAATCAGGGGATAAGTATTTGTATTTTTCCTGAAGGTGGCGTTCCAGATGATGAGACGATTGTTCTGGACACCTTTAGAGACGGTGCTTTTAGATTGGCGATTGATCATCAAATTCCTGTTGTTCCTATGGTATTTTATGATAATAAGAAGCATTTTTCGTACACTTTTATTAGTGGTAAACCGGGAACACTCAGGGGTAAAATAAAGTCGTTTATAGAGACCCATAACATGAGTCAACAGGATAAAAAAGAATTACGACAAAAGGCGTTTGATATTATTGAACGGGAATTAATTACTCAACAGTTTTAGAAAAAAGAAAACCGCCCCCCATTTATTGGGGGCGGCATCCTCCATCATTGCTTTCGCAATAACTAACCTAACCAACTAAAACTAACCTAAAACTAAAATTTAAAGCTAAATCCACTATAGACTCCAAAAAAGTAGGGTCTAAAGTTTCCGGGATTCTCGCTATATGCATTGATCTGATACTTGAAAACAGGTTCAAGATTCAGTTTAAAATTCTTCATTAATTCGTAATCCAATCCTAGTCCAACGTTGGTAGAAAAACTTACTTCATTTAGATTGTTAGCTTCCCCAATTGTTGTTCTTCCAAATTCACTATCAATGCCAATGGCATTATCGTTTAAAAATAATGTACTCCCACCACCAATAAGATTTACACCAACTTTACGATCAATTAATTTATACGAAAGTTCAACTGGAACTTCAATGTAACCTAAGGTTTGATTAATAGATCCCGGAATAGGTTCTATCACTCTATTTTGAATCTCGCCAAACGCCATTGCGTTAGGAGTAGATGGAATTCCATCGTGAATTTCTATGTTTCTCGCCGCATTTACATTCGTTACATTATCTAATGAAACTGCACCTACAGAGGGATTGAATGAAATATCCTGAGTGTTATAACTTAGAGAAACTTGATTGACTCCTGTACGAACTTGAAGCTTGTCATTAATGGCGTAACCAATATTTACACCGTAAGCCAGTGTTATATCACTGCTTGTACTGTTATCGCTAAAACGTGTATCTATTGCATTGCCATCACCAACACCACCATAAAATACAGGAGCGGCCATGGGTTTAACTTCCCAGCGTTTGGTAGAAGTATTAGAAAGCGCAACGATTTCTTCGGCTTCGGCTATTTTTTGAGCTTCTTCTATGAGCGAGATTTTTTCTGAGGAAGCTGTATTGGAATTTTCATCCTTTTTAGTATTCATTTCAGCTTGTGCAATACGTATTGAAGTTGCCTGCTCTTGTTCGTTTTTTTCCAAAGGAACAGAAAAAGAATTTTCTCTAGTATATTTTTGTGAATTCTGCTGAGTGTCGATAGCTTGAGAAGACGTATTCTCTTGCGTAGATGAAGCAACATTTGAAGCTTCTTTTTGAGACGCTTTAGTTACTTTGGTATAAGATGAACTGATAATACTCTTTTTTCCAAGAGATGTGTTATTGTCATTTAAAAATTTATCTTTTTCTACTGCACTAGTGGTGATTGCCGATGAGGATGCCTCTTTGCTAGTGGCTTCTGTTTCTGAATCTTTAGGCGAAACAGAAAAAATCTCTTCCTTATTAGATGGAAATGGCGTTACCTTTTTTTCATCTACAATCTGATTCGTAGGTGATTCTTGATAGAAATAAGATAGTACACTCCAAGTCAATAGAGCCAGTACAGCAGCTGCACCGCCCAGCTTATACCAAAGAGGTAATGCCAAGACTCTACGTTTCTTCTTGTGATGCAGGCGATTAGAAATCGCATTCCAGTTAGACGCCGGTGGAGTTTCCTCAAACTCTTTAAAGGCTTCTTGAAATACGCGATCGATATGTTTTTTACTACTCATTATGATATGGACTTTGCTTCACTTTTTTTTTGAAGCAATACGATATTTTCTTTTAATATTAATCTTGCTCTTGAAAGATTAGATTTTGACGTTCCCACCGTTATGGTTAACATATCGGCAATTTCTTTATGGGAATATCCATCTAAAACATACAGGTTAAATACCATTCTATAGCGATCTGGTAATTCCTGGATTAAGCTTAGTAAATCAGAAAGGTCTAACTCATCCTCTCCAATTTCAACCTCTTGTACTTCTGCAATAGCTTCTTCATTAACTAATTCAAATAGCGTTTGATTTCTATAACGTTGTAAACATGTATTAATCGCTATGCGTTTGATCCAACCTTCAAAAGAGCCTTTGTGCTTAAATTGTTCAACTTTATTAAAAACTTTTATAAAAGCGTCTTGTAAATTATCCTGAGCCTCTTGATAATTGGAGGAATATTTAAGACAAACCGAAAACAATTTTCCAGCATACAGATGGTATAGCTGCTCTTGCGCTTTAACATCTTTCTTTTCGCATGCTTTTATGAGCTGTTTTAAACTCAATGAGGTTTGAATTAAATTAATCAGTCTTCACGGGCACTTCTATACTTAGGTATTCTTGCTCACCATCCTCATCTTCTCCTTGCCAAAAGTTAAAGACGTAAAAATCATCAATAGTCCCGTCAACAATAAAATTTAACGAAATAATTCCAGTGAGCGTATCATTTTCAACACAATTCGTTGCTCCTACCTGTGTTTGAGTTAGAACACTAATAAACCGCTCATTGCCGTCTGTGCTATAATTAAATCCATAACCTGCCTGGCAGGTGGATTCACGCTCATAGATGACTTTGAACTGATACGTTTGACCTTTTTGCAAACTATCAGGCAGATCTACTGATATAGTAGGGGCCACATCGAAAACGAAATCATCACCATCGTCTAAACTACAGCTGGCGACAAACACCATAAATAGTATCGCTACAACGTTTTTCCAATTCATCACAATTGCATTTAATATTTTATAGATGCAGTTTAAATGGAATGGTTGCGTATAAACTTAAAAAATCCTGAAAAAGCTTCAGGATTTTTATCATTTTGACTTTCTATAGCATACTATTCTTTCGCTATCTTTATTGAATCGTGAATCTTCTTTTCAAGTTCTTCAAATAAATCAGGATTGTCCTTTAATAGACTTTTTACGGCATCTCGTCCCTGACCAAGCTTTGTATCTTCATAGCTAAACCATGAGCCACTTTTTTTGATAATTTCGTATTCAACACCTATATCTATGATTTCTCCTACTTTAGAAACACCCTCGCCGTACATAATATCAAATTCAGCCATTTTAAACGGTGGTGCCACCTTGTTTTTAACAACTTTTACGCGGGTACGGTTACCCATCACATCACTATTTGAATTCTTAATTTGCGTGCTACGTCTAATGTCTAATCGTACCGAGGCATAGAATTTAAGCGCATTACCACCTGTAGTTGTCTCTGGATTTCCAAACATGACACCAATTTTTTCTCTTAATTGGTTGATAAATACCATGGTACAATTTGTCTTACTAATGGAGGCAGTTAACTTTCTTAAGGCCTGGGACATCAATCTGGCATGAAGTCCCATTTTTGAGTCTCCCATTTCTCCTTCTATTTCACTCTTAGGAGTAAGTGCAGCTACAGAGTCTATGACGATTATATCAATTGCGCCAGAACGAACCAGGTTATCAGCAATTTCCAGTGCCTGTTCCCCATGATCTGGTTGCGAAATAATTAGATTTTCCAGATCCACTCCTAAATTTTCAGCATAAAAACGATCAAAAGCATGCTCTGCATCAATGAACGCTGCTATTCCACCTGCTTTTTGAGCTTCGGCAATTGCGTGTAATGTTAGTGTTGTTTTACCAGAAGATTCAGGACCATATATCTCAATGACACGACCACGAGGATACCCGCCTACTCCTAATGCTACATCCAGGCTTAAAGAACCCGTAGGGATTGCAGGGATATCCTGTACCGATTGATCACTCATTTTCATGACCGTTCCTTTGCCGTACGTTTTATCTAATTTATCTAAGGTAAGTTTTAATGCTTTTAATTTTGCTTCTTTCTCTGAGCTCATGCGTCTAATTTTCAGATTGAATCGCTGCTAAAATACCACTTCTTTTTAGCCAGTACAATTTTATGACGCAACCTTTTTTATTTTTCTGCATCTATTAAGTAAGCAATGTGAACAACGCCTATGAAATTTCAAATAAAGAATGTTTTATCGGCAAATAATAATTGCTCATCGCATCCCGTGATGAGCAGTTTTTGTTTAGACGGAGGCTAACGTAAGACTAATGATAAAGCTCTTTTAAGAGCCCATTAATTTTTAATAACGAATTAGCCTTCGTAAAAATGCCTTTGATACAATATCAAAGGCATTTTTGTTTTAAAAGCGCGCGCAAATACTATCTTTGCATTCTAATCACTTAAACACGTATAGCATGCAACTGTACAACACCTTAAGTGCTAAAGAAAGAGAAGCGCTTATTGATGAGGCCGGTGAAGAACGTCTTACGCTTTCTTTCTATCAATATGCACACATTGGTAACCCCTTACTTTTTAGAAATCATTTATTTGTAGCCTTTGATGAGCTAGAAGTTTTAGGTCGAATTTATGTTGCACATGAGGGGATTAATGCACAATTATCTGTCCCGGCCAAGAAATTTTCAACCTTTAAGGCTTTTATAGACGCTATTTATTTTCTAAACAATGTACGATTGAATATCGCCATTGAACAGGACAGTAAATCTTTCTTAAAGCTGAAGGTAAAAGTGCGCCATAAAATTGTAGCAGATGGATTAGAAGATGAATCCTTTGATGTTACTAACAAGGGAATTCACGTCACTGCCGAAAAATTTAATGAGCTGGCAGAAGATGATCACACCATTATTGTAGACATGCGCAATCACTATGAAAGCGAGATTGGTCATTTTCAAGGAGCCATCACGCCAGATGTAGATACCTTTAGAGACTCACTACCGATTATTGAAGAGGAGCTTGCAGATCACAAGGAGGATAAAAAACTCCTTATGTATTGTACCGGCGGGATTCGCTGCGAAAAGGCCAGCGCCTACTTTAAACATAAAGGATTTAAAAACGTATATCAATTAGAGGGCGGAATCATTGAATATACCCGCCAGGTGAATGAAAAGGAACTAGAGAATAAGTTCATCGGCAAGAACTTTGTTTTTGATGATAGACGTGCAGAACGAATTAGTGAAGATGTGATTGCGCAATGTCATCAATGTGGGCAACCGGCAGATGTACATATAAACTGTGCGAATGAGGCCTGTCACTTATTATTTATACAATGTGAAGACTGTCAAGAAAAAATGAATACCTGTTGTTCACAAGAATGTAAAGAAATCGCTGCTTTGCCCTATGAAGAACAAAAAGCCCTGCGAAAAGGTAAAGGCAACAGCAATCAAATCTTTAAAAAGGGTCGTTCTGAAAAATTAGCCTTTAAAAAATAGGTTGCGTTAAATGGTCCCATAATTATTTGGTATCTTTAACGTTTATGTAACATCATCAATGTTATCGGCTAGTCCGATAGACATTTCAATATATATCCAACACTATGGCATGTACTACCTGCCAATCAGGAAACGGGCAGCCCAAAGGCTGTAAAAATAATGGTACTTGTGGTACCGATGGATGCAATAAGCTTACCGTATTCGATTGGCTTTCAAATATGAGGCCTCCTCAAGGCACAACTCCCTTTGACATTGTAGAGGTACGATTTAAAAATGGTCGTAAACACTTTTTCAAAAACTTAGATCGGTTTTCTCTTAGCATTGGTGATATTGTAGCCACTGAAGCCTCTCCCGGACATGATATAGGTATTGTAACCCTTACAGGAGAGCTGGTGCGCGTTCAAATGAAGCGTAAAAAGGTGAAAGAGGAAGACGAAGAAGTAAAAAAAATCTACCGTAAAGCTTCACAAAAAGATATTGATATATGGCAAATGGCACGCGATAAAGAAGAATCAATGAAAGTTCGGGCGCGGGAAATAGCACTGCGACTTCAACTCAAAATGAAGATTAGCGATATCGAATTTCAGGGAGATGGATCAAAGGCAACGTTTTACTATACGGCAGAAGAGCGCGTTGATTTTAGGCAGCTCATTAGAGAGTTTGCACAAGAGTTTAGAACGCGAATCGAAATGCGCCAAATTGGCTTTAGACAAGAAGCATCACGACTGGGAGGAATAGGATCGTGCGGGAGAGAACTTTGCTGCTCTACCTGGCTAACCGACTTTAGATCTGTTAATACCTCTGCGGCACGCTACCAGCAATTATCCCTAAACCCACAAAAGCTTGCCGGGCAATGTGGCAAACTTAAATGTTGTCTCAACTATGAATTAGATGCATATCTGGATGCACTAAAGGATTTTCCTAAGCAAGATGTAAAACTAAAGACAGCAAAGGGAATGGCTATTTGTCAAAAAATAGATATTTTTAAAGGAATGCTCTGGTATGCCTATGAGGGTGAGTGGACAAATTGGCATATGCTTACTGTTGTAAAAGCAAATGAAATTATTGAGCGGGCTAAAAGTGGAAAACCGGTAGCAGGACTGGAAGATTTTGTCACAGAAGTAGAAGTAGAAGAAACAACTAACTTTGAAAATGTGGTAGGTCAAGACAGCATTAATCGTTTTGATAAGCCCAGAAGCAGAAATAACAAACGGAAAAAATCTTCAAGAAAAGCAAAGCGCAAGTCCCAAAAAAATGCACAATAAAATACATATACTTGTTGTTCTTATAATCAGTTTGGTAAGTTGCGATGAAACGCATGTCTTTGATGAATATCAAACTACATCAAATGGATGGAAGATTGACCAACCTGCTACATTTACCATGACGCCGCCAGACACATTAAACACGTACAATTTATTTATTAATCTTCGCAGTACAAATTCATTTCCATACAGCAATCTGTTTCTTATCACTAAGATGCAGTTCCCTCATGGTAAAGTAATTACAGACACATTAGAATATAGAATGGCATTTCCAAATGGGGAATGGATGGGAGAGGGATTTAGCGATGTTAAAGAAAATAAGCTGTGGTATAAGGAAGGTATTATTTTTTCTGAAGACGGGGAGTATACCTTAGAAATATTTCAGGCAATGCGCGAAAACGGCACTGTTGAAGGAGATGAAATCCTAGCAGGAATAACTGAAGTTGGATTTAGAATTGAAAAGCCTAAAACAAGATAATAATTATGGCAAAAGCAACTAAGAAGAATTCTTCTAACAACGGCTTTAAAAAATACATAAAGTGGTTTTGGAGTTTATTTGGAACCGGTGTGTTATTAGTATTTCTTGTATTTCTTTTAGCAAGTTGGGGTGTATTTGGTCCCCTTCCCTCCTTAGAAGAACTTGAAAATCCTGAAACCGATCTCGCTACCGAAATCTTCTCTGCAGATGGTAAAACACTAGGGAAATATTATAAAGAAAACAGAACTCCAGTAATATTTGAAGATTTACCAGATCATCTGCCGCAGGCAATCATCGCAATTGAAGACGAACGTTTTTATAAACACAGTGGAATTGATGCACGGGGAACGGCAAGGGCTGTCGCATATTTAGGAAGTAAGGGAGGAGCAAGTACCGTCACCCAGCAGTTAGCAAAACTCTTATTTACAGAACAACCTTCACGTGATATCATATCAAGAATTGCGCAAAAAGCAAAAGAATGGATCATTGCAATCAGGCTAGAGCGACAGTACACTAAAGAAGAAATCCTAACCATGTATCTCAATAAGTTTGACTTCATTTATCAGGCAATCGGGATACGTTCCGCCTCTAGAATTTACTTTGGAAAAGAACCTGAAGAGCTTAATATTCAGGAGTCTGCTTCGTTAGCAGCAATGCTTAAAAATCCTGATCTATATAATCCGCGTAAGGAAAAATTTAAGCAGAATAATTTAAATCGCAGAAATCAGGTGTTTTATAATATGCACCGTTTGGGTTTTATTTCTCAAAAAGAGAAAGATTCCCTTCAAAAGCTTCCGCTAGAAATAGATTTTTCGCCAGAGGGTCATGATGAAGGTATTGCAACTTACTTTAGAGGTCACCTGCAAAAGTTTTTAGGAGACTGGATTGAAAAAAATCCTAAACCAGATGGATCTGAATACAATTTATACAAGGACGGACTAAAAATTTATACGACCATTGATAGCCGCATGCAACAAATAGCAGAGGACGCTGTAGATAAACATATGTCGAACTTACAACGTTTATTTCTAGAAGAACAGAAAAAAAATAAAACGGCGCCTTTCCGCGATATATCAAAAGACGACGTTGAAAAAACAATCACTCGAAGCATGAAGGTTTCAGATCGCTGGCGACAAATGAGCGCAAAGGGATTTAGTGAAGAAAAAATAAAAGCATCCTTTAATCAACCTATCGAGATGAGTGTGTTTTCTTGGAAAGGAGACATAGATACTACGATGACTCCGCGTGATTCTATATTATATTACAAATCTTTTTTAAACACAGGGTTAGTATCCATTGAACCACAGACCGGAGCGGTAAAAGCGTGGGTTGGAGGAATTGATTTTAAACATTTTAAGTATGAACACGTATATCAAGGGAAACGCCAGGCTGGATCAACATTTAAACCTTTTATATATGCTACGGCCATTGCACAAGTAAAACGTTCACCATGCGATAGTTTACCCCGTTCTCAATATACGATCCCAGCAGGAAAGCATGGAAACACTAAAGACTGGACTCCTAGAAATAGTGACGGTGAATATGCCGGTATGATGACCCTAAAAGATGCATTGGCCAACTCTGTAAATACAGTCACAGCACGTTTGATCGATGAGGTTGGTCCTAACGAAGTGTTGGAATTAGTAGGTAAATTAGGGATTGATAAAGAAAAAATTCCGCCAGTACCTTCCATTTCACTAGGAACACCAGATTTAAGCGTATATGAAATGGTTTCGGCTTATGCAGCTTTCGCAAATGAGGGCGTTTATGTTGAACCAAATTTTATTGATCGTATTGAAGATAAATTTGGGACAGTGTTATATCAACATGTTCCCGAAAGTGATGATGTGATGAGTAAAGAAACAGCTTACGTTACACTTAATTTGATGGAAGGCGTAACGCAATCAGGATCTGGAAGAAGATTAAGAGGTAGTTGGGCAAAAGGAACAAAAAAATACGAAGGAGTGACAGGTTATCCTTACGAGTTTGATAATCCAATCGCAGGAAAAACAGGAACCACTCAAAATAATAGTGACGGTTGGTTTATGGGTATTGTTCCAAATCTGGTTACCGGGGTATGGGTAGGTGCCGAAGATCGGGCAGTCCACTTTGCGGGCACTAATGAAGGTCAAGGAGCGACAATGGCTCTCCCAATTTGGGGGATGTATATGAAATCTGTATATGAACATAAAGAGTTAGAAGTTTCAAAAGAGCGATTTAAAAAACCCGATAAATTGTCTATTTCTGTTAATTGTAAAGAGTTGGGAGAGCAACAGCTCAATCAAATAGAACAAGTGAATGAACAGCTAGATTTTCGTTAAAAACATAACATCATTTTAATGCCCATGAAGAAAATCTTTATGGGCTTTTTTATGCCGAATTATTTTGATTTTCGTAATTTTCAGAGGTTAATATTAGAAATATGATAAACCGAAGAGTAAACTCTATAGCAGAAGCGTTAGAAGGAGTAAGTGACGGAATGACTTTTATGTTAGGCGGATTTGGCTTAAGCGGTATACCTGAAAATGCGATCGCACATTTGGTCGAGTTAAACCTTAAGGAACTCACCTGTATATCTAATAACGCAGGGGTGGATGATTTTGGTCTGGGATTGTTACTGCAGAAAAAGCAAATCAAAAAGATGATCTCTTCTTATGTAGGAGAAAATGATGAGTTTGAACGGCAAATGCTTAATGGAGAACTTGATGTAGAGCTAATCCCACAGGGAACCCTGGCAGAACGATGCAGAGCTGCTCAAGCCGGAATACCCGCTTTTTATACGCCTGCAGGATATGGAACCGAAGTCGCTCAGGGAAAAGAAACTCGTGAATTTAACGGTAAAATGCACGTGCTAGAACATGCCTTTAAAGCAGATTTTGCTTTTATCAAAGCGTGGAAGGGAGACGAGGCGGGAAACCTAATCTTTAAAGGGACTGCCAGAAATTTTAATCCTAATATGTGCGGAGCGGCAAATATCACAATTGCAGAGGTAGAAGAACTTTTACCCGCAGGCAGTCTTGATCCTAATCAGATTCATATCCCGGGTATTTTTGTCAATCGCATCATCCAGGGAAAAGACTATGAAAAGAGAATTGAGCAAAGAACGGTGAGGGAGAAGAAGGATTGATTTAGATGTCATTCTGTGCTACGACACAGAATCCATTTGATTTTAATAGCTAAAAATAGTGAGATTCCGCATCAAGTGCGGAATGACAGAAGTAGAAATAATCAAAAAGATCCCTGCCTGCGCAGGGAATAGATATGTTAGATAAAAATCAAATTGCGCAGCGAATAGCACAAGAGGTTCAGGATGGATATTATGTCAATTTGGGTATTGGTATACCGACTTTAGTAGCAAATTACGTACGGGATGATATCCAGGTAGAATTTCAAAGTGAAAATGGCGTATTAGGTATGGGACCTTTCCCCTTTGAGGGTGAAGAAGATCCGGATGTAATCAATGCGGGTAAACAAACCATTACAACCTTGCCGGGAGCCAGTTTTTTTGATTCGGCGACCAGTTTTGGGATGATTAGAGGTCAGCATGTTGATCTAACCATTTTAGGCGCGATGGAAGTAGCTGAAAATGGCGATATCGCCAATTGGAAAATTCCGGGTAAAATGGTAAAAGGCATGGGCGGAGCCATGGATTTAGTTGCCAGTGCAGAAAATATTATTGTGGCGATGATGCACACCAACAAACGCGGAGAATCCAAACTTTTAAAACGCTGCTCTTTGCCGCTCACCGGAGTTGAATGTGTAAAAAAAATAGTCACTAATCTGGCAGTACTAGAGGTAACTGAAAACGGCTTTAAATTATTGGAACGTGCACCGAGTGTGTCTATCGAAGAGATCAAAAAAGCCACAGAAGGTGAACTCATTGTTAAGGGTGATGTGCCTGAGATGAAGTTTTAATATTGTATCCGCGTAAGCAGACTTTTTTCACTTTCTAATATAGAATAGACTTCTGCCTTCGCAGGAGTGACAAAGCATTCATTTTAGATTTTTTTGTCTGAAATAAAATAGACCCCAAAGCTTGGTTATTGAGCCTGTCGAAATACGAACCCTCTGGGGTCTTTACAGCCTATAACTTTTTTGTCCTTAAGGAATCGCCTTAATCAATTCTTTGGTATACTCTTTTTGAGGATTTGTATAAACCTCATCTGCTTCTCCTTGCTCAACAATTTTACCGTCCTTCATCACCAATAACTTATTGGCCATAAATTTAACTACGGCAAGGTCATGAGATATAAAGAGGTATGAAAATCCAAAGTTCTCTTTTAGTTCATTAAGTAAATTAAGTACTTGTGCCTGTACCGAAATATCCAAGGCTGAAACAGATTCATCACAAATAATAATCTTAGGCTGTAGAGCAATAGTGCGTGCAATTCCAATGCGCTGGCGTTGACCGCCACTAAATTCATGCGGATAGCGATAAAAATGAGCTTCGGTAAGTCCTACGCGTTTGAGGAGTTCGATGGTTTTTTCTTTTCGGGCGGCTTTGGTGTCGTACAATCCATGTACTTTCATAGGTTCCATGATGGCTTCACCCACAGAAATTCTAGGATTTAAGGAAGAAAACGGATCCTGAAATATAATTTGAATGTCTTTCCTTAAGGATTGCATTTCTTTCCGCGAAAGCGTAGTAAGATCTTTTCCCTTATAAATAATCTCTCCCTTAGTAGCCGGAGTCAATTGTAAAATGACACTGCTTAAGGTTGATTTTCCGCACCCTGATTCTCCCACAAGACCTAAAGTTTCTCCTTCATATAAATCAAAAGATACTTTATCTACTGCTTTTACAATATTATTTTTTTGAAAAACCCCTGTCTTAGAAATGTATTCTTTCTTCACATTCACAACACGAAGTAAAGGTTCTTTACTGTATATGAGGTTGTGATTTTCTTCTCGCTGGTGAGGTGATATGATGTCAGAAGAAATTCGGTTTTCTAGAAAATCCTTAATAGTCGGAAGTCGTTTTAAGCGCGATGTGGTACTTGGTCTGGCACCAATCAGCGCTTTAGTGTATTGATGAGTTGGATGATTAAATAGTTGTTTAGTTTCTCCCTTTTCCACTATATAGCCTTGATACATGACCATGACCCGATCTGCAAAATTATTTACCACGGCCAGATCATGAGAAATAAAAAGAATACTCATATTAGTCTCTTGTTGTATCTCTTTTAGCAAAGACAGAATTTCTTTTTGAACGGTTACATCTAACGCGGTGGTGGGTTCATCTGCAATGAGAAGTTTGGGCTTACAGGATATGGCCATGGCGATCATTACGCGCTGTTTTTGACCACCGCTGAGTTGATGGGGATAACTTTTGAAAATCGCTTCGGGTCGGGGTAGTTTTACTTTTTCAAATAGTTGAATGACCTCTTTTTTTGCTTCGGTAGATGTGAGTTTTGTATGATTGAGAAGTAATTCTGTAACCTGTTTACCACACCTCATGCTTGGATTGAGGGAACTCATAGGTTCCTGAAAGATCATCGCAATTTCATTTCCGCGTAAGCGTTGCCATTCTTTTTCAGATAAACGAGAAACATCTTTTTCTTGAAACAACATCTTATCAGCATCGATTTGTGAAGTTTCAGGAAGTAATCCCATGAGCGAAAGGGACATGACCGATTTACCAGAACCAGATTCGCCAACAACACCTAATATCTCATTTGACCGAATTTCAAAGCTAATGGTATGAACAACCTTGGTCTTTTCTTCATTTTGAGAAAATGTAATTGAGAGATTAGTAATTTTTGCAAGGGGATGTTGTTGATTCATAACACAAATGTACAATCAATTAACAGTATCGGGGCAATATTAATTTAGTGTTATCAAATTGTCAATTTTAACATATAAAAATGTTGTCTTTTGTCGAAAAAATTTTGACTTAAGATTTTATTAACAGTTATTTGAAATCGTTTTTAAAAATTTTCTAATGTTTATTCAATTAGTGATTCTTTTTGATCAAATTTTTGAGAATAATATAAATCTTTAATAGCGAGTTAAAAACTCATAACACTAATCATTAATTATTTTATTCATGAAAATGAAATTATTACGTAAGGGAAACCTCATTGCTATGATGGTTTTAGCCGGCGGATTCGTCGCGCATGCGCAAACTCAACCACAGCTTGAGGCGATTAAGTCTAAATCAAATGTTTCTACACTGATACAGTTGGAGAGTCAATTTTCAGATAACTATCGAAAAGAAAAACAAAATGCTATTCAATTAGCAAATACTAGAAATTTACCCATCAGACTTACTCTTCAGGATGGAGGGGTTGCAGAGTTACAGCGCTTTGCCGATGATGGAAGTCCTATTTATTACAGAACATACAACGTTGCTGCGGCAAGATCGACTCGTGCTGATCACCTAAATAGTGGGGGTAGTCTTGGATTAAATCTTGATGGTCAAAACATGACGGCTTACGTTTGGGATGGAGGTCATGCGAGAGTTACCCATCAAGAATACGATGGTGCTGGTGGCACAAACCGAGTTACTATTCAAGATGCGGCTAGTGAAGGTGGCACAAAACTTAATTTTCACGCGGCTCACGTAACCGGTACAATCACTGCTTCTGGCGTACAGGCGAATGCAAAGGGAATGGCACCAAATTCTCGCGTACGCGGATATATGTGGAACAATGACCTTGCAGAAGCGACCAACGCAGCAGCGAATGGGATGTTATTATCTAACCACAGTTATGGATACCGTTCAGACCTCGTACCAGATCAGTATTTTGGTGCTTACATTCAGGATTCTAGAGATTGGGATAATGTAATGCACAATGCACCTTATTATCTCATGGTCGTTGCCGCCGGTAACGATGGAAATCAAAATAGCTATAACGGTAATCCCCTTGGTGGAAATTCATCTTACGACAAATTGACGGGACATTCTACTTCAAAAAATAACTTAGTAGTTGCCAATGCCCAGGATGCAAATATTGCATCTAATGGAGATTTAATTAGCGTATCCATCAACAGTTCAAGTAGTGAAGGACCTACTGATGATTTTAGAATAAAGCCAGATATTACAGGTAATGGAACTAGTGTTTACTCTACTTATGAGAGCAGTGATAATGCCTATGCAAGTATTACAGGTACATCGATGGCATCTCCAAATGTCACTGGGAGTTTACTTTTATTACAAGAACATTACAATGACCTCAATGGAACGTTTATGCGTGCGGCTACGCTAAAAGGGTTAGCACTTCATACGGCAGATGATGCTGGTCCAGCAGGTCCAGATGCCGTCTATGGATGGGGATTAATGAATACTAAAAGAGCTGCAGAAGCCATTACTGCAAATGGGGTAGGTTCAGATATTAGAGAGTTAACATTGACTTCTGGTCAATCTTATACCATGACGGTAGATGTGGCAGACGTAAATACGCTCATGGCTTCAATTTCATGGACAGATGTTCCCGGACAAGTAAATAATTCTACCAACTCTTCTGTCCCGGCATTAGTGAATGATTTAGATATTAGGGTAACGAAAAGTGGAAATACATACAATCCCTATCGATTAACAGGAATTACAACAAATGGAAAAGGAGACAACAGTGTTGATCCATATGAGCGTGTAGATGTTGCAAATGCATCAGGAACTTACACGATCACGGTAACGAACAAAGGATCACTTTCTGGCGGAAGCCAAAACTTTAGTCTTATCGTAACAGGATTAACATCATCAACTGGTGGAGGTCCAACAGATCCTGTAGCTTGTGTAACCAATGATGTGACCTTATCACTTACCTTAGATAATTATCCTGCAGAAACTGCTTGGACACTTACGAATGCAATCGGCGTGACAGTAGCCTCTGGTAGCGGATACAGCGCTGCAAATACGACTGTAAATACCACTATGGGAGCCTTAGAAGATGGAGAATACACCTTTACCATTACAGATAGTTACGGTGACGGGATTTGCTGTGCTTATGGTAATGGTCAGTATACACTTTCTTCACCAGAAGGTTTGATCAAGTCTGGCGGAAGCTTCGGTACTTCAGAGAGTACCACATTCTGTGTTGAGAATGGTGGTGATGGAGCAGATACTATTGCACCAAGTGCACCGGCTAACCTTTCCGCCTCAAACGTAACAGAAACTACGGTAAATCTTTCTTGGAATGCGTCAAGTGATAACGTAGGTGTTACTGCTTATGAAGTATATCAAGGCGGCTCTCTGTTAGGTGAAACGGCGGGGACATCTGCTTCTATCACAGGCTTGACCGCAGCAACGACGTATAGTTTTAGCGTTCGTGCAAAAGACGCAGCCGGTAACGTATCGGCAAGCAGCAATAGTGTATCTGTAACTACAACCTCTGTACCGGGAGGTGGGGGAGCTTTGGACGACCTGTTATTAGCGAGTTATTTTGAAACCGGATGGGATGGCTGGAGTGATGGTGGTAGTGATTGCTATCGTTATAATGGGTCACGATCTTATGAAGGATCTTATTCTATTAGAATTAGAGATAATTCTGGAACTGCATCTTCTATGACAACCGCAGCAACTTATGATGTACGTGCCTACGATAACGTATCGGTTGAATTTTATTTCTATGCATACAGCATGGAGAATGGAGAAGACTTCTGGGTACAGTATTATGATGGATCAAGCTGGAGAACAGTCGCGACTTACGCTAGAGGAACTAACTTTGAGAACAATACGTTCTATACAGCAACGGTAAATATTCCTAGCGCAAGCTATGCATTCCCATCTAACGCCAGATTTAGATTTAGATGTGATGCCTCAGCCAATGCAGATCAAATTTATATCGATCAAGTAAGCATTCGCGGTACAGCAAATACAGCTAATGCAACAAATAGCATTGCTGTGCTTGGAGGAACAAATGTATATGACACTACATCAACTACTTTCTTAGAAGAGGACGTAACGATATCTCCAAATCCTGCATCTCATCTTGCAAAAATCACAATGGGATTAGATGTGGAAGGAGACGCTATAGATGTAACTATGAATATCTTTGATGTACGCGGTAGGTTAGTGATGGCGAAGGCCTATACTAATATTACTACTAATCAATTAACAGATGATGTAGACGTGTCTAGTTTAGAAAGCGGAGTTTATTTGGTTAAAATAACCTCTTCAAATGGAATGATAGAAACCAAGAAACTAATTAGAAAATAGTAACGTTGTATTATTTTCCGTCAAGCGGAAAAGCCCTCCGTCGCAAATGCGATGGAGGGCTTTTTGTTATTTAATAAAGGGTTAAACTGAAGTTATTTCGGTGGCATCCAACAAATCCTCTTGCCTAAGCCGAAGCAAAACCTGAGCGATAGCAACCACATCGCGTTCGCAGTATTCAATGATGCGATCCAGATCGTTCTCTTTGTAAAAGACGTCTCTTACCATACTGCCATCGATATCTTCTTTAGGAGAAGGGATACCTAATACATTGGTCAGTAATTTTAATGACGTATAGTGCTTGTAATCGCCAAACTTCCAAAGCTCTAAGGTATCTAAATGGGGTACTTCCCAAGGTTTTTTACCGAAAAGATTGAGCTTGTACGGCAGTGCAATGCCGTGAATCAGCATTCGGCGTGCGATATAAGGAAAGTCGAATTCTTTTCCATTATGGGCGCATAGCAAATGTTGAGGTCGATTAAAGTGAGTTTCTAATAGATTTTTGAAGTCTTGCAGTAGACTTTTCTCTTCTCCATAAAAGGTTGTAGTTCTAAAGTTTCTAATGTCCCCTTTATTTTTAAAATAACCCACAGAAATACAAATGATCTTGCCAAACTCAGCCCAAATACCGGCACGGTCATAAAATTCTTCGGCCGTGTAATCTTCTTTTCGTTGGTATTGAGATTTATGTTCCCACAGGGCTTTTTTTTCAGGAGTTAGCGAATCAAAATTCTCATACTCTGGGACAGTCTCAATGTCTAAGAAAAGTATATGTTCTATGTTGAGTTTTGAAAGCACCGCGTTTTATTTAAGAAGGTTGGCATTTTTCATCATTGTATATCCCTCTTCAATAAAGGTATAAAAATCATTGGTAAAGGCATTATTACCGGTTTTTGTACCCCTTTGGTGACCAAGTCTAACAATGATCACATTATCTTTTGGTATAGTAATCACATACTGCCCTAATATACCGCGCATCACAAAAATATCTTTATTCATGTGATTGCTTATCCAAAAGCCGTAGCCATAGGGCTCTCCTTTAAAACGTGGTTTAGTAGCAGTAGCGACAAAAGCTGAGTCCAGGAGCTGCTTTCCATTCCAAGATCCTCCATCTTTAAACAACTTACCAAAGCGTGCAAAATCCAGTGCATTGCTAGCAATACAACAATAAGCTTTGGCTAACTCATTTTCATCATCATCTAATTGCCAGTAGGCCGAGTCGCTCATGCCCATAGGTTTCCAAAAAGATACTGACAGGTAATCAGCAAGTTTTTGACCGGTTGCTTTTTGAATAATCATTCCTAATAGCTGTGTATTTCCACTTTTATATTGAAATGCCTCACCCGGTGTTTGGGTAAATTCTTGATCCAGTATGGTTTCGGCTAAATCATCATCGTAATAAGCACGCGCTGTGATGCTAAAGGGGCTCTTGTAGCTTTCTTCCCAATTCATACCTGATGTCATCGAGGCTAAGTCGCCCACAGTAGCTTCCGCATTAGCAAATTCAGGATAGAAGTCGGTAATTTTTTGATCTAATCCTTTGATTTTACCTTGTTGTATGGCTTTTCCCATTAGTGCCGTGGTTATGCTTTTTGCCATGGAGAAACTGTTGGTATGTGAGTAGGTACCATAATCTTCCGCATATTCTTCAAACCAAATGCTGTCGTTTTTAATGATGACATAGGCAATGGTTCCCAGTTTTTGATTTACTTCTGAAAGTTCTTCGGTTACCTCAACAGAATTATAGGCTTTATGCAATGGCCATTGTTGAGGTTGACCACTGTTAATAGTATCATTCTCAAAATAGACATGATCATCAATGAAAGCTGTGGTATGACCGGTCATATATACCACACGTACTCCTTTTAAGATATAATCATAATCGGTGATGTAAAGGAGTGCAATGAGCAGAAGCAACACAGCCAGCAACCATTTAAAAAAGGATAGTATTTTTTTCAAAGGAGAGGATTTAAAAAAGAAAGATAAAAAATTGTTATCAATCAGTCGATGTACTAATCGAATAACTTAAGGCTACCTAAAATAAAGATTGCTGTGTCACCGGACTTTCATGTGCCAGCAGCCATTTCTTACGGTGGAGTCCGCCGGAATAACCCGTCAAGGACCCATCGCTCCCAATCACGCGATGACATGGAATGATGATTGAAATGGGGTTTTTGCCATTGGCTGAGGCTGCTGCACGAATTACTTTAGGGTCCCCTAATTGTTTGGCAATAGCTAAATACGAGGTTGTTTTACCAAAGGGAATATCAGCCAGTACTCTCCAGACTTTTTTCTGAAAATCTGTCCCGACGGGATTTAGGTTTAAATCAAAGAATGTTCTTTTTTGATCAAAGTATTCTTGAAGTTGATTTACAGCATCCCACAGTAGCGACGGAATTTCTTGGGGTTGAGTAAAATCGGTATCTTCAATAAAAAGTACCTCGCAAATTCCATCTTGATCTCCTTTGATTTGCAGTGCGCCTATGGGCGTATCCATCACTGCTGTTTTCATTCTTCTTTAGATTTATTATCGAAGAGTTCTTGTAATAAGCCTAGTTCTTCAGCACGTTTTTCCCAGTTTTGGCGGGCTAAGGTTTGTAAGTCTTCCACGTGATCACTTTCATCCATAATTTCCAGACCCAGTAAGGTTTCAATCACATCTTCCATCGTGACTAAACCACTGATCGTACCGTATTCATCTACCACAAGCGCGATATGATTTCGGGTTTCAACAAACTTTTCAAATAATTCTGGGATCGGAATATTGCGATTCGTGATCATAATATCACGTTTGAGCTCAGCCAGTTTCATGCCACCGTTGCCTTTAGCCATTTCTTTATACACCTCAGCCTTTAAAACATGCCCATCCAGATTATCAACGCTGCCTTTATATACGGGGATACGTGAAAAACGTAGACTTTGGTTATTCTCAAAAAATTCTCTGACCGTTTTTTCTTCAGAAGCAATTTTCATTACAGTGCGTGGCGTCATGATATCCTTCGCCTGAATTTGCTGAAAATTAAGCAGATTGTTGATGATCTTAGATTCAGATTTTTCGAATACACCTTCTTTTTCGGCTATTTGTGCCATGGCAGAGAAGTCTTCACGTGTAAGTACGCTGCCGTGTTCAGATTTACCAATGAGTTTGGTGGTGAGTTGTAAGAACCACAATATTCCCGTGTATTTAAGCGGAAATATCATGATAGTTAAGGTTTTTGATGTAAAGTTCGCCAATCCTTGCCAGTAGGTAGCGCCGATGGTCTTTGGGATAATTTCAGAAAGCACTAAAATCAAAAAGGTCATAATCGCAGAAACAATTCCTACCATATTGATTCCCCAAAGCTCTACCTTATACGGAAGCTTTTCGGCTTGAACACCCACTAATATCGCTCCAACCGTATGTGCAATGGTATTAAGTGTAAGAATCGCGATAAGTGGCTTATCGACGTCTTCTTTAAGATGTTCTAAGGTCGTTGCATAACTCTTGCCTTCTTCTTTTTTGATATTGATAAAGGTTGGGGTAACACTAAGTAGCGCTGCCTCTAGAATTGAGCATAAAAACGAAAAGAAAATAGAAATAAAAGCGTAAAAAAGAAGTAGGCTCATGAATGTTTGTTCTTACTGCTAAGGTACACAATTTACACGCGCATAAACTATTAAAGAAATGATAACACCTTTGCAGCTTCGTTATTGGCTATTGCTGAAGATACCTCACTACGTCCTTTGCAAAATAAGAAGCGATCATATTAGCTCCCGCACGCTTAACGGCGGTTATCTGTTCCATCATTACGGCATCATGATCCAGCCATCCTTTCTCTGCCGCTGCTTTGAGCATCGCATATTCACCACTTACTTGATATACGGCAACTGGTACGTCAACCACTTCTTTGATATCTCTCACGATATCTAAATAGCATAAGCCGGGTTTCACCATGACAATGTCTGCTCCTTCTTCAATATCCATCAAGGTTTCTTTAATGGCTTCATCCCGATTGGCAGGATCCATCTGATAGGTTTTTTTATCTTGTGGGATATTTTTTTGATCCACGGGAGCTGAGTCCAATGCATCTCTAAACGGTCCATAAAAGGCCGAGGCGTACTTAGCGCTATAACTCATGATCCCTACCTCCTGAAAATTTTCATTTTCAAGGGTTTGACGTATGCTTAAAATTCTGCCGTCCATCATGTCACTGGGCGCTACGATATCTGCTCCTGCTTGAGCATGAGAAACGCTCATTTTTGCTAGGATGTGATTAGTTTCATCATTGTCGATGATGCCTTCTTCAACCACGCCATCATGCCCATAGATAGAATAAGGATCAAGCGCCACATCTGTCATTACTAACATCCCTGGTGCGGCATCTTTTACGGTCTTAATTGCCTGTTGCATTAAGCCAATAGGATTAAGTGCTTCTGTGCCTGCATTGTCTTTTAACTGGTCATCAACTTTGACAAACAGCAGCACAGATTTGAGGCCTAACGACCATAATTCTTTGGCCTCATTTTTTAATAGGTCTAAACTCATGCGGTAATAATTAGGCATAGAAGGAATTTCTTCTTTCACGCTTTTTCCCTCGACCACAAACAGCGGAACAATAAAGTCATTCGGGCTAATGATCGTTTCTCGTACCAAGCTTCTAATAGCTTCATTTGTTCTTAAGCGGCGGTTTCTTCTTAATGGGAACATAAATGTCGATGTTTTATCAGTAAATTTTTAGCATTTAAACACAAAGAAAACTGAGATTTGGTTTTAGGGATTGACCCACTCTTTAGGTTCTTTTAAAGTATTAATCAGCTCTTCTTCTGCACTACCTTCTTCAGGATGATAATTGTATTTCCATTGAACGGTTGGGGGTAGGCTCATAAGAATGCTTTCAATACGCCCATTAGTTTTAAGCCCAAATAAGGTGCCTTTGTCATGCACTAAATTAAACTCTACGTATCGCCCACGGCGTATTTCTTGCCAGCGTTTATGAGAAGCCTTAAACTGAGTGTCTTTTCTTTTTTCAACAATAGGAATGTAGGCTTCTAAAAAATGATCGCCTACCTCTGTCACAAAGGCAAACCAGTCCTGCATGCTCATTTCGCTGGTTGCTTTGCAATAGTCAAAAAATAATCCGCCTACGCCACGTGCTTCATCGCGGTGCGCATTCCAGAAATATTCGTCACAACGTTTTTTATACGCGGGATAAAAAGATTTATCATGTTGATCGCAAGCAGCTTTACACACCTGATGAAAATGAGAGGCGTCTTCTTCAAATACGTAGTACGGAGTTAAATCTAATCCGCCACCAAACCATTGATCTACAATTTCCCCTTGTTTATCATACATCTCAAAGTATCTAAAATTTGCGTGAACTGTTGGTACAAACGGATTATACGGATGCATTACCAGACTAATACCACAAGCAAAAAAGTCTGCATCTTCAACCCCAAAGTAGGCTTGCATGGATTGGGGTAGTGTGCCGTGTACCGCTGAGGTATTAACACCGCCTTTTTCAAAGACATTTCCATGTTCTATGATGCGCGATCTGCCTCCGCCACCTTCGGGACGATCCCAAAAATCCTCTTGAAAAGTCGCTCTACCATCGATTTTCTCAAAGGCTTGGCAAATGGTGTTTTGTAGATGATTTATGTATGTTAAGAATTGCTCTTTCATGCCTCATATGCTTTCACCGCATCTACGAATGCTTTTGCATGATCTACGGGCACTGTTGGTAATATACCGTGCCCCAAATTGGCGATATACTTATCTTTCCCAAAGCCATCGATCATTTCTTTGACCATTTTTTGAATGTCAGGAATAGGCGAAAATAATCTGGAAGGGTCAAAATTACCTTGTAAGGTGACCTTACTACCCGTAAATTTTCTTGCTAGGTCCGGGGAACACGTCCAATCCACGCCAAGCGCTGAGACCCTGCTTTTTGCCATATCTTCTAGGGCATACCAACAGCCTTTTGCAAAAACAATGACTTCAGTTTCGTCAGCCAGCGCATCTACAATTTGATTAATGTATGGCCAGGAGAATTCCTGATAATCTACAGGAGATAACATCCCGCCCCAACTATCAAAAATTTGTACTGCATTCACGCCGTGTTTTACTTTTTCTTTTAGGTAAAGAATTGTAGTGTCTGTTATTTTTTGAAGCAGTGCATGAGCTGCTTGCGGATTAGAGAAACAAAAACGTTTTGCCTTATCAAAACTCTTAGAGCCTCTACCTTCTACCGCGTAGCATAAAATAGTCCATGGGGATCCTGCAAAACCAATCAACGGGACGTCATCATTCAACATCTCCTTGGTCATATCAATAGCATCCATCACATACCCTAAGGTTTCCTCAATATTTGGAACAATCACTTGTTCTACATCTGCCGTTGTGCGAACTGGATTAGGTAACCAAGGTCCAATCCCTTCTTTCATTTCAACATCAATATTCATGGCCTGCGGGATCACCAAAATATCTGAGAATAAGATCGCCGCATCTGGTTTTATGATACGTATAGGTTGCACCGTGATTTCTGAAGCCAATTCTGGCGTACGGCAACGTGTAAAGAAATCGTATTTACGCTTGAGCGCCATAAATTCTGGCAGATAACGTCCTGCTTGTCTCATCATCCAAACCGGCGGGCGGTTTACGCTTTCCCCTTTTAATGCTCTTAGAAATAGATCGTTTTTTATCATAATATGTTATCCTAAATTCCTGCCTAGGATTCGTTTTAATAGTATATTTCGTATTCTGGTCATTGAGCTTGTCGAAATGACCTATTTAATTTCTTTATTACCTGTACCAATACATTCTCTACGGAAGGATGATTGGCTACCACAATGTTTTTTGTGTGCTTTTCAGCTTCTTTAGAGGTGGTCGCACCAATACAAAATGCGGTTACTTCTTCTGAAAAAGTATTCTTAGACACAAAACTTTGAATGGCACTTGGGCTAAAAAAAAGAATACCGTCAAAATGACCTCTTAATTCTTCAGGAGTGAGCATAGTTTTATAAACCACAATTTCTTCAACCCTAATCTTAGCTTCCTTCAATGCATGAGGCAGCTCATCTCTACGTTGTTTTCCGCAGAAAAAGGTAAAAGCCTTATCTGCGTAGGATTCAATAAGCTTTTTAGCTAAATCTGCTGCGTTCGGGGCAATTTCAACAACATGAAATCCAATTTCTCTAGCAAAGGCAGCTGTTTTCTCACCTACGCAATAGATATGAGCATGTTGCAAGTTAATTTGGTCCCGCTTTTCTGCTATTACTTCAACAGCCTTCTGACTGGTATAAATGATGTGCTCAGTATTTTGCGGAACGTCAAAATCTATCGCTAGAGTTTCAATAAAATTTCGCTCCACATAATGAAAACCAGCATGAATGAGATGATTTTTTTGAGCTAAGGTCAATATTTTGGTGGAGAGAATGCGCATTACCCCATCTACTCTTTAATTCGTTTCATCATCTTGGCGCCCCCGTTATGTAGTAATATTTGGGCACATTCCTTACCCATATTCTTGTATTGAATTATGGGCAACTCTTTGTCGACCTTAATTTTCTCTTTGCCATTGAGCGAATGTAAAACGCCATGAAAGGAAATGATGTCATTTTCTATGGATGCAAAAGCCCCGATAGGAGCCGTGCATCCACCTTCTAAGGTGCGTAAGAAGTCACGTTCTATGTATGTGCAAATATCAGACTCATGATGATTTAAGGGAGCAAGTGCCTCTAAAATTTCTTCATCTTTTTGTAATGCAACTACCATCATGGCACCTTGCGCTGGGGCAGAAAGCATCCAATCCAATACGGTGTGATGAGAAGGTAAAACGTTTATTCGCTCTAAGCCTGCCTTGGCAAAGATGGCCCCATCCCAATCGGAATCCTTCAATTTTTGGAGTCGGGTATTTACATTCCCCCTCAAATCTGTTACCTCATGATCAGGAAAACGATGTAACCATTGTGCTTTTCGGCGTAAGCTTCCGGTAGCGATTTTGCCCTTAGTTTTTAAAAAGTCCAGATTTCCTTTATGCACTAAAATGTCTTGGGCGTTATGTCGTTTTAAAACCGCAGCTTTGACGATGCCATGCGGTAAAGCGGTAGGAACATCCTTCATGCTGTGTACCGCGATATCAACTTGACCGGTGAGCATAGCAATGTCCAGTGTTTTAGTGAATATCCCGGTTATACCTAATTCGTATAGGGGTTTATCCAGCACAATATCCCCGGTTGATTTTACCGGAACGAGTGAACATTGATGGCCTAATTCTTCCAATTGATCTTTAACCGTGTTTGCTTGCCAGAGTGCAAGTTCACTATCTCTGGTCCCTATTCTTATGACCTTTGACATGCTTAGTTGGTATGATCTAACTGAAATACTTTATGAATCAACGTCAAACTATCTTCGGCATCAGTGCTGTTTTCTTTGAGGTGATTGGCAAAGTGCGTAGTGATTTTTTGAATGATGCGAGAGCTTAAAATTTCGGCTTGATCCTGATCAAAGTTGGATATTTTTTTGCGTTGGTGATCAACTTCGGCATCTTTGATGGTCTCTAACTTTGTTTTAAGTGCTTTGATGGTTGGTGCGAATTTTCGGGAGGCCAACCATGTGTCAAAATCTGCTTTTACTTCGCTGATGATTTTCCGCGAAAGCGGAATGGCTTCTTTTCTATTCTCAATGGTTTCATCTGTCATCCTTGATAAATCATCCAGATGGACTAAGGTTACTCCGGGAATTTCTGCTACATCGTTAGCCACATTTTTTGGGATAGATAGATCCAAAATGAGTAGCTCTTTTTGGGGATATAGTAACTCTTTTGAAATGGTAGGTTGCTGCGCACCGGTTGCTACGATCAAAACATCAGACTGCCTAATTTCTGCCTGTAAATTGGCGTAATCTTTTACGGTAATATCAAATTTTCCAGCTAGTGCTTCGGCTTTATCCTTAGTACGGTTTATTAACGTAATATGCTTGTTATCGATGTGTTTTACGAGATTATCACAGGTATTACGACCGATCTTTCCAGTTCCAAAAAGTAAAATATTTTTTTCAGAGACTTCTGGAACATTTTCTAAGATGTACTTGACCGATGCAAAGCTTACCGAAGTCGCTCCTGTAGAAAGATTCGTTTCGTTTTTAATGCGTTTACTTGCCTGGATCACCGCATTGAGCAGTCGCTCCAAAAACGGATTGGTCATATGATGCTTTTTAGCTTCTTTAAAGCCTTTTTTGAGCTGACTTATAATTTCGAAATCACCCAGTATTTGACTGTCAAGCCCGGTACCTACATTGAACATGTGCTCAATAGCATCATTATTTTTGTATACGTAAGAAACCTCCTCAAACTCTTCTACTGTTCCAACGGTATTTTCACACAAAATCTTGATAAGTTGATAGGGGTGCTGCGCAAAACCGTAAATTTCAGTACGGTTACAGGTGGAAACAACTAAAGCGGCGGGAATATGTTGTTCTTTAGCTTGAAGAATGACATTGCGTTTAGCGTCTTCAGACAAGCTAAAATGACCACGAACTTCTTCGTCGGCTTTTTTGTAGCTTAATCCTATCACGTAAAAGATAGAACTACCTGCCTCTTTTCTATTCTGCATAGACTCTAACACAATTGGAATGCAAAATTAGGTGGCAAGCATCTAATTAGATAACGCTATAAGTACTAATTATAACGATAGCGGTTCGTATCGAACTAATTTAATTATTTTTGACTGAAATATCATCAAATGTCAATAAATTAGGAGGATTAAAGACTCTTATTTGGAATAATTCTAAATAATAAAGTATAGGTATGAAACAAAATATTGAAAAAAATGTCGCTAGAAGTTCAAGCGAATTGGTAAACATAGAAGATGACTTTATCATCATCACCCATAAAAATAATTCTGATTCTCTGGAAGAATTTAAGCATCAGGTAGATAGCTCTTATATTCAGTTTCATTTTTGTGCTAAGGGAAACGGAATTTTTGTT
Organism: Gangjinia marincola; assembly: GCF_039523415.1. Taxonomy (NCBI): domain Bacteria; kingdom Pseudomonadati; phylum Bacteroidota; class Flavobacteriia; order Flavobacteriales; family Flavobacteriaceae; genus Gangjinia; species Gangjinia marincola. The sequence goes on from NZ_BAAAFG010000015.1 coordinate 501,615, forward strand.
TTTAATAACGGAAACTACCGCTTGCCCTTAAGCGAACAGAAGTCATTGCTACTGTATAATCCGCAGCAGGATTTGCCTTTGCATTTACAGATTGCTGAAAACTCTTGGTTAGTTTCAATATTAGTTCACCTGAAAAAATTTCATACGCTCTTTTCCCAAGAGGCTAGCTATGTTGACTTTTTGAGCGAGGAGAATAAGAGTAAGAAGTACTATAAAGACGGTGTGATTTCTCCCTCTACGGCAGTAGTGCTTAATCAAATGCTCAATTTTAATTTACACGAATCTGTCCGTGATATTTACCTTAAAGGAAAGGCATACGAACTTATTGGATTATATTTTAATCATCCCGATGAGCCAGATGTTGAACAATGCCCTTTTTTAGCAGATGAAGAGAATGTGCGCAAAATAAAAATGGCCAAACAGCTTATTATTGAGCATATGGCAGAGCCTCCTACCTTGCAGGAACTCTCTGAGAAAATAGGATTATCTCTCAAAAAACTAAAAGAAGGATTCAAGGAAATATACGGGGATACTGTTTACGGGTTTTTAGTAGATTATAAATTAGAATACGCCCGTAGTTTATTAGAAAAAGGGCAACACAATGTGAATGAAGTGGGTTTAAAAATAGGATATAGCACATCAAGCCACTTTATTGCAGCGTTTAAAAAGAAGTTTGGAATCACACCAAAGCAGTACATGCAAACTCAAAATTAGAAAATCCTTTGGTCAAAATGACCAAAGGATTAAATAAACGATTCTGGGTGTTTGAAGATCTTATTTTTTTATAAATCTTTTGGTCATTATTATTCCTTCTTGTGATACAGCTTTGACCAAGTATATTCCCGCTTGCAGTTTGCTCACATCGACTGTATTATTTTTTGATTGCAAAATCTTTCTTCCCTGTAGACTGAAGATAGAAATTTCTGTCAATTTTTTGTTTTCAGCATTAATCGTTAGAACATCTGTTGCCGGATTAGGATAAAAAGATAATTTGAAATTTTCTTTGTTCAGGCTACTTACAGAAAGATTTCCTTGAAATTCAAAAGCTCCTGCATCAACAGTAGTATTGACGATTCTTGGATTACCAGCTAAGTCACTTGTAAATCCTGCTGGGAGCGAGGTATTATCTCCTGCGTCTATTCCCAAAGATCCTTGAACTAAATTAAGATCATTATTTGCTTCATCAACATAAGATGGGTTTCCTAAAATGTTATTAGCTAATGAAGCGGGCGGAATGTCTGCCGCACCACCAAAACTTACATCAGTTAGATTGTTATTTATAAAAACATCTGCTTCATTACCTAAATAGGTCCCGCTTAAAACAGTCATAATATTATTTGAAGCGACTGTACCGCTTAAATCTGCATTATTATCATTAATGTTATTTGCATAGGTAGTGGAAATAGTACTTGTTCCTACAGCGTCTACGCCTACCGTGGTTCTGGTTTCTCCTTGATTAGAGAGTACATTATCTACGTTGTTGTAGATCGTATTGTTAATAATATCTACATCAACTATTCCCTGTGTAGCAAGGCCCCTTACCCAAAGTGCGCTAGCACCTAAAGAATTACCACCTATGGCCTCGTTCTTCGCAAATAAATTTCCTAAAACGCGCACGTCCATCGTAGCAGTAGGATTAGGGTCTAATAATACAGCATAAATGCCTGTGCCCCACTGAGCTCTGTTATTCGTAAATACATTTCCTTCTGCGATCAATTCAGAACCTACCTTGTCAACCCAAAAGAAAATACCTGCAGCACTGGTATTAGCGTAATTATTTGTGATCAAACAATTTTTTACGGTCAGTTTCGCTGGAGCTTGAGTTTTTCTAATGGCAGCACCATTTTGTTGAGGAAGATCATTACCGTTTGCATGTCCATTTTCTATGGTGAAACCATCAATAGTGACGTCATCTCCTTGTATTAAGACTACATTATAGACATTATCTTGTCTAAATGCATTATTAGCATCAATGACTCCCGGAGTATCATCTCCGTTCTTATCGCCATCTAGAACTGTTGGATTATTTCTAAAATCACGCTGGTTTAGTGCAGTTTCTATACCATTAAATCCGCCGTAAATTTTTAGACCGATTTGAGAAGGTTGGGTAATAAAAGAAGCAAATCGTCCTGCTTGTGGAGGTACATATCTTCCTTGAGCGACCCAGATTTCATCATTTGGATTAGCATTAGTCAGTGCATCTTGTAGATCAACATACGCGTTATCCCAGCTAGTACCATTGTTGTCTCCAGTAGCAGTTTGGTCTACATAAATTTGCGCGTGCATTAAATTTGCTAGGCTTACGCCTAGCATAAAAAGTAAAGTCTTTTTCATTATAAGTGTTTTAAGAATTTACTACAATAATACAAGCAAGATGTACTGCTGTCACTGGCAAAATTGCTAAAGCAAGTTCCTGAGTTGCTAGATAGGTTGGTTTAATTGCTAAAACCTTTCTTGAATAGCTTTTAGGAACGAATCCACATTATCCTTTGCAATAGAGACGCGTTTATTATTCTCCATGAGTAAATAGCCTCCATCTACTCGTATGAATTCCTTTAAGAAATTAAGGTTGATAAGAAATGAACGATGTGATCTAAAGAAAAGAGGTTGATCTTTTAATAATTCAACGTAGTATTTAAGTGGTTTGCTTACGACAATTTCTTCATTTTTTAATAATACCGAGGTATACATTCCAGAAGCTTCAAACAAAATTATATCGTTGATCTTGACAAAAGTAATTCCCTTGGCGTGAGTAAGACCAATTTTTGAAAACTGTTGTGAATTTAGATTCTCTTTAAGTTGTTCTAATTTTTTTGATACTTGAGTGGTGTGCAATTTGCTTTTTACACGTTGAACGACTTCTATGACCTGCTGTGGTCGCAAAGGCTTTAACAGGTAGCTAATAGCACTAAGCTGAAATGCTTTTAACGCATATTCATTGTAAGCAGTGGTAAAAATTAAATCAAAGGATATGTCTTCTGGACTTAAGAAATCAAGTAATTCTAATCCTGAATGCTCCGGCATTTCAATATCAAGAAATACGAGTTCTGGCTTATATTTTTTAATAAGCCTAATGCCTTGTAATAAATCTTCGGCTTCATATTGTTGTTTGATATCAGGGCAATCATCTTTTAGGATGGTGCTTAATAATAAACGCGCTTTTGGTTCATCATCTATAATAACGGCTGTCATACATTAATTTCTTTACGCTGTTTTGGGATTGTGATTTTTACTTTTGTTCCCATTGCTTCTTCCCTATCATTGAATAAATCAATTATTCGAACATTAATCTGCTCTTTTTTTTCAAAATTCATCAGGGTTACTCGATTTGCATTTGCTTTTGTGGCAAAAGACTTGTGATTTGATTTTTTTCGATTGTTAAGTTCGTTCGCTTTTTTTCTGCCAATGCCATTGTCTAAAATGACACATATAAGATAATCGGTTTGATTTTTAAATTCTATATGTAGCTTACGTTGACCTCTTTTATGCAATAAACCATGTTTTATGGAATTTTCTACATAAGGTTGAAGAAGCATTGCAGGTATTTCTATGAGCTCTTGATGAATGTTTTGATCTACTTCAATTCTGTATTCTAACTGATCTTCAAAGCGTAATTTTTCTAGCTCAAGATACATCTTAAGACTATCTATCTCTTCGGCTAATGTTATGTATTCTTTGTTACTGTGCTCTAAATATTTGCGCATTAGGTCGGCAAACTTACCTAAGTAATCACTTGCAAGGTGTTTTTCATTTAAAATGATATACTCCTGTATCGAATTGAGCGCATTAAATACAAAATGCGGATTCATTTGAGATCGTAAATTTTCTAATTTAAGCAGGATCATTTGCTTGTCCTGTTCTAGTTGATTAAGCTCTCTTTGTTTTGCGATAGCTTTGCGCTTTATAATATACCGGGCTATCCCTAAAATAATTGAAATCACTACAGTTGAACACCAAAGTAAAAACCACCATGTTTTCCAAATGGCCTGTTCAATTGAAAAGTAGATTGTTTTTATAGGGGACTCAGCTTTGGTTAGTCGATCGACTGCCTTTAATTTTAGTTGATATTTTCCGGCACCAAGACTATTAAAAACCAGATTATTATTCCCTAAATCCAAGGTGGACCAGCCTACACTATCGTTTTGTTTTAATTTAAATGCATATTGAATATGGTCATTTGCTCTAAAAACATTAGATCGAAACTTCATACCTATTTTGGTTTCTTTAAAGCTCAGTTTTAACGTATCTGACACCTCTCTTGAATTATCATTGATTGTTAAGCTTTCTATCAAAATTTCAGGTAAGTATTGCTTGGTCCCTAAAGTTTGTTTGTTAAGACTAAATATACCTGCGGTGGTAGAAAATAAGACGGTATCATCATAAATCAGTGCATCAGTTATTTTATTTGTAGGGATACCATTGAAGGATGTATAGGATTGTAACTCATCCTTGTGAGTGTTATAAAATTGAACTCCTTTATCTGATGCTATCCAAAGGCTATTTTTATCTGTTTTTAGGGCAGCTATTTTGAATGACAAAAGCCCCTTGTCATGATCTATAAGCGTCGTACTTTCATTTTGATCGATATGTATAACTCCTAAATCAAAGGAGGCCAACCAGGTTTGACCATGGGTAGCATGAGTAATATGATTAACACTAAGTGCTTCATTATTATATTTTATTTCTGATGGTAGCCAGGTACGATCATATCGTATCAATTGATCTACGTTACCGACCCAAGCTGTAGTATTAAAAGTATTAAAACTGCTTGCATAAGATCGTTTAGGTGACTGAAGAACTATCTTATGGCTATTAAAATCTTTGTCAAACTCAACCAAACCACTACTCCCTGCCGAAGCATAAATAAGTCTATTATTATCGACTAGATCAATACTCTTTCCGGCAACAACATTAAAATTACCTATTTTGCTTAGACCTTTTAAGGAATGGATAGAACCACCTCGATCAGCAAGCACGTATATTACTCCTTTTTCATTGTGAACAACTAAGTCTTTGATGGCTCCTTTGTTTAAAAGGGCTTGAGAAATGATCTTTTGTGATTTTCGATTGAAGCCATATATATTCCCATCACGTGTGCCAAAGAAGAGAACACTATCATTTTCTTTTTCTAAGACTGTAATATTGTGATTTACTCCGGTAAGTGTACATATATTTGGATTAGGGACTAAGAAAAGTCCTTCGGTGAGTGTTGATATCCAATAATGATCTTGCAGATCTTTCTCAATATCACTGATATGAAAATCTTTAAACCATCGATCATTTACGATCACATTGTCCTTATCTATAGCTAAACTAAAAACACCCTTTTCGCTGCACAACCATAACTCGTTATTAATGATACTGAACTTCTGAACTCTGGTATACCTTAAAACCTCTGGTAGTTTTAGTTCGATTAGTGTTTTGCGCTCTAAATTATATCTATAAAGTTTATTGGTTTTATTTTTCTTTAAATATAATAATGTTCCTTGATAAGAATACCATGCACTCTTAACAAGGTTGTTTCTAAGAAACGCGTTATCCGTTGATAGCGCTTTTCCTGAAAGCAGATCAATGAGCTTATCATCAATGGATGTGATCAACATATCTCCATGAAGCGCAGGCTCAGCAATTTCTCTTCTTCCATCGATAGAAACGATACGCGCAAAATTTTTGGTCTTGATGTCAATTTGGAAGATTTCATCCAGCCCAAAAAGAAAGAGTTTGTTATCACTAACCACTAATTTAGGCAGATAACCTTTTAGCTCCTTTTGAAGATCTTTAAATATGATCAGTTCATCATTCTCTACATAAAATATTTGACCAGAAATATTCAGACACCAGATCCTACCTTGTTGATCTTCATTTAAGTCAAAGATAGAAAATCCGCGTTTTTCTTTATTTGTATATTCAATAAATGTCGTTCCATCATACCTAAATAATCCTTTATCTGCTGCAAACCATCGGTTTCCTTTTTGATCTACCAGTAAATCATAAAATTCGATATCTGGAACCTGATCACGATCACCAAGCTTAAGATAAGCAGGGTGCTGCGCAATGCATAGAGAGGAGATAAAAAGAAATAAAATCGACACCCGCATAAACACAAATATAAAATTATGACTATAGAAGCATGAGAATAATTGCTAAAGGATATTGTTTGATTGCTAAGACTTATGATCACCTTGCTAAAGCATTTAAATTTTAAACTTAAGGCTTTGGGTTCCTTCACATAATTTTAAGGTGTATCTATAGGGTAATTCGTATTTTTGGATGCTACTGAAAAAGAATACGCTACATGAGAAATAAAGGTGTTTTGATGGTCAATCTGGGCTCTCCAGATAGTACCGACCCTAAAGACGTTAAAAAATATTTGGGTGAATTTTTAATGGACGAACGCGTAATTGATGTGCCTAAATGGGCGCGTACACTACTCGTAAAAGGAATCATTCTAAATACCCGGCCAAAGCAAAGTGCCAAGGCCTATAAAAAAATTTGGTGGGAAGAAGGATCACCGCTTATTGTACTTTCTGAACGTCTACGAGAGAAAGTAGATGAAATGACAGGCGTACCCGTTGAGGTAGCTATGCGTTATGGTAGCGGAACTATAAAAGAAGGACTTCAAAAATTACACGATCAGGGAGTAAACGAGGTATTTTTAATTCCGCTTTATCCACAATTCGCCATGGCTACTACAGAGACTATCTTAGTACTTGCCGAAGAGTTACGTAGAGAACACTTTCCTGATATGAGTTTCACGACCATGCCGCCTTTTTATAATCATCCTGACTATATAAGGGTATTGGCAGAGAGCATTAAAGAAAAACTGTATCATGTGGACTATGAACATCTGTTATTTAGTTACCATGGAGTTCCAGAGCGCCACATTAGAAAAAGTGACATTACTAAATCTCACTGCAAAATAGATGGATCTTGCTGTAAATCACCCTCGCCGGCGCATCAGTATTGCTATCGTCATCAATGTTTTGAAACTACTCGATTGGTCGCGCAATACCTTGAACTTAAAGAAGATACCTATTCAACGTCCTTTCAATCCAGACTAGGCTTTGATCCGTGGTTGCAACCTTATACAGACAGAACCATTGAAAAAATGGGTAAAAAGGGGATCAAAAATATGACCATTGTAACACCCGCCTTTGTGAGTGATTGTTTAGAAACGCTAGAAGAAATTGCGATGGAAGGTGAAGAAATCTTTCACGAAGTGGGAGGTAAAGAATTTACCACCATACCTTGTTTAAATGATCGCCAAGATTGGGTAAAAGTACTTTCGCGCTGGATTGATGAGTGGGCGATCGTAGACACAAAAACCGCCATTGCTTAATGGCAAGTAAATCCAAACAGCTGGGCACAGCGCCTATTTCTAAACTTCTTATTCAGCAGGCAGTACCTGCCTCCATTGGTATACTGGTCATGTCGCTAAATATGATTGTGGATACCATTTTTGTAGGGAGATGGATAGGTCCCTTGGCCATTTCTGCCATTACCGTTGTAATACCCATCACCTTTTTTATTGGAGCAATTGGATTAGCCTTCGGGATAGGGGGAAGCTCTGTACTATCTAGAGCTTTGGGTTCTGGCGATAATGATAAAGCGTTGCGCGTTTTTGGGAATCAAATCACGCTAACGCTCTTAATTTCTGGAGCACTTGCCCTAATAGGATTAGTATTTCAGGATAGGTTGATTGAATTCTTTGGCGCAGACAAATCTTTTAAAGACTTGGCGTTGACATATTATCGCATTGTTCTCTATGGGATTGTGATGCTGGCGATGTGCATGATGGGAAATAATGTCATAAGAGCAGAAGGTAAGCCTAAGTTTGCCATGTATGCGATGATCATCCCAGCCATAGGTAACATTTTCATGGACTATTTGCTCATCCATGTATTTGATTTTGGGATGGAAGGAGCAGCATGGGCTACGTTTACTTCTTATGCGCTTTGTTTCGCCTTTATTCTCTGGTTTTTTGTGTTTAAAAGTGAGTTGCGTCTTTCTGTGGAATGCTTCAAACTCAAGAAAAAAATTGTTTCAGAAATTAATAGCCTCAGTGCTGTCACCTTAGCCAGACAAGGCGTAATTAGCGTGCTTACTATTTTACTAAATAACGTGTTGATCACCTATGGAGACGCAATGGATGTCGCCAGTTACGGTATTATCAATCGCATGTTGATGTTTGCCTTATTCCCGGTGATTGGAGTAAACCAAGGTTTTATGCCTATCGCGGGATATAATTATGGAGCAGACAAGTTTCAGCGGGTTAGAAAAGCGATTAACACCTCTATCATTTATTCCGGGATATTGGCCTTGATCATTTTTGCGGTGATTATGCTGTTTCCAGAACCTATTGTAGAAATTTTCATCAGCAATCGCGATTCTTCCGCAGAAAATTTGGCCAATAATAAAGAATTATTGGCACGAACGCCAAATGCATTACGCTGGGTATTTGCTGCTACTCCGGTAATTGTGATACAATTAATTGGCGCATCGTATTTTCAGGCGACAGGTAAGGCGATTCCCGCATTACTGCTTAGTCTCACTAAGCAAGGCTTCTTCTTAATTCCGTTGATTTTGATTTTACCCCGTTTTTTAGGCGTGTTTGGAGTTTGGATATCATTTCCTATTGCCGACGTGCTTTCTACAGTGGTCACAGGATATTACTTACGTAGGGCAGTAAAACGAGAACTAGTATCAGAATCATCATAAACTTATGGATTCCTTAACTCAAATCGTGTTAGGAGCTGCGGTTGGTGAAGCGGTGTTAGGTCATAAAATTGGCAATAAAGCATTGTTATATGGCGCTATTGCAGGGACGATCCCAGATTTAGACGTGGCTGCAAACTATTTTACAGATAAAATCACTGCCACAGAAATCCATCGTGGATTTAGTCATTCCATTTTTTTCTCCATCCTCATGGCACCGGCATTAGGTTGGCTTACGTCAAAACTAGAACGTAAGCAGCACTTATTATGGAAGCCTTGGGCGTGGTTATTTTTTTGGGGATTATTCACCCATCCCTTACTAGATGCTTTTACCACCTGGGGAACGCAACTTTTTTGGCCGTTAGATACACGTATAGCCATCAACAGTATTTTTGTGATCGACCCCTTGTACACACTACCTTTTTTATGTTGTGTAATGGTGGTTTTATTCAAGAAAAAAGGTTCGCTTTCGCGGAAAAAAACGAACTGGCTTGGGATTTACTTATCCACAGGATACCTGCTGCTAACAGTTATATTAAAGTATATCACGTATCAAAAGTTTGAAGCTGCGTTACAAGAGCAGCAAATTGCCTACACCCGAATATTAACAAGACCTTCAGCTTTCAATACGATCCTATGGAACGCAAATGTAGAAACTGAAGACGCTTATTTGCTGGGGGAATATTCTTTTTTTGACACTAGGCCTATCACTTTTACACGCTTTAAGAAGCAGAGAAATGCTTCCGAAGAAATTCGCCAAGAAAAGAACGTTCAGCGGTTGATTTATATTGCCCAAGGCTGGTATTTGATGGAACAAATAGAAGGTGTTTGGTTTTTCTATGACTTACGATTTGGACTAATGCCCATCAATGAAACCGAAGAGGTTTTTGTATTTGCCTACGAATTGACCCAAAGAGATGGTGAATTCACCGCCAAAGAAAATCGTAAAACTCCAGAAAGTGCACAGTTTCTATTGAATAAACTATGGGGTAGATTAAAAGGCAATTAAAAACCCGACTGGTCCTACACCAGTCGGGTTTACACTAAGCGTCAATACGAATTATGAAAAAAATTACTTTTTAATAAAACGCTTAGTTTGAATACCCCCATCTAAAGAAGTTACCTTGATAAGATAAATTCCGCTAGATAGGTTTGCAACATTGACCGTAGGTTGAGTCGAGGCAGTTACTTTTTGTCCTTGTAGATTATATACTTCAGCAGAGTTGAATTGCGCATCTGCACCCATCTCAACATTAAGCATGTCTTGTACTGGATTAGGATATAATCCAAAGGATATGGTGTTGGTATTAAAGTCTTTAGAGTTTAGCACATCATTTCCTTGAATGACCCATTTTACAGCGTTGATCATAATTTGTGCTCCATCTGTAGTTTCATCCCAAAAATCAGCTCTTTCAATATCTGAAGGAGGAAAGAAATTTAAAAATACTTGTCTAACTTCTTGTGGGCCGACATCATCTGCTTTTACAATTAGTGGGTTACCGTTACTCCATTCTGCTACAACAGTGGCATTTGCGCTTAACGTACCGTTGATGTCATGATAAGAATTAGATCCGCCGTCAAAAGAATTTACATTAGCCATAATTGGATCGCCTGGCAAATTTACTGTACCCAGGGTATGTTGTGAACCACTGTTAAATGAAGTTGCATCATATAAATTGTATTGTGACCAACCTCCATCTGGAGAAATATGCCCGGAGAAAGCAGCATTAAGAACACCCTTACCCCCTTCAATATAATCTGCTAGAATATCACCAAAGGCTGTTGCATCCTGAATCCCACCATCAGTATAAAAAAGAATGGTTTTATATTCATTCAATTCAGCAAGTGTGGGTATATTATTATTAAGGTCGAAAAATACATCGGCATCAAGTTCCCCTGTACTTTCCAATTTTTCCACCACATCCTCGGCCCAGTCATTATTAGAGGAAGATTCTATAACTAGTACATCTTTATTGCCAAGACCTGGATCACTTCCAAAAATGATCCATTTAACCGCATTGACCATCATTTGTGCGCCATCTGTTGAAGAATCCCAAAAATCATTTCGCGCATCAGAGGATGGAGGATAGAAATTTAAAAATACTCGTCTAACGTTTTGTGGGCCAACATTTGAAGCTTTAACAATTAGAGGTGTATTGTCACCATCGTTATATTCCGCAACCACTGTGGCATTTGCACTCAATGTCCCATCGGTATTTCTATAGGTACCTGTGAACGAATTAAGATTTTCAACTAAATCATCATCAGATAAGAGAATATTTCCAAGATCTGCATCATCACTTTGTTGATTTGAAGCACTATACAGCTCATATTGGCTCCAATTTCCCGCAATGGGGACATTTGCTGTAAAAGTTGCATCCAAAACACCTTTTCCTCCTTCTATGTATTGAGCTAATACATTGCCAAGTGCTGCTGGATCGGCTGGAGATGCGTCGGTAAAAACATATATCGTTTTATATTCATTAAGTTCAGCTAAAGTTGGCGTACCGCTACCAGAATTAAAAAATTCTGCATCTAGTTCACCTGTGCTTTCTAATTTAGCTACAACATCATCTCCCCATGCAGCAGTACCTGGAGAAGCTACTACTAAAATATCTTTATTACCAAGCGGATTAGATATGTTTGACTGCTCATCCATATATACCAAAACATTGACTCTAAAATTTACAGCATCTGCGTTAGGAGTATGAAAGTTAGCGTTGGTCATACCACCCACCATTAGATGCCCTGCACCAAAAGATTTTTCGGCTAGAATAACTTTAGAGGCATTACCCGTAGTAACAAGTATAGGATTTAAACCTGTGCCCGTTACCGATGCATGAGAAAAGCTGTTTCCTGTAAACGTTGTTACCGTTACTGCATTAGGGCCCTGTGAAGTAGGATGATTCGTATCAACCACATCAACCGATGGCTCATTACCATTATCTACAATTGTAGTTGAGTCAAAACCTGCGGTAACGTCAACATCTTGGTTAGTAGCAGAATTAATCAATAAACTCCCACCGCTGTTTACCCAGGCTTCAATGGCGGCTTGATTACCCGCCAAAAATGTATTTAACGCATTCGTATTAGTGTCACCACCTTCCATATAGACAGAAGAGGTCGCTGAAGAAAAAATAACTGCAGCATCTGCGCTTTCATAAAAAGCAGTCGTCCAGTTACCGGCCCCAAAGGCTAGGTCCATGGCATCAGAATTGGAAGTATTCCCCCAAGGTTGACCCGCAGAGGAGTACATGTAATAGATATTATTAGTGGCAGATTTAGCTACGACAGAATTTTGATCAGGCATATTAGCTGGCTGATCACCACAATTTTCTGAGTTGTAGTTGGTAGAATTACATTGTGCACCGGCATTCATGCCTATCATTACTAATCCAAATAGCAACAGTGCACGTTGCGCTATTTTTTGAATGAAAGGAGGTTGAGGTAAAAGTGTTTTCATAAATAAATTGTTAAATTATAGAACAAATCTATATTTATGAATGTTTAAAACGCTTGCCACCTGCTGAATTCGAGATGCTATCTTCTAAAGAAGCCTAATTATTTTTTAAAGCATCTTTAGATATTATTAAGACGGTCGAATAATACTGCAATTTTATCTTTAGAGATAGAAACTATTTTATCATTTTCCATAATAAGATATCCGCCATCCTTTTTAATATATTCCTTGATGTAATTTAAATTAATTAGATAGGATCGATGAGGTCTAAAAAATAGCGAAGATTTTTCCAATAATTCAACGTAGTGTTTAAGCGGTCTACTCACTAATAGTGTATCATTAAATAAGCTTATATTGGTATACATGCTATCGGCTTCCATCATAATGATATCATTAAAATTCGCAAATTTAATTCCTTCGGCATGAACTAAACCGATTTTTTTAAAGGTAGGTGTATTTAGGTTTTCTCTTAACTCCTCTAATTTAGTCGATATCTGATGAGTCGTTTTTAATGCTTTAACTTTTTCAACAGCTTCTACTACTTGAAAAGCTCTAATAGGTTTAAGAAGATAACTTATAGCTGAAAGTTCAAATGCTTTTACGGCATATTCATTATAGGCAGTAGTAAAAACAATTTCAAAACTAATCTCTTCTGGGGTTAAAAAATCTAAAATTTTTAATCCAGAGTGACCTGGCATTTCGATATCCAAAAAAACTATATCTGGTATTTCCTTTTTTATCAGGGCAATACCACTCAATAGATCCTCTGCTTCAACTATAAAATTCACTTGAGGGCATTCCTGTGTAAGTAACGTATTTAAAAGTTTTCTTGCCTTTGGCTCATCATCAATTATTACTACTTTCATCATTAAGAGATTAAGTTTAAAGGAATAAATAAGATTACTTTAGTTCCACAAGGCATATTTTTCGAATCATATAAATCTTCAATGATCAGCTCAATTTTATTAACCTTACCGTAATTGATTAGGGTTAATCTATTATTTGTCGTTTTAGTTGCAAATGATTTATGTTCAGGCCTACGTTCTAGTTTAATTTCTTCCGCTTTTTTTCTTCCAATACCATTGTCCTCAATAATGCATTTAAAATGAGTAGAATTTTTATTGGTGAAAAATATGTTTAGTATACGTTGATCTTTTTTGTGTAGTAATCCATGGTTTAACGAATTTTCTACATAAGGTTGTATCAGCATTGTAGGGATATAAATCTCATTTTGATTTAGTGTGTCATCCACTTGGATGTTATATACTAATTTTTCTTCAAATCGCATTTTCTCTAATTCCAAATACATGTTAAGGTTTTTTACTTCTTCTTCTATTGAAATGTATCCTTTATTACTTAGTGAAAGAAATGAACGCATTAGATCTGCAAACTTGCCTAAGTAATTACTGGCTAAGTTTTTTTCATTAATGACAATATATTCTTGAATAGAATTAAGTGCGTTAAAAACAAAATGAGGGTTCATTTGAGAGCGTAGGTTTTCTAGCTTCAATAGAATTAACTGATTTTCTCTGTCTAATTCTTCAATAGCCTTTACTTTTTCAAGATTCTGCTTGTGTAAAAAAAATCGAAATAATGTTAATAGAATAAAAGAAAGAATAGCAAAAAACCACAGTATAAACCACCATTTGCGCCAAATAGGTTTTTCGATAAAAACCACTACTTCTTTAATTCTGGAAGATAAATTGGTGTACGAATCCTTCGCCTTAATTTTTATACTATGAAGACCTGGTTCTAGGTTAGAAAAAACAATACTGTTTCCTCCCTGTTCAAGTGGAAACCAGCCTGCGTTTTTGCCCTGTAAACTATATTCAAAGAGCAGCCGATCATTTGCTTTGTATAAGTTAGCATGAGCACTAAGTTCTATTGTGTTTTCGTCAAAAGGAAGATAAAGAGTATCCTTTACTTCTATCGCTTCATCTTTGACTTTTAAGGAACTAATATAAATATTTGGGATAAATTCTCTGTTTTGTTTGTAGTTATTATTAATTCCGTAAACACCTTGATTAGTGCCAACTACAAGGTTTTGATCGAAAATTTCCATACCATTAATCCTTGCAGGAAAATTGGTTTGCAAATCAATTAATGTCCTCAATGAATGAGTAGTCGAATTCAATACTTGTATCCCTTTATCTGAAGCAATATATATTTCATCTTGATGAGTATGTATAGCGAATATTTGGTCAGATAATAATCCCTCGTTTTTATCGAAGGCATATACTACAGAGTCATTTTTCACCCCCAATACTCCATGGTGAAAGGTACTAATCCATGAAATACCATTGATATCAGCATCCATCTGTGAAGAATAAAAATTTTCTCCTTTATAGGTTATTATGCTTTCGTTGTGCGATGAATCAATACTGATAAAATGATCAATATCGCTTACGTAATTATATTTTGTAATTGGATTATGATGAGCACTATAAGCCCTATGTTCTCGAATATTTTTTGACTCGATTAGTTCTAAGTCATCAGTCAATGATAAAAAAGAACTCAAGCCTGCTGAAGCATATAATATTTCTTTTGGAGAGACCTCTGTTATGCTTTTTGCACTAAGTCCAAAAGGGAGGAGAATAACATTAGAAAAATTATCAGTTAAAGCAAAACCATTTTGACTAGACCCTACGTACAAAATACCATTTTGTTTATCGTAGTGTAAAGCAGAAATATTTATGGTTTTAGGTGTGTTTAGCTTTTTTATTGAGAAATCTTTGAGGTTATATAAATAAAGTTCACCCTCAATAGTTCCATATAAAATTTGACTTTCATCAATTTTTACCATCGTGGTGATATGATGTGAAGGAGAATTGAATTTGGATACATTTAAATCTGTAACAATGTAAATACCTTGATCCAGCGTAGAAATCCAGAATAAACCTTCTTGATTTTTAACCACATCTGTAATAAATATGCCAGATAAGAAATGCCGTTTTATGACGATGGAATTATCTTCTATATCTCCAATAAAGATACCATCACGCGTACAAATCCAAAGGTTTCTATCAATAGGGATTATAGTATGAACATCTAATTTCAAAAGAGCGGGTGGTAACCTTATTTTCAGTACTTCTTTTAGGATAATGTCAATTTCAAAAATCTCATTGTCAATTCCTGAACCTAGTGCATATAATTTATTTTGATGAGGAAAAAGTAAGTTCTTATTTCTTCTCTCGTTAGCTTTAGTTAATTCGCTATCATCAAAAAGCATTTTTTTGGGATTTAGCTGTAACAGGCTATTTTCAAATGTCACCATCAAAGTATCATGAAACAGTGTAGGTACTCCTAGTGCATTACTTCCAAAATTGTCTATGGAGAATGTCTTATCCTTAGGACTTAGTGCAATAATTTTTTCATTACAAAAAAGATAAACATACTCACCAATAGCTGTCAAATAAGGAAGTTCACCATTTAATTCATCTTTTAAATCCAAAAATAAAACGAGTTCATTTTTATTTACATAAAAAACCTGCCCAGACAGATTAATACACCATATTCTGCCAATATGATCCTCACTAAGCGAAAAAACAGAATAACCTCTCTTATCAGGATGTGTAAATTCCTTAAATTTCACTCCGTCATATCTAAAGAGGCCTCTGTCTGCGGCGAACCAGATAAAAGACTTACGGTCCTCTAACATATCGTAAAATTCAATATCTGGTAATTCATCTTTTTCGTTAAGATGAATGACTACAGGCTCTTGCGCATACAGTTTAACAATGCAGAGTAGGAATAATATGAAATAGCCGCGAATCATAATATTCAAAAATACTATTCTATTTAGGACTGTAGATATTCAACTTCTAAACAAAAGAGATTTATTGCTAAAGAAAATCGCAAAAGACTTGAAAGCACACAATTTCTTTTAACCAAATTGTGGAGCAGAATTACTGGCTATTAAAAAACCCGACTGATCCCATATCAGTCGGGTGAATCAAACGTCACTTCGAATTATAAAAAATACTTCTATTTAGTTTGAAGATATTATTAACGCATAAGAGATTTTACTTTTCAATTCTGTTCAAAAGAACAAGTTTTTGATCAAAAAGATGTATTTGTTTGAAACTTATAATATGAGTTTTGAATCAAACTCATATTGGATGTTTTCAACGAGGCTGAGAATTCTATTGTATAGTCACCGTGCTTCCACAAGATGAATTGGCGCTGTAGGCTTTTGGTCCTGCATTTCCACCTCTGGTTCCTGCATTGCCGTTAAAAGCATAGTAATATGACGATGAACAACTAAAAGTCCCAGTACTTCCTGCATTTATCCTCGTACCATTCATAGACCCTTCTTCATAGACATAAACGTCCTTACCAAATCCGTTTTTTATGGTAACACTGTTTTTTGCAGCAGCAGCATTAGCTAGTCGATTATTTTCTTGGATTCTTCTCCATTCAGGAGTATCCATTAAATCATCATTGTACTTTTTCATGGCTTTGTACATCAATTCACGACGATCATCGAGTAGTTTTACCCTTCTTGCATTGTTTTTGTCGGCTAACCATTTAGGCTCTACCTCTTTCTGTTGAGCTAGTGCTGCTTGAATGTAGTCTTGCCCTATTTGAGCAGCGTTCATATCTCTCAATTTATTATTTACATATAGTGCTGCCTTCATTTCAGGATTATTACCGGCCATTTTTTGCATCATACGTTCTTTAAGGGATAGTTTCTTTTTCTTCTCGTTACTGTCTTTTCCGTTTTCTTCCTTGAGGAATGATTCATGTACCAGCAAACGATAGGGGATATGAGTGCTCTTATCTTTAGCATCGAACTTCCAGTTATAATCGTAGATGATTCCATCGATCACAGAGGCACGTACAGTGCGCCCTTTACTAAACTCGCGCGGCACATAGCCAACCTTTTTTTGTAGTTTTTCATTACCCATAAAATATTCCTTACCAAATGTTACAGGAAATGCCATATTATCAATCACATAATTATAATCTGTACCATCTTCTTCAAGGACGAAATACTTGTGTTCGGAAAAATTAGGATCTTGTTTGACCTCTTTCAATACAATAGGAGTAGGATAAAGGTCATAATTAAATCCTCCCTTTTTGTCATCAATTAACTCTACTTTTCGATAGTTACCCGGTTTTAGGGATTTGATTTGTTCTGTTTGATTTTTTATTTCTTGACCAAAACCCAGCGTAGTCAAAAAAAGCAGTGCTAATGTTTTTAATACAG
Organism: Gangjinia marincola; assembly: GCF_039523415.1. Classification (NCBI taxonomy): domain Bacteria; kingdom Pseudomonadati; phylum Bacteroidota; class Flavobacteriia; order Flavobacteriales; family Flavobacteriaceae; genus Gangjinia; species Gangjinia marincola. The sequence continues at coordinate 518,999 of NZ_BAAAFG010000015.1, forward strand.
CAGTTCTCATGTAATAAAGTGTTAATATTTTTGGCTAAGATAGCATCATCACAGCCCTGGCCAGAGGTAAAACTGCTCTAATCAGCGATTAAACTGCTAAAACCATGATCTCAGTTTTTAAATCAAAAAACCCCCATAAAAATTGGGGGCTACATAAACGCTAACTATTGAATTATGAAAAAAATTACTTTTTTGTAAAGCGCCGTGCATGTTGATCTCCTGAAGCACCAATTACCTTGATAAGATAAAGGCCACTTTGCAGGTTGCTTATATCAATTTGGGGTGTAGTAGCATCTATGACCTGTTGCCCTTGTATATTATAAATTCTCACTTTCTTGAGATCATTTTTATTGGTCATGTTAATAGTAAGGAGATCTGTGGCGGGATTAGGAAATATTTGAAAACTTAAGTCATCGCTTTTCTCTTCATCAACGTTAAGAGCGCCTTGAGCTACCCAACGAACACTATTAAGAAGAATAGTCGTTCCATCAGTCGTTACGTCCCAAAATTGAGGACCTTCGTCACTTGAGGTAGGCCAAAAATTTAAGTGCACACGTCTTATGTTAGCAGGCCCCACGTTTTCATTTGCTACAATCAAGGGATCACCTATTTCTTGAGGATCTTGAGGGTCTGTAATCGTCCATCGTGCAATTATTTCTGCTCCATTGTCAATTCCACCTCCTTGATTTCTCAAGACAGGAGTTTGCATAAAGTCTGGGTTTCCATCAAACGAATTTACCCCATTCATGATAGGATGGTTAGGATTCAATACATCACCAAGTGCAGGTTGAAAAGCCGCTCCACCAAGATATTCGCTATTTGAAAAATAAGCACGATAAATACCAAGAATAGGATAACTAGCAATATCAACAAACGGGGTTGTAATTAATCCTCCCCCATTTTCCATAAAACTAATAAGTTCTTGTTCTAGGGCAAAAGAATCTTGGATAGGTTCGAAACTTTCTACCATAAGCAATGCAACATCGTACGAATCAAAAAGTCCCGGGAATACCGTGTCATCATGAAGCGTGAAAATATCGACATTAAATTCATTAGTACTTTCTAATTGTGTCTCAACATTTTGAGCTTGATTTAATGTATTATCTGAAAGGTTAGCTAAGATTAAGACATTAGTCTGCTGGGCGAGTACTGAAAAACTAAAAAATAGTGTTGCAATACTCAAAATTGTTTTTTGGAAATAGGATAGTAATGTTTTCATCATAATATTTTTGTTATTAAACTTCAAAAATATCTCCTAGTTTTTGTGAAAAGAAAAGCGAATTGCTAAACCAAGGAAGTGAACTGCTTAAACTGTTGTTTGAGTTTTTAAAAAGAGCATTAGTTTAGATTATGTAACTTTATAGGCTAATTAATTAAAAAGACATGAACCACCTAAGACTACTTCTCTTCCTCTTTCTTTTATGTGCTATTTCTTTTTCTTCCGCACAGCGGAAAAAATCCAAAAATGATCAACCTCTCGTTCCTCAAGAACTTTATTCTTCTTTAGAATATCGTTTAATTGGACCTTTTAGAGGCGGAAGAAGCGCCGCAGTCACAGGAGTTCCCGGTGAACCCAACTTATTTTATTTTGGAGCTGCCGGTGGCGGAGTTTGGAAAACAGAGGATGGCGGAAGAAGCTGGGGGAATATTTCAGATGGTTTTTTTGGCGGAAGCATTGGCGCAGTAACCGTTGCAAAAAGTGATCCTAATGTGATCTACGTGGGCGGAGGTGAAAAAACACTTCGTGGGAATGTTTCTTCCGGCTATGGAATATGGAAGTCAGTTGATGCCGGTAAAACCTGGACCTCTTCCGGACTTGAAAAATCAAGACACGTACCGCGTATTGTGGTGAATCCAACCGATTATAATACGGTCTATGCAGCTGTGCTAGGAAATATTTATAAACCTACCCAAGAGCGCGGAGTCTATAAAAGCACAGATGGTGGAAAATCGTGGAAAAAGACCTTATTCGTCAATGATCAGGCTGGTGCTGTCGATCTAATTATGGATCCAACAAATCCTAGGATTTTATACGCATCCACCTGGCGCGCTAAGCGCACGCCTTACAGTTTGAGTAGTGGAGGAGAAGGATCAGCTCTATGGAAAAGCATCGATAGCGGTGAAACCTGGACAGAGATATCGCTCAACAACGGATTTCCAGAAGGAACTTTGGGAATCATAGGCGTTACCGTTTCACCTGTAGATGGCGAACGCGTTTGGGCGATTGTAGAGCACCAAGAAAAAGGCGGAGTCTATAGATCAGATGATGGTGGAAAAACCTGGATGCAAACCAACGACAGCCGTAGTTTACGTCAGCGGGCGTGGTATTACACCCGTATCTATGCAGATCCGCAGGATAAAGATGTAGTTTATGTTGTTAATGTCAATTATCACAAATCAAAAGATGGTGGTAAGACTTTTAGCTCATACCGTGCACCGCACGGGGATCACCACGATCTTTGGATTGCGCCAGAGGATCCTCAACGTATGATTATTGGCGATGATGGGGGTGCACAAATTACTTACGATGGGGGTGAAACCTGGAGTACGTATTATAACCAACCCACCTCACAATTTTATAGAGTAACAACAGATAATCATTTTCCGTATCGCATTTATGCTGCCCAGCAAGATAATAGTACAGTGCGCATCAATCACCGCAGTTCGGGATATAGCATTACAGAGGATGATTGGGAGTCTACCGCCGGGGGAGAATCCGCTCATATTGCCGTTGACCCCCAAAATGATGACATTGTCTATGGAGGGAGTTATGGTGGCTTTTTAACGCGTGTAAACCACGCCACTGGAACAACAAGAGCCGTTAACGTATGGCCAGATAATCCTATGGGTTACGGTGCCGAAGGAATGAAGTACCGATTTCAATGGAACTTTCCCATCCTGTTCTCCAAGCATAATCCTAATCGGTTATACACCTTTTCACAACACGTACATGTGACCGAAAATGAAGGGCAAAGCTGGGAGATCATCAGCCCCGATTTAACCCGAAACGATCCCGAAACCCTAAAATCTTCGGGTGGACCCATCACGCAGGATAATACGGGGGTTGAGTACTATGCTACTATCTTTGCCGTAGATGAAAGCCCACTAAAAGAAGGCTTGCTTTGGGTAGGGAGTGATGATGGACTACTTCACGTGAGTAAAGACGGCGGGAAAAACTGGGAAAACGTTACGCCGAAGGACGCACCTAAAAACCTCATGTTTAACAGTATTGATGCGTCAGACTCCAAAGAAGGAGCGGCTTACGTAGCAGGAACACTTTATAAAAAAGGAGACTTTAAACCCTATTTATTTAAGACTGAAGACTACGGAAAGTCCTGGAAGAAAATCACCAATGGCATCGATCCAGAACATTTTACGCGTGTTGTTCGAGAAGATTCATCTCACCCGGGCATTCTGTATGCCGGGACAGAAACCGGCATGTATATTTCTTTTAATGATGGGAATCAATGGGAAAAGTTTCAGCTTAACTTACCTGTAGTTCCTATCACTGATTTAGCATTAAAAAATGATAATCTTATAGTAGCCACTCAGGGTAGAAGCTTATGGATTCTTGATGATCTTTCTGTCATTCATCAAGCAGCAAAATCTTCCGACAGGAATAAAAAAATGATGCTTTTTACACCTAAAGACAGCTATCGTACAAAAGGTGGAGGGGGAAGTGCCTCAAAAACTTCTGGAGCCAATCATCCTAACGGTGTTATCACCCATTTTTACCTGGATCAGTATGATGAAAAGAAGGACACGGTCTCCTTAACCTATTTGACCAAGAAAGGAGATACCATCAAGAGTTTTAGTAATCATACCAAAGAAGATAAACTTACCAAGCTAAAAGATAAAGGGAACACCTTTGTGTGGAACATGAAATACGATGGAGCCGAAGAAGTTCCCGGGATGATCTTGTGGTGGGCAAATTTGAGTGGCTCCAAAGCGCTACCGGGTGAATATGACGTGGTACTCAACGTAAATGGAGAAACCCAAAAACAGGCGTTTACTATTGTAGCAGATCCCAGGGCAGAGGTCGATCAAGGAGAAATGCAAAAGCAATTTGACTTTATCACTTCGGTGAATGAGACGGTGAGTAAAGCACATCAATCCATTAAGAATATTAGAAAGGTAAATAAACAATTGTCCGCTTTCGCGGAAGAATACAGTCAGAATAACTATGCCAAGAATGATGAGGTGGCTGCTTTAGTAACACAGGCAAAAGAGATGAAGGAAAAATTGACTAAGGTCGAAGAAGCTCTATACCAAACCAAAAACCGAAGCCGACAAGATCCCCTTAATTTTCCCATTCGACTAACGAATAAATTGGGACATTTAAATAGCCTGGTGGCCTTAGATGATTTTCCACCAACAGATCAGGATATCGCGGTAAAAAATGAGCTCACCAAAAAAATCGAGGAGCAATTACACGCATTTAATGAGGTGATGACTCAAGAAGTAGCCGAGTTTAACCGCAAGTTTAATGCACTTAAGTTGAATTATTTGATTGTAGAGGAGTAGTTTACTGTCAAGTTTAAATCAATAAAATTTTACGAAAAAGTAGTAGATGAAATTGATATCTAGATCAAAAAGAACTAAAAATAAAATAAGAGAGAGTAGATATTTGATAATGAAATTTTGGGCTTATCTTTATTTTAAATTTCATCTTCAATTTTAGTAAATTGAGCATTATGGATAATATCAAAGATAAAAAGTTGAGGATTTTGGAGAAGGTGGCAAACGTGTCTGATGAATATATCTTTGAACGAATACTATCTATTTTAGAAGAGGAGGAGTCGAATAAAGTACCCAAGGAACATTATGATATTTTACGCGAGGATCATGAAAAATATCTTAAGGGTAAATTAGAGTTGTCCTCATGGAATGATGTACAAAAACGCATAGAGAAGAAATATGGTTTTTGAAATCTCGCTTACTCCAAGAGCAGAGGAAGAGATAAATGATGCAATCGATTGGTATGAAGGGAAAAAGATAGGTTTAGGAGCAGATTTCTATCATGAGTTGGTAACCGAATTTAATTATATTAGGACTTACCCGATGCATTGTCCTGTAAAAAGAGATAATTTTAGAGAGGCCGTTATTAATAGATTTCCATTTATAATTATGTTTCGCATTATTGAGGAGCAGCTAATTATTTATTCCGTCTTTAACACATATAGAAATCCTAAATCTAAACCACGCTAACCAGCTTTAATGGAATATTACGCATACATTAAATCGCTCCACCTTATTTTTGTAATTACTTGGTTTGCGGGCTTATTCTACATTCCGCGATTATTCATTTACCATATTGAAGCGCATCAACAACCTTTACCGGATCGTAAAATTCTTACAGATCAGCTTAAAATTATGACTAAGCGCTTATGGTATATCATTACCTGGCCCTCAGCTATTTTAGCCACTGGTTTTGCGCTTTGGTTATTGTATTTGGTTCCATCTTGGCTTCAGCAGGGTTGGATGCATGTAAAGTTGGGCTTCGTCTTAGGGCTCATTATCTATCATTTAAAATGTCATCAAATTTTTAAACAATTTCAGCAAGACACCATTAAATGGACATCCTATGGGATGCGCATCTTCAACGAGATCACTACGATTATTCTTTTTGCGGTAGTTTTTTTAGCAATTTTAAAAGATTCTTTCAATTGGATTTATGGTGTGGTTGGGATCATTGCTTTGGGGGTACTTTTAATGTCTGGAATAAAAATCTATAATGCCATTAGAAATAAATCGGCGCAATAATTGCAGCAAGCAGGCTCTATGGGAATCTCTAATTTATCGCTTCGCAACCGCATTTTTTTTACCATGATCCTATTGGTATTGGGAGCGTCTATTTTGATTGCCGGGGTTACCATCTATCAGTATAATGAAGAAGCCTCAGACTATCATACGGATCGTTTGGAGCGAAAAGAAGAGGCAGTAAAAGAAGAAATTGCCTATGTGCTTAGAAACACAACCTTTGAGGTGGTTGCGCGCAAACTTCCCATCATCTTTAAAGAAAAAGGAGATATTTTTAGGATTGCAGAGGTGCACAATTTACCCATCAATTTATATGACCTAGAGGGGAGCTTTCTGGTAAAATCAAAACAATCTTTTTTTATTGATACCACCAATAAACAATTGGATCGAAAGGTGTTGGACGATCTTAAAAGTTCCTCAGATAAAAGAGTTCTTTATCGCACAGAAAAAGCTGGCGAAACCTTTGTAACCTCGTATTCTTACGTTACTGATAATAAGTTCAAACCCTTAGCCATTCTCAATATCCCCTATGCCGAAGATGATGACTTCATCACCCGCGAGTTAACCGAGTTTTTACAGCGCCTGGGAGAGGTGTATTTATTTATGCTTTTGGTAGCGATTTTGCTAGCGTATTTTTTGTCCAATTACATCACTAAGTCGATCAAAACCATCTCTGATAAGATCACAAAAACCCGATTAGATCAACGCAATGAAAAGATTGAAATTGCGAACGCAGGTCAAGAAATGAGTGCATTGATTACCGCTTACAACGGGATGATTGACGAATTGGAAGAGAGCGCAGTAAAACTAGCCTCTAGCGAACGCGAACAAGCCTGGCGAGAGATGGCCAAGCAGGTAGCGCATGAAATTAAGAATCCGCTTACGCCCATGCGATTAAGCGTACAAAACTTTCAGCGTAGGTTTGATCCTAAGGATCCGCAGATTGATGAAAAGGTCGATGATTTCTCTAAAACCTTGATTCAGCAGATCGATACGATGAGTAATATTGCTTCAGCTTTTTCAAATTTTGCAAAAATGCCTGCACAGCAAAAAGAGGAACTCAATGTGACAGAAATCACCCGATTGGCGCTGGATATTTTTGATGAGGACTACATCCATTTTTCCGCAGAAAAAGAAGAAATCAAGGCCGTTTTTGATCGCACGCAGTTGATCAGAGTAGTCACTAATTTGGTTAAAAATGCTAAACAAGCTATTACTCAGACTGATTATCCCAGTATATATGTTTCGGTTACCACAAAAGGAGACAAGGTGCATATCGATGTCGCAGATAATGGAGCCGGAATTACTGAGGAGAATAAACCTAAAATTTTTGAGCCTAAATTTACAACCAAATCCAGCGGGATGGGATTAGGGCTTGCCATGGTAAAAAACATTGTAGAGACCTATAACGGCACCATCACATTTACCTCTCAAGAAGGTAAAGGAACAACATTTACGGTGTGCTTTCCTATCATTTCAGACGAGTAAGCGAAAGCAAATGAGAAAAAAAACACATAAAATGAACAAAGACTAAAATATAACATAATGAATTATACTAACCTACTTACCTCTACCAAAGGCGCAATCCATTACATCACTATCAATCGCCCTTCAAAACTTAATGCACTTAACAAAGAGACCATCCAAGAATTGCATACCGCTTTCGCGGAAGCTGAAAGAGAGCGCATCATAAAAGCAATTATCCTAACCGGAAGCGGAGAAAAAGCCTTCGTTGCCGGTGCAGACATTAGCGAGTTTGCCGATTTTGAAGTAGCCGAAGGAAAGAAACTAGCCGCAAAAGGACAGGAACTTTTATTTGATTTCGTAGAGCAACTCTCAACTCCGGTAATTGCAGCTATCAATGGATTTGCATTAGGCGGCGGACTAGAACTCGCCATGGCGTGCCATATTAGAATTGCTAGTGATAACGCAAAAATGGGCCTGCCAGAAGTTTCTTTGGGAGTAATTCCCGGTTACGGCGGCACTCAACGTTTACCGCAGTTGGTGGGCAAAGGCAGAGCCTTTGAAATGATCATGACCGCAGGCATGATTAATACAGAACAAGCACTTCATTATGGATTGGTCAATCATGTCACCACAGCTGAAGAATTAATCCCTCTGGCTGAAAAAATCGCTTCTAAAATCATCAAAAATTCTCCGGTCGCCATAAGCGCAGCCATTAAAGCGGTTAATGCAGGATTTAAAGACGGAGTCAACGGTTATCAAGCTGAAATAGATGCTTTTGGCGAAAGCTTTGGTACAGCAGATTTTACGGAAGGAACCAACGCCTTTTTAGAAAAGAGGAAAGCAGATTTCCCGGGAGAGTAATTTTGAGGCATTAGTCTTTGAGGGATCAGGAATTAGGCAATTGCGATGAGTTTGTGAGTGGTGAGTTGATGAGTGATAAGTCAAAAAGTTTAGAAGCTGAAATTTATTCGTGCATTCGTGGTGTTGATAACTAAGAAAAATAATTATTAAATGGAATAATTACATAAATTTGTAATAAATCCATTAAATGAATACCGAATACAAAAAAGGAAGAGGAGCACAAGAACGAGAAGCCAATCATTTTTTGGAATATTCTCATGAATTGCGAGATGATTTTTTGAATCATTGTACAACAGTCAATGAGGAGCCTCAATCCACCAAAACACACTATATTTCTACCTTCCCTAAAACTATTGTAAATAAAGTGACTAGTCCAGATGTTGGGATGATGTATAGCATGAATCCCTATCAGGGCTGTGAGCATGGGTGTGTCTATTGCTACGCTAGAAATAGCCATGAATACTGGGGATATGGTCCCGGACTCGATTTTGAGCAGAAAATTTTAGTAAAGAAAAATGCCGCCGAGTTACTTGAGAAAAAACTCCGCAGTAAATCCTGGAAAGCCGAAACTATTGTTATGTCCGGTAATACGGACTGCTATCAACCCGCCGAAAAGAAATTTGAGATTACAAGAGAGTGTTTAAAACTGTTTTTAAAATACAAACATCCTGTTGCCATCATCACTAAAAACGCCTTGATTCAGCGGGATTTGGATTTATTAAAAGAACTACAGAAAGATAATTTGATTGCAGTAAATATTTCGGTGACTTCGCTATCAGAAGAAACCAGACGATTATTAGAACCCAGAACGGTATCCATTAAAAAACGGCTTCAAACCATAGAGGTCTTAAGTAACGCAGGAATTCCAGTTAACGCCATGTTGGCACCTATCATCCCGGGAATTAACAGCCATGAAATTTTATCATTGGCAAACGCAGTTTCAAATGCAGGAGCAACCTCTATGGCGTTTACGGTAGTTCGATTAAACGGTGCGATTGGGAGAATATTTACGTCCTGGATTAAAAAAGCCTTACCAGACCGTGCTGAAAAAGTCTTACATGGAATAGAAGCTTGCCATGGCGGCACACTCAACGATAGTAGATTTGGAGTGCGTAATAGAGGTGAGGGTCACCTAGCTGATCAAATCCATCAAATATTTGCACTGGCTAAAAAAACCTATTTTAAAGATACATCACGACCAAAACTAAATAAAGAGTTGCATGTGCAATATAAAACAGGGCAGATGAGGTTGTTTTAACGCTCTCCATTCCATTCTCTATAAAACTGCTCCAAATACATTTCCATAAAGTCGTGACGTTCTTCGGCAAGTTTTTTTCCTGTGGCCGTGTTCATTTTATCTTTAAGGAGTAACAACTTCTCGTAGAAATGATTGATGGTATGCGATTTGGCTTTTTTATATTCAGTTTTGGTGAGGTTGAGATTGGGTTTTATGGATGGATCGTATAGCGGTCGGTTCTTAAAGCCGCCATAGTTAAAGCAACGTGCAATTCCAATGGCCCCAATAGCATCTAACCGATCTGCATCTTGAACTACCTCAAGTTCAGTGGAGGTAAATTTTTCTCCACGCTCATCCAAGCTATTTTTAAACGAGATGTACTTGATGATGTTGATCACGTGATCCGTCGTAGTAGGATCGACCTTCTGAGACTCTAAAAACTCTTGAGCTACTTTTGGCCCTATGCTCTCATCACCATCGTAAAACTTAGCATCAGCGATATCGTGGAGTAATGTACCCAGTGCGACGATTTCTAGATTGACCTCTTCGGTCTTAGCAATGTGCATCGCAGTATTATACACCCGTTCAATGTGAAACCAGTCGTGTCCACCTTCAGTGTTTTTGAGTGTCTTCTTTACAAAGCTGATCGTATTTTTAATAAGAGTTTGATCTATAACGCTCATGAACTATAGTGTTGTCACGCAAAGGCGCAAGGACGCAAAGAGAAAGAGTTATAAAAAATAAAATTCTTCTCGCTCCCTCATACCTCATACCTAACCCCTAAATTTAACCCACCACGGCAGGCTGTACCCACTTAAAATGGAATACATCTTCGGGGATTTTTAAGCGATCGCTCACCCGTTGCATTCTCCCGGGAAGTTTCATGAGGTAATCGCGGGCTTTTTCAGCCTCATCGGTAAGGTCAACTATAGAGTCAATATTCCATTTTTTAATCAGGCGATCTAAAATGTCAATATAGTCCTGTGCCGTATACACTTCAATACGTTGCGCGGCGTTAGAGAATTCTTCAAAAGCACTCCCAATTCCGCCGCCAGATTCTCTTAAAAAATGTGCCGGCATCACGATCTTTTTCTTCATCATATCGCTAAAGGCAATCATCATTTGACTAGGGTCAACCTTAAAGATTTCATCAATAAACGTACTGTAGGCATTAAAGTGACGCATCTCATCTCCAGAAATGATCTTACACATTTTGGATAGGGATTTATTCCCATAGTCTTTGGCTAATTTAGCTACGCGATTATGCGAAATATAGGTAGCCAATTCTTGAAAACTGGTATATACAAAGTTTTTGTAGGGATCTTGATCTGTACCAATATCAAAACCATCATTGATAAGGTGTTGCGTCGTGCGCTCTACCTCTCGCATATCCACCCGACCAGAGAGATATAAGTATTTATTGAGTGTATCTCCATGACGATTCTCTTCACTGGTCCAATAGCGATTCCAACGTGACCAGGCATTACCACCATCTTGTTGATTTACACCTTCAATATCCATGATCCAAGATTCGTAGGTGGGTAATGCTTCTTCGGTTATGGTATCACCCACTAAAACCACCCAAAAATCGTATGGAAGTTCTTTGGCCAGTTCTCTAAGTTCTTTTACCTCATCAAAGAACGTATCCGGATTTTGAGAATCAGGTAAAAAGTCGGTTGGTTGCCATACGGTATCAATGGGCATTAGAAATTGATCGATAAAACTATCGACGCGTTTTTCTAATAACTGCATTACTTCTAATCTAATATTGTCCATGGCCATAGCTAGTGGTTTAAAGGTCGTTTGTGATAATGTCTTGTAATGTTTGCACTAAATTTTCTGAGGTATCAGATGATACTAAAATGGGTTCGTGTACGGTATGTTTCAAATGTACGCCAATTCCTAATGGAAAACTTCCGTATTGGACTAATTTCCAAGAGTTTTCTATCGTAATAGGCACAATAAGCGCGCCGGGCATGCGATCAAATAATGTTTTTAGTCCGCCTACGGCAAACTTCTTTGGTGTACCGTCTTTGCTTCGGGTACCTTCAGGAAAAATAACTACGGACCTGTTGTGTTCATTGAGGTATTTGGTGAGTCCTAGGATCGCACTAATGGACTGGCGACGGTCTTTGCGGTCAATTAATACGGATCCCCCATGGCGCAGGTTATACGAAATACTGGGGATGCCACGACCCAACTCTTTCTTGCTAATAAATTTAGGGTGTAGTCTGCGTAAATGCCAAATAATCGGCGGAATGTCATAAGTTGATTGATGATTAGATACGATAATACAGGGCTGGTCTAATTTTATATTGTGAGGATTGTGAAATGTTATTCGTGTGCCCAGAATATTCAAGCAGCGCAGTAACATAAAATTCAAATAGTCCACACTTTTCTTATGGGCTTGATACCCAAAAGCGTTGAAACAAATCCACTGGATAGGATGAAATACACACAGGGTAATTCCAAAAACGATATAATAAACGACCGATAAGGGGTACGAAAGTATTTTTTTCATCGATTGTACTTAAGACGCGACTAAAATATGCATAAAACTCAAGTTATGATATCAATCTCAGTATTTATAGCCCTGATTGCAGCGGCATCCTTTTTTGTGGTGGATGAGCCTGCCGAATTCAGCACAAAGAAGATACAGCGAAAAGCAGGAAATAGCTCCAAAAAAAAAGACCCTACGCTAAGCAGAGTCTTTTTACACGTAAATTAAACAGCCGTTTTAGCAGTATTGCTCGTATGCTTGTTTAAGATTTTGAGCGATCATATCGGCCGGGCGTCCTTCTATATGGTGACGTTCTAACATGTGAACCAATTCCCCGTCTTTAAACAACGCCATTGACGGAGAAGAAGGTGGAAACGGCACCATGTGATTTCTGGCCGTATCGGTAGCATCTTTATCCACGCCGGCAAAAACCGTCACTAAATGATCTGGTGTTTTTTCATTGTCTAAGGACATACGGGCTCCCGGGCGTGCATTCGCTGCGGCGCAACCGCATACACTGTTGACCACTACTAAGGTGGTTCCTTTTTGTTTTATGGCTTGGTCAACTTCGGTTGAGGTATGTAATTCTTTGAATCCTACTACGCTTAACTCTTCGCGCATGGGTTTTACTAAATCTGCTGGATACATAATCAATATTTTAGACTACAAAGATACGTAATATCCTTGGGGTATAATATCGCTATTGTCTATCTATCCATAAGCTTTTGTAATGAGTAGAGCTGTAACGAAACAACGGAATTTAAAACATATATGCGTGAGAAATTTTATCATCGGCTGAGCCCTGTTATATTTGTCGCAATTTTCTATTTATGGTCAAATACATCGCAGCCGTCATTGGTTTTGCATACAAGGGATTTTTTGGAGCTGTCACAGGATATATCATTGGGAGTATCATTGATACATTTTTTGATACCGAAGGAAAGAAAAATCCGTTGACAAGTGTTTTTGGCGGAAGCCAACAGGTGTCGCCGGGAGATTTTGAACTCAACCTACTTTCTCTTGCGTCTCTTGTGATTAAGGCAGACGGTTCTGTGAGTCAAACCGAATTAGACTATGTGCGAGGTTATTTTGTGCAGGCCTACGGTAAAGAACGTGCAAATGCGACGTTCAAAACCTTTAATGAAGTTATTAAAAACAGAGAAATCTCTGCGCAGCGTATTTGTCATTACCTTAATCAGCGCACGCGATACCCCGTGCGTTTACAAATTATCCATTTTTTATTTGGAATTGCACAAGCAGATGGAACAGTGTCTAATGCCGAAGTAAATGAACTAAGTAGTATCGCCGGTTTTTTTAGGGTCAACCGACCCGATTTTGAAAGCATCAAGGCCATGTTTGTCAAAAACAGCGAAAGTGCCTATAAAATTCTAGAGATTAGTAGCACAGCGACCGAAGCTGAGGTTAAACAGGCTTATCGCACCATGGCAAAGAAGTATCATCCAGATAAACTTCAAAACATGGATGAAGCCTATCGAAAAGGAGCCGAGGAAAAATTTAAAAATGTTCAGGATGCGTATGAAAGCATACGTAAATCCCGTGGGTTCAAATAGAAGTTACGCTACTAACGGCAGTTCGCGCTCTACTGCTAAAAAATGCGTCACTTCATTTTTCTTATTCTTCAATGGAAAAATGTTCACTCGACATAAATAGGGTTCACCTGACTTTCTGTAATTTAAGATAGTTTCAGAAAGTTCTTTTTTCTCTAATAACTGCTCGCTAATGCGTTTAGTGGTTTCGCTAGACGTTTTTTCTCCTTGAAGAAATTTAGGTCGCCTGCCCAGGGCAGACTTCTTATCATATCCCGTCATTGCAGTAAATCCCTTATTTACCCATTGAATGACTTGATTTGCATCAGTTAAAACTAAGGCATCATAAGATTCTGAAAGTGAAGCCACAAGATCAACATTCCACTCTTCTTTATCAGCCATCGTATGTAAGAATTCTAAATCACGCTTCATCGTGAAGAATCTTTGACGCTCCATAATATGCATGGAATAAATATCCCAGGAAAGTAAAGGTGTAATTGGGGTAGGAAGATTCATAATTCTCTAAATTCAATTCAAAAATCATGATTTCTAGCCAAACGTCCGATATAACAATCGTTAAAAGCACATCAAATAAAATTTTTAGATTTATCTAAATTATTGTTTAGTCTAAAATTAAAATATATATTTGAATTGGTTAAAAATTGTCATGACATTAGCAGAGGAGAATTACTTAAAGTCAATCTATCACCTTGAAAATAGAGGGATTTCAGGAGTATCTACTAATGCAATTGCTCAAAAAATTGAAGCTAAGCCCTCATCGGTGACTGATATGGTTAAGCGGTTAGCCGAAAAAGAATTGCTCCACCACATCAAATACCAAGGCGTTTATCTAACCGAAGAAGGCAAAAAAAGAGCCAAGCAAATCATTCGCAAACACCGTTTATGGGAAGTTTTTTTAGTAGAAAAGCTTAATTTTTCTTGGGATGAGGTGCATGATGTCGCAGAACAGTTGGAGCACATCAAATCCAAAAAGTTAATTACAGAACTGGATCGCTTTTTAGAATTTCCGAAGAAGGATCCACATGGTGATCCTATTCCGGACCAATATGGTAATTTTCAGCCATTAGACGAACAGATTTTAGCACAATTAGAGGTAGGTGAATCGGCAATTTGTGCCGGGGTAAAAGATAGTTCAAAGGCATTTTTACATTATCTTGATCAAAAAGGTATAAAATTGGGGGATACCATTAGCATCGTTGAGAAAGAACCTTTTGATCAGTCTATGGTGATTGCTTTAGATGAACGACAGCTTACGATCACTGATCGAATTTCAAAAAATATTAGCGTTAAACGAATCTAGCTTTATGAAGATAAGAATTTACTTGGGCCTGGCTTTTTTCTGGATCAGTTGTGCAGCCATAGCACAGGAGGATAATTCGGCAGATAATACGATCATTACAGATCGACCAGATGCTACCGAAGCTCCCCAAACTGTGCCTGCCGGGGCATTGCAGATTGAGACAGGTGCGTTTTATACCTCTTTTAAAGACGAAGAGCAAAAAATAGAGAATTTCACCTACAATACCGCCTTACTGCGTTATGGAATCTTTGATGATTTTGAATTGAGATTGGGATGGGACTATAGCGAAATTAAGACTACGCAATACCGCATAATTTTAGATGATATCGAACAAACCTTCACAGGTTTGTCCCCACTTTTAGCTGGGATGAAAGTTGCCATCAAAGATGAAGAAGGGTGGATACCTCAAATAGGATTGATTGGTCATGTGTTTTTACCTTTCACTGCTGGGGATAATGTTAAACCTGAATATACCTCGGTTGATTTTAGGTTTTCCTTTGCGCACACCCTAAGTAAGAAAAGTAGCATTGCCTATAACCTTGGTGCCCAGTGGGAGAATGATTCGCCAGAAGCGGCCTATGTCTACACCTTGGCATACGGCTATGCCTTAACCGACAAATTTGGGTTTTATGCTGAAGTCTATGGAGATCTTCCCGAAGACAGCAGCGCCAACCACTTTTGGGAT
Source organism: Gangjinia marincola (assembly GCF_039523415.1). Lineage (NCBI taxonomy): Bacteria > Pseudomonadati > Bacteroidota > Flavobacteriia > Flavobacteriales > Flavobacteriaceae > Gangjinia > Gangjinia marincola. The sequence goes on from NZ_BAAAFG010000015.1 coordinate 534,377, forward strand.
GCCGGTATAACGTATTTGGTGAAGAATAATTTACAATTGGACGCAACGGTAGGAGGAGGCATCAATGAGGGTGCAGAACAGGATATTTTACTCAGTGCGGGATTTAGTTTACGATTACCTAATTAACAAGTGCTATGAAACAAACGTATATACTCATACTGCTTCTTTGTCTAATAAGCTGTAAAAATGAAACCAAGACATCTTCCGGGACATTTAACGTAGTCACGACTACTTCTATGATTACCGAAATGGTCAAAGAAGTCGGTGGAGATGTCATAGAGGTTGAAGGACTTATGGGGAGTGGTATTGATCCACACCTGTATAAAGCTTCGGAAGGGGATGTGACAAAAATCGCTCAGGCCGATCTTATTTTCTATAACGGACTTCATTTAGAAGGAAAGCTGGTAGAAGTGTTTGAGAAAATGGATCGTACGGGTATTCAAACTGTTGCTGTGGGAGAGGTAATTAATAAAAATAAACTAATCGGTAGTGAATACTTCGCATCTAACTTTGACCCACACATTTGGTTTAATATTGAATTTTGGCAGCAATGCACAGATTTTGTAGCCCTTTCTTTAGCTGACAAGCTTCCGCAACACAGAGAACTATTTTTGGCTAACGCCGAAGCCTATAAAAAGAAACTCGCTGATTTACAGGCTGAGATAAAGGCTGAAATAGACCAGCTTCCCAAAGAGAAACGTATTCTAATCACCGCTCACGATGCCTTTAATTATTTTGGGCAAGCGTTTGATTTTGAAGTCATAGGGCTGCAGGGGCTGTCGACGGCAACCGAAGCCGGCGTAAAAGACGTACAGCGATTATCAGACGTGATCGTTTCAAGAAAGATAAAAGCCATTTTTGTAGAGAGTTCCGTTCCGCGTAAAACCATTGAAGCACTCCAGGAAGCCGTGAAGGCAAAAGGAGAACAAGTGGCCATTGGTGGGACCTTATATTCTGATGCCTTGGGGACAAAAAACACTCAGGAAGGTACATACGTAGGCATGTATCGTCATAATGTGAACACCATTGTTAACGCTTTAAATCAATGAGAGCATCATCTGATCATATTGCCGTCCAAGTAGATGACCTCACCGTCGCTTATAATTATAAACCTGTATTGTGGGATATTGACCTAGAGATTCCTCAAGGGGTGCTCATGGCAATTGTTGGTCCCAATGGCGCAGGCAAATCTACACTCATTAAATCTATCCTGGATATTATTGATCCTATTGCAGGCTCTGTCCGTATTTTTGGTAAACCCTATAAAAAGCAATATCAAAAAGTAGCATACGTGCCTCAAAAAGGAAGTGTAGATTGGGATTTTCCTACCACAGCACTTGATGTGGTATTAATGGGAACCTATGGTAAACTGGGATGGATCAGGCGACCCGGAGAAAAGCAAAAGAAATCTGCCTTAGAGGCACTAGAAAAAGCTGGAATGCTTCCTTTTAGAGATCGGCAGATCAGTCAGCTAAGTGGAGGGCAGCAGCAACGTATTTTTTTGGCAAGAGCTTTAGTACAACAAGCCGAAATCTATTTTATGGATGAACCTTTTCAAGGGGTCGATGCAAGTACAGAAATAGCAATCATCAATATTCTTAAAGAACTCCGAAAACAAAAAAAGACGGTGATCGTCGTACATCATGACTTACAGACCGTCCCGGAGTATTTTGATTGGGTCACTTTTTTAAATGTGAAAAAAATTGCCACAGGTCCCGTAAAAGATATTTTTAATGATGACAACCTTACCAAGACCTATGGGATCAATTACAAAGTAGCCATTAACCAATAAGAGGATGAAGGAGTATCTAGAACTTTTATGGACTGACTATACCTTGCAGGTGATTACGCTGGGCACAGCCATACTGGGTGCTACTTGCGGAATGTTAGGTAGTTTTGCCGTCTTGAGAAAACAAAGTTTGCTAGGCGATGCCATTTCACATGCTGCATTACCGGGTATTGCTCTAATATTTTTAATTACAGGAACTAAAGATTCTACTACCTTATTGATTGGGGCTTTAATCAGTGGTTTAATTGGTTCGTATTGGATCAACGGGATTATCAAAAGAACCCGACTTAAGACAGATACCGCATTGGGATTAATTCTATCCCTGTTTTTTGGTGTAGGTATATTGCTCTTGACCTTTATTCAAAAAATGCCAGATGCTAATCAAGCAGGATTAGACAAGTATTTATTTGGTCAAGCGGCAACACTAGTGGTAAAAGATGTTTGGATCATGGGGGTAGTATCCGTCATTAGCCTTATTGTAACCTTGTTATTCTGGAAAGAAATTAAGCTTTTCCTGTTTGATACAGAGTTTTCTAAAACATTAGGATTTAAGACGAATACGATTAATTTTTTGATCACCTCTCTTATCGTCATCGCAATCGTAATTGGATTACAAACGGTAGGTGTTATATTGATGAGCGCCATGTTGTTGGCTCCAGCTGCAGCAGCACGCCAATGGACCAACAAATTAAGTGTTATGGTTTCTTTAGCCGCAGCTTTTGGTGCAATAAGCGGGGTCATAGGTACAGCAATAAGCGCCTCTCAAAACAATTTGTCGACGGGACCTGTCATCGTAATTGTGGCAGGTGTATTTGTATTGATTTCATTTATTTTTTCTCCTTCACGCGGACTTTTATTTAAAGAAATTCAAAAGTATCAAAATCGCAACGATCTTAAGCTCTTTAAAACCTTAACCTTTATGCATGAGATTGCAAAAACCCATGAGAATATTGAGCATCCACATGCGATTAAGATATTAAATAATTTTCAGGGGTTTACTAAACGATCTCTGGAGCAGTTACAACAAAGAGAGTGGATTAAACTGCAAAACAATATGTGGTCCATGACCCATAAGGGATTTAATGCTGCTCAGGATATTCACTTAATGGGAGAAGATGAGTAGTGCACAACTAGAAATACAACTCATTTCCGTACTTGTTGCGATTGCCTGTGCCATCCCTGGAACTTTTTTAGTGCTTAGAAAAATGGCAATGATCAGTGATGCCATTAGCCATTCCATTTTACCGGGTATAGTAATAGGCTTTTTCCTTACTGAAAATTTAAATTCTCCTCTTCTAATCTTATTGGCTGCTTTCACCGGTGTGCTAACAGTCTGGCTGGTAGAAACCATTCAAAAGACAGGTTTAGTGAAGGAGGATACTGCTATAGGGCTAGTATTTCCCGCTTTATTTAGTATTGGGGTGATTTTAATTGCAAAAAACGCTAACGATGTTCATTTGGATATTGATGCAGTCCTATTGGGGGAACTCGCCTTTGCGCCCTTTGATCGATTACTTATAAATGAGCTGGACTTGGGTCCTAAATCTATTTGGGTCATAGGGAGTATCTTATTCGTCAATGTGATCCTGTTGTTTACGTTTTATAAAGAATTAAAATTAAGCACTTTCGACAAAGGCTTGGCGATTTCATTAGGATTCTCACCGGTCCTACTTCATTATGGATTGATGTCGGTAGCTTCAGTAACTGTAGTGGGATCTTTTGATGCTGTGGGAGCTATTTTGGTCGTGGCATTAATGATCGCTCCAGCGGCCTCTGCCTATTTATTGACCGATGATTTAAAAAAGATGTTGTTACTAAGTTGTCTCATTGGGGCCATGAGCGCAATTGGAGGGTATTGGCTGGCGAATCTATTGGATGCTTCAATTGCAGGGGCGATTACGACAGTCCTGGGAATCATTTTTTTAATGGTATATCTGTTCGCTCCAGATAGAGGAATTATTTCAGTCATGCTAAAGGAAAAACAACAACGAAAAGAAGTATTACTCTTAACCTTCTTACTGCATCTTCAGAATCATGACGAAGAGAAAGAACGAAGAGTTCAACACCTGCAAGAACATATTAACTGGCAAAAATTGAAAGCCAGGGAAATCCTTCAGCTTGCTGAAAAAAATAATTTAATCACAATTAATAACGCAATAATATCTCTTACCGAAAAAGGCAAAAGCTTTACCCAAGAAGCCATTTCGCATATCGTAACGAATAAAGAAACCGCCATTGAAGGGTTAAAGCGAGATTTCTTACTGTTTAGAGGATAAAACTGTCACACTGGCCTATGATAGAGCTTCTTTTAAGAAAACTCCCTAAATTAGTACTATTATGAAATCTATAATATCTATTCTCTTTTTATTCATTTACTTCCTAGCGACAGGGCAAGATCATGGTCATCTCGAACCCAGGTATGAATTGCTTAAGGTTAATGATAGCATGCAAATCGACAACAGCAGGATCATTACTTTTCTTGGGGTATTGTCAGATAGCAGGTGTCCAAAAGGTATTGAATGTGTTTGGGAAGGTCAGGCTAAAATAAAAATCAGGATGAGGGGCATAGATAAGCCGTTTCAAGAAAAAATACTCACAGTTCGCCCGGGAAACGATTATCCTCTAGATATGAATGAAACCGTTTATATCGAAGGCTTATTACCCATTCCAACGATCAAGCAGAAAATCAAGCCAGAAGATTACACACTGGCAATAGGATATTATCCTAAATCCTAAAAAGGTAAGATCACAATTTATTTATCAATATAAATAAGGATAGCACTCATAATTAAATCATTAAGTGCTATCCTATTGTAATTTACTTGATAATCTTTTTTGTAACAGATTTGTTGCCAACGCTTATGGTTATAAAATAGATTCCTTTGCTCCAGTCAGAGGTGACGATTGATATATTAGAAAGCTCATCTCCGCTTACTTTTTTCGAATTAAAGACATTTCCTCCATCAGCAGATATGACAGAAATTTGATATTCTTTAGACGCGTCAAAAGAACCTTTGATTTGAATGGCATCATTCGCTGGATTGGGATACACCGCAATAGCAGAAGCATCTATAAAATATTCATCTGTAGCTAGTGCCTGGCTTATGTTATCAATAATCCTGAGATTTTTAGTCCCGCCATCACTAATTAACAGTCGATCATTATCATTGTCAAAATAGATTCCGTTAGGATAATTAAAGGTTGCTTCTTGTAGCGGGCCATCATCATTTCCTTGAATGCTTCCGGCGAAAGTTGAGTATTCTCCTGTAGTTGGATTTACCTGATATATTTTGTGCGCACCGTAACTGGTGGCATAAATAAATCCATCTTTAGCATCAATAAATCCTAAGAAAGCGTTAGAATCAGATTCTGAAGGTAATTGCGCTATCGTGGTCATCTCACCGTTTTCGTAACGCATAATCTTTCGATTATTGTAATTACTTACATACATCACATCATCTATGAAGGCTATTCCTGCAGGTCCAAATAATGGGGATCCCTCGGCAAGAACCTCTTTTGTTCCATCATCATGTAAGACACCCAGGGTACTAGTACTCCATTCGACATAGACCATATCTGTTGTTCCCGGGATATTTTTAACACCAGAAGGATTCGTAATGCCGGTATAGGTTTCTAGCAGTGTTCCATCTGTGCTGTATTTATGAATTTTACTTGCGGTGTGTTCACAGATATATAAATCACCATCTGGATTAATTCCAATTCCATTTGGGTTCAAAAAGCCACTGGCAAAGACGCTAACATTTCCTTGCGTGTCCCATTTGAAAATAGAATCACCGTAAAAGTCAGATCCATAAACATTTCCTTCAAAATCAATGGCAATATCATCAAAGAAATTTCCTTCGGTCATCGTTGAGACATTTTGTGCGTGCAACGACAACATCATAATTAAACTACCTAGTAACGTAAGATTTTTCATAATCGATTATTTAAAGTTTAGCACAAGTGTATAACCTATGCTAAGCCAAATCGACTTTTTGGGTACAGATAAACGTATTTATACTATAGATGATTAGAGTACTTATGCGTTAAGTATAGAATTTTAGTGGCAACCACAATCTCCGCTTCCGCAATCTCCATCTTTTTGAGCAGATAGAAAGGAAGGCTTCCAGATAAACTTTGTGATCAAATATCCTATGGAAAGTATAAATGCTAGAATGACAAAAAAGGTTTGCATACTATATGTTGAATGTTTTTAATCGTCTTCGACCGCGCGCTCAGACTGACATTATTTTTATTATTTATCCTTTGTCACCCTGAGCCTGTCGAAGGGGCGAAGGGTTGAAGCGAACATCAATTCAAAAATTGATACGCTCCTAATGCTGTAATATACGCAATTGCAGTCATGATCACAAGTTGTAAACCCGGCCATTTCCAGCTGTTGGTTTCTGTTTTTACAATGGCTAACGTACTCATACATTGCATGGCAAAGGCATAAAATAGGAGTAAGCTTATTCCGCTGGCAAAATTAAATCTAGGCGTACCTAAAATTGGATTTACCTCTGCTGCCATACGATTTTTAATGGTTTCTTCCTCCTCACTTCCTACGCTATAAATGGTCGCCAGCGTACCTACAAATACTTCGCGTGCAGCGAAAGAACTAATGATGGCTATACCTATTTTCCAGTCATATCCTAAGGGTGCCACCACCGGCTCAATGGCCTTACCAGCAATTCCCAAATAAGAGTGTTCTAATTTATATTGTGCTATTTGGGTATCAATCGCCTCTTGGGGCATGTCGGTCTCATCAAAAGTCGCCGTAATATACGCTTCTGCGTTTTCAAACTTTTCTCCCGGCCCGTAACTGGCTAATACCCATAAAACGATGGAGATGGCTAAAATGATCTTTCCTGCACCAAAAACAAATGATTTCGTTTTCTCTACCACATTAATGGCTACATTTTTAAACATGGGCAGTTTATAATTGGGCATTTCTACTACAAAATATTGTTTGCTGCGTATGTCGAGGACTTTGTTTAAGATGTATGCCGAAACTACTGCGGTGGCAAACCCAATGAGGTACAATAACATGAGGGTTAAAGCTTTATATCCTAATCCTAGAAAGCTTCCCTCTGGGATGACCAACGCGATGATAATAAGGTACACCGGAAGACGTGCCGAACAAGTTGTAAATGGAATTACAAGAATGGTGATAAGGCGTTCTTTCCAATTTTCTATGTTTCGGGTAGCCATTACGGCAGGGATAGCGCAGGCAGTTCCCGAAATTAATGGCACTACGCTTTTGCCGCTTAATCCAAACTTCCGCATGATGCGATCCATCAAAAATACCACGCGGCTCATGTATCCGCTTTCTTCTAAGACTGAAATAAATAAGAATAAAAAGGCGATCTGCGGAATGAAAATAACGATACCGCCTAATCCTGCTACAATTCCTTCGGCTAATAAATCGGTAAATGCTCCGGGTGGAAGCGTGACTTTGATCCATTCACTTAGATTAGAAAAAGCTAGGTCAATAAAATCCATGGGATAGCTGGACCAATCATAAATTGCCTGAAAAATCGTCAAAAGAATGACAAAAAAGATCACGTACCCCCAGATTTTATGAGTTAGAACGCGGTCTAATACACTGCGTAGATCTTTGGCAGAAGCAGAGTCAATAGCAAGCGTATGTTTAAGGGTATCATTGATAAATTGATAGCGCTTAATAGTTTCTTTTTGCTGAAGTCGTTTTAACGCTGAAACAGACTCTGTTTTGAAATCACTGATTCCTTTAAAGTCCCTTCGTTCTAATTCTCCAAAATTCACATCCTGAGTAATGACTAACCAAAGTTTGTAGAGTTGTTGTTTTGGGAAAGTCTTTCTCAGCCGATTAAAGTAATCTGGATCGATCACTGAAAAATCCAAACAAGGCTCAGTCGATAAATTTCTGTAATCCTCAATGAGTTTTTTGAGTTCATTGATTCCCTGATTTTTTCGGCAGCTAACCAACGCTATTTTGGTATGCAGTTTCTCTTCAAGCGCTTCGATATCAATCGATATTCCTTTGCGTTTCATGCGATCAGCCATATTGATCACCAGAATCGTAGGAATATTGAGGTCTTTTATTTGCGTGAATAAGAGTAGATTACGCTTTAAGTTTTCTACATCGCTTACCACCACCGCCACATCCGGGAAATCTTTATCGTTACGGTTAAGCAATAATTCAATCACTACACTCTCATCCAGAGACGAAGCATTTAAACTATAAGTTCCGGGGAGGTCAATGATGTGTGCTTTTTTACTGCGGGAAAGTTTGCAAACACCTTGCTTTTTTTCTACTGTGATGCCGGGATAATTTCCCACCTGCTGATTAAGGCCGGTAAGTTGATTAAAAACCGAAGTTTTACCGGTATTTGGATTGCCAATAAGAGCAACATTAATTTGCGCTGGCATATTGAATTAGGCTACAAGTTCAATTTCAATCTGTTGAGCCACTTCTTGCCGAATAGCAAGATGACTCCCATTGATGTTTAAATACAGTGGATCTTTAAATGGAGCTAATTGAAGTAAACTCACTTCATTACCAGGGAGACAGCCCATTTCTAAAAGCTTCAGCGGGATAATCTCTGCAGAAATTTCTTTGATAATTCCCCGTTGTCCTCTCTTTAATTGAGCGATGGTTATCTTCAATGCTTATTTAGATTAAATTTAAACAAGGCAAAAATAGGGCAAAATTTTGAGTTAGGTTGAATACAAGAAATTTTTAACAAGCATTGGATTAGCGGTCCGCCTCACGTTTGGCTTCAGCTTTTAAAATCTCTATATCGTGAAGGACTTGTGCTACAGCTTCGGGATCGGTTCCATCATAAAATGCACGTACGCGCTGTTTTTGATCAACCAGCACAAAGTTTTCGGTATGAATCATGTCATACGCATCTCCGCTGCCGCTGGTTTTAGTAGCCAAATACGACTTCCGCGCAAGCGCATACAATTCTTTTTTATCTCCTGTAACCAAGTCCCATTTTTCGTCTTTTACACCTTTACGCCTTGCATATTTTTTTAACACGGATACGCTGTCAATTTCTGGTGTTACCGTATGAGAAAGCAGCAATACATCAGGGTCATCCATAATTTCTTCCTGAATTTCTGCCATATGATCGGTCATGACAGGGCAAATGGTGAGACAGGTGGTGAAGAAAAAGTCGGCAACGTAGATTTTATCCGCAAATTTTTGTTCAGTAATGGTATCTCCATTTTGATTTACCAGTTTAAACGGTGCAACTTGGTGGTACTTGCGCACATGTTGAACGGTGGAGTCCACCAATTCTGGGTTGACCATGCTAGGTTGCCAAACGGGGAGTGTTTCTTTAGGCTTCAGCAAACTGTAGATCACAAAAATGATGATGGCAGAAAGGACTACCATCACAATAGCAAAGGGTTTGTATTTAGAAAAAAAAGTGATCATCGCTTTAGAGCTACAAAATTACGTCTTGCACAATTAGTAACCCAGTGATCGGGATAATTTTATGTGATATAATGATTTGTGGTACAGGATTTGGTCTTAGAAAAGATGTAACGAAATTCCCTTTCAGGAGACTTAGGAATACGTTACTTTTGTGCGGTTTTTAATGAACGAATGGATATTACAGATTGATGGATACATTTTTGATTAAAGGAGCTCAGTTATTACTGAGTCTTTCTATACTTATCGTCCTGCATGAATTGGGACATTTTATTCCTGCAAAGCTTTTCAAAACCAGAGTAGAGAAATTCTACCTCTTCTTTGATGTAAAATTTTCACTCTTTAAAAAGAAAATAGGAGAGACCGTCTATGGAATTGGTTGGTTGCCTCTTGGTGGTTATGTAAAGATTGCGGGGATGATTGATGAGAGCATGGACAAGGAGCAGATGGCTAAACCGCCACAGCCTTGGGAGTTTCGAAGTAAACCGGCCTGGCAACGTTTGATCATCATGTTAGGTGGGGTTACCGTTAATTTTATCCTTGCCGTAATAATTTATATTTGCCTTTCATGGGCATTTGGAGATCAATATCTCCCTATGGATGAATTAGAAGGTGGTGTGTATGTGACTCAGCCAGACATGGGCGAAAAGCTAGGCATTCAAACCGGGGACAAAATTCTTAAGATTGATGGAGAGAAAGTAGAGAATTTTAACTCAATACACATGGATATCATCAATGGGAATACCATGACGATTGAGCGTGATGGAGAAATCATTGAGCAAGACATCCCCGTTGATTTTATCGAAACCCTGATAGAGGATAAGGATAGAGGTTTTTTCTTAAACCCCAGGTTACCTTATGTGGTGCAACAAATATCTCCCGGGTCTCATAACACGGGCGTAGACTTACAGCCAAAAGATCGCGTCATTGCGGTAGACGGTGAGCCCGTTGCATACAGAGATGAGGTTACTGAACTGCTGCAGCAGAAAAAAAATCAGAGTGCTACGTTAACCGTTGAGCGTGAAGGAGATTTAGTTGAGATCCCCGTGAAAATTAATGAAGAAGGAATGGTGGGCATTGCAATTGTTAATGGTTTTTCAGACTTTGAAAAATTAGGGTATTTGCAACTCGATACGACTACATATAACTTCTTTGAAGCCATACCGGCAGGTTGGGATCGGGGTGTAACAACCTTACAGGATTATATCAAACAATTTAAAAAAATCATCAATCCAGATACAGGAGCGTATAAAGGCGTAGGTGGTTTTGGTGCGATTGGAAATATGTTTCCTGCGGAATTTAGTTGGGTGGACTTTTGGGAGCGAACCGCTTTTATTTCGATCATCTTAGCTTTTATGAATATTCTTCCCATTCCTGCTTTGGATGGAGGTCATGTGGTTTTTCTACTGTATGAAATGGTCACCGGAAGAAAACCCGGCGATAAGTTTATGGAGTACGCTCAAGTAGCAGGCTTTGTGTTATTGTTGACCTTGGTATTATTCGCAAATGGAAACGATATTTATAGGGCTATTTTCAAGTAGAAAATTTCTAAAATATATTGACAGATTAGAAAATTGATTTATATTTGCAGCCCTAAAGCAGTAATTTGATTGTTTTAGGATGCAAAATTCCTCTTTAGCTCAGTTGGTTAGAGCATCTGACTGTTAATCAGAGGGTCCTTGGTTCGAGCCCAAGAAGAGGAGCAAACAAAACCCGACGCGAAAGCGTTGGGTTTTTTTGTGTAGTGAATCTGGCGAGTCCCGACGTTTTAGTACATCCCGCACTTGCAGAATTAATCAGAGGATCTCGCGATCTTTTGGGTAGATGGAGCAAAATAAACTACCACCGATAAAATGCCGAATTTTTTATTTTTGTTCTGTGTTTTATCTTTATTTCCTTTACTCAAAAACCGGTAATAAGTTTTATGTAGGTTCCAGTAGCGATCCGTGGCAGCGTCTTATTCAGCATAATTCGTCCTCTCAGAATACGTTTACCTCAAAATATCGTCCGTGGGAGTTGGTCGCAATATTTGAAGCTGGAAATTCAAGATCAAAAGCTGAAAGCTATGAACGTTTTATAAAGAATCAGAAAAGTAGACGATTAATTAAAAAACTAATTAATCCCGATTTTAAACCTGATGGTCTTTTAGCTCAGATGATTAGAGTCCCGCACCTGCGGGATTAATCAGAGGGTCCTTGGTTCGAGCCCAAGAAGAGGAGCAAAGAAAACCCAACGCGAAAGCGTCGGGTTTTTTTGTGGATTTTACACAGTTGATTATAGTCCCGACGCCAGGGGATATCACGAAGAAGAACATATTATCAATAAGAAAACCCACCGTTACAGGATGGGTTTAAATATTATAAGGGAAACATCAATTACAATTTATCAATTTCCTCTTTTAATTGTTCTTTAGTTTTGCCGGTTTTTTCTTGCAGTCTACCAAGCATTTCGTCAAATTTTCCTTCAGAATAGGTAGTGTCATCATCAGTAACATTACCATACTTCTGTTTAAATTGTCCTTTAACTTGATTCCATTTTCCTTCTAGCTGTTGCTCATTCATGGGTTGTAATTTTATAAGATTATTGATTTGGTTAACGAATTAAAAGTACTAGGCAGTATCTCTGGGTTGATGTTGCTCTCTGCGTTGCTCTACTTGATGATTAATGTCCATCCCTTGAGTCTCGCTGTGGTTTATGGCCTGTTCTTTAATACTTTGCTTTTGTTTTTCTAGTTCTTCTTTTTTCTTATCGTTCATAACTGTTCTTTTTACTTGAATATTAAAGATAGATGATGATTAGCCTTGTAACAAGAAGATTAATAAGGATTAACGCCCCGTGTTAAGAATAAGTTAAGGATCCCTTGTTTTTTGAGTTGATATTTAATTATTTTAGCAAAATTAGGGTGGTGTCTCATTTTATATACATCGCTCTTTCATCTTTAATCACGAACTATAGCCTTTATGTTGACCGCAATTTCATTTTTAGGATTTACCCTTCTAGTAGCCTTTATTGCTTGGTATGCTACCCGAAAAACAGATGAAAAATCTGCTGATGGTTATTTTTTGGCAGGTCGAAGTCTGGGAGCCATCACCATAGCAGGATCACTTCTTCTCACGAACTTATCTGCAGAGCAAATCGTAGGGCTAAACGGTCAGGCGTTTTCTGAAGGTCTATTAGTCATGGCATGGGAGACACTTGCGGCAATTGCTATGATATTTGCTGCACTATTTTTACTTCCTAAATATCTCTCCTCTGGTATAACTACTATCCCAGAGTTTATCGAAACGCGCTTTGATAAGCAGACTAAGGCATTGATGTCCTTACTTTTCTTACTAGCCTATGCGGTAGTGCTTTTACCTACAATCCTTTATTCAGGTTCATTAGCGTTTAGTACGATGTTTGATTTACCAGAAGCGTTAGGACTTTCTGAAGTTACTGTCATTTGGATTTGTGTATGGAGCATTGGAATTATCGGAATTATCTACGCGATTTTTGGCGGACTCAAAGCCGTAGCGGTTTCCGACTTAGTCAACGCTATCGGACTCTTAGTTGGCGGTTTGGCCATCCCGATTTTTGGATTTTTATATATAGGTGATGGGGATTTATGGACCGGTGTTACCACACTCTATGAGAGCAACCCAGATAAATTTGTGATGGAAGGCGAAGTTGATTCTTCTATTCCTTTCGGAACCTTATTTACTGGAATGATGTTGGCGCAAATTTATTATTGGGGAACTAATCAATCCATTCTGCAACGGGTATTTGCAGCAAAAAATCTAAAAGAAGGTCAAAAGGGGATGCTACTTGCTGCATTCATTAAATTCTTAATTCCAATTATCGTGGTCGTCCCCGGGATATTAGCTTGGCATATTTTTGAAGGAAATCTTGAAAATGCAGATCAGGCATATCCCGCTTTAGTGACCAAAGTATTGCCTAATGTGTTTGTTGGGTTTTTTGCAGCGGTCCTATTTGGCGCCGTATTGAGCTCCTTCAACAGTTTATTGAACAGTAGTGCAACTCTATTTGGCGTTGACTTGTATAAGCAGCTCTTCAAAAAAGATGCTACCGAAAAAGACACCGTAAAAGCAGGGAAACGCTTTGGATTGCTAGTGGGTATTGTCGCAATGACGATTGCACCGTTTATCATGTATGCACCTTCCGGATTATTTAGCTATATCCAATCTTCTCTAGGGAGTTTGAGTGTGCCTATTCTTGCGGTGGTCATGGTAGGTATTCTTACTAAAAAGGCTCCGGCAATAAGTGCAAAAATTGTCTTAACCGTAGGAGTAATACTATATTTAATAAGTCTAATTTTCTTAGAGCCTTATTTTAGAGGAAATGCTCTGGAACAGGCACAAGCCAGTGGTATCATGGATGCCAAGCAGCTTAGCATTTTGCAGGCAGAAGCCTACCCACATTTTTTACACGTCATGGGAATCTTATTCTTCTTCAACGTAATAATCATGCTTGTGGCAGGAGCAATTAAACCCAGAGCAACCGGTGACACATTTATCAAGCGAGATGCAGTAGATGTGACTCCTTGGCGCTATGCAATCATCATCGGTATTCTCATCGCCATTCTTGTATTGGCGACCTATATCATTTTTTAATCAACACCATTAAAAATGAAAAGAACCTGGTGGAAGGAGAGCGTCATTTATCAAATCTATCCGCGGTCATTTAACGACACCACGGGCAATGGTATAGGAGATATTCCCGGGATAATTCAAAAACTGGATTATATTAAGTCCTTAGGGGTTGATGTGATTTGGCTCTGTCCTGTCTATGAATCTCCTAATGATGACAATGGCTATGACATAAGTGATTACCGAAAAATTTCTGCAGAATTTGGTGGTCAGGACGCTTTTAATGAGCTTTTAGATAAAGTTCATGGTTACGGGATGAAACTGGTGATGGATTTGGTGGCAAATCATTCTTCAGATGAGCATTTCTGGTTTACCGAAGCAAAAAAAAGTAAAGACAATCCCTATCGCGATTATTATATCTGGAAAGATGGAAAAGGCGATCAACCGCCCAACAACTGGGTATCATTCTTTAGCGGAAGCGCGTGGAAAAAAGACGACACCACTAATCAATACTTTCTGCATCTTTTTACCAAAAAGCAACCTGATCTAAACTGGGAGAACCCAAAAGTACGCCAAGAAATCTATGATATTATTGAATTTTGGAGCGAAAAAGGAGTAGATGGCTTTAGAATGGACGTGATTTCACTCATCTCTAAATTACAGGATTTTCCGCCACTGGATACGAGTGATTACGGCGAAATTATACGCAGTTATTACGCCAATGGACCGCGTATACACGAGTATTTGCATGAGATGAACCAAAAAGTACTGAGTAAATACGATATCATGACCGTGGGTGAAGGACCGGGGATTGATCTGGAGAACGGGCCTTTGTACGTGAATGAAGATCGCGAGGAGCTAAATATGGTATTTCATTTTGACCATATGTTTATCGACAATGGTCCCTTGGGTAAATATGATCCTGTTGCTGTCAACTTACCGCGGTTTAAAAAGGTATTTTCAGATTGGGACAAGCGCCTTCATCCTAAAGGCTGGGGGAGTATTTTCTTAGGCAATCATGATTTTTCCAGAATGGTGAGCAGGTTTGGTAACGATGGGGAGTACAGAACCCAATCGGCTAAGCTGTTAGCAGCTCTTTTATTAACGCTTCGCGGAACACCCTACATCTATCAAGGTGATGAAATTGGGATGACTAATGTGGCTTTTTCAACCATTGATGATTATAACGATGTAGAAACGGTAAATGCTTGGAAAGAGGCCGAAGCTAGTGGTCGGGACATGAAAAAATTCCTGAATGGGGTGCATAGGCAAAGCAGGGATAATGCACGTACGCCCATGCAGTGGGATGCTTCTGCTTACGCGGGGTTTAGTGACCATAAACCTTGGTTACAGATCAACCCAAATTACAAATCGGTTAATGTTGCAGCGGCAGAAGATTCTGTTGACTCAATCCTGCAATTTTATAAAGAGATGATTTCTCTTCGGAAGGAGTACAGCACGCTGGTATATGGAGATTTTAAAGATTTAGCTCCTGAGCATCTTCAGCTGTTTGTGTACGTGCGTAAAGATGAAGCAGCCGAATTCCTTATCCTTCATAATTTTTCAGAAGAAGAAGTAACCTGGCCAGACATGCCTAAACTAGATCAGTACAAATTGCTCAAAAGTAATTACGCTTCCGCGGAAGCGTCTAAAACACTTCAACCCTGGCAAACGAAAATCTTTTTAAAACAAAGAAATAGTTAAACGATGAGTACTCCCCTATAATAAGAGGGGAAAATTTGCAACTGCGAATTAGGGGTGTGCAAAGTGAAATACTTATATTTATATCGTTACTCTAATTATTCTTGGCAGTCATGCTGAGCGGAGTCGAAGCAATCGTTCATTTCCACCCTCTGGTTTGCCGCACAGCGGCATTCCAATGATCTAAATGCTCTTTACGTTTATCCTGAGTCATTTGCGGGTTGAACTCGCTATCTCGCTGCCACTGTGAGGATAAATCACTAAGATCATCCCAAACACCTACGGCTAATCCTGCTAAGTATGCTGCGCCAAGAGCCGTAGTCTCTAACATCTTAGGACGAACCACTTTAAAATCAAAGACGTCTGCTTGAAATTGCATCAAATAATCATTGGCAGCGGCGCCACCATCAACGCGCAGTTCGATGCACTTTGCTTTAGCATCTTGCTCCATAGCACGTACGATATCATGTACTTGAAAAGCGATTCCCTGCAAGGTTGCCGCAGCGATATGACCCTGAGTTGTACCGCGATCAATTCCAAAAATGGCTCCCTTTGCATACGGATCCCAGTAGGGTGCGCCCATTCCCGTCAATGCAGGCACAAAGTATACTCCGCCATTATCTGCTACTTGATTCGCTTTTTCTTCTACCTCTTTGGCATCTGTGATAAGCTGTAATCCATCTCTAAGCCATTGTACTGCAGCTCCGCCAACAAAAACACTCCCTTCAAGCGCGTAGGTGGTTTTACCATTGATCTTCCAGGCAACCGTAGTAAGCAATTTGTTGGTAGAGGTAACAGGTTTTTCGCCTGTATTCATAAGTAAGAAACAACCCGTACCGTAGGTATTTTTTGCCATGCCTTTTGTGGTACACAGCTGCCCAAAAAGAGCTGCTTGTTGGTCACCGGCAATCCCTGCGATAGGAATGTTTCCTTCGAGAATATCTTTATGCACGTGCCCATATACGTCGCTACTCTCTTTTACGGTGGGGAGCATGGATTTAGGAATAGAAAAAAGCTCAAGCAGTTCCTCATCCCATTGTAATGAATGTATATTGAAAATCATCGTACGGCTGGCATTGGTAACATCTGTCACAAAAACTTTGCCTTTGGTAAGTTGGTAAATCAGCCAGGTATCAATGGTACCAAAGCAGAGTTCACCTTTTTCAGCTTTCGCTCTCGCACCATCTACATGATTCAACATCCAGGCTAT
>NZ_BAAAFG010000015.1:551092-674982 GCF_039523415.1 Gangjinia marincola
ATAAGTTGGTAAATCAGCCAGGTATCAATGGTACCAAAGCAGAGTTCACCTTTTTCAGCTTTCGCTCTCGCACCATCTACATGATTCAACATCCAGGCTATTTTTGAGGCCGAGAAATATGCGTCAATGACCAATCCTGTTTTTCGCTGAATAAGCTCTTCTTTACCCTGTGCTTTTAAATCATCACAAAAAGCAGCCGTTCTACGATCTTGCCAAACGATCGCATTGTATATTGGTTCGCCTGTAGTCTTGTCCCAGATCACAACGGTTTCCCGCTGATTGGTTATTCCTAGCGCGGCGATATCTTCAACTGAAACCTGATCATTAATGACATTCCTAATTGTAGCAAGCTGAGACTCCCAAATTTCCACAGGGTCATGCTCCACCCAACCCGGCTTCGGAAAAATCTGCGTAAAATCCTGTTGAGCTTTGGAAACAATATTCGCATCACGATCAAAAAGAATACTTCGGCTAGAGGTGGTGCCTTGATCAAGCGACAGAAGGTAAGGTTTGCTCATGGTTTGATTTTGGTTGTAAGATATATTTATGGGCTACTTTATAGAAATTATTCAGCCGTTCTTGTTTCCAGGCTTCGGTAGAGTTGAGTTGTTGTTTCATGGTTTCTGCAACTACCGGGGCTGCCTGGATAGCTGCTTTGGCATCTAAAAATAGTAAACGTATCCGGCGTGCTAAAATATCTTCAACAGTTCGTGCCATTTCGTAACGAATGCCCCAGATGACTTGAGCAATGGTATAGTCGTAATCCGGATGTATTTTTTCCGCGTAAGCGGGATTATCTTTCATCAATTTATGAATAGATAATGCATCAGATCCGTAGACCGAGAGAACATCCTTCGCATCAAAGGCGGCACCCTCATAGTTACCATAGATGGGCAAAGTTTCGGTTTTCGAGGCCGAATAAGTTAGCCTTGCTGAAGCTATTGCCTTATTAATAACCTCTTCGCCCATATGCCTGTAGGTAGTCCATTTGCCACCA
This sequence comes from Gangjinia marincola, assembly GCF_039523415.1. Taxonomy (NCBI): domain Bacteria; kingdom Pseudomonadati; phylum Bacteroidota; class Flavobacteriia; order Flavobacteriales; family Flavobacteriaceae; genus Gangjinia; species Gangjinia marincola. The sequence goes on from NZ_BAAAFG010000015.1 coordinate 552,090, forward strand.
ATTACAGAGATCAATCCCGAAGAGGAGGCAATGATTTTATGCCCCCTTGAGATTTCTTTAGAAGACTGATTTTTACCGGAAGGCTTAACCAAAGGGCGTAGTCCTGCGAAAACAGAAAGCACGTCTTCTCGCGTAGGCTTTTTGGCCAAATACTGCTGTGCATTTTCTAAAATAAAATCGATTTCCTGCTCTAGAGCTTCTGGTTCCAAGCGTGGTTTTTTAATAGGTGTATCTGTGGTGCCCACGACTACTTTATCGTGCCAAGGGATGGCAAATAACACACGACCGTCACTGGTTTTAGGAATCATTAGGGCTTCATCACTTTGTAAAAAGGATTTATCTAACACCAAATGAACCCCCTGACTGGGAACGACTTTTACATCATCATCGGCCTTATTCATTTTTAATATTTTGTTGGAGAATACTCCGGTGGCATTGATGACAACCTTAGCGTTAATTTCGTAGATCTTCTTGGTTTCTTGATCTTCGGCCTTAACTCCTAAAATTGTGTCCTGATCGTCTTTAAGCAAGCCGGTCACTCTAATATGATTTAGTACGACCGCTCCTTGTTGATGCGCTGTTTGAGCAAGATTAACGGCTAATCGTGCGTCATCAAATTGCCCATCTTTATACGTCACACTGCCGGTTAACCCTTGTTGTTCAAGCATGGGAATTCTCGCTAGGGTTTCTTCTTTAGAAATTCGTCGTGATGCACCCAGGGAAAGCTTTCGTGCCAAGACATCATATACCTTCATCCCAAAGCCGTAGTAGTATTCTTGCCACCATGCATAACTGGGGATAAGAAAAGTTTGATTCATAAACAGATGCTCGGCATTTTTAGCAAGAAGCCCACGTTCTTTTAGTGCTTCGGCAACCATTTTCACATCGCCTTGCGCTAGGTATCGTACTCCACCGTGAACCAATTTAGTACTTCTGCTTGAGGTTCCTTTTGCAAAATCCACCGCTTCTAAAAGAGCTGTTTTAAGACCGCGTGAAGCGGCATCTACCGCAGAACCCAGACCTGTCGCACCACCACCTATAATGAGAACATCAAATTGAGTAGTGTTCTCCAAGCGCGTTAATTCATTTTCTCTATTCATTTCTTTCGAAAACTTTCATATTTATACAAAAATAGTAAAAACGAAATTAATCGAAATAAAACTAAATGTTATGAAATCGTGAAATTTTGTGCTTTGATGTATCTTTGTATCATGACCGGAATCAACGAACGCCAGAGTAAGATTATTGAACGCCTAAACAAAAAAGGTTTTGTGAAGGTGAGTGAACTCTGCGAGAAATTAGATGTATCAACGGTTACGATTCGTAAAGACTTAAGCTTTTTAGAAGAAAAGGGATTGCTTCATCGTACGCATGGTGGCGCGAGCAAGCAATCCCTCTATGCGTTTGAACGCAATGTAGGAGAGAAAGAAGGAATACAAGTCGAAGAAAAACGAAAGATCGCTCAGCAAGCATTGCGATATATTCAGGATGGAGATCATCTTATTTTATCTTCAGGGACAACAGTACTCTATCTTTCAAGAATGCTCTCTACGCTCAAGAAGCTTACGGTGCTTACTTCTTCACTCAGTGTAGCGACAGAATTAAGTGAACAACCCACGGTAGATGTCATCCAATTAGGAGGGAGCGTACGTAAGAGTTCCAATTCTGTGGTAGGTCCATTAGCCGAAAAAACTTTACAGGATTTTTCATGCAACACCTTGTTTTTAGGGGTTGATGGGATCGATCCTGAGTTTGGACTAACCACTACCAATATTGATGAGGCTCAACTCAATAAAGCCATGATCAAAAGTGCCGAAAAGGTGATCGTACTTACTGATTCTTCAAAAATTGGTAAGCGAAGTTTTGGGAAAATTGCCGGCTTAGATCAAGTGGATGTGTTGATCACCGATAAAGATTTAGCCGCAGACAGTAAAGTAGCCCTAGAAGATGCCGGAGTTGAAGTTTGTGTTGTTTAATGTTCAATCAAACAACTGATCTGGAGGAGTCAGCTCATTTAACTCCTTTCTTAAATCCTCTTTAAGCAAAGATAATCCATACTGAAACGAGGCGTTCATCCACCCAAAACCTTCTTGGGTGATGTATTCAAAATCAGTCCCTACGTTGCCGTATTCTGCAAATACTTTATGGGTAGCTTCAACCACATCGTACTTTTCGGGGATGGTGCCGTTATAATCTACTGCGTTGCGGGTAATCATATACAGCCATCTGTAGATTAGTTCCTGAGCTTCTTTTTCATAACCATAGTTGATCATGCCTTTCCACGCCATGATTTGATGGGGTGCCCAGCCATTGGGATAATCCCATTGCCGCTGAGGACGCTCTGCAGAAATTGGTCCGCGACTTTCTTTGGTGCTGGCTGCAATCCCACCTAACTCCTTCAATTTGGGGAAGGCATTTTTGATCAGAGCTTCGGCTTGCTCTTTAGTGGCCATATTGGACCAAAGCGGAGTAAAGGTCGTTGCGGCTAAAAAGTCCTGCTGCATTTTTTCAGAAATGTTATAATCTACAAAGTAACCGGCTTCAGGATTAAATAGGTATTGCGTGGCTAGTTTCTTTCTTTTCTCGGCTTGTTCTTGCCAATAGGCTGTGGTGTAGGTTTTATCGTTTGCAGAAAACTTTCCGCCAAAAACATCCTTTGTCAATTGAGCAAAGTCGGATTCATATTGATATAAAAAGGCATTGAGCGCCACGGGAGCCAAATCTGCTGCAATTCCTTCAATGCGATAGGAGGTATCATGACCAGATTCACGTACCGTACGGTCGTGCATAAAGTAGGTGTCCAGTTTGATGCGATCCTTGGCGATACGATCGTCCAACTCTGCATTACCTACGGTTGCGTCTCTATAGGCCTGGGTATATTCCTCTATACTCATCCCGGCCTTATCAGCAAGAGGTTTGATCACAGCATCATAGTGACCTTCTTCAGTTTCTGGGGTGATTCCTATTCCTTCGGCTAAATAACGGTTTAATCCTGTTTTTGTAAGGCGTTTTCCCGGTACCATCCACACGGTTTCATATTCTTTAATGGCTGTTTTTAAGTGGCTTTTAAGCCAGGTAGTGTCTTTTGTTTGTTCAAACACTTCTTTGATAAGGCTAGTATAGAAGGGAGGCTGAGTTCTGGTGAGATAATACGAACGATTGGCGTTTAAGATTTTGCCGTAATTCTCAATTTCATACTGAAAATTATCAGCCATGGCTTTGGCTAAATCCACCCGCCCATCGATGATCAAACCAATGGACTCAAAGTAACTGTCCCAACCGTACATTTCGTTAAACCTCCCACCTGGAACAACAAAGGGTGCTCCTTTAATTTTTCCGTCTTCGCGGAAGAGTTTTAACGAAAGTATCCCGGGTTTGTCGTTGATTGAAGCAACGTACTGCGGAGTAACTTCTGCCGGAAGGCGAACCGTTCTAATCGCTAAACTCTTTTCTAATTCTTTATAATAGTTTATGGCCAGCGTATCATTGTAGGGCACGTATACCGGAAGCACCTGCGCAGTAAGCGACGCATTTTTAGTGTCTTTGATCAATTTTTCAATCCCTGCGCTATCCATGGTGCGGGTAAGACCATCCCAGTAACGCGTTTTAATCATACGTGAAATACGATCTGCAGGGGCCTCAGTAATGTTTTTTGAATCTATCTCATTGGAGTCATTAATGACCAACTCCTGCAATACATTTGAAAGTTCATAGGTTCCTCTGGCGGTAAAAGGTTTCCCGTCTTTATTCTTGAAAGTAAATTCTTTAGGGCCTTGATCTTCAATGGTGATTTTTTTATCCCCATCAGTATCCTCCTGGTCCAACAATGCTTCTAGTAAATCGTCACCAATGGCATTGTTCGCAGGTTCGTCTTTGCAGGAGATTGATAGTCCAATTAATAAGAAGCTAAAACCAATGCACTTATAAGTCAATCTTAACATGTCTATTACTTTAATTATATGGAGAGAAGGATTACAAAAACATCCCCTCTAACTCCCCTTCAAAGGGGAGAATCACTTACTTTATATTTCAATTCGTTTTGGAACGTGTTTTTTAATACGAAGCGCTAACAAGGCAGCAATAAAGAAAAAGACTCCGCCGAATAAGATCGCATTCACCGCATTATTGCCTAATAGGTTTTTAAGAATTGGACCAAAGGTGACCGTTTGAATGAGCATAGGGATGACAATCATCATGTTCACGATACCCATATACACCCCACGACGTTCTTCAGGGATTACTTTAGAGACCATAGCGTATGGAATTCCCATCATCGCAGCCCAGCCAATCCCAAACAAGATCATAGGTAAAAGCAATAAATATTCGTCATTGAGATACGGCATAGAAATCATGGCCATACCGGTTAGGAATAAGCAGACCACATAGACCGCTTTAGAACTGTATTTTCGCGCAAAAGGTACTAAGGCCAATGCCACGAACATGGTCACCAGATTATACGTTCCATTCATTAGGCCGGTTTGAGCTAAAGCTTGCTCACTCACTAATTGTAAATTTTGAGCGAATGAGGTATCTGTAGCACTGATGGTGCCCCCAGCGCGGCAGGATTGCATAATGCCTTCCAAACGTTCAGTATCGGCAGTGGAAACTCCGTAGAGGCTTGTTCTAAGCATAGGCGTAATGAATTGCCAGTAACAAAATAATGCGTACCATTGAAAGAAATACACCCCGGCCAGTTTCCACATCATTTTAGGCATACTGCCGATAGCCCCGGCAATTTCTGTAAAAGGCTCTGTTGCGCGTTGCAAAAAGGTATGCTCTTGTTTGTCTTTTTTGAGTTTAGCAAGTTCTTCATCTGTCGGCGGAATCTCTGGTGTCTTCCACACCGACCATAAGATGGTAGCGACAGAGGCAAATGCCCCTAGAAAGAATGAATAATACACCCAGCGGGGGATGGAGGAGACTACTTCAACATCTGTACTACACAAACTGGCCCCTTCAACTGCAGGAACGCTAAACCAGTCCTGAAAAAGAAATAATGAAAAGTTCGCGATGGTAATCCCCGCACCTACAAATAAGCTTTGCATTTGATACCCAAAGGTAAGCTGGGTATCATTGAGTTTATCTCCAACAAACGCCCGATAAGGCTCCATGGCAGTATTGTTAGCAGCATCAAGAATCCATAATAAACCCACTGCAAACCACAAATTAGAACTAAAGGGGAATACGAGCAGGCACAAACTGCCTGCAATTGCGCCAATTAAAAAGAAGGGTTTTCTACGGCCGCCCCATTTTGGCAGCCAAGTTTTATCGCTTATGGCTCCAATTATGGGCTGAATGAGTAAGCCGGTTACCGGTCCTGCTAGATTAAGGAGGGGTAGTTCATCATGGGCAGCTCCAAGAAATGAGAAAATTGGATTGACTGCGGTTTGTTGTAAGCCAAAACTAAATTGGATCCCAAAAAACCCCACATTCATATTCCAGATTTGCCAAAAGGAGAGATTAGGCTTTTTAAATTTCATGGTCGTTATCGTTTAGTGGTGGTTAGGTCATTGTGAACGATGAGTTGTGCATTGTCATATTGTTTTTTGACAATATGATGTTCAATATTAAGTACCTGCTCATTAAAATTGCTCATTTCATCTCTTCCTCTTTTTTCACGCAGGACTTTGGTCTCAAGATAAGTTTTTTCCATAAATATCTTTAAGTCAAGGGGATCTAAGTGTAGTGCATAGGTACCTTCTACAACACAAACATCATAGTCACGTGGGGCTATATCTACAGTTGTGATCGTATTTTTATGATAATCAACCAAGGGTTTTTTTGCGCTAGATAAGTCTCCTTTAAATGCCAAAAGATTCTGCTTCATGGTACTCAAATCCACCTCTTGAGGTCCAACATGAGTGATGTCTTTTAGTCGTTTGTTGTGATTATCTTTTGGCGGAAGATGAAAATAATCGTCTTGATGAAGCACCAGGACTTTTTTACTATACTCTCGTTCAATATAGATTTTGAACGCGTGTGCTAAAGAGGATTTTCCGCAGCCAGACTCTCCTGCTATGCCAATACATGGTCTGTGATTTATACCCTCTCCCAAAGCACTTAACGCATGTTCAATTATTTGGTCATACGATTTAAAATAGGTCAAGGTATCGCCAATCATAGTCCAAGAATTTTAGCAAAATCAACACCTTGCCTTGCATGATGCATAAATACGATTCCGCTGGCGGTGAAGCCCATATCTTCTTTCCCTGCAAGTTCTAAGTGATCTGAAGTGATATATTCATTAAAATTCCAATCCTCTTTTTCTGTAAATGGCAAAAAAGCTTTGATGATTTGATCCACCTGTTGTTGCATTCCTTGATGTGCTAATCCCAAACAAAATAGTCCCATCCACACGGGCCAAATTCCGCCGTTGTGAAAGTGATGTGGATGATTTTTAAAATCATACGAATAATTATGTTGTAGTAATGACCAATCCTTACTTTGCGGAGTTACAGGAGGCCAAAATGCCGGAATCAAAGATGCAGAGATATCTAACTTTAGTTGATCAATGTAGGCTGAAACAGCTTTTTTTTGTTTTTCGCTTACGCGGAAAAAAAGTAAGGCCAACGCATTACCGGCAGCATCAAATCGTATGTCATACTTTCCTGGAAGAACAAACGAACAGAAGTGCTCAGTAGTTTCCTCACAGACTTTTTGATAAGCAGTTAGATGATACAGGTGATCTTGATTTTCTGCCGAAGGCCAAAAATTGAGTCTGGTTTTTTCACAAATTGCCTCAAAATCAGAGGTATCCTTATCGCAGAGCTCTAGCCAAAGGCGTTCACCCCATAATCTAAGAATATTGTCGTAGAGCGTATACCCATGAATGGGATACTCATCTGCCCAGTTTCCACTCAAGGGCGTATATAACCAACCTTTATTATTGAGTTCTATGGTGTTGAGGTATTTTCTCGCATTACGAATGATAGGAATGAGTGTTTCCCATGTAGTTTGATCTCCGGTTTTTTTATAATACAAACAAGCCCCTATAATAAACCAAGTAGTTGTATCAACTCTACCTACCAGGCTACCGTAGGATACATCTTTTTCCATAGAATCCGCCGGAACATTAGACGGAATACATCCCCATTCATTTTGATGCTTTGCCAGAGAAAGAAGACTGTCTTTAAGGGCTACGATTAGTTCTTCTTCATTAGTTAGGAGTCCTGCTAATCCACAAATAACACTATCACGCGCCCAAACCCGCTTATAATTATCTAATGCAATTCCGCTAGCTAAAAAACCCTGCTCATGAGCGAGATGTTTTAAGCGAGTAATGGCTGATTGGTAGAGATTGTTCATATTATTTTCTTTTATAGAAAATATAATCTGTTGCGATGGGTGTTATTCCTTTATTTTTTAAAGAAGAAATGATTTGAGCTCTATGATGGGTAAAATGATTCGTTACATGGTAGAAAATTTCTATAAGAGTGTTGTTGAAATGTTGACCTTTTGAATTTGAATATGCGATGTTCATGTCGAGATCAAAATCGTTCAAAATTGATAAAGCCTCACTATGATTTTTATCATTTAAGGTCTTACATTCCTGTAATCTATAAAATGTATTTACTGCTTCAACAGTAGATTTAGTTACCCTTGAATTCCAAATTTCTTGAGCTAATATTGAATGCGACATGAGCTGCTGAATTTCAATTTCAAGTTGATTTTCATTCTCAATTAACTGAATTAACAGCTCTTGATTGAAATGATGATGATATTTTAAAATGTCTCTAAAGAAATCTTTCATCAGCTTTTAATCGGCATATATATTTTTGCTTCCCACTCCAATGGATTTCCTCCTTGATGTGGGTCATTCATAAATACCTCAATGGGGAGTTTTTCTACGTCAATTTCTTTTCGATCTGCGTAATCAATCAGTGTATACCAGGCTTGATCGCTAATACGGTAATTTCCATTAAATGTCGTTTGGATTGCTTCTTGGGCAGGAAGGCTACCGCGTTGAATGTCTGCTTCGGGCGGAGTTTTAGCATTTTCGGGAATGGGAAAATGAAAGTTGAACGTGATACTGTCTGTTTCTTGATCCCATTGGGTTACCTCAAGGGTAGGCTTCCCCAAAAGGGGTAACTCATGTTTATAAAAATATTCCATCACGCGGGCGTTTGTCATCATCATTTCTCTGGCCTTATTGGCAATGGTGGTGCGAACAGGAATGTAGATTGTATTTAATCCTTCAAAAGAAGTTTTAGTCACCTTTCCTATCAACAATTTTTCATCAAATAGCGCTAAGTCTCCTCTTATTTGAGTTACCGTTGAAATAACACGTTGAACAAAGGCATTTTTTGAAAACGGAACAAAAAGTTTTTGGTTAAGGCTATTTTTTTCATCAGTTACAAAGGCAATAACCTGAGTAGTAGAGTCATTGATACGTTCAATTGTCCATCGATAGGTAAACAATGAGTCAGCCTGTTCCACATGCTGAGTAATTTCTTTAAAAGGAGCGTAGCTTACAGTTTGGACTTTCTTAGTATCTGATGACTGCCAGTTATTCCATTTTTTGAGATAATTAAATACAACCCCCGGAGTCTGTTGGGTGGTAAAACGTACTTGGTAATCGTGCTCTTTCACCAAAAAATACCAGCCTGCGAGCAGTAAGAGAATGGTGGATCCTATAAGAGCTAATTTTTTTCCCATGCCAGTACGTCTTTTTTCAGCTTAACTGTTTTCACTATATGTTCACCGACATTTTTGCCTTGCACTAATCCATTGTCAATGGCCGCACGATAATGAATTCCGCCATAAAGACGACTTAACGCAGCCTCTTCCGCAGCAGCGTTAAAAGATTTAAAAGTTCTTACCGGGAGACCATACTTAGTTTCGGTATCATCATCAAAAGGAATATTGTCTCCATAGATTTGAGTCAATACGGTGGCTGCCGCTCCAGATATTACTGAATGCCCGCTGGAATATTCTGGAAAAGGCGGAGTTTGTAGAATAGGTTTCCACTGTTCATCAATATGTTGATTGATCAAGGTTTCAGGACGAATTAAATTACTTCTGTATTTCTCATCCCAACAGCTTATAAATCCATCGTACAGCGCGATGGATGTTTTAGTGAATGCGTATACGGCATCGTCCAGCGAATCTTGGTTGTTTTTTGAGGCAATTTCTGCAATCCCCATCCAGTGTGCGCCTGGAGTGATTTTTTTAGTGGCAAACATTAAGTGACCACGGGTAACCGAAACATAAGGATTACAATCCCAAAACTGGGCGATTTGTATTTCTTTTGACTGGTCACCATTTTTAGTAATAGATTGACTTACCTCATACACCTCCATCAACTCCTTATAGAAATCGCTATTTTCTTTCATGGAAAATTCTGGATGCTTTTCAGGCTTAAATTGTGCGGCAGAATCCAATACTAAGGTTCGCATCTTTTTCCAATTAGGCTCAATACCTTCTATATAGGCTGGGGGAGTAGGCTGCCATCGTGAAGGATCATTAGTTTGAATACTAAATTTAGGCATGGTACGCGTCTGCGCATAGTTGTCCTTACTCATCCATGCGGTGATATGATCTGTGACTTGTTGTGCGTATTGTTTTGAAGCCTTGAACTGTTGTTTGTTGATGACCTCCCATGAACGAAATAAACTATCAGTATAGGAGGAGATAATATCCTCTGTAAAAACTAACTGTTTGCTTAGGTTATGATGAGCAATAATGGCGGCAGCGTTTAGGTTAATATTAGGATCTTGCGGTTTAGGGATAGAAGTTAAATCAGTTAATTGCCCTGCCAACGAACTATATTTATCTGATTGTAGCGTTAGAATCTCGTGGGCTGCGATATTAGGATATACATACACGCGACTGGCTACAGGCGGTGAAAAAATATCATGCACCATAGTGTTGGTAACCTCATTTACTAACGCGTAAAATTGCGCCGGATTGGTGTCTAAATCCTGCTTCTCTCCACAGGCAGAAAATAATAGGCTAACCACAAGTAATATTATGTATTTATTCCATTTCATACATCTGTGCAGTATCATTATTGATTGCGACAATTAGATAACGTTTATTATTAATTTGTATTTGTTCCAGTTGAGTGATCGCCTTGCGATAAAAGTCAAGACCTATATCGTGACCCATTTCTATCGTTTGATCATCTTTAATTAGTGCTCCGCTAAATCCATCCAGCCTGCCGTGGTATGGAGTTACTCCAAAGTAATTTCCCGCAGCCAGTACAGACGATGCACCTTTAACAACCACCTGTTCAAAGGTTGTGATGGGCGCGACTTGCAGCTCACTCTTAAAGGGTATAAAATTAAAGGTTCCCCCACCATTTTGCAAATAACCAGAAGCCAGTGTGCGCACGTTGAAAACCTGTGATTCGTTAAGCTTTTTAGGGTCAATAACCTCTTTTATCGTTTTACCTGCATACGATTTATAGGAGGTGAATTTTTTTTTGGTGATACTTACGAGTTGTTTGCTTAGCTCATCCAGTGTATAAATAGGATAGTATTGCTCATTTTTAGCCATAGTAATAATAGGTTCCGACGTACCATTATCATCAAAATCGTTAACATACATGGTCAGTGGAAATTTTGCTGTCGCGGAAAATCTTGTATTTAGTCCAAAATTCCCCAACACATAATCCATATCTCCATCATGGTCAATATCAAAAGGAAGAATAGCCTGCCATAATCCCTGAAGATTTTCAGGAAGGTATTGATCTGTTTTGTCTGTAAATTTACCTTGTTGATTTTCTAAGAATACAGGCTGCATCCACTCACCAATTACAATTAAGTCAGGTTGACCGTCAGTGTTAAAATCAGTAAAGACCGCATCCCTTACCATACCTATTTTACCTAGCGAAACTTGGTTGAAATCACCCCCTTCATTCACCAGAATATAGCTCTCTAAAACCTTGCCAAACTCCCGGCTGGAGGTGGTATTACCTACAAAAACATCTGTATCTCCATCACCATCCACATCAGCTGATTTAATGACAGCGGTATCTTCAAATGATGGGGTAAGGGATTTTGAACTAAGAGTGTCATTTTCTAAATCTAGTATTAAATTTTGAAGTGGAATGGCGTCCCCATAAAACTCGCCGCCGCCGTTGCCAATGACAAGTTCTTTTTCGGGGTCTTTATCCAGTTGAATGAATTGTGCAGAAACAGCTTCAGTTAGAGCAGTTTGTTTAAAAAACTCACTTTTTAGCGGCTCAAAGCTATCTTCTATTTGAAGAAAGATAGTTGCTTCCTGATGTTTTCCGTTACCGAAAAAAATATCTTCTTTTCCGTCGGCATCAAAATCTCCAACGGCCAGGGCGGGACCGCGATCTGAAATTTGATATGGGATAAGTGGGGTTCGATCAGAATCAAAGTAGTCATTTTCACGATGCCTGAACTCAAAAAACATACTATCTGCAACTTTTTTGAAGCTTTTTTTGATTACGGGATGGAGATGAGCGTAATTAAATGTGTCTCTTGCAGTTTCTCGCCTTAGCCGCTTTATTTGATTTGATTTTACGTTTTTGAGTAACTCCGTGCGTTGATCAGGCCAAATCAACCGTACTGAATCTGCACGTTGCTTTGTTCCCATGCCAACGTGAATGATAGGTTGAGAAGAGGATTGAAATCCACGTTGTGGATAAAGTTCTCTATAGTGAAGTGTGTTACCTGTATATATCAGAGCCTTTAATCCAGTGGACTGGCCGCTTTCAGTTTTTAGTAGAAGATAGTTATTAGTTGAAGTATTAATGTAAATGGATGCTGGCGCATTGATATTGTTTGTTACCAAATCCAAATCACCATCACCGTCTAAATCCCCGTATGCCGCCCCGTTGCTAAATGAAGGAAGATGATTGGCCCATTGATCAGTTTGGTCACTAAATGTTACATCAAAAGCACCTTTAAAAAAAGTGTTTTTAAGCTTTGCCTGTGGCATTAGGTCCAATGCTTTTTGATCAATACTAGTGGTGTTATTAAGCTGTTTAGAAATTTGATCATTAGACGCGTATGAAATAAAATCCAGGTTGTTTGGTCGTTTAGGAATTCCGTTTGCAATAAAAATATCTTGATTTCCATCCTGATCATAGTCAGCTACTAAGGCACTCCAACTCCAGTCTGTCGCTGCTATTCCCGACAGCAGACCATTTTCAACAAAAAAAGCTCCTTTTTGATTGATTTGAAGCATGTTGCGGCTGTACTGATACTGATACCCATAATCTTGTGTACGCAGTTTTTGAAGTTGCATGTTATCATCCCCTGCTGATGATTTGAGAACATCTTCAGTAAATGGCAGCATATCAAGGGTAACAATATCTGGAAATCCGTCGTGATTAAGGTCTGCTATATCGCTCCCCATAGAAAATTTACTCATGTGAGCAAAAGCCTCTTTTCCTTGTTCTTTAAAGGTACCATCAGTCTGATTAATGTAGTAATAATCATTTTCGTGAAAATCATTACTCACGTAAATATCGGGAAACCCGTCTAAATTTAAATCTGAAACTGCTACTCCAAGTCCGTAACCCAGCAGGCTGCCATAAATACCTGCTTCTTCACTCACATTTGTAAATGCTCCCCCATCATTACGAAAAAGCTTATCCCCACTTTTTAGATGTCTGACATTTCTTGCAGAAGCTTTCTGATAGGAATCCTGTGTATGCACAGCATGATTAAGCAGATACATATCCAAATCACCATCCAGATCATAATCAAAAAAGCTTGCTGAGGTGCTGTAATTTTCAATGCTCAATCCATAGGCCGAAGATTTTTCGGTAAAGGTTCCATCACCATTATTGATAAACAACTCATTATGGCCTTTAAACCCGTTGATACCTACAACGGCACATACGTAGATATCTAAAAATCCATCTCCATTTACATCTGCCATAGCAACGCCTGTATTCCAGTCGCTTTGACCAGCTACTCCTGCTACATTGGTAATATCTTTAAATTTTAAATTTCCCTGATTTAGATAGAGTTTATTTTTGTTTTGATTGCTGGTAAAAAAGAGATCTGGCAGGTCATCATTATTAATATCTCCTATAGCAACGCCACCACCATTATAAAAATAGAGGTAGTCTAAAATATTTTGGCCGGGCTGATCTTTTAGGAGATTTTGAAACTCTATCCCTGTTTTAGACGGTGTTGCCATGGTAAAAAGAGGTACTTTCTTCTTGCTACAGCCCAAGATTAGGATGGTTAATAGGCATATCCATTTTTTCATTTTCTAATTGATTTGATAAAGTTGAGGGCGTTGATCATTTATACCAAAGATAAAAATAGTATCTCCTGCTTTGGTTTTAAGTTGATCAATAGCTTGTATTTCTCCCTTAATCGAAACTCCTGAGATAGTTGGTGATTGCCATTCAAATGTTTTCCCTTCTCTATTTATAAGCACTTCCCCTAATGAAGCATCAAGGCGTGAATATTGAGGTTTAAACTCATGATTGTTCCCTCCTAAAATCAGATCAGCAAACCCATCGTTATTAATATCTCTACTTGAGATTGCATTAATACAGGAGAGCTGGGCACGAGGAGGTAATTCTATAATTTCAAAACTATTATCTTCATTGTTTATGACAACGATACTAGAGGTAAAATTCACCTTTTTAACGATACTTTTTTGTAAAACTGTTGAAGGAAATAAATCCTGAATACTGCGTTTAGCATAATCTGATGCTTTAAGATTTTTTCTCTTTAGAGAAACTAGTTGCCCAGTGAGTTCCTTTTTTTGATGAATGGGCATATCTTTTCCATCTTGAGATAATGTCATGATTTGTTCTATGGATCCATTGCCATCAAAGTCATTGATCCATAGTTTCATTACGTCATCTTTTGAAGGTTTATAGTGAAGATTACGTCCTTGATTTCCTAATACTAAATCCTGATCGCCATCCTGATCTATGTCCACAGCATGAACGGCGTTCCAAAAGCCATATAAGTCAGATAGGTTGGTTTTTTCAAGTTTTAGCTGATTATTTTCAAAAACGTACTGTTTTGGAGTTCCCCATTCTTCGACCACAACAAAACGATTTTTAGAAAGCTTCGTTGTTGCGGTTACCATACCGCTGTTTTTTAAAACATCAGCTTTTTCTTTTGTAACATTTTTAAACGTAAAATTGCCGGTATTTTCCAACAAATAATGATTAGGTGAAATACCATAGATGCCAACCAGGGAGCGGGAAAATACCATTAGGTCTTGATCACCATCATTGTCATAGTCTATTGCTTGAATACTACTAATGTTAGTCGAGTTTTTGATAATGGGTAGGGGTTTAATCTCGAACCGATTGTTTCCTTTGTTTTGATACAATAAAATAGCATCATGTTGTTGTTGATTCACATTATTGCTTCCTGTTCCAATAATCAGATCATTTAGTCCGTCGTTATTTAAATCTTCAATAGTTGCTGTAACGTCTTCAGTAAATGCGTTTTGTTCGAAACCAGAAGTAGTTAACTGCTTAAATGAGAAGTTATTTTTTTGAAGATAGATCGCCGCAGATTGACCTTCGGCTGCACCCATAAATATATCATCAAGACCATCTTGATTTAAATCTCCAATGGCTAGTGCAGGACCTTCCTGTGAAGTTTTCATATGTAAGAGGCCTTCAATGTCAAAATCTGAGTAAGAATTTTCAGTATGGGACAAAAAATCGGCATTTTCAATTTCAGATAATAGAGGTGTGGGAATGTTCTTTTGCACCACGTATTGATCTATAGCATTTTTTTTATGTAGAGTTAATCGCTGATCGATAGAAACGTCATTGAGTACTTGAGTGGAAGCATCTGGCCAGATGACCCGCAGAGAATCAAGCTTGGCATGTTCTCCCAGACCAAGCGTAATGGTATAATCTACAGAAGATTGAAAGCCTCTTGAAGGTACTAACTCCTGAACAAAAAGAGCATCCTTGGCATACGCTAAAACTTTTGTGCCAATACCAAATGGATTTAAGCTATCTCCTTTAAATGAAAGTCCCAGGTAATGATGTTTAGTTAATACGTCTGTATTATTTCTATAGATAAAAGAAGGCATATTCACATTATTGACAACAAGGTCTAGATCTCCATCGTTATCCAGATCTCCATACGCAGCTCCATTTGAAAAACTAGGTTTCCCTAATCCCCAAGCTTCGGCTTTATCTTCAAAAGTTAAGTCACCTTTGTTTTGATATGCATAATTAGGAATAGGAGTGGAGGGCATTTTTTCAATAATAGAATCAATAGCTGCTTTCTTACCGGTGAGCGCCATTTTTTGAATAATGTCGTTGGCAAAAAAATCCACAAAATCAAGATCAGTAAGGTCGTGATTAATTCCATTAGTGATGTAAATATCTCTGTGGCCATCGTTATCCATATCAAATAGAAGACCCGACCAACTCCAATCTGTTGCTGATACTCCGCTAAAATAGGCTGTTTCTGAAAAAGTCTGATTGCCGTTATTGATTTGAAGTGTATTTTGTATGTATTGTTGAAAGAAGTCTTTTTCACGTTTGATGTCGAAAATCTTAACTCCTTCAAATTCCATGACAGACTTTACCCGCTCTTCAGGTTCTGGCAGCATATCTGTAATAAAAATATCTGACAGACCATCTCCATTCACATCCGCAATATCAACGCCCATCGCTGAAAGTGATAAATGAGCCGTTTGCGCCGTAATATTTTCAGTAAACGTACCGTCCTGATTATTAATATACAGGTAATCCCGCTCATAAAAATCGTTAGACACATAGATATCTGGATATAAATCCTGATTGATATCACTAATCATTACTCCAAGTCCAAATCCAATGAGGCTTCCATAAATTCCTGCTTCTTCGCTTACATCGGTAAAATATCCATTATCATTACGCAATAACATGTCACCCACACCTTTAAAAGCTTTTGGGATATCCCAATCCTGCGCACGAACTTCTCGTTGGTGAGCAAATCCCAGCCCCTGAACAGGAACATTACTATTATTGAGGACATAAACGTCTAAATCTCCATCGCGGTCATAATCAAAAAAGGATGCATGTGTGCTAAAGCCCGTTTCTGCCAAATTGTATTCTTGAGCTTTTTCAGAAAAGGTAAGATCCCCATTATTTATATAGAGATCATTATTGTGATTATCACCTTTCATGTTGCCGGCGTTACTCACATAAATATCTAATAAGCCGTCAGCATTAACATCTGCCATCGTCACTCCTGTACTCCAGGGTTTATTGCCAGTGACACCGGCTTCTTTAGAAATATCCTTGAAGGTAAAATTGCCTTGGTTTAGATAGAGCTTATTCTCGTTCATATTAGCCGTCATATAAATATCGACTAATCCATCGTTATTAATGTCGCCAAGTGCCACACCACCGCCGTTATAGAAATTGCGGTATTTGAAGATATTAAAGTCCTTTTGGTTTTTAATCTCATTAAAAAAATCAATCCCTGTTTCTTTAGGAGAAAGAAGTTCAAACAGCGTTATAGATTGTGCTTTGTCCTTACTTTTTTTAGTAGAACACGAAAGAGTACATCCTATAAGTAGTATGATTGCGAATAGGTTAAAAATCTTCTTCATAGCTCTGCAATCGGGGGTATATTAAGTAATACAGGCCGCCATAAATGACGACCTGTAGCATTCAAAATATAAAACAAAATTAGTAGCCTGGGTTCTGAGTTAGGTTAGGATTAGTTACCAATGCGTTACTTGGGATAGGGAATAAATTTCTATTAGGATCACCAACAGATGCAGGGTCTTTAAACTCCCAGTCATCTGTAAATTTACCAAATCGAACTAAATCGTTTCGTCTCCAATACTCAATATATAATTCTCTTCCACGTTCTGCCAATAATTCGTCTAAATCAACATTATCAAGGTCATCGGCCTGACGTAGACTTCTCAATTCATTTACCATACCTGTAATATCGGATCCCATTCTTAACATGGCCTCCGCTTTCATAAGATGTGCGTCTGCATATCTAAACATAATTTGGTAGGGAAAAAAGGAAGTACCTGAAATACCCGGGTGATATTTGATTACCCGAATTCCAGTTCTTTCATTGTTTCCGATTAGACCAGGAAAATCTCTGGTAAATACTAATGGATTACCATTACGATCTGTTAAAGCAGAACCATCACCGTCATATTGTTGTCCAACTAGAAATCCTAGACCTATACCGAATAAATCCTTATTACCAAAATCGTTATCTTCTTCTGTAACTGGCACAAAACCTCTACGCTCATCCTCTGCATCCCCGGGGAAATTAGTTTCTGAATCTCCATCGAAACTATCATAGAATTCTGCCAACGTACTGAAGCCGTTCCATCCTCCACCATTATTTTCGCCATCCCTTGGATCGTTTTGGTTATAATGCAGTGTATTCCAAACGCGTGGCCCTATTCCTGTTGATACAGCCCAGACTGTTTCAACATCATTTTCAGGACCAAACAATTCGAAGTATCCACTTTGTAATCCGTATCCTGCATCTTCAATTGCATCAACAGCATCTACCACATTTTGCATATCTTCAGTACTAAAATCAGAGGTACCTTTATAACGATTTGCATTTAGATAAATTTTGGCAAGTAAGAAATTCGCTGCAGCTTTAGAAGCTTTTGTTGGATTAGCTCCGGGACCATTGTTTGGTAAATCTGGCAAAGCTTCTTGTAGATCATTTAAAATAAAATCGTACGCTTCTTGAGTTGAAAAAACTGATGGTAAGACATCATTACCATCTGTAGGATTTCTAAATGGAGCAATTCCCCATAAATCTAGTACAAAATACATATTAAACGCCCTAAGAAATCTTGCCTCTGCAACCTCTTGTGCTGAACCTTCACTTAATGGATCTATTATCTCAGTAGCTCTGAGTACGTTTTGATTTAAGTTATTCCACGTATTAAAAATAAAAAGATGAGTTGAGCTCCAGTTATGTGCATGAAGCTGCCGCCATACACCATTATCACCCCAGTCTGTTCCTCGGGTGGGTACTATTAAGGCATCAGAGGTAACCTCATTTAAAGCAAATAGACTCTCCTGAGTTTCTAATTGAGAATAAATATCAGAGTATAGTCCATCTAAGGAGTTACTTACGTCTGCTAACCCGGTAAAAATACCTTCTTCTGTAATTATCGAGTCTGTTTCTTCTATTTCTAAGTCAGTACAGGAAACAAAAGTAATAACACACATGCATAAGGCGTATATGTAATGTTTATTAATCCATTTTGTCTTTTTCATAAGTTCGAATTTAAAATGATGCGTTAATTCCTAATGTTATAGTTGTTGGTCTGGGGAATGAAGTATAATCAACACCAGCTGTAGGTAAATCATTAAGTAAGTCACCACTAGACGGTCGAGAACTTACTTCAGGATCTAGTCCAGAATAATCCGTGATGAGCAACAGATTTTGACCTGTTAACGAAATTCTAAAACTATCAAAAAATGTCTTATCCATTAAGGGGACATTATACGAAACCGAGGCGTTTTGCAATCGGACGAAATCTCCACTTTCTAAAAACCGTGTTGAGGGATCTACAAGAGCGCCAGGTGATTCCCCAGTAGTCAAAACATCCGCTGTAACATTTCCACCAGTTTGAAAAGCACCAGCAGTATTAAAGGCATTAAATGTGTTATTATACACATAGTGACCAAATTGACCCGTGAAGAAAGCATTTGCTGACCAATTTTTATACCTAAAATTAGCGTTCATACCTGCAATTACATCTGGCAGAGCACTTTTCCCAACAAATACTTGTTCGTCTCGTTGTATGGCATCACCATTATCATCAAACCCTTCAAACTCCCTAAGATAGAATGAATATAATGGTTGTCCTTCAGACAATTGCTGAACAAATGCATTGGATAAGCCCTGACCGTAAATAGCTCCTGCCGGGAAATTTCCAGTTAATTCTTCAATCGTATTTTCATTGTAAGTAACATTGGCATTCAATTCAAATGTCATATCTTCATTATCTACAAAATAGTATCCAATAAGAAATTCAACACCTTGATTTATAATCTCAGAATCAACGTTCCTAAAGTTAAATGTATTATTTGACGGTTGTGCAGCTTCTGTAAAAAGTAACAAATCAGTAGTTACTCTTCTATAGAAATCTAAACTACCGTAAAGTTTATCATTTGCAAAACCATAATCTATTCCCGCGGCAAACTGGGTAGTTTCTTCCCATTTGAGATCTGGTTCGGGGTTTGCTTGAACTTCCAATGTACCTACCTCTAGAGCGCCATCATCGCGTATTGGATCGAACGCAGTGATTGGTGTAAAACGTTCACGTCTCGCAAAATTACCGTATCCTACGCCATCTTGATTACCAGTTATACCTGCACTTAAACGAAGCTTCAATGTAGAAATTTTGTCTCCTACAAAGTCTTCCTCAGATAGTTTCCAGGCGAATGCTCCCGAAGGAAAATATCCGTATTGATTATCATCAGAGAAACGTGATGAACCGTCTGCTCTAAATGTACCTGTAAATAAATATTTATCAGCGATGGTATAATTCACCCTTCCAAAAAATGATTGTAATTCGTCTGTGTTGTCAAATGTATCAACATAGATTGTACTGACAGGTAATGATTGTGTATTCGCAAAAAACTCTCTCGCTTCTTCATCATCAGTCGGAAATAAGCGATTAACAAATATATTGCCTGATTGTTCAGAAAAGTTCACATAATTATTTGAAAAACCGTATTGTTGAAAACTACCGCCAAATTGATCCCTTAATAATGAAGCTGTACGACCTAATGCATCTTCCATTTGGTCAAAATTATTAGTTTGATATCCCCAACCGCTTATATTTCTACCTTCTCTTTGAAAATCTTGATAAGAATAACCTGCTAGAATATCTAAATTAGAGTTATCGGATTCTTTTTTCCAATTTAGCGTAGCTTCCAATAAATTACTTTCAGTTTCTAATTCGTTTAAACTTCCCACACCATTACCAAAAGCTCCTTGTCCAAATCCAAGAGCATTATCATTTGCTAAACTATTACGTTCTGATTCTGATTGATCGTATCCTAAATTAACTTTCGCAGTTAGATTACTCAAAATATCAAATTCTGTTGATAAACTTATTAAATAGCGGTCAGTGTTAGTAATGTCTCTGGAAAAGGCTAGTGCTGCTGCTGGATTAAGTCTTGATGGATTTCCATCGAAAAATGGATCAGCAGGAATCGTGGGATTTAGGAATAATCCTGCTAGTAGATCTCCCGAAGAACCAGCATTACCCCCAATTGGTGCAGCCTGGTCATTAACCTGCGAAATAGTTCCTTGAAAACTAAAGCGCAATCTTTCGTCAAGAAATTTATGGTTGGCATTAATTCGTCCAGTTATGCGTTCTAATTCAGAACCTTCTACGATACCTTGCTGTGTAGCATATCCAAAAGTTCCTCTAACATTACCATCTCCATAATTATTAGAATAGGATAGATTTTGCTCTTGAGAAGCTGCCGTTCTGAAGATGTAATCTTGCCAATCTGTTCTCGCTCCAAAGTCTCTCTCGTCTTCGCCTATCGCTTCACTTTCAGCGATATATTGCTCCGGACTAAGTAAATTGTAATCTTCTCTCAAATACGAATAATTCAGATTAGAGCTAAAGGTAAATTTACCTCCCCTAGCACCCTTGCCAGATTTAGTGGTTATTATCACGACCCCATTTGCCCCTCTTGAACCGTAAATTGCCGTGGCAGATGCATCTTTTAAAATACTGATACTTTCAATATCATTTGGATTTAGAAATAACAATGGATTATTTGCCGAACTGGAACCAACCCCAACATTACTACCTTCGGGCGTAATATTTTCTCCTGTTAATGGAATACCATCAACAACAAACAATGGGTTATTATTGGATCGAATAGAACTCGCTCCTCTAATTCGAATATCTATACCTGCTCCAGGCTGACCACTAGATTGAGTGATTTGCACACCTGCTGCTTTACCTTGTATTAACTGTTCTGGCGAAGATATGACTCCTTGGTTAAAATCTTCTGCCGTTACGGCGGTTACTGCCCCCGTGGCATCTTTTACAGTTGTCGTACCATAACCAATTACCACAATCTCATCCAGTACGGCAGCGTCTTCCTCTAGTTGTACATTAATCGTGGATCGTCCATCGACAGCGACTTCTTTTGTTTTAAATCCAACGTAACTAAAAACTAATGTGGCTTCTGGAGTTACATTATCCAGCGAATAATTACCATCAAAGTCTGTTTGAGTTCCATTAGTTGTGCCTTTTACCACAATATTTACTCCCGGGAGCGGTCCTGTGGCATCAGAGACGACACCTGTAACGGTTTGAGCACCTAAAATGCTGCTAAAAAACAATGCGAGTAATGGCATTATTTTACTTAGTAACGTGTTTTTCATGTTTGGTTATTGTTTAGTTTGTGTAATCCTATTGTAAAGAATCGTATAACGAATATTAGGATTTTTTACAATATTCAAAAATTATAAGGATTAAAACAGTGAATATCTCACCGAAAACGTTTTCGAAAATTACAACATATTTCACAAACTTCTTAATGATTTTATGATTTAAGCTGAATCCTATAGTATATCTCTCAATATTTTAACTAGATTTGAACATACCGATATAATGATCTTAATAATCCTTACTTTTTTTCAATGCCAAGTGTAACATTAAAAGAAATTGCAGAAACTCTGGGCATTTCAATTGCGACAGTATCTAAAGCATTAAAAGGTTATCCTGACATTAGCGAATCCACTAAGCAACGTGTTCAGGAATTAGCGAAATCGTTGAATTATCATCCTAATTCCTTTGCGCAAAGTCTTCGCACTCAGCAATCCAATCTTATAGGACTTATTATTCCAGAAATTGTGCATCATTTTTTCGCCAATATCATACAAGGCGTCATTGATGAAGCAAAAAAAGAAGGATATCTTGTTATCGTTCTACAATCAGATGAATCTTACATTCATGAAAAAGAACAATTACAGTTACTCTTAGAAAAAAATGTAGATGGGATTTTAATATCGCTCTCAGATAAGACTGTTCACTACAAACATGTTAAAGAAGTCATTGATGCCGGTATGCCTGTTGTACTCTACGATAAAATCTCAAAATCATTAGACTGTTCAAAGATCATAATAGATGATCGTGGAGCAGCAAAAGATGCTACTACTCATCTTATTCTGCGTGGCTGTCAAAAAATTGCTCATATCAGTGGACCTCTAAAACCTCAAACTACGATTGATCGATATCTGGGATATAAGGATGCTTTAAAAGAACACGGTATCTCGTTTCAAAAAGAATTGGTCTACACCAGCGAGAATTTATCATATGAAGATGGATACGCTCTTGGTGAACAAATTTTAATCGATCATCCTGATGTGGACGGTATTTTCTCCTTTACAGATTTAGTCGCCACAGGGGCACTAACTAAAATTCGCGAGATGGGAATCAAAATTCCCGATCAGGTTTCTATCATGGGGTTTAGTAACTGGTTTTTAGCACGAATTACTACCCCTACACTTTCTACGGTAGACCAGCCGGGATATCGCATGGGTCAGGAAGCATTTAAGCAACTCTGTAAGGAAATCAAAATGACCAAGGATCAAGAAATCATTTTGCCAGAGATAATAAAAATTCCCACAAAAATTGTTCAGCGACAGTCTACACGATAAACCCAGTGTAATTAACTTTTTTGTAGCTTAGCGAAATAGGTATCATATCGCACGTTATCATGAAAAAGATTTTTAGCATACTTAGTTCTGTCATTTTTTGTGTTCAACTTTTATCTGCACAGCAAGACGGCTGGCACATTACCACAAAAGATACGAGTAATTATACCGGGATTGTAGTTGCCAACGGCCGCCTAGGTATTCTTCCCTCTTCAAAAATTTTAGGAGTAGAACAAGTTATTTTAAATAATGTGTATGATAAAGCTTCTTCACTGGGAGTAAGTAAAATTTTGAAAGGAATGGATTTTATGAGTCTATCCCTCACTATTGATGGAGAGAAAATAGATCACTCTTCTGTTTCAAACTGGTCTCAAACGTTGAACATGAAAGAGGCTTCATTTTCAACATCGTTTGATTTCAAGGATAAAGCCGAAGTTACCTATACCTTTTATGCGTTACGCAACGTACCTTACGCCGGATATGTAGATATACAGGTTCGGTCTAAAAAAGCAATTGAAGTAGAAGTTTCTGGCGGAATTAAAACTTCGATGGAATACCAAGATCCAATGAGTACGTTTAGGATTTTAAGGGATGCAGAGGTTACGATGCCCATTCTTCAAACAGTTGCAAAAAGTAGGATGGGAAAACACACAGTAGCAGCTTCAGGAACATTCATTTGGCATGATATTAATAGTGGTGATGAGCATGTACGACCTGCATTGACACATGTAAAAACGTCAGAGTACAATCACGCAATTACATTTCAGCGTAAGCTAAAAAAAGGAGAATCGCTTGACTTTGCTTGGACTGCAGCACAAACGACGACCCAGGATTTTGAGGATCCGCAGAACGAATCAGAACGTTTTGTGATTTTTAATTTACTTACTCCTAAAAAAGATCTACTTCAGGATCACATCAACCTATGGAAAGAGTTATGGAAAGGTGATATTGTTATTGAAGGCGATGTGCAGTCGCAACAAGACGTTAGACTTGGTCTGTATCATCTGTACGCGTTTGCACGTGGTGATTCTAATTTAAGCATTGCCCCAATGGGGTTGTCCTCTCAAAATTATAACGGTCACATCTTTTGGGATACAGAGTTATGGATGTATCCTCCCTTGCTGATCTTTAATCAGGATATTGCAAGATCCTTAGTGAATTACAGGTCAGATCGATTGGACAAAGCCAAGCAAAAGGCCATTAATTTTGGATATAAAGGTGCTATGTTCCCTTGGGAGAGTGACGATACAGGAGAAGAAGCTACTCCAGCCTGGGCACTAACGGGAACTTTTGAGCATCACATTACGGCAGATGTTGCTATCGCTTTTTGGAATTATTATCGCGTAACAAAAGATAAAAAATGGTTAGAGGAACGAGGCTATCCAATGCTAAAAGAAATTGCGGATTATTGGGTAAGCAGGGTTTCTAAAAACTCAGATGGATCGTACAGCATCAAAAATGTTGTAGGAGCCAATGAGTTTGCTCCAAATGTAACTGATAATGCGTTTACAAATGGTTCTGCGATTACTGCGCTGCGCTATGCCAGCCTTGCGGCGGAAGCAGTAGAACAAAAACCAGATCCGGAGTGGAATCAAATTGCTGACCGCATAAAAATTCACCGCTTTCCTGACGGAACAACGATGGAACATGCTGAATATGATGGAGAACGTATTAAACAGGCCGATGTAAACTTACTTACTTTTCCTTTAGATATCGTAAATGATCCTGAAACTGTTTTGAAAGATTTAAATTACTATGAACCTAAATTAGCCGCTGAAGGTCCCGCTATGGGGAAAGCGATATTTGCGGTGATTTACGCACGACTTGGCAATGCCAAAGAAGCATATCGTTTGTTTAAAGAAAGTTATGAACCAAATAAGCGCCCTCCATTTGGTGCTCTGGCCGAAGCTGCTACAAGCAACAATCCATATTTTGCCACGGGTGCAGGAGGTATGCTGCAAACCGTTTTATTTGGATTTGGAGGATTGCATTTTACGGAAGAAGGCATTATCCAAAAAAATCCAATTTTACCTAAGCAATGGAAATCATTAACCATTAAAGGGGTAGGTCCAGAGAAGAAAACGTATCGAATTGATTAATTCAAATTTCTTTTCTCCATAAAGAAACGCTTTAGCAAAGCAGAAGCTTCATCTTTCAAAACGCCCATGGTGACCTCAGTTTTGGGGTGTAATTTTACTCCCATTTTCAAGTAGCCGCGTAGCTCATCTGGGGCTGCAAAAACGATTCGGCTAATCTGGCTCCAATACAAAGCTCCCGCGCACATTTGGCAAGGTTCAAGCGTAACGTATAATGTACAATTTTTGAGGTATTTTCCGCCTAAAAAATTAGAAGCAGCGGTTATGGCTTGCATTTCGGCATGAGCAGTAACATCAACCAGCAGTTCGGTTAGATTATGACTACGTGCAATGATTTGTTGATTCGAAACAATAACAGCTCCAACGGGTATTTCATTGCGTTCATAGGCCAACCTGGCTTCGGCAAGTGCTTTTCGCATAAAATACGCGTCGTCATAAACATCTTCCAGCATACTGCAATGGGTTTGGTCAAAGCTACAAATTCATTTCTATTCAAACGCGTATAATTGTACCTTTGAGCGATGCTACACGATATCAATTCGCCTAAAGATCTTAGAAAACTGTCATTAATACAGCTGCCTGACCTTGCGCAAGAGTTGCGTGAGTTTATCATTGATATCGTCGCTACAAAAGAAGGTCACCTTGGGGCAAGTCTGGGCGTTGTGGAGCTTACCATTGCACTACACTATGTATTCAACACTCCAGATGATCTCCTGGTCTGGGATGTAGGGCATCAGGCCTATGTGCACAAATTACTTACAGGAAGAAGAGACCGGTTTCATACCAACAGGCAGCTAGGGGGGATTTCAGGCTTTCCCGTACGTGAAGAAAGCCCTTACGACACGTTTGGTGTTGGTCATAGTTCTACCTCGATTTCAGCCGCCTTAGGTATGGCGATTGCTTCGCAGCTTCAAGGAGAGGGGACGAAGCAGCATATCGCCGTTATTGGAGATGCGTCCATTGCAAGTGGGATGGCATTTGAGGCCTTAAATCATGCCGGAGTCACTAATGCCAACCTGTTGATCATATTAAACGACAATGCGATAGGAATTGATCCAAGTGTAGGTGCGCTCAAAGAATACTTTGCTAAAACTACAGTTGGGGATACACCCGGCGGAACCATTTTTGAAGCACTTAGCTTAACCTATAAAGGTCCGGTTGACGGGCATAATCTTGACGCTTTAGTGAAAGAATTAAAGCGACAGAAGGAATTAAAAGGCCCCAGAATTCTTCATGTTGTCACTAAAAAAGGAAAGGGTCTCCGTCAAGCGGAAGAAGATCAGGTACGCTACCATGCACCGGGTAAATTCGACAAGCTTACGGGCGATATTCCTAAGGTCACCAACGCTCATGAACAATTACCTGAAAAGTTTCAGGAGGTGTTTGGAAAAACACTGGTTGAACTAGCTGAAGCCAATTCAAAAATTATAGGGATCACCCCGGCTATGCCTACCGGAAGTTCCTTGACCTATATGATGGAGCGCTTTCCTAAACGCGCTTTTGATGTAGGTATAGCGGAGCAGCATGCGGTTACCTTTTCGGCAGGGATGGCCACTCAAGGATTCAAGGTGTTTTGTGTGATTTATTCTACATTTTTACAGCGCGCTTACGATCAGGTTATACATGATGTGGCCTTGCAAAATTTACCGGTCGTATTTTGTATTGATCGGGCAGGATTAGTTGGGAACGATGGTGCTACCCACCATGGTGTATTTGATTTAGCTTATCTCAACGCAATTCCCAACTTGCGTATTGCGGCACCGGCTACTCTTATTGACCTGCGAAATCTGTTATATACTGCCTCAATAGATCAAGACGGTCCTATTGCGATACGTTATCCACGGGGTAGAGGAGAAGTGCTCCAATGGAAACGGCCCTTTAAGCAACTAGAGATTGGCAAAGGAAAACAGCTAAAAGCCGGAATTACGGTCGCTGTACTTTCTTTAGGAGCGATTGCAGGTAATGTGACAATGGCCATTCAGGGATTACCCCAACATGATCAAGAAAAAGTAGCCCACTACGATATGCGGTGGATGAAACCTTTAGATCATGAATTACTGGATCAAATCGTAACGCAGTTTGACCATATCATTACGGTAGAAGATAGTGTGATCAAAGGAGGATTTGGAGAAGCTGTGGTCTGTTATTTCGCTAAAAGGTGGCAGGGTAAACATGTTGAGGTGTTGGGAATTCCAGATCAGTTTATCGAACACGGGAGCACCATGGAATTAAAAGAGATTGCAGGGATATCTACTGGAAATATTCAAAAATTGCTTCAAGATATGATATAAAAAAAGACCACCTTTTGGTGGTCTTTGTGTAGAATTACACCTTGTGTTATTCGATCACAAGTTTCGTAGAGAAGGTACCTTTTTCAGCTGTAATCTTTACTAAGTAAATGCCTTGAGAGAATGAAGAGGTATTTAAAACAACATCATTACTCAAATCAGCATCCTGAGATAAGATTATACGACCATTAATATCATATATAGCAATAGTTGCCGTTCCATTCAAATTACCTGACTGAATAACAACCTGATCTTTAGCCGGGTTAGGATAAAGTCCAAAATCTCCAGTTGCAAATGATGCTGTAGAAAGAACTCCCGCCGGGATATCAAAATTTTCTACTTGATCAAATCGGCTATTTGTAGAACCTTGAGACGCATTTTCACCAACTCCTCTATTTGCAAAAGCTGTCCAAATTAATAGTTGATTGGCTCCATCAT
Organism: Gangjinia marincola; assembly: GCF_039523415.1. NCBI lineage: Bacteria > Pseudomonadati > Bacteroidota > Flavobacteriia > Flavobacteriales > Flavobacteriaceae > Gangjinia > Gangjinia marincola. Next base: position 579,510 of record NZ_BAAAFG010000015.1, read on the forward strand.
TTGAAAGCATATCAGCTTCTAGAATAGCATCTCTACCAGTAACAAATCCAACACCGCACGGTTGTAACTTTAAGGCATCAACGACTAGTTGAAATGCGATATTATTACCTCCTGTACCATTATAAATATCAGCATCAAAACCATATTCATCAATAAGTGCCCACGTCATATCCCAAAGTATGGAAGCCCAAACAGTTCCTATTCCATGAGGTTGTGAAATACCGGCACTATTAGTGTCCCCATAGGTTAAACTATTTATAGCGAAATCTGTGCTGTAGCGGGCCGGTCTAATACCAGAACCTGTTATCGGCTGGCTAACTGCATAGGTAGCTATTCCTCTGGGTTGTTCAGCAAAATCATCTGCATCCATCGTAAGAATAAGTCCTAAGAAATCGCTCCAGCCCTCTCCCATTTGTTCTGCGTTAAAAAGACATCCTGAATTTGCAGGTCCACCAGTAAGGCGCGTTGATAATCCATGACCATATTCATGAGCCACAATACCATTATCAAAACTACCGTCAACTTGATACGGACCAGCATCAAATAATGTCATATTTAATGTTCCACCTCCTTGCAGTTCTGTAATAATTTGTTCTCCTTCAGCTTGGGCAATCATGACAACAGGTATAGTCACTTGATCACCAACATCGCCACCAGACATTCCTTGTGCCGGTCCCGGTACGTTATTCACAACAATCACTGCAATTGCTCCTTCATTTTCTGCTGCCAACGCTTTAAAACCAAATTGGCACTCTCCTCGTCTAATAATAGCTATGGATCCAGTTAGATCATCCCCATTTAAAATAGTATCACACGCATCGGTCTCGTCAGTTGACACTCCAGAATTGTCATCTATAACAACAACTGCATCAGCAATAAGTGGGTCATCAAAGGGTAAGACTCCTCCAAAACCTGCAGCAACCACAGAATAATCTCCCTGTAAAGGTCCGGCAGTATTAATGATTAGAGAATTACCGGGATTGCCAGAAGCACTCCATAGGAACATGCTCATCCTTGGATTTTGACCATCTGGTGGGGTTCCAAAAGTGGCGTTGTTTAATGAACTACCATCTTGGCCATCTGCATTAACGCTATCAGATTGATTACCACCATTTCCATAATTGTTTTCTTGAAAATTACCGCTTGCTTCATCAAAGCCGTACTGATAGAGAACATCATGAATCACGTTATTCCAGTAAAAGAGGTTAACTAAAGATGCATCTTGAAATGAAGATGGTGGACCGTTGAACTCTAACTCAAAATCGAAATTCAAATCAGCAGTTCCATCAGGTGAGTATCCTATACCATTATTCGAATTGCGATCTTCTTGTGCCCATACATTATTTCCTCTGGTAACAGTAAACTCTGCTCCAGCTGCTCCATTGACGTCATGCCATCCAAAAGGAGAAGCTAATAGGTCAACCGGTTCTTGAACCAGTGCCCGATCCCCATGATTTGGAGATTCTACCGGTAAAGGAAATACATTATATTGTGAGCCGTCATTTAATATGCTAAGACTATTTTCTCCAAACGCAAGCTCTTTCTCTGTTTTTATCTTTGAAGGTAATGTACTTCTCACCCCATCGTGATTGTGACTTTCAAACGTACATGAAATTACAAGATCATTTTTATTAATGATTTCTCCGGTTAACGCGTCAACTCTTATACTCCACATGTGTTTAGTATCTGTAGTTTCTATAAAAAGATCCCACGCCAATTTTAATGTATTATTTTCAATCGGAGCATAGACCAGATTAGCCGTAATATTCTGTAATGAAACGTTTCCTTGATCCAATATATACCTCGTATTGCCTTGGGAGATAATTTCTATTCCGGTTGGGTTCCCTAAGTTCAAACTAGAAGCAGCAGAAGCTACCGCCTGTTGAGGTGTTAAGGCTGGTGAACTGGTATTTACGTTAGCTGTAATATTTTTTATAAAGCTGTTCGCAAAACTTACTACCTTGTTATTCTTGATGGCAAAATTAGCTACTCCGTTAAATACGGGAATTCCATTAACCGTTTGTTGCACATAGACGTGCTCCACGTCAAGACTTTTAGTATAATACTGATTAGTCACTACTAAATGGTCTACATCAGACTCAGTAAGATTCAAGGATTTTGATTCATTCTGTAAATAGGTTTCTATCACAGGGATATAATCCTTTTGTGCATAGGTGCTTAAGGTTAAAAACGCCAAAAGCACGAGGGTAATTATTTTTTTCATATTCTGGTTTTAATGATGTATTGCTAAACTAATAGTCGTTAGTTTAACGGAAAGGTTACGAAAATATAACACAATCTGGGATTTTGAATTGTAAATCTCAGATTTAACACCTGTTTACTCCAATATCATCAAAGGTTTAGCTCTAATCCTTCAATTTTCTTAAATAAGCGTAAGGCGTTGCTGTCGCTAAAAGAAGCTACTGTACTACAAAGGTTAATCAAATTAGCGTAAAGATCGTCCCCAATAACAACATCAGATAACATGCCTTTTTTGATGAGCATGTCAAAATTAGATGGAGTATTAGTATTAATCCTCTCAATAGCTCCGCAAAAATGATCCAAGAGCGTGGATAAAATTTTATATCCTGCGATCTCTTTTTCGACGACTTCCTTGCTTTGGTAGATATTTTCAACGCTAATTTTAAGAATATCGTTGATTTGAGCTGAATATGCAGAAACATCCATCAATGCCTTTGAAAAGGTACCGTTTAAAATTTCTTTTTCGTGCTTAATAAAGTTTTCTGCGGCTTCATTAATGAGAACTCCGATGGCTAAGGCTCTTAAGTAGCTCACCCGATCTGCTGTGGTGCTTAATTTTGCGTATTTTTTTACATCAAGTTGATTTTTGACCAACTTTATTAAATATTCTAATGCAAAATCTTCTTCAATTAAGCCTAGGTTAATACCGTCTTCAAAATCTATGATGGTATAACAAATATCATCTGCCGCTTCGACTAAGTAGGTAAGTGGATGACGGGAATACAGCGTTTCACCTTCCATTTTTTGGCTGGAGAGGCCTAACTCCTCTGCAATCTCGTAAAAGTGCTCTTCATCTGACGAAAAGTAGCCAAATTTTTTATGTGCAATATGCTGAGTGGGTTTATGCGGAAGTGATGGTTTGGGGTATTTCATAAAGGCTCCCAAGGTGGCGTAGGAGAGGCGTAATCCGCCCGAAATTCCCTGTCTGCTTTGAGTTAATAATTTAAAGCCGTTCGCATTACCTTCAAAGTGGGTAAGATCCTGAAACTGTTTCCGCGTAAGCGAATCCTTAAAACGTTTCCCATTTCCGCGGCTAAAGTATTCGCCGATGGCCTTTTCACCACTGTGACCAAAGGGAGGATTACCAATATCATGGGCGAGTGCAGCCGCTGCTACGATTGCGCCAAAATCATTAAATTGGTATCCTAAGGTTTGGTGGAGGTGGGGATGTTTTTCTACTAATTTTTTACCCACAATTCTACCTAACGACCTCCCAACGACAGAGACTTCCAGACTATGCGTAAGACGAGTATGGACAAAATCGGTTTTAGATAGCGGAATAACCTGAGTCTTGTCCTGTAAACTTCTAAAACCCGAAGAAAAAATAATGCGATCGTAATCTACTTCAAACCCTAGACGTGTATCATCCTGCTCTTTACGCAGTCGTTTATTCGTATCTCCTAATCGCTTGAGCGAAAGCAGTTGTTCCCAGTTCAAAATAAGAATTTAGATATTAGACGTTAGAGCGTTCTCAGCATAGCTGCTCACTGTTAGACAAAATCCCCGCATTCGCGGGGATCTGTTTATTGGTTGTTCTTAATTAGATTTTTTTAGGTTTTGTGTTTCTTCAACATTTTGACTACGCTCAATGTGACAGCAAGATTATGACACCTGAAAAATCTAGAAATCTTATTTTTACGACCCACACATCAGGCAATCATCTCCTTCGGCTTCTTTTGACTGCTGGATAATCGCTTTTAATTCTTCAGGAGTGAGTGAGCTTTCTTCAGAAACAGCCGCAGGTTGCATTACATGTTGTGGTGCAGGTGACGGTGCGGCTTGCGCTTTTAACGTTGCCGCAGCTTTTGCAGCTACTTGCTCTGCATTGGCCGCAACCGTTGCTTCAGGTTGTTTTTTACTTTCTGCTTTAAGCGTAAATTTAATGGCATCTACGGCAGACTTCGTTCTTAAATAATACATTCCTGTTTTGAGTCCGCTTTTCCACGCATAAAAATGCATAGAGGTCAATTTTGCCATGGTTGCTCCTTCCATAAACAGATTGAGCGATTGTGACTGATCGATAAAATATCCCCTGTGGCGCGCCATGTCAATGATATCTTTCATGGATAATTCCCACACGGTTTTATATAGTTCTTTTAATTCTTGCGGAATAATATCAATATTTTGTACAGATCCATTTGCACGCATGATGGCGTCTTTAAGATCATCATTCCAAAGTCCTAAGTTTACCAGATCTTCTAATAAATGCTTGTTTACTACGATGAACTCGCCAGAAAGTACTCTGCGGGTATAAATATTTGACGTATATGGCTCAAAGGCTTCGTTATTTCCAAGAATTTGAGAAGTAGACGCCGTTGGCATAGGGGCAACCAATAACGAGTTACGTACACCGTGCTCCTTGACTTGTTTACGCAGTTTTTCCCAGTTCCATCGACCGCTTAATTCTTCGTCTTTAATTCCCCATAAGTTATGCTGAAATTCTCCTTTACTAATGGGAGATCCTTCATAACTTTCATAGGTTCCATCTGCTTTAGCTTCTTCCATAGATGCGGTGACCGCAGCAAAATACAGTGTTTCAAAAATTTCTTGGTTTAACTTTTTAGCCTCTTCACTCGTAAACGGAAGTCTTAACTTAATGAACGTATCAGCCAAACCTTGCACACCTAATCCAACCGGTCTGTGGCGCATGTTAGAGTTTTCGGCTTCTTTTACCGGGTAATAATTACGGTCAATAACGCGGTTTAAGTTCTTCGTAACACGTTTTGTGATCTTGAATAATTCCTTATGATCGAACTCGCCGTTTTTAACAAACATAGGGAGTGCGATAGAAGCCAGGTTACACACCGCAACTTCATCTGGGCTGGTGTACTCTAAAATTTCAGTACATAAGTTAGAAGAACGGATCGTACCTAAATTTTGCTGATTTGATTTGCGGTTACAGGCATCTTTGTAGAGCATGTAAGGAGTACCGGTTTCGATTTGAGATTCCAGGATTTTCTCCCAAAGCTCTCTTGCCCTTATAGTTTTACGTCCTTTTTCTTCGGCTTCATATTTTAAGTATAACTCTTCAAAAGCTTCACTGTGGCAGTCAAATAAGCCGGGACATTCATTAGGACACATTAAGGTCCACGTGCCATCTTCTTGCACGCGCTTCATGAATAAATCTGGAATCCACATGGCGTAGAATAGATCACGTGCACGCATTTCTTCTTTACCGTGATTCTTTTTGAGGTCTAAGAAATCAAAAATATCTGCATGCCATGGTTCAAGGTAAATAGCAAATGAGCCTTTACGTTTTCCACCACCCTGATCTACATATCGTGCTGTATCATTGAATACACGAAGCATAGGCACGATTCCATTAGAGGTACCGTTAGTACCAGAAATATAGGATCCTGTTGCACGTACATTATGCATAGATAGTCCTATCCCGCCGGCAGATTGTGAAATCTTGGCTGTTTGCTTGAGTGTATCATAAATACCATCTATGCTGTCTTCTTTCATTGTGAGTAGGAAGCAAGATGACATTTGAGGCTTAGGGGTACCTGCATTAAAGAGGGTAGGCGTAGCATGAGTAAAAAACTTTTTAGACATCAATTCATAGGTCTCCACAGCAGCGTCAAGATCATTGAGGTGAATCCCGATCGAAACACGCATCAGCATATGTTGAGGACGCTCTGCGATTTTGCCGTTGAGTTTCAATAAATAGGAACGCTCTAAGGTTTTAAACCCAAAATAATCGTACCCAAAATCACGATTATAAATAATAGTAGAGTCTAATTTCTCTTTGTTAGCTTGTATCACTTCATATACATCATCTGCAATGAGTGGTGCTTTCTTACCGGTACGTGGATTAATGTATTCATATAAATCGGTAACTACTTCGCTAAAGTTTTTCTTGGTGTTTTTATGCAGGTTAGAGACAGAAATTCGTGCAGCAAGCTGTGCGTAATCAGGATGTTTTGTCGTCATGGTTGCTGCAACCTCAGCCGCCAAGTTATCCAATTCACTGGTTGTTACGCCATCATATAATCCTTCAATTACGCGCATGGCGACCTTTGTAGGATCAACCAGCGGATTAAGGCTGTAACATAATTTTTTTACTCGGGCAGTAATCTTGTCAAACATGACCGGCTCCTTGCGACCGTCTCTTTTTACAACATGCATAGGTGTACTTTTTTGGGTTTATTTTATAGTTGGTTTAATAAATAAGGCGGAAAACGAGTTGTTTAAAGCCTATAATTACTGCTAAGGTCATCAGCAGCACGTTTTAAGAGTTGGCGGTCTCTGTAATCTTCCGGTTATTGCAGAAGATGAATTTCAGGATTGAGCTTTTAACTGTCCTGAAGAATTTATGTTTTATTGACTTCTGCCGTAAGGCAAAAGAAAAGGATATTAAAAATCTGCGTCAAAGCTGATTTTTTGATCTTCTTTATCTGTACTTAAAACGCCGGCCTTTTGATACTCTGATACGCGCTTTTCAAAGAAATTTGTTTTTCCTTGTAGCGATATCATATCCATAAAATCAAATGGATTGGCAGTACCGTACTCTTTTTCACATTCTAATTCTACTAAAAGGCGATCAGTAACGAACTCTAGATATTGCGTCATTAAGTTAGAGTTCATCCCAATTAAACTTGCCGGGAGTGACTCTGTTATAAACTCACGTTCAATATTTAATGCGTCAATAATGATGGAACGAATACGTTCTTTAGGCACTTTATTTACTAAGTGATTGTTATGCAGATGTACGGCAAAATCACAATGAACGCCTTCATCACGAGAAATTAATTCATTAGAAAAGGTTAGCCCGGGCATCAAACCGCGTTTTTTCAACCAAAAGATAGAACAAAAGGCACCTGAAAAGAAAATACCTTCAACTGCGGCAAACGCAATCAAGCGTTCTGCAAATGAATCTGACTCGATCCATTTTAACGCCCAATCGGCTTTTTTCTTGATGGCAGGGAAATTCTCAATGGCATTAAATAAAAGATCTTTCTCTTTTTCGTCCTTTACATAAGTATCGATAAGAAGGGAGTAGGTTTCAGAATGGATATTTTCCATCATGATTTGAAAACCATAAAAGAACTTCGCTTCACTATACTGAACTTCATTGACAAAATTTTCAGCCAGGTTTTCGTTTACTATTCCATCACTAGCTGCAAAAAACGCAAGAATATGTTTGATAAAATACTTTTCATCTGCGTTTAACTTGGTAGACCAATCGGTAAGATCTTGGTGAAGGTCAATTTCTTCGGCTGTCCAAAAACTAGCTTCAGATTTCTTATACCATTCCCAGATATCGTGATGTTGAATAGGAAAAATGACAAAACGATCTTTGTTTTCTTGTAAAATTGGTTCTACCTGGGCCATGTGATTTATTTTTTATGAGTACTTATTTTCTTTTTTAGCTAGATAACAAAGATGACAAAAAATGAAGCGTAAAAGCGACAAACCTTTGGGTGGGTTTTCAACAATTTTTTAACATCGCTTAAAACACCAGTAAAACCGTTAGATGATATACTTTTTTGAAATTCAGTTAGTTGCGTTTAATTTTTAGACAGAATATTTTCCTGGGCAAAACACCCATAGCAAGGGCTTTTACAGTGGTTGATCGATGAATGTCATCCTAAAAATCGATTGATTTTTAGGCAAAAAAAAGAGCGCTTGAAAAGCGCTCTTTTTAACAGGATTAGGATGAAATTATAATCCTTCTACCGTGGCAGTGACGTCTAATTTTAATTCCATCGTGAAATCGACAGGCGCATTTTCTGCATTGCCGGTTAAGATTAAATCGATGCTTTCATTATTTTTTAGTAATACCGCGACATCATTTAAAAAAGAAGGATCTTGTATTTGTGTTACAATTTGATTCACTTGATCTTCTAAGGGATTGGTCTGATCAATCGTAACTATTTTCCCTCCAATGTTTAAACTACCAGAAACCAAGGCTTCTTCATTACCATTTACATTCTTAAAGGTATAAGACATAGCGTTAATGACTAATCCTTCAATTTTATCGCGGTTGTTATTGATTTCTTGATTATCAATACCAATGGTCATGGATTTTGAGAAAGATTGAATGTCTTCATCGCCGGCAGCAACTTGTACCGATATATTTTCTGTGATCGTATTGTCAATGTCCACTTGTGTAAGTTCCTCAACTTCATCGCAAGAAATGACGAGAGCGATTGTGAATAAACATAGAAATAGATTTTTTAAAACGTGTTGAGATTTTTTCATGATTATTTTATTAAGAATTTTGGATTAGAATTTATACATCACACCAGCTGATAGAATCAACTGATCTGCATCTGAGAGGACATATTTTAAGTCGCCGTTGAGCATAAGTTGATCAGATAAGTCATAGAATACTCCGCCACCTATATTTAATCCTGTTTCACTGGCCGAGAAAGAATCTTGACCAAAAAAGCCAAAATCATCGTCATATTCAATTGTGAAACTGGTAATGTTAATTCCTGCAGCTCCATATACTTTGAGGCCATCGCCTTCGTTTAGAAAGTTGTAGTGTGCGTCCAGGTTAATAGAAGTTGAATATGAATCAAAACCGTCTCCACTTTCACCAAAAAAATAAAGGAAATCTCCCGCACCGCTCCAGGTATCGGTAATGTCATACATGGCTTTTACTCCTATACCTAGTCCAGCAAAGTCACTTTCGGTTCCATAACCGACTTGTGCACCCGCAGAAAATTGTGCGTTTGATTGAATTGAACATAAAGTGATTGCTGCGACCACTAGTAATTTACTTATTGTTTTCATAATAAAAAGTTTGTTAATTAGGTTATTACACTCTTTTATGTGTGTTTGTAAAGAAGGTTAACACACAAACACAAAAAAGCCGCAAAACACCTGGTCATGCGACTTTTTCTCTAAGCATCAGTTGGTCAACTGATATTAAATTCCCTTAAACCATTGAGCATACTTGTCTCCTAAAATAGGAAGCGGTTTTTGTTTGTGATTAATTGCATTCATCAATCCCATAATCCAAAAGATTAATAGACCAACAGCCGCGATTAACCAAATAATTTGTCCTAGAATGGGAATGATATTAATGAAGCTTACCACAAAACCGGTGAGCATTAATCCCAGGGATTGTCTAATATGAAATGAGGCAAATTCATGCTTTTTTTCACTATTCATCACAAATGCAATGACTAGCCCAATTAGAGTAAGATAAGCGATAATTGCTATGGTTTTGTCCTGGCCGCTATCGGTAAGGCTTGTTTCAGTTTTAGTTTCCATGATGTTGTATTACGTTTATAAGTTTAGTTGACAATAAATTCTACTCTGCGATTTTTAGCTTTACTGGCAGGATCAGTTCCTTTTTCTAAGGGGTCTGTTTCTCCTTTTCCATTAGTGCTGAGTTGTTTTTGGCTTACGCCGAAATTTTCTACGAGATACTCCTTGACCGAAGCTGCTCTCTTTTTAGAAAGTTCAAGGTTAGACGCATCAGATCCGTCAATATCAGTATGACCGATAATTGTTACGTTTTTGGAAGTATTCTCGTTTAATACTGAAGCAATCTCTTTGAGTGTTCCGTTTGAAGCTGGTTTAATTTGAGCACTACCGCTATCAAAGGTAATCCCGTAGGTGACGAGTTTACCTTCGGTAATCAATTTACTGCGCATATCGGGTTTGCCCACCGCATACCTAACATTACCCAAATAGTAATACATGTCTGTTGGAGAAATATTTGCATAGAACCTTAGGTGATTGATGTCTGTATTTTTTTCAAATGCACGGGGAACGTCAAAGACTTTTTGATCATCTACATATACGCGTAAACGCTGTTTTTGTCGCCATACCGAGATGTGCATTTTTTCACCTCGCCCACGATTATCTTTATTGAGTTGACCAATTTTCTTTTCACCCTTTAGATTTAGGTTTTTATCTGTCGTGTATTTTGCGTATTTCACGCTTCCACCACCTCCAATTCCACCATTTATAGCGAACATAAATCCGTTTTTACCGGTATCGGGTCTATCCATTTGATATGCGGGATTAGAAAGGTCAGAAATACCAAGAACAAAGTTTCTTACGTACGCATACGTATCAACATTATAGTCAAAGACCACGTCAAACTCCAGCGTGAAATTATCTGGAAACGTATTGATAAATTCTGGCACCAAAGCTCCTTTACCCTGACCGATTTCAATCCAACGTCCTTCTTGATTGTTGAGTGTGACTACTTCGGCACTATTGGATGAATTCCATTTAGCGGGCAGATCACCAACTTCGTCCTGCGAGAAATCCTCATAGGCGATAAGTTTTTCGCCGGGGACAAAGTCAAACTTTTTATTGACCCCAAACCCCGGTCCTTCATTTTCTATAGAATCATCTGTTGTTGATTCACCGGGTTCTGCATTATCTTTGTTTTTAGAGGAGTTAGACTTCTTCTTTTTTTTCTTTCCTTTTCCCTCTACGGTTTTATCGAAGACCTTTCCGGTTTCTTTAGATGTTTTTTGTTCACTTTTGTTAAGTACGGTTCGTTCTGCCGCTTGTTCAACGCGTTTTCCTAATTTTTTAAGGAATTGTGCTTCGGCGGAGACCGAAAAAAAGAATATTCCTATCAAAAGTACTAGTGTTGGTTTTAGTTTCATGATATTTTAGGTATTGGTTTTCTTATTGATGTTCTTTAAATGGACAGGTTAACACGTTAAGGGGATAAAATTGTAAAAGCCACTTTGAAAAAGCAGCTTTTATCTTTGTTGGCTAATTCAAATAAATTATATTGAATTATCTTTTTATGTGCCTACTGCGTATAGGTTAACATAAAAGGCATTTTATTTGAGAGTTAAGGTTAACCTTGCAACGCAATCCAACACTAAATGACTAAACAAACCACCCTGGAAGCGCTTAAAAAAGGAGATGAAGAGGCTCTGCAAGAAATTTATATTTCTAACCGTGAGCCATTTATCAATTATGCATTAAAATTCAACTTGGACCGAGATGAAATTTTAGATGTATATCAGGATGCTATTATTGCGCTGCAAGAAAATATCGTCTCTGGTAAGTTGTCCTCATTAAGCAGTAGTATTAAAACGTACCTATTTGGAATAGGCAAGTATAAAATTTATGAAAAAATTAGGAAGCAGAGCAAGTTAACCTTGGTAGAAGAGAACACACTAAAGGAGGAAGAATACGATCTGGATCTGCATGAAGACGCCCCAAGCGAACAGCAGATTCTTTTAAAAGAAGGCTTTAGTATGCTTGGAGATCGCTGTAAGAGAATCCTCGAATTATTTTACTATCGGGGATACACGATTGATGAGATACGGGTTTCTGAAAACTATGAAAATAACAATACAGTAAAAAGCCAAAAATCGCGCTGTTTAAAAAGCTTGCGGCAAGCTGTATTAAATCCTACAAATTAATGGAACGCGAAGAACTAATTGAACGGTATTTTGAGCAAAAGCTTACTGTAGAGGAACAAGCAGAATTTGATGCTCTTCTTAAAAATGACACGGCTTTTTCTAAAGAAGTGGATTTTAGAAATGATGTAAAACAAGCCATCAATCTCAACAAAAGAGAAGAACAAAAGGCATTGTTACAGGGATTTGAAGAAGAACTCAATAACGCTACAACATCTCAACAATCCACTACACCAAAGATTTGGTTGGTAGCAGCTTCTATCGTTGCATTAATTGCAGTAGGTATTTATGGTGCATTGCAGTTTTCCAGTCAAAGTCCAGATGAATTATATCTTGCATACTATGAACCTTATGAAAATGTGGTAAAGCCTATTGAACGAGGTGAAGTTAGTGAGGATGCTGTTACAAAAGCCTTTGCTGCATATGAAATGGAAAATTATCAGTTTGCCATTAAGCAATTTGACTCGTTATATACTATTACTAATGAGGGATATTATCTGCTGTATCAAGCTAATGCCTACATGGCATTAGATCAATACGATCAGGCAATTCCTTTACTGGAGAAACACATAGCTCTTAAGGATGACTTTCAACCTAAATCATTATGGTATCTGGGATTGAGTTATTTAAAGACCGAACGTGCCGATATGGCTAAACCTCTTTTTGAATTGCTGGTTTCAAACAATGGATATAAAGCTGCCAAGTCGAAAGAGATTTTAGAGGAGTTGTAGTCCCATCCTAAATCCTTCCCAAAGGGAAGGACTTTTCTTTTTTCTGTCTACTCAACGTAGCTCCCTTCTTTTGTTTACCACCGGCGAATTCGCATAAGTGGATAACAAGATGTCATGGTTGTAATGTATATGTCGTATTAGCAGAAAAGACTTCCACACATACTACCTTTATAACATAATATATCTCCCTAAATTCCTCTTCAAACAGGCACTTAGCATCTTTGAAAGTCTTAACTCTTACTACGAAGATTTCTGCCTCTTGAAAAAAACAGTATACCTGCCAATAGCACAACTCCAATCAACACATACCACCAATAACTCCACGCAGCAGTTAGCGGCAGTGTGTTGCCAGAAACTACAAATCCAGCCCAGTAGTAGGGATGTTTTAACAATTCATCATCTGTATTGTTTAAATAATCTAATTTAGCCATGCGCATGGCTTCGGCTTTGTTTTCTCCTTCATCTAAATGTGTATAGAAGTAATTCATCAGGGTAGCGGTCGACTTATCGTTCACTTTCCATAGTGAAGTGACCAAAGATGAAGCTCCTGCATAGTTGAATCCACGTGCAATGCTTAACATTCCCTCACCTTCTTTGAGTTTTCCTACCCCGGTTTGACAGGCACTCAAGGTGACTAAATCTGCATTAAGGGAATACGTATACAAATCTTTGACGTACAATAAATCTTGAATGGAGTCTTTTGGTGCAAAGGCCAAATAGGAATAATCTGGAAACTCATCATTTGCCGCTGCATGCGTAGCAAAGTGAAAGATGTTGTAGGTATCATCAATCTCCTTAAATCTAGAGAGCGATGCTTGGTCACCCACCAGTTGTTGCCCGTTGAAATAGGTTGAAATCAGCCCAGCTTCTTGCGTATTATACTTTAAAGGTCCAAAGTCTACCCGTTCTGACGCAATAGGTAGTACTTCACCACTAAAGCTTGGTGCAAATGCCATCAATTGATGTTGATCACTGGGCTTTTTATCTTGTTGCTTGGTATAAAGGGTCGCAGAATTGGCATAACTTATAGCGAATTCATTAATTAAGTAAGCCTCTTGTTCAGCATCATACAATAGATCAAACGGGAGATAATTCAAACCACCATCTGCCACAATAACGACACGCGGAGTGCTAATTGAATCAAAAATAGTTTTAAATAGGTTAGTATAAATATCGGCTGAGGTTTGCTTGAGACGGTCAAGGGATGAATTTGATTCAATGATCGAAATATCCTTGCAAAAATTAGTTAATTCAGTCATATCCTCCTGTGAAGCAGAAAGCTTTATAAAATGTTTCTCTTGAGAAGAAACCAGAATGGCATACGTAGTATTATCCTGACTAAAAAAAGAGGCTAAGGTGGTTTGGTCATCCAGTTTTTGCTGCAGTTCTGATAAAGAGGTGACACCAACGTTATATTTTAATTCATGGTATTTGGGATAGGTCGTTTTAATACTATCCAGGTAGCTAAAATAATCTCCGCGAAGCCCAACCAGTCGTTCATCAACCCCAGGCGTAGCGCCTTGTTCCATTTGCTGTTTTTCCAGCTGAGTGATCTGTGCGCGATAAATTTGTTCTTTGGTGATGATTTCCTGTGGTACGTTTGCAAACGACTCCACTTGTGAACTTTGCAGTGCTTCTAATAACAAAATGGCTTTACTCTTTTCTGAAAATAAAAAGGCATCCTCAAGGTATTGGTCGTCGTTAGTCTGTTGGTGTAACGCGTAGGCATTCGCCATCATGAGATTAAACGATGGATACGTCTCATCAATCAGGAATTGTTTGTCCAGCTTACTTTCAAACTCTGGTTTTAAGGCATCTAGTGTTGCTACGATGGCAAGTGACGTTTGGTGTGCCTGAGTGAGGTAGCTATTCTTTTTTTCTGCGGAATAGGCTTGTTGAAGGAGTTCTAATTTCTGCCGAAGTATGGGCAGCAGTGCAATCTTGGAAATCACCTGGTCTGGTGTTGGATTTTGTGCAATCTCTGAAGCGTTAAACGAGGCAGATAAGCGTTGCAATCCTTCCTGAAGCTGTTGCAGACTTTTGTTGAACTTTCCCTGCGCAGCATACACCTTCGCACTATTGGCATGTGCTTGAGCTAGGTCTTCATGAACTGCGGTAGAACGATAGGCTTTAGTTTGTGCTAAGCTTTTTTGATACAAGGTAATGGCCTGCTCATAATCTTTAGTGGCTAAGGCGTAATCGCCTTTTGACATGGTGTATTCAATAGTAAACTTTGGGTTGTCATTATAGAGATAATCCTGTTCATTTAATTGGTTGATTAAAGCTTTGGCTTGATCAAACTGATTGGTTTTGATGTAGAGGTTTAAGAGTTTGGTTTGTGCAGAGAATTTGTAGTTTTTCGTCAAATCATTATTAGAAAACTCTATTAGATAAGAAATAGTTTCTTCGTAAAGGTCAATAGCTTCATCAAACTTATTCAGTTTACTATAAATTTTACCAAGGGCAAAATTTGCATCTACCTTATAAGATTGCCAATTATCAATAATTTCATTGTACTGTTCTAAACTATTAAGCTGATCAGTAATTATATTTTGTGCTAAATTTAGTTTATTCTCACTAATATAAATTTCGCGTAAAAAGTTAGAAGTAACTACAATATTTCCATGAGGGTCATCAAAATATTTGAAATTTAGAGTGTCATTTAATTTATTTAGTTGGGATTTTAGAATTTTTTTAGCATTATTGTTATTACCTAATTTATACTCAAGAATAGCTTTATTAAGTAGTGCGTCATTAAATTGTCTTTCAAAAAGTGTATTGCTTAATTGGTTTTTATATCTCGATAAATCTTTAATAAAACTTTCTAACGTTTTATTTAATTGAGATAAGTCGTTATAATAACTATGCAGAAAGACCATCCATCGATATGTATGGAAAAACTCCTCAAATTTATGTTCATCAAGCTGTAATTTTTGGGCACTTTTTAAAAAAATCAGAGTACTATCTTTATTTTTATAAATGTTATTCTCCGCCTTAGACATTAGATTTTCTGAGGATTGAGAATATCCGACAAGCGAGTGGAGTAATAATAAAATACAAAGATAAATTCGATTCATAAAAAAACCCTTGATTTACAAGGGCTTAAAGTTAAATTATTTTTTCGATTTACATTCTTTCCACAGCAACACTATAACTAATCATCTCACCTGTAGGTTCAAAGAATTTTTCAACGCTGAGCCAATGGGTTTCACTATCTGAAAACTCAATGATAAATCCGAAGGATTCCTGATCAATTTCAAATCCAAGATCGCCTGGGCTAACGACTTCAACCACTTCTCCACCGGGTTCTTCATTACTTTCTATTACATTAAAATCTATAAGATCTTCTTGACCAATAAATATGACAGGAAGTTTTTTAGGTTTTCTAGGAACCGGGCAGATAGATACTCCTGGATCAGGGTCACAAGGATTAGGCAATGGAGGTAGTACAAATCCTAATTTTTCTAAATTATTAAGGTTTGAGGATACGTAATCCAAATAGCCCTCATTCATTTCTATTTGCTGCTGAACTTCATCTTGATTTGCATCTGGATTTTGAAGTTCTTGTTCCAAACGAACTAATTCATTTGTCAAATAATGCTGGTGTAGTTGAAGTTCAAAATAGGCTTCTCCAGCTTCGATTTCATTTTGATCTCCTGCATCCCCGGGGGTACAGCTATTACAGCTTACGATCATAAATGCGCCTACAATAAGCGCAAAAAAATTAACTTTTTTCATTGTGTGTTGGTTTAAATTATACACTATTTGGTGTTGGGGACGCAAACAGGTTAACAAGAATACACACTTTTTTTGGGCTACTCCAATGTTTTTAGACGATCTACTATTTTTATAGACAAAAAACACGCTAACCAAATGATGATTAACGTGTTAATTGAGTTTTTATGCAATAGTTATGAGCCTGCCTATTCAAGAGGAATTTCATAAGACACTTCTCTACCATCTATTCTTTTAGTCACTTCAAAACTATAATCTCCATTACCTAAAACTGGAAGCGTGAATGTTTGAGTGATTAAAACTTGATTGCCATTCTCATTGTAGATGGTTAAGTTGCTTGGTGAAGATGTTACAGTTTGGTAGATTCTCCCATCTAACTTAATCACTACGCTTAAGGTACGGTCGTTTGCTAAGATTTTAGGTGATGGGCTTCTTGGAACCGGACAAATGGCAAAGCAAGGACTTGGTTTCGGTGGTGGAGGAAGTACTATAATATCTCTGCCATTTTGATCATGACTATATTGTTCAGGAATGTTATCTAAGAAATAATCATAAAGTTGATCTTCGACATACTCTCTCGCGCTAGAAGATGATCTATCTTCTACATTGACTCCTTGATCATTTAAAGGAGATTGAATTTCGTTTTCTTCGGTGGTACAGGAAAATAATGTAAGGATACAAAGAATTAGGGGTAATGCAAGTTTACTTTTCATAAAGTAGTATTTTTAGTAAAGATAAAGCTACACATTATTTTTTAATTTGATTGCTGTTTTTTCTAGTTCACTATACCAAGCTGCACCAAATTTACGTACTAATGCTTCTTTAACAAATTTATAAACAGGTACTTGCAGTTCTTTTCCTAAGGTGCAGGCATCGCTGCAAATTGGCCAGCGGTGATAATTGACCGCAGAAAATTCGCTGTAATCCTGCACACGAACCGGGTATAAATGACAGGAAATGGGTTTTTTAAAATCTGTGGCACCGGCGTTGTAGGCTTCTTCGATTCCGCATTTGGTGATGCCTTGCTCATCAAAGGTGACGTAAGCACATTCTTTATCATTGACTAGCGGAGTTTCAGGTTCGGTATCTTTACCAATCACAGAGGTTCCTTGTTGTTCTATGGCTTTAATACCTTCCGGACGTAAAAAGGGCTTTACATCATCGTAAATCTCTTTTAAAATGTCTATTTCAGCTTCGGTCAGTGGAGCACCTGCTTCACCCGCCACGCAACACTCGCCTTTACACGCGTTGAGGTTGCACACAAAGTCGTTGGTAATAATTTCTTCAGAAACAATGGTTTTACCCAGTTGGAACATTTTTTTTAGTTGTTAGCTGGTAGTCTCTAGTTGTTAGTATTTACTTGTTGTTCTTAATTCTACATCCTGAATCATAAATAATAAAAACACAAATATACCACCCTTTTTAAGCTTACATAAATTTGATATTTATTTAACGTGCTTGGTTAGAAATAAGTTGGAATAGCAGTAATTTTGCAAAAAATTTGAAAATGCAAGACATCGCTTTGAATTCTACCGAGATATTTGCCACTTTTATGGTGCTCTTTGCCGTGATTGATATCATAGGCAACATCCCTATTATCATTGATTTGCGAAAAAAAGTAGGTCATATTCAGTCAGAAAAGGCTTCGATCATTGCCGGGGTTATCATGATCATATTTTTATTCTTAGGGAAAAGCATCCTAAATGTTATTGGCGTAGATGTAAACAGTTTTGCTGTGGCGGGAGCCCTTGTGCTATTCTTTATTGCGATAGAAATGGTGCTTAATGTGACCTTATATAAACCCGATGAGGAGGAAGGATTAAATGCTACCGTTTTTCCGCTGGCTTTCCCATTGATAGCGGGACCGGGAAGCATCACCACCTTACTTTCGCTAAGAGCAGAATACGCCATTCAAAATATTATCGTGGCGGTATTACTCAACGTAATTGTGATTTACGTGGTGCTTAAAACCTCCAGCCGAATTGAGCGTTTGATCGGTAAAAACGGAATTAACATTATACGTAAGGTTTTTGGTGTAATTTTGTTAACGATTTCAGTGAAACTCTTTGCTGCGAACATTAAAGAATTATTTGTCTAATGAAAATTTTCACTTACATCTTAATTGGCGTTGCTGCTGCCTTGATGATCTATAATCTAACCTTAGTTAACTATACTGATTTCTTTGCAGAAGACAGTAAGATTGCTCTCATTGGAGTCATCTCTTGTCTATGTGCTATAGTTCTAATGACGATTTTATTGGTTTCTAAAAAAATTGCTGCTAAGTCAAAAGGCAGGTAACTATCCTTAGACAGGCCTGTACTGAGTGTTGCCTAATTGCTCAGGATGACATTGAAATGCATTGTAGTCACAACTTGTCGATGACGGTTTTAGGATAAAAATTCTGTTACTAATGAGATAGTATTTTATAAGATATCCTTCGACAGAGCCTGTACTGAGCACTGACGAAGTACTCAGGATGACAGTAGGTTTTGATTCTACTTTTTCAGTTGTCAGTCAGAGCCTGTCGAAGACGGCTTATGAACTGTATATTTTCATTTTACTGATTATCCTTCGACAAGCCTTTACTAAGCTTTGACGAAGTGCTCAGGATGACATCGAGTTAATGGATACGTATAGA
This sequence comes from Gangjinia marincola, assembly GCF_039523415.1. Taxonomy (NCBI): domain Bacteria; kingdom Pseudomonadati; phylum Bacteroidota; class Flavobacteriia; order Flavobacteriales; family Flavobacteriaceae; genus Gangjinia; species Gangjinia marincola. Next base: position 598,229 of record NZ_BAAAFG010000015.1, read on the forward strand.
ATTGTCAGTCAGAGCTTGTCGAAGACGGCTCTGAAACTAAGAATTTTATCAAAAATTAGATGAAGTCTTTCTAGGCTATCCTTCGACAGAGCCTGTACTGAGCACTGACGAAGTACTCAGGATGACATTAAGTTTTTATTCTACGTTTTCAGTTGTCAGTCAGAGCCTGTCAAAGACGGCTTGTGAACTGTATATTTTCATTTTACTGATTATCCTTCGACAAGCCTGTACTGAGCACTGACGAAGTACTCAGGATGACATTAAGTTTTTATTCTACGTTTTCAGTTGTCAGTCAGAGCCTGTCGAAGACGGCTTATGAACTGTATATTTTCATTTTACTGATTATCCTTCGACAAGCCTTTACTAAGCTTTGACGAAGTGCTCAGGATGACATTTAGTTCAAATCAACTTCTATATCACTTTAAGTCTACAACTCAATCAAATTTCAATCAGGTTTCCCAAATTGTGTATAATTCTTAGAAAACTTGACCAAATCATCCCAATTTTCTTCTATCAATGCTTCTTTTTTACTCCTAGACCAACCTTTAATTTTCTTTTCCATTCGTATGGCTTCATCAGGTGTGGAACACTGCAAGAACCATTTTAGGTGTATCGGTCTTCTACTTCTTGTGTAATTGTCGTAAGTTTTTCCTTCTAGATGCTGCTGAATTCGTTTTTCTAAATCACTTGTCATACCCGTATAGTAACTACCATCACTACATAGAAGAATGTATACGTAATAAAATTTCATTCTGAAAGATAAAGAAGAAAAATCCAATTTTCCTAGGATATCCTTCGACAAGCTCAGGATGACAGTAAGTTTTGATTATGCGTTTTCAGTTGTCAGTCAGAGCCTGTCGAAGACGGCTTGTGAACTGTATATTTTCATTTTACTGATTATCCTTCGACAAGCCTTTACTAAGCTTTGACGAAGTGCTCAAGACGACATCGAGTTAACGGATACATATAGAATTGTCAGTCAGAGCCTGTCGATGACGGCTTTGGGAGCAGAAATACTATTCTTCTACCAACTCTTTTACTTTATCAATCAATGGATCATCTTGATTGACTAACTTTTCAAACATAGTATTCCCAAACAGTTGTTGTCCAATTGTGGCTTTGAGGTAACGTTTTAAGAGCGTTTTATATTCAGTAATCGTGAGATTATAATTGAACTCCTTTAGATAAGAAAGGTAATCTTGAACGGTTTGATCTTCTACTTCAAAATCATCTACAAAAGTTTTCTTATCTAAAGAATTGAGATAACTTCGGTTTTTTTCAATGTATTCAAAGGTAAATTGGTTCATTGCACCACTGCGCAATAGATAGTTGAGGTGTTCACTTTGGTAGTTGGTATCCTTCGGGACAAAAACATCAGGGATGATCCCGCCACCGCCATACACTACTTTTCCACCGGGAGTGGTGAACTTTAAAGAATCTGCTACTTCAATATTTTTGGCATCCTCCAATTCTCCATTTTCATATCGGTCCAGGTATTCATCAAAATAGGCTTCCTTCCCATCGTCATAAGGACGTTGGATTGACCTTCCGGTCGGAGTAAAATAACGGGCAATCGTTAGACGTACTGCACTGCCATCACCTAATGACATCTCGCGTTGCACTAACCCTTTGCCATAAGATCGGCGACCTACAATCGTTCCTTTATCATTATCCTGTAACGCGCCGGCGACTACCTCGCTAGCTGAAGCTGAATTTTCATTCATAAGCACATATACCTGCCCATTTTCATACATTCCGGCATTTGTAGCGAATGTTTTATCGATTTCACCTTTTTTGCTTTTCGTAAAAAGAATGAGTTTATCATCTTCTAAGAATTCATCTGCTATTTTAATGGCTTCGCTTAAGTAACCGCCACCATTATTTCTTAAGTCCAGAATAAGTTGATTGGCACCTTGATTTTTGAGATTTTTAAGCGCTTTCTTAAATTCTTTGTAGGTCGATTCTGCAAAACGATTGATCTTAATGTAGCCTAGGTCATCGGTGATCATGTAAGCTGCATCTACACTTTTAAGCGGAACGGTTCCCCGTGTAACAGTGAAGTCCAGTAATCGATCTTCGGTTTTGCGATATACCTTAAGATTAACCTTTGTATTTGCTGCGCCTTTAAGTTGGCGGGTAATGGAATCATTATCCAGGTTACGATTGAAAAGTTGTTGCCCATTAGCAAATAAGATGCGATCCCCTCCTTTTATCCCGGCACGTTCACTGGGGCCGTCTTCCAGTGCTCTTATCACGACAATGGTATCATTAATATTGTAAAAGCTTACGCCAATGCCTACAAAATCTCCTTTCATATTTTGAGCAACGCGTTCATACTGCTCTGGCGGAATATACGTAGAGTGAGGATCTAAGTTTTTAAGTATCCCATTGACCGTCACATCCACAATACTATCGGTATTTACATCATCTACGTATTCATAGTCTATGTAATCGATTAGGCGGGTAAGTTTTTGTTTTTTCTTACTGTTAGGAGTACTAAATACCGACCCTGAATCATCAAAATAATCCAGTCTGCCGCCGATAATAATACCGATAGAGCAGGCAGCACCAATGATAAGCGGAAGATATTTTTTTGAATACGTACTCATTTATATCAGCTCTTCAATTAAAACTATTTCAACACCGGCCTTTTGTAAAAATTTGATTCCGCTGTTATCCTTATAGGGATTGCGGTATACCAAACGCTTTATACCCGATTGATGTATTAGCTTGCTACATTCTTTGCATGGTGACATGGTAATGTAGAGTGTGGCATCTTTGCAGGATTGAGTAGATCCTGCAACTTTTAAGATCGCGTTCGCTTCGGCATGAAGCACGTACCATTTGGTGTAATTATCCTCGTCTTCACACGGGTTTTCAAAACCTGTTGGAGTGCCATTATACCCATCACTAATGATCATACGATCTTTAACAATTATTGCGCCAACTTTTTTGCGTTTACAATGCGAAAGCTGTGCCCACTCTTCGGCAATACGCAAATAAGCTTTGTCAAATTTAAGTTGTTTTTGATCTGTCATTCAGAAATATCTCTATGTTTCGAAGATACGATTTATGCTATTTTCTTTATTGATATGGGTCTTGTTTTTTCTTCGGAAAATTACCAGAAGGCAGTATCTCTTAGAATAGGTAAACAAAGCCCAATGACGACAGAAGAGGCAATAAGGACCCATTCTTTTTCTGAAAAGCGTATGACACTCGTCATTAAAAAGGTAAGCATAATGACCGAAATAACGATCAGCACTTGCGCGAGTTCAATACCTAAAGCAAAAGAGACTAACTGAAGCATTTTTGAACTACTGCCACTCTCAATAAGTCTAAAATAGTTAGAGAATCCCAACCCGTGAATAATCCCAAAGAAAATAGTACTTATCCATAGTATTTTAGAATTTGCTGCAGTTTTACCTCCGGTAATGATATTATACACGGCTGTAGCAAGAATTGTCGCCGGAATCAAGAATTCAACCAACGAAGCATTAACCGCAATAATTTCATAGATAGATAGTACTAACGCTGCTGTATGCCCCAGTGTGAATAAAGTGACTAAAATGAGTGCTTTTTTCCAATCTCTAAACGTAAAGGGAGCGGCTAAAACAATTAAAAATAAAATATGATCATAACCATTCCAATCCAGAACATGAGATAAACCCAGTTCAAAATATATCCAAAATTGTGACAAAGTATTTCTTTTTGTTAATACCTGCTAAGGTAAACATTAACGGGAATTCATCTAAAAGAGTGTGTTTCATATAAGTTTTCAGCTTATTTTATTAATTTTAAAGAAATTATGACCACATGAAACACATCTACACAGCAGTATGTTGCCTTATTACATTTTTTAATTTTGCTCAAGAAGCTATCATTTTTGATGATTGGTATTTAGATAAAGTAGTCATTGATGGGGATGAATCATTTGTGTCCAATCAGTTTGCTTACCTCATGCAGTTTGATGAAAGCGGGACTAATTTTCAAGGAGGATCGTGTAATGGCTTATATGGGGATATTAATTTAGATACAGATGCCTTAAATTTTGAGCTTTTTGGAGCGGCGGCCACGTTATTAGATTGTTCTGGTCATCCCAATGGTGGGATTGAATCAATACACGATCAATTTTATCAAAATCAACCTATTGGAGCAGTCTTTACGTATGCGATTACTACTGAAACTTACGCTGATCAATTGATCATTACAAATCCAGACGGTGATACGGCTATTTACAATAATCAAATTATTAGCGGAGATGATTTTGAAGGAAGCTGGTATATTTCTCATCTACAGATTGATGGAAATGAGATTTACCCCGGGCAAACCGGCGACAATCTCTATATGAATGTAAGTGAAAATGAAGAAACGCAATCAGGTATTTGTAATGGACACGTTTTTCAATTCGTAAAGATTGCCAACTCCAACGACTTTACGATTCCAGGAGGAATGAATTCTACACTTGCCGACTGTTCCAACAATCCAAATTATGATTTTGAGCTTTTGTATCAAGAATTTTATAACGGGAATAATGATCCAAATCAAATTTTCACGTATGAAATTGAAACACTGGGCAATGGCGCACAGCGTTTAGTCATCATTCGAGAAGATCAGGATATGGTGTTTTATCAAACCAATTCGTTAGGGATAAACGATCAACACGCATTAGTGGCAAGCATTTATCCTAATCCAGCGAAGGATGTGGTAACGATTTCTTCAGAGGTAGTGATTGATAAGGTGGAGGTATTTAATCTTCAGGGAAAGCAAATATTGACAGCTAACCTACAGCAAAATCAATTGGATGTTTCTTTTTTGCCGCCGGGAATATACTTTATACACCTATCTTCAGTCGAAGGTATAGCGATAAAAAAATTAGTAAAAGAATAGGAATAGATGAAGTTGGGAGATTAAATTAGATAACAACGTTAGAAAAAATAAAGTGAATCATTGTTCTCTTCACGCTCCTCGTGAGAATAAAAAAGAGATTGCTCACGTTAGAATGAGTTAAGAAGGAATAATCGTTTGAATTGCACTTCATCGGTGGGATTCATTTGCTTACAGCAAATGTTCCCTTCACGCTCCTCGTGAACATCACAAAAAACGATTCCTACAACAAATTTCAAAAAAAAAGAGCAAGCTCCATTTTTGAAACTTGCCTTGTAATCACTCTTTTTTGTGATGCATTGTACCTTGGGTGGGAATCGAACCCACACTCCTAAGAACGCGAGTTTGAGTCGCGCGCGTCTACCAATTCCGCCACCAAGGCTATTTATTTCAAGCGGAGTAATGACTTGCACCATTACTATTTTCAATGCTTGGCGTCTACCTCCCGATACGTTGGTACCGCCAATAAAGCAATTGAAGTGCAAAATTAAAACATTTTTTTGGATGCACTTTAAAATAATAGATAGATTACTTTATAATGGTAATTTATTGTCTAAATTTGCAGCCCTGTAAAAAGGATGTAAATCATTCGTTTTAAGTAATCTAAACATGACCGCTAAACATACCGCCGAAGCTAAATTTTTTGCTTGTAGCCAAAGTCAGGAATTAGGACAGCAAATCGCTGACCTTTATGGGGCTAGATTAGGGAAGATTATTACATCGCATTACAGCGATGGTGAGTTTCAGCCTTCATTTGAGGAGTCTGTGCGCGGTACGCGTGTTTTCATAATTGGATCAACCCATCCCGGGAGTGATCATTTGATGGAAATGTTATTGATGCTGGATGCGGCTAAAAGAGCTTCAGCACGACACATTACCGCTGTTTTACCCTATTACGGGTGGGCGCGTCAAGACAGAAAGGATAAACCACGAGTGCCAATTGCTGCTAAATTAATTGCAAAAATGCTGGAAACAGCAGGCGCAACGCGAATTATCACCATGGACTTGCATGCAGATCAGATTCAGGGTTTCTTTGAAAAGCCGGTAGATCATTTATTCGCATCAACGATCTTTTTACCTTATTTACAGAAACTAAACCTCTCAGACCTTACCGTGGCTTCGCCAGATATGGGAGGGTCAAAAAGAGCTTACGCCTATAGCAAAGCCCTAGAAAGTGATGTAGTAATCTGTTATAAACAACGTGCAAAAGCTAATGTGATTTCGCACATGGAGTTGATCGGTGATGTAACGGGTAAAAATGTGGTGCTGGTCGATGATATGGTAGATACCGCAGGCACGCTCACTAAAGCGGCAGATTTAATGATAGAACGGGGAGCATTAAGCGTAAGAGCGATTTGTACACACGCCATTTTATCTGGTGATGCGTATGAAAAAGTAGAAAAATCTAAGCTGGAAGAGTTGATCGTTACAGATTCAATTCCGCTTAGAAAAAAGAGCAATAAGATTAAGGTGGTGAGTTGTGCACAGTTGTTTGCAGATGTGATGAAGCGCGTACACAAGAATAAATCCATCAGCTCTAAGTTTATAATGTAATTTATTAATTTTTAAATAGTTAACATGAAGTCAATTTTGATCAATGGATCTAAAAGAGAAAGCGTGGGCAAAAAGAGTACTAAAGCCCTACGTAATGCTGATCAGGTTCCTTGCGTATTATACGGGGGAGATCAGCCAGTACATTTTGCTGCACCAGAGCTAGCATTCAAAAACCTGGTGTACACTCCTAATGTGTATACAGTAGAAATTGAACTAGAAGGTAAAAAACACAATGCCATTTTACAGGATATTCAATTTCATCCTGTGACAGATCGTATTCTGCACATCGATTTTTACCAGATTTTTGATGATAAGCCGGTGATGATGGAAATCCCTGTAGATTTTATCGGGACGCCAAAGGGAGTGAAAAATGGTGGAGTGCTAAGAAAGAACTTTAGAAAGCTTAGAGTAAAGGGATTACCTCCCAAACTTCCAGATTTCATTACAGCTGAAATTACCAAACTTAAAATTGGAAATAAATTATCAGTGTCTGATCTAGCTTCAGGAGATTATACGTTTATGCATCCCGATAATGCGGTGGTTTGTTTAGTACGTACTTCTCGGAATATTGTTGAAACCGATGATGAGGATGATGAAGAGACCGAAGCAGGTGATGTACCGGCAAGTGAGCAAGGTGAGCCACAGGCTGATGTTGCCGCAGAATAACTATTTTTTTGTAATTAGATGTAAAAGCATCCGTCGTTAGGCGGATGTTTTTTTATTTTTACTCAAATTTGATATCGCGTATACATGCTTCAATTTTTTGGTAGAATTTTCAGAACAGAAAAAAAAGAAGAGGTAGATCCTATGAAAAAATTTTTGATCGTCGGTTTAGGAAATATTGGACCAAAGTACCACAATACCAGGCATAACATAGGGTTCAAGATTTTGGATCATTTGGCTAAAAAAGAAGAATTATCCTTTGAATCTGCAAAACTGGGAGACAAAACTACCTATAAATTCAAAGGACGATCATTTACTTTAATTAAACCCAGTACCTTTATGAATTTAAGTGGTAAAGCTGTTCGCTATTGGTTGGAGAAAGAGAAGATTGCATTAGAAAATTTGCTGATTATCACAGATGATCTCAATCTTGAATTTGGTACAATACGTATTAAAACAAAGGGAAGTGATGGAGGTCACAATGGATTAAAAGACATCCAGGCTCAACTCAATACGACGTCGTATAATCGATTTAGATTTGGGATAAGCGCTCAATTCTCAAAAGGAAAACAGATAGATTATGTGTTAGGAAAATGGAGTCAAGAAGAGCAAGAAATATTAGATAAGCGTTTGGATGATTGTGTAGAGGCGATTAAGTCCTTTGGTACAGCAGGAATTGCCAGAACAATGAATACATTTAATGGGAAATCGTAAAGAGTGAAAACACATCAAGGGATAACATCATTTAAAAGTAGTCGGCGTACGGTTGTTACCGTGGGAACCTTTGACGGGTTGCACGTTGGGCATCAAAAAATCATTGACCGGCTAATACAAACAGCCCAGAGTTATAACCTTGAATCTGTTGTATTAACTTTTTTTCCACACCCCAGGATGGTGTTGCAAAAAGATAGTGATATCAAATTGATCAATACGATTGAGGAACGTACCCAAATCCTTTCGAGTATTGGCTTGGATCATTTAGTCATACATGCATTTACGAAGGAATTTTCACGTTTATCTGCACAAGAGTATGTTGAAGAGGTTTTGGTTGACAAGCTTAACGTTAAGAAAATTATTATTGGATACGATCATAGGTTTGGTCGAAACAGAACTGCAAGTATTAAAGAATTGAGGTCTTTTGGTGAGATATATGATTTTGAAGTCGAAGAAATCTCCAAACAAGAAATTGAAGCTGTTTCAGTAAGTTCTACTAAAGTAAGAAATGCTATTTTAGAAGGTGATATCACCTTGGCGAATCAATACCTAAGTTATCCTTTTTCTATAGGCGGAAAAGTAGTTAAAGGCAAGCAATTAGGTAGAACATTAGGATATCCTACGGCAAATATTCACGTTGCCGAAGAGTACAAGATCATTCCCCGAAACGGCGTTTATATCATTAGATCTGTGATTGACAACCAACCTTATTTTGGCATGATGAACATAGGAAACAATCCTACCGTAGGTGGAAAAGCGCAAACCATTGAAGCCTACTTTTTTGAGCTGAGTCAAGACCTTTATGGCAGCTATTTATCAGTCCAGCTTCTCAAGCGCATTAGGGACGAAGAAAATTTTGAGAGTATTGAAGAACTTGTGCTTGCCATGAAAAAGGATGAGGCTTATTCAAAAGAGTTTTTGAATAAATTCAGCACACGGCCATGATATCAACACATTTTTTTGAACGAAATCTTTTTAAGCAGATCGACAATAGTGCACTGGTCGTTTTTAGAATGTGTTTTGGTTTCTTAATTACCTGTGAGGCCTGGGGAGCTATTGCTACGGGCTGGGTCAAGAGGGTGTTTGTGGAACCTCAATTCACCTTTAATTTTATTGGATTCGATTTTTTGCAACCACTTCCAGGCGATGGGATGTATTATTATTTTGGGTTGATGGGAATTTTTGGGGTTTTTGTCATGATTGGGCTAAAATACCGCTGGAGCATGTTAGCCTATGCAGTGATGTGGGCTTGTGTTTATCTAATGCAAAAATCTTCGTACAATAATCACTATTACTTATTGATGCTTCTCAACTTTATCATGTGCTTTTTGCCGGCAAGTAGATATGCGTCTATTGATGTTTTGTTAAAACCATCCTTCAAAAAGATCTCAATGCCCAGATGGGTGTTGGTGTTTATCATTTTACAACTTTGGATTGTGTATACTTACGCCGCTTTAGCAAAACTTTACCCGGATTGGTTAGATTCAAGTGTGCCCGGTATATTAATGAAAGCCAGAGCAGACTACTGGTTGATAGGCGATGTACTTCAAGAACCCTGGATTCATAAAATAATTGCTTATGTAGGGATTTTCTTTGATTTGTTGATCATTCCGGCATTATTGTATAAAAGAACCAGAACCTTCGCATTTGTGGTTTCTATCTTTTTTCATTTGTTCAACAGTATCATTTTTCAAATTGGGATTTTTCCGTATTTATCATTGGCGTTTACGTTGTTTTTTTTTCCTTCAGAGTTGATCCATCGCCTCTTTCTTCGGCGAAAGCCATATTATGAGGAAGAAAAGATTATTGTTCCACCGTATAAAAATTTATTTATTGCAGCCCTTAGCGTTTGGTTTATTATCCAAGTCGCCTTACCATCAAGACACTGGTTTTTTACAGATAATGTACTGTGGACCGAAGAAGGCCACCGTCTAAGCTGGCGTATGATGTTACGCAGTAAAAGCGGAAGTTCTTCGTTTAAAATTGTCAATAAAACAACAGGAAAGGAAACTTATGTTAGAAAGCGGGATTATCTTTCGCCTAAACAACTGCGGAGCATAAATACAAAGCCTGACTTTATATGGCAGTTCGCCCAGCGATTAAAGGAAGAGTATGCAGAAAAAGGAGAAGAAATAGAAGTGTACGTAAGGGCGAGAGTAAGTGTAAATGGTAGAAAGTCTCAAATACTAATCGATCCAACTGTTGATATGGCAGCAGCGCCTTATTACCATTTTAAACATAACCCCTGGATTTTACCATCAAAACTGGACTAATATAGGTGCATTGTGTACCTTTGTCGCCTTTAAATACACAGTCATTACGATTACGTTCTAATCAAATTTTATCACCTCATAGACCATTCATCATGCTTTTAGTTAATGATATTAAAGAGAATAAGGAAGCCTATATATTAGCGATGAAAAAGCGAAATATTGACGCTAAAGAAATGTTTGATGATATCATTGCGCTAGATGATAAACGAAGGGCTTCGCAATTGGCGTTGGACAATACCCTGGCAGAAAGTAATGCGATGGCTAAAGAAATTGGCGGACTGTTTAAAGCGGGAAAAGCTGATGAAGCAAATGCGCTAAAGGCGAAAACAGGAGAACTGAAGCAAAAGAGCAAAGAACTGGCAGAGGAATTGGCGCATGCTTCAGATAAGCTTACAGAATTGCTTTTTATATTACCTAATGTTCCTAATGAGAGCGTGCCTCACGGAACCAATGATGAGGATAATGAAGAAATATTTTCTGAAGGGACTATTCCTACGTTGGACAATAAAGCCTTACCCCACTGGGAACTTGCTAAAAAGTATGATCTAATTGATTTTGAGCTGGGGACTAAAGTGACTGGAGCTGGATTTCCTGTCTATAAAGGCAAAGGAGCCAGACTCCAACGCGCGTTGATCAGCTATTTTTTAGATAAAAATATTGAAAAGGGATATACCGAATATCAGGTGCCGCATTTAGTTAACGAAGCCAGCGGAATAGGGACCGGAAGCCTGCCCGATAAAGAAGGGCAGATGTATCATATTGGTGCAGATGACTTGTATCTTATCCCTACTGCAGAAGTGCCTGTGACTAATTTGTTTAGAGGTGATCTTTTAAAGGAGAATCAGCTGCCCATTTTATGTACAGCTTACACACCTTGCTTTAGAAGAGAAGCGGGGAGTTATGGTTCACACGTTCGCGGATTAAACCGTTTACATCAATTTGACAAAGTTGAAATCGTGCGGGTAGAAAAACCTGAAAACTCCTATAATGCCCTGGAAAATATGGTAGATCATGTAAAAGAAATTTTACAAGAATTAGAATTACCCTACAGAGTATTACGATTATGTGGAGGTGATCTTACATTTGCTTCGGCATTGACCTATGATTTTGAAGTATTCTCTGCCGCACAAGAACGCTGGTTAGAAGTGTCATCGGTTTCTAATTTTGAGACCTTTCAAGCGAACCGATTAAAGCTGCGCTACAAATCAGCCGATGGAAAAAAGCAGTTGGCACATACCTTAAATGGAAGTGCGTTAGCGTTACCCAGGATTTTGGCTAGCATATTAGAGAACTATCAAACTAAGGATGGTATTGAAATTCCTAATGTATTAGTTCCCTATACAGGATTTAAGGTAATAAGTTAAAGATCAATTTTTTTTAAAAATTCTTTACGATAGAATTCACCGATAGGAATTCGTTTATTTTTAATTAGAATTCTATTTCTTTGAATAGCATCAATTTGATTAATATTGATGATGTACGATCTATGTACTCTAGCGAAATGAGCCTCTGAGAGTTTATTCATCATTTCGTTAAAACTCATTAATGTTAGTATAGATTTACTAGAGGATTCAATAAAAATTTTTAGGTAGTCCTTGAGACCTTGTATGTATACTATTTCTGAAACATTAATCTTCAAATTCTCATATTCTGATTTCACAAATATATATTCTTTAACAGGAGATATATTCCCAAGTGTTGTGATAAGAGAGGGAGTTGAAAGTCTTTTTTTTTGACTATATAAGTCTTTAGCGCGAGTAATAGCTTTGACAAAACGGTAGAAAGGAATTGGTTTAGCTAAATAGTCAACTGCATTTAGATTAAATGCTTCTAACGCATATTGGCTATAAGCTGTTGTAAAAATAAACAGAGGTATTTTGTTTAACGAATGTATAAAGTCTATTCCATTAATCTGCGGCATTTCAATATCGATGAAAATAAGATCAACTTCTTCTGTACTCAACATTTTGATTGCCTCTAAAGCGTTTGTAAATGTCCCCAATACTCTAATTCCTCCAATTTCTTCGCAATATGTTTTTATAATATTAATTGCTAAGGGCTCATCGTCAATAATTATACAATTCATACTTGATGTAATTTTAAACTTAATTCTACCTTATAATGGTAATCATCTTTATGAATATCTAATTCATGGCTATTTGGATATAAAAGTTCTAATCTATTTTTGATATTTGTTAATCCAATTCCAGAATTTTTTTTATCCTTTTCAAATACTCCGATCATATTACTTACGTTAAATATAATTCTTTGTCTAACAATTGTAATCAAGATATCCACGTGAGTTACACCTTTGTAATCAGTCCCATATTTAAATGCGTTTTCTATAAACGAAATAAAAATGAGTGGTGAAATGTGATAAGGATTTGGATCTCCGACAACTTTAATAATAACATATTGATTATTAGCTAAGCGTAGCTTTTGGAGCTTTATGTAATTTTGAATATACTCTATTTCCTTTTTAAGGGGAACTTGAACTTTATTAGCTTCATAAACCATATATCTCATTAATTCTGATAGAGTAATTACGGCTTCTGGAGCTTCTAAAGAATTATTACGAACTAGAGAATATATACTGTTGAGAGAGTTAAATAAAAAATGTGGATTCAGCTGCGCTTTTAGAAATTGTAATTCTGTGTCTGTTTTACTTATCTCAATATCTCTTTCAATTTTTTGCCTGTGATAGTAATTTTCAATGAGTCCATATACACCGCCTAATAAATAAAATGACAAGGATAATATCATGGTGATTATATACTTAGCATTGCGAAATTTAAATCCAAATCGTCCTGAATAGTTTAGGTTTTCAATTGCATCAAATGGAGTGGATAATGGAAGCAAACTGATAAATACATTGTACGTTACTAGAGTTAATAGTGATATTAGTGTATAATGCAGTATTGATTTATTAAATAAAAATTTAGGCAATATTAATTTGTAATTGATGTAAAAAAGAGAAATATTAATAATGAGTCTAAATGCAATGTCAAATTCAATTCTACCTAATTGACCAAAACTCAATCCAAAAGGGATTGAGAAGAGACAAATCCAAAAAAGAACATGCAACCCTATTCTAGAACTCTTATTCAATGTTTTAATCAAGTTTTTTACTAAAATTATAAAATAAAAACCGACAAAGATAGGATATGGCTAATCTATGCCGGTTTTCAGCTAAACTAAATTTATACAGGGCTATCAATCGTCTTCATCTTCTTCTTCTAGAGGAAAAAATTCGTGGTTATCATCTAAATAAAGTCCACCGCTTCTTCCCAAAGCTATAAATGCTCTTTCTTGTGTATATAAAGCCACAGCGTCTTCTCTTGGAACTCCTTCATAGGCAGTTTTTTCTTTCCAATCTTCTGTCATTGGATCGTACTCCCATACACTTGACGTAATACCATTCCCAGTATTACCAGTGGCGAAATATCCCTTACCGTTAATAGCGAAACCTACACCGCCGGCGCGTACGACAAAATCATCATCGTCATCGTCAAGATCATTGAGTCGATTCCATTCTGAACTTTCTAAATCAAAAGACCAAAAGTCGTTTAGAACTAGACCATTTGATGAGCCGGCACCCACATATACCGTATTACCTATTATAAATGTTGAGGCATCTCGCCTTTTATTTCCCCCATATCCAGCTACGATAGACCAGGAATTAGTTGAGGGATTGTATCTGTAAAAATCTTTTCGGTCATTATCACCATCAAAACCTGTGCCTACATATCCAAAAGACAAAGATTCAAATGCTATGGCACCTCTTCTTGTACCACCGGGGAATTCTGCAATCTCACTCCAGGTATTCGATGATGGATTATATTCATAGAAATCTCCTAATTCATTGTCACCATCAAAACCTAAGCCTACATATCCTTTTCCATTTACACTAAAAGCAACCGCTGAGCTTCTGGCTGATCCGGGAAAGTTTGTAATAGGCGTTGGTTCCCAAAAGTCATTTTCGATATCATAGATCCAAAAATCACTCAAGCGGTCATCCCCGTCATATCCTGTTCCAACGTATGCTTTATTATTTATTGTGAAAACGACAGCACTACTTCTAGGAGCACCATCGTAAACTGATCTGTCTTCCCAGTTACCTATGATGTCCTCGTCTTCATCATCATCGTTACAGCTTGTAACAGAAGTAAGTATCATACATACTATTTGTAGATAGATCAACAAAAAAAACCTGTTATTTATTAACTTTTTTGTTTTCATTTAATTGCTTATTTAAGTTAATTTTTAATCCCATTGAAAATTGAAATGATCCATTTGGATCATAATCATGAATTATATTATTTTCAGTATTTAGAACATCGAAGGTATTAACCATTGTATATCCTAAGCTAGAAATCGTCTCAATCATAGGGCTAAATTTGTGATTATATTCTACACTAAAATTTATCATATTTAAGCGCAATTTTGAGTTTTCAAAATTTCCTTGTTTGAATACGGTAAGCTCTTCAGAATTATTGACATAGAACCCCAAAGGTTGAGCCTTGAGACTTATTTTGTTTTTTTGAGAAATACTATAGTCAATACCTGTAATTGGAATACCTAAATAGTATTTGATTCTATCATTCACAGTTTTAGTGAAATTTATTAAAGGGAAAAACTGTGGTTCTCCAAATCTTGTCCCATAAGCTAAACCAATTAGAAGACGGGATTTTTTCAAGTTTTTATGCCATCTTTTAGTAATCCCCAGAAATGAATTATATATAATATCTTCCTTGGTTAATTTGCTCTCTAAATTTGAGGAAAGCGTCGGAGCAAAAGTTAGATTTAATGCCCAACCGTTGCTTAGGGTCCTTAAATATGTGAATGATGTCGAAAAAATATGAAATTGTTCAAAAGGGTCTGTTTTAAAAGGAACATTTGCTTCATTATAGATAATATCATAGTAAGAATAATCTAGTCCCATCAATAGTAGTGACTTTTTTATTTTTTTTCCAAAGTTAATAGCAATATGATACCTTTCTAGTTGGGATTCACCAAGATTTGGAACAATGTTATATTCAAATCGGCCTAATTCACCGTGTGAAAATTGACCATAAACCCTATTAAAAACACAAATTGATAAGAAAATAATACTAATCTTAACTATACGCATATAAGGTCAAAAATATATAAGTCGTATTGGGGGTCAAATACAATTAGACCTATCATATAATTTAGTCTACGAAAAAGGAAATATCATCTATTAAAAAGTCAATTTATTGTTGATCTGTAAGTAATGTACGTTAGTAGATAAAAGAATAGCGTCAGTCGATTTTAATTCATTATGGGCTTACACTACCCTTAATTTGAAATACATTTTTAAGGCGTATGAGGTATTACCATTTTATATTAATAACCATTTTTTTAGCATTAAGCTGTAGTATTAATAGTGAAGACGTTCCAACGCTGGAAGTTGGTCAGGATTTTACAGATTCAAACACTCGTATAATAACAATTGACACATTTAAAGTTGAGCTTTCTACTTTTAAATTCGATAGTATTAACACTTCAAGTAGTAATCGTCTTTTGATAGGGAAATATACAGATGAGTTTTTTGGAGAAACGATGGCCGCTTCTTTTATGCAGTTACAACCAGTTTCATATACTATCGATAATGAGGCAGAATTAGACAGTGTCGCATTAATACTGGGTTATGATAATTATTTCTATAATGACACAACTAAGATATCAACAATTTCTATTCACAGGCTTTTAGAACGGCTGAGACCAGAAGAAAGCGTTTTTTATAATGTTGATGTGTTGGATTTTGACCCTATTCCATTAGCCACTAAAGAATTTTTGGCAGAACCTATTGATGAGGATTCTATATATATCTCTTTACCCTATGATTTTGGATTTGAACTATTTGACGCAATACAGGATGATAATATTATTGATGAAGAGTCTTTGACAGATGTCTTTAAAGGATTCACATTACAACCAAGTGAAGAAGACGATTCTGCTATTATAGGTTTTAGTAGAAATAGTAATCAAACTTATTTGAGATTCTATTATACTATTGATGATGAAGTTGTACAGGAAGGTCTTACTTATGACTTTGTGATAAGTACATCCTCATCAGCGCCAACAGCTTTTAATCAAATATTATCTAATACTGAAAATACACTGATCGACGGATTAGATGACCAAGAAAATAATCTTATGTCAAATACTTCTGGCAATAAGAGTTTTATTCAAGCAGGAGTTGGGTATGCAACAAGAATTCAATTTCCAACCATTCGTAATGTACAGGATATAATAGGAACAGGTACTGTTTTGAGTGCAACATTAATTCTTCAACCCACAGCAGGGTCATATTCTGATATTAGGCCATTGCGTGATTCATTGGTGGTTAATATTATAGATCAAAACAATATAATCACAGAGCAGGTTTCTAATGGTGGGGGAGCTGTTTTTGGATTATTAGAAGGAGAAAACAGTGAATTTAATGAATTAAATTATACTATTCCAGTAGGTATTTATATAGAAAATGAAGTCAGTGAAGATTTTTTCGTTGATGATGCTATAATAATATATCCACGAAACTATAACTCGACTGTAGATAGGATGATTTTAAATGACAGCGAGAGTGATGATATTCAAGCTAAATTGTCTGTAATATATGCCATTTATGATGAAAATGATTGACAGAATCTTCATCTGTTGCATATATATTATGCCAATTATATTTTTTTCACAACAAAACACATTAACTGGCTCTCCCTATTCACTTTTTGGATTGGGAACAGAGAGTAGTTCAAATGTTGGACGTAATAGTGGCATGGGTGATACGGGCATCGCTATGAAGAGTGACCTTCTTTTAAATGTTTTAAATCCTGCTTCATTTGCAGACATTCCTAAACAACGCTTTTTGTTTGACGTAGGAATATACTCAGAGTTGAATGAAATTTCAACAAGTCGAGAATCAGAGATTCGATTAACAACCAATTTTTCTAATATAAATTTTGGATTTGCACTAGATGAAAACTCAGGGATAGGGTTATCATTGATTCCTAAAACTAGTGTAGGTTATTCTTTAATTGGGATTCAAACATCTATTGAAGGAAGTAACGATCAATACACCAGTAATATATTGGGCGAAGGTGGTATCAACGATCTAAAATTAACCTATGGAAGAAAGTTTTTTGATATTTTAAATCTCGGTTTATACGCCTCATACAACTTTGGTAAAATTGAGGAGAATGAAAATATCATCGCCGGTGAGAGTTTCTTAAATATTGAGAGAGAAAACTTTTATAGCGGATTTAGATTTGGAGGCGGATTACAATTTGAACCATTTAAAACCTTACAACTTGGGTTTGTAATTGATTCACCTTCAAATCTCAAGGGTTCGAGAGATCAGCGTGTGCAAAAATCCTTGGATTTTATTCCTTTTGAAGTAGAGGACGAAAATGATCTGGACACACCAGACTTTAAGCTTCCTCTGGAACTAGGAACAGGAATCACTTACCAAATTAAATCCAACTTTTTTTTCAATCTAGATTACAAAAGAAAATTTTGGGATGATACAAAACAAAGCGACAATATTGGTGACTACGTAGATCAAGATCTAATGGGGATTGGAATTTCATATACGACTGACCCTACTTCTCTCAGTTATCTCAAACGTATTGAACTAAGAGGAGGATTTAGTTACAATTCAGGATACTTGCAAGTAAATAGTGAACAAATAGACTCTTTTGAAGGATCTATAGGCGTTGGACTGCCGTTCTCTAGATTTAATTCAGTATTGAATATCTCTTATAGCAGGGGGTTACGGGGCAGTACTAATGGAATATTGATTCAAGAAAATTACAATCTTCTCAATTTCAACTTGAGTTTTAATGATGTTTGGTTTGTTAAGCGAAAATTTAATTAAACAAATGAAAAAATACAGCACGGTCCTTATTGGAATCATAGTTTTAGGCTTGGGTTTTCTGTTTTTCTTTCTATTAAATAAAAATAACGAAACAGCATCTAAAGAATTAGTGCAACGTGATATAAAACAAATAGTTGAAACTAAAAAAATTACCTTAAAAAATATTCCTTATACCGTAGAGGCTACTGGTACACTAACCGCAAAGCAGCAAATAGAATTATACAGCGAGGTCCAAGGTGTTTTACACAATTCAAGAAAGTCATTTAAAGTTGGCACAACCTTCAAAAAAGGCGAAACCATATTATCTATAAACAGCGAAGAGCACTTGGCGCAAGTACAAAGTAACCGTAGCAACCTTATCAATCAGATTGCTGCCATGATGCCCGATATGGAAATCGACTACCCCAACGACTATCAAAAATGGCAGAACTATTTGCAAAATTTTGATGTGAAGTCCAGGTTAAAACCATTGCCGGAAGCAACCTCAGAACAGGAAAAGTTATTCGTAACAGGTAAGAATGTTTACCAAACTTACTATACGGTAAAGAATCTTGAAGCCAGATTGTCTAAATATTACATTTCGGCACCATTTAATGGTGAGATTACTGAAACTTTAGTCAATGCAGGTGCTTTAGTAAGAAGCGGACAAAAACTTGGCGAATTTATCGATGGAAGTGTTTTTGAACTTGAACTTAAAGTTCCTGCTACCGAAAAAGAATATTTTACTCAAGGCTCAATAGTTGAGCTTTCAACCATCAATAATCAACAATCTTATACTGCTAAAATATCCCGTCTAAGCTCAAAAATAGACCGAGAAACACAAACCATTTTAGTAATTATTGAGTTGAGTGGAACGGATTTTCAAGACGGTCAATACCTCAAAGCAAACATAAAAGGGAGTTTGATTAAAGATGCTGTTGAAATACCCTCAAAATTACTCAAAAATAATAATCAGGTTTTCATTGTCGAAGATGATAAATTAGTACTACAAACAATTCATATCGTTGATTATAATGATGATACCCTATTAGTAAAAGGCTTGACAAATAATATGGTATTAGTGACAGAAGTAACTAATCTCAATCCGGGTACTACTGTGGAGACCAAAACCATAGGCAAATGAAAAATTTTATAGCCTATTTTATAAAATACCCTGTTGCAGTAAACATTTTTATTATAGGTTTTTTCATCTTTGGATATCTGGGATATCAAAATTTAAACTCGTCTTTCTTTCCCCTAGCAGATCCATCCTTAATTACGGTTTCTGTAACCTATCCGGGAGCATCCCCACAAGAAGTTGAAGAAGGTGTCATCGAGAAAATAGAAAAAAACCTTGAAGGTATTGATGGAATTGATCAGGTAACTTCTGTATCTCAGGAAAATTTGGGTACTGTAACCGTAGAAATATTTTCAGATTTTGATATTAATAATATACTGGACGAAGTCAAAAATGCTGTAGATCGTATTGCTTCTTTTCCTAGAAACATTGAGCCACCAGTCGTACAAAAAGTTGATCCCGTGCGTGAGTCTATTGTATTCTCTATTAGCGCAGATAATGTGCCTTTATCCATGCTTAAATCCATAAGCCAAGAGATTGAAGAAGATCTTATTGCTATTGATGGTATCTCTCAAATTGCCCTTGAGGGTTTCCCTGAAGAAGAAATTGAAATTGCGGTCAATGAAATTACACTAAGAAACTACAACCTTAGTTTTGATGATATTTCAAGAGCAGTGAGCAATTCCAATATTTTAATTTCAGGAGGTTCTATAAAAACTAGTAATGAAGAGTATCTCATTCGTGCAGACAATAAAGAATATTATGCGAATGATTTTCAGGATATCGTTGTAAAAAGTACCATAAACGGGGACAAGGTACTTTTAAAAGACGTGGCGACCATCGCCAACCGGTTTAGTGAAACACCAGAGAGTCTAGTCATCAATGGTAACAATGCCATCACATTTTCGGTCACCAATACGAACAGTGAAGACCTTATCGGTAGTGCAGAAAAGGTCAAACAATACATTGAAAATTATAACAAGTCACATGATAATATAGAATTAACCGTGATTACAGATTCTTCGGCATCTATCAATGATCGCATATCGCTATTGCTGGAAAATGCCATCGTAGGTATGATTTTGGTGCTTATTCTACTTTCCTTTTTCTTAAGACCGGGCGTAGCATTTTGGGTGGCATTTGGGTTGCCAATATCGTTCTTTGGGATGTTTATTATACTTGGAGAATTTGGCGTCACCCTAAATATGCTCTCTTTATTTGGGATGATTCTCGTTATAGGTATCTTGGTTGATGATGGCATTGTCATAGCAGAGAATATTTATGCGCGTTCAGAAAAAGGGGACAATCCATACAAGGCCGCTGTACGAGGCACATTGGACGTCTTGGTGCCAATTTTGTCTGCCATAGCCACAACCATCATCGCATTTTCTGTCTTTTTCTTTTTAGATGGACAAATCGGTGCATTCTTTGAAGATATTGCATATGTTGTCATTCTTACCCTCGCCGTTTCACTCATTGAAGCACTATTGATTCTACCTGCACATTTAGCACATAGTAAAGATTTAAAACAAGGGGTAAAGAAAAAGGAATACAAGTTTAATGTTTGGGGAGACAAAGTGATGGATTTTCTCAAAGATAAAATTTACAGCCCTGCATTTAAGTTTAGTTTAAATAATAGATTTCTTTCGTTTGCTATTTTATTGTTCCTCTTTATTCTCACCATAGGCGGCTTTACTAGCAAGATTATTGGGGTTACTTTTTTTCCTACTAATGCCAGTGATCAAGTACGTATTACGATTAATACACCGCAAGGCACCAATGAACGTATCACAGATAGTATTGCCTCATATATCGAAGATAAAATTTGGTTGGTCAACAAAGATTTAGGAAAAACCATTAAGGATGAAGATCATATAGTCACTACGATAAAAAAAATTGGACCAGGAAGTTCTTCAGCATTGCTTACGGTAAATCTGGCACCAAGTGAAACCAGGACACTAACATCTATAGATATCGCAAACACGATTAGAACAGAAGTTGGCAAAATTTCGGGATTAGAAAAACTGAGCTTTAATTCTGGAGCAAATGTTGGCGGTAGTCCTATTTCAGTTTCTATAGAAGGTAAAAAAAAAGCTCAACTTGACGCCGCTAAAAAAATAATCTACGATGAGTTGGAGAAAAATCCTGGTGTAAAAGATATTGTAGATGGTAGCCCAGAAGGGATTAAGGAAATCAATATCAACTTAAAAGAAAATGCAACACTGCTTGGTCTTACCCTAAACGATGTGATGGGTCAAGTACGAAGCGCTTTTTTTGGTAGTGAGATTCAGCGTGTACAACGTGGTGAGGATGAAGTCAAAGTATGGGTGCGTTATGCCAAAGAGAATCGGTCAAACTTAACAGATATTGACAACATTCAAATCGTTACACAAAATGGTCGTGTACCATTATCACAAATCGCATCATACACTATTGAACGTGGCGAAGTTGCCATTAACCATAAAAATGGGAAAAGAGAGGTGACTATAGAGGCAGATGTAACCGAAAAAAACGTAAACCCCAACAGTATCACCCAAGATCTAACCACGCGTGTTGCCCAGAACATACAGGATAAATATCCGGATGTAACTATGAGTACTGGTGGTCAAAGTCGTGAGGTTGGTAAGATTGTAGATTCGGCGTTGTTGGTTATTCCCGCTGCCATTTTCTTGATTTATCTCATCATTGTTTTTGCATTTAGATCGTACAGTCAGCCATTAATCTTATTGGGTCTCGTGCCTTTTTCGATCATTGGAGTGGCTTGGGGGCATTGGATTCATGGATTTCCAGTTAATGTGCTATCCTATTTAGGGATCATTGGTCTGGTTGGTATAGTCGTTAATGATGGTTTGGTATTTACAGGTAAGTACAATGATTTTCTAAAAAGTGGTTTGACTGTCAATGAGGCACTTTTTGAAACCGGAAAGGCACGATTTAGAGCTATTTTTCTAACTTCTATAACCACAATCGCCGGATTAGCACCTTTGATTTTTGAGAAAAGTTTACAAGCCCAATTTTTGATCCCGATGGCGATTTCAATTGCATACGGTATAGCCGTTGCCACAGTTTTAACACTATTTATTCTGCCTATATTTTTATCATTTACCAACAGTACAAAGGTAAGATTAGCTCACATATTTACGGGTAAAAAACCAAGTCGCGAAGATGTAGAACGTGCCATTAAAGAAATGAAAGCAGATGAAGAAGAGATTTAAAATTTTACTATTTACGCTAGGTGTGTTTAATTTTCTACAAGCGCAAGAGCTACTTACGGTTGACAAAGCTATAGCTATTGCATTAGATAAAAATTATGATTTGCGTATTTCAAAAAATGACACCAAAATTGCAAGCATAGAAAGTCGTTTGCTTAACAGTGGTTATTTACCACGTTTGTCAGCATCTGGAGGAATTAATTATAGAAATGAGTCACAAAATGTAACATTTTCTGACGGAACTAGTCTGAGTGTTGAGGATGCTGTTACAGAATCCTATAACGCTTCCCTCACGGCAGAATATACCATTTTTGACGGGTTAGAACGCAAGTTCAATGTCGAAAAGAAAGAAGAAAATACAAATCTTAAAAAATTACAGGAGCGTCAATTAATAGAAAATACAATAGTATCCATTTACGATGCATACTACAATGTCGCTTACCAGGCACAAATTGAAGATAATTTAAAACTTAATATTGAAAACTCTATTGATCGATTAGAACGCGCCAAACGAAAATTAAAATATGGTCAGGGTTCAAAACTTGATGAACTAAATGCACAGGTAGATCTAAATAATGATAGTATATCCTATGCATCGGCTTATAAAGATTTGAAAAACGCTAAACGTAATCTTAATTTAATATTAGGACGAGATGTTAAGCAAACCTTTGTCATTGATACCACTATTGTCTTTGCAGCACCACTAAGTGAAAATGAGATTTTGGAAAGTGCCAAAGAAAATAATATTACTTCGATCTTAAATCAACAAAATGTTTTATTAAGCGAATTAGATATTAAAATTTACAAGGCAAAATTTTTACCAAAAATTAATGGTAGTGCCAGCTATAACTGGAATGAAAGCCAAAACCCACCAACATCATTTGCATTAGCTAATGAAGCATATGGACTCAATTTAGGTTTCAATCTATCTTGGAATATTTTCGATGGGGGTAATAATGCAACAAGAATCGAAACGTCTAAAATAACAAGAAAAAATCGTGAAATAGAGCTTTATAGAGCGAATGAAGCATTAAAAACTGAGATTTTTAATGCTTACGAGGATTACATCAATCGCAAATTTACGTTACGCTCAGAGGCAAAAAACGTAGAAACAAACAGACTTAATTTTACACGTACTCAAAAGCAATATAGCCTAGCACAAATTACAACAGTAGAATTTAGGCAGGCACAAATTAATCTTTTGAATGCGCTAAATAATTTCGCTAGAGCAAAATATGATTTAAAAGTATCAGAAATTAATTTGTTACAGCTTGCAGGAATTTTAATTAACTAAATACATATATGAAAACTCTTATAACAACCGTTCTTCTATCATTAATTTCATTTTCTTTTACTACAAAAAATCAAGATGATATTTTATCAGGTGAATGGCTTATCACAATTGACTCGCCACGAGGTGAAAAAACCACTGAGATTATCATCCTTAGAGATGAACATGGTAATTATACAGGTAAAGAAAAAGAATCTTATTTTGATATAATTGTTTCAAATGAGGGTCAAGTTTCATTTGATCGTATGGTGTCAACACCTATGGGTAAAATGAAAATGAAATTTGATGGGATTTTAAAAAATAATAAGATGTCTGGCACCTGTAAAGTACTTTCTGGGATCATGAAAAACAAAACTATGGACTGGCAAGCATCAAAGAAAAAGTAACTCAAAAAGTACTTTGACACATATATCCAACAATGGGGATCACTGGCATGTTGAGAATTCTATTCTTTGGGATAACTTATTCTATTTACTTTTGAGATAGGTATAAGATACATATATAAATTCTTACAACTATTTAATTAGTAAAGCAGGCATGTTAATTTTCCAACATATATAGTAAACCAAATTATAGACAACTTTAAGCAAGCTAATAATACGGTAAAAATTCTCAAAATTTCATCCGTTTACTCTTATTAATTAAATATCAAAGTAAATAGCATAATCATTATATTTACATGATGTTAAGAGTCCTGCTTATAGTTCTGTTTTTCTTTGTTGTAAATGTACTGCAATCACAGTCTATTGACCTTGCCAAAAACTATTTTGATCAGGGAGAATATGAGAAAGCATTAACAACGTATCAGGGGTTGTATAAAGAGAAAAAGACTTCGGTGGCATTCAACGGAATTATTTCTTCTTATCAACAATTAGAACAGTTCAATGCGGCAGAAGTATTACTTCAGGAACAAATAAAAAAGCGACCTAATGTTGGTCAATATTATATTGAGTTGGGACGAAATTACTTGCTACAGGATAACGTAAAAGAGGCACAACCATACTTTGAGAGTGCCCTTGAAATACTTAAAGAAAAACCTTATTCTGCCTATGGTATTGGTAAAGCTTTTACAGACTATAACTTGCTGGATTATGCAATACGGGCGTATGAATTTGGCCAGGAACTCAATCCTAAGTCAAATTTTGATATTCAGTTAGCCAATATTTATGGCGAACAGGGTAAACTTGAAAAGATGTTTGATAGTTATCTGTCATTGATGACCAAAAACCCTTCGTACCAAAGCACAGTATATCGCAACTTTAGTCAGTTTATTAAAGATGATCCTCAGGCTCAAGCTAATATAACTCTTAAAAATGCAGTGCTTAAGCGGTTACAGGATTCTCCTGATTTGTTGTATAATGAAATTTTAAGCTGGCTGTATTCACAACAAAAAGAATTTAACAAGGCTCTGCTTCAGGAGAAGGCCATCTTTATGCGAAATCAAGATACGGGGTTAGAACGTATTATTCAATTAGCATTAACTGCTTATACTGAAAATGATAGTGAAGTTGCGATTAAATCCTTAGAATTTATCATTAATAAGGCACAACTCATTGAAACTAAATTAAGAGCGCACCAATTAATGTTAGAGGTTAAAGTAGGAAATGCAACGATAAAAGAATATGATAAAATTGCAGGAGAATATCAGTCTTTATTAGATCGTTTTGAGAATGACTTCGAAACAGCATACATTCAATTAGATTATGCTGATTTCATGGCATTTAAACAAGGTGAGGTAGATGAAGCAATTGACGATTTGAGAGCCTTACAGAAACGTATTGAAAATAGGACAAGCAGCTATCTTAAAGCACGAATCAAGATGAAGCTGGCAGATATTTTAGTATTAAAAGAACGATTTAATGAGGCACTTATTTATTACACACAAGTACAAACGTTGGTGAAAAATGATGAATTATCTCAACAAGCAAGATATAACGTAGCTCAAACAAGTTATTACAAGGGTGATTTTGAATGGGCGCTCACTCAATTAGATGTGTTAAAATCATCAACATCTCAGCTTATTGCCAATGATGCCATGCAATTAAGTTTATTGATAAGAGATAATTCATTGGAGGACAGCACGCAGACCGCTTTAAAAAAGTATGCTAAAGCAGATTTGTTAACTTATCAGAATAAACAGGAGGATGCACTCGTACATTTAAACAAGATTTTAGCAGATCATAAGGGAGAACGAATAGAGGATGAGGTATTGCTTAAACAAGGTCAGATTTATGCAATAAGGAAAGAATATAACGCTGCCGCGGAAAATTTTGAAAAAATAATTGAGTTTTTTCCTGAAGATATCCTTACAGATGATGCACTTTTTAACGCGGCCGAAATCTATGAATTACATCTTGATAATCCCGTAAAAGCCAAACAGTATTACGAACAACTCATTTTCAATCATGCTGATAGTATCTTTTTTGTAGAAGCCAGAAAACGCTATCGCAGATTACGCGGGGATGATATCAAATAGTTTTATTCATGATCATATATAATGTTACCATCAATATTGATGAAGATGCACATGACGAGTGGCTGGCATGGATGAAACAGGAACATATCCCACAGATGTTGGCCACCAAAAAATTTATTAAAGCTTTAATGTCAAAAGTTCTAGTCGAAGAAGAAATGGGCGGCGTAACCTATTCAGTCCAATATACTGCCAAAAGCAGAGCAGATTTAGAAGCCTATTATAAAGAGGATGCCATCTTGTTAAGAAGTAAAAGTGCTCCATTTGAAGGTAAATTCGTCGCGTTTAGAACAGAACTTGAAATTGTAAGTGAACAAGCGTAAGATGGGATACAGCTCAAAGAAGAAACATAAAAAATACGAGAAGTATTCAGTTAAAAAGCCAGCAGATCAAAGTGGCGTAAAAGCAAAAAAACACCTGGGACAGCATTTTTTAACCGATGAATCTATTGCGAAACAAATAGCAGATACACTTACGCTTCAGGGATATGAGCATGTGATTGAAATTGGACCAGGTACCGGAGTGTTAACCAAGCATCTTTTGCAAAAAGACCTCAAGCTAGTAGCAATGGATGTCGATACAGAATCAATCGTCTACCTTAATCATAGTTTTCCGCTAGAACATCCTAAACTCATCAAAGAGAATAATTTTATCGTTCTGGAAGCAGATTTTTTGAGTGTTGATTTAAACAGTATGATTGACGGAGAGCCTTTTGCGATCATTGGAAACTTTCCGTACAACATTTCAACTCAGATTGTCTTTAAACTCTTAGAACATAAAGAGCGTGTTCCAGAGTTTAGCGGAATGTTTCAAAAAGAAGTTGCCAAGCGTATTTGCGAAAAGGAAGGTAGCAAAACCTACGGAATCCTATCAGTTTTAGTACAAGCATTTTATGAGGCAGAATACCTTTTTACAGTACATCCGCAAGTATTTAATCCTCCACCAAAGATACAAAGCGGAGTGATCAGGCTCACTAGAAAAGATCAATTGGATCTTGGGTGTGACGAACGATTATTTTTTAGGGTAGTAAAGCAAGCGTTTCAACAACGCAGAAAAACCTTGCGCAATAGCTTAAAAGTGTTTCAATTATCAGATAATCTTAAAGAAGATACTATCTTTGATGCACGACCAGAACAGCTGAGCGTAGCTCAATTTATTTCGCTTACTAAAAAAATAGAAAGCAATGACCTTTCAACTCACTGATGAGCTTCTAGAGAATATCACCTCGCTTATAAACCTGCAAAACGATAGAGAACTTACAACTCTTTTTGAAGAATATCATTTTGCAGATATCGCAGAGATTATCGACGATCTTACCCTGGATCAGGCGACTTATTTGATTAAATTACTCGATAGCCAGCGTACATCTGATATTTTGATGGAGTTAGAAGAAGAGGTGCGTGAGCGAATTTTGGATAATCTTTCTGCCAAAGAAATTGCTGAAGAGGTCGAAGAAATGGACTCTGATGATGCAGCAGATGTCATAAGCGAACTCCCAAGCAATCGCGTTGAGAATGTTATTTCTCAAATTGAAGATGAGGATCGCGCTAAGGACATTGTAGAGCTGTTAAGTTATGAAGAGAATTCTGCAGGGGGACTAATGGCTAAAGAATTAGTACGAGTAAGAGAAACCTGGACGGTAGCCGGTTGCGTAAGAAAAATGCGTTCGCAGGCAAAGAATGTTACTCGGGTTCATTCTGTCTATGTAGTGGATAAGCACGATAAACTCATTGGCCGATTATCATTAAAGGATTTATTAACTTCAGACACTGCAACAAAAATTTCAGAGATCTACATTCCTAAAGTAGATTTTGTTAATGTGCATACCGAAGCCGAAGAAGTTGCCCGTATCATGCAAAAATATGATTTAGAGGCCATTCCCGTAGTAGATGACCTCAATCGCCTGGTGGGCCGGGTCACGATTGATGATATCTTGGATTTTATACGGGATGAAGCCGAAAAGGATTACCAAATGGCCGCAGGTCTGTCTCAAGATGTAGAGGCAGATGATAGCATTTTACGCCATACCAGAGCACGCCTACCTTGGTTAGTATTAGGATTGTTAGGTGGTTTAGGGGCGGCCATGATTATGGGTAGCTTTGAGGATATCCTTGAAAATTACACGATCCTTTTCTTTTTTACTCCTTTAATTGCTGCAATGGCAGGGAATGTTGGGGTGCAATCCAGTGCAATTATAGTTCAGGGATTAGCAAACGATGACCTTAAAGAAAGTTTGGTGAACCGCTTATTAAAAGAAATGTTATTGGCCTTACTCAATGGGGTGATACTTGCCATTCTCCTTTTAGGTTTTACGTATATGTGGAAAGGCGATTTCTTAACAGCCTTGGCCATCTCTCTGTCATTGATCATTGTTATCGTAGTGGCGGGATTAGTAGGTACATTTGTGCCGTTATTTCTTCATAAAAGGGACATCGATCCTGCGATTGCCACTGGACCCTTCATCACAACCAGCAATGACATCTTTGGAATTTTGATTTACTTCTATATTGCAAAAATGGTGTTGGGAATTTAGTTTTCTACTATGAAAATACTACACCTAGATAAAAATCACCCACTATTAATTGACCAACTCGATCAAGCTGGTTTTCAAAACGATGAAGACTATACGTCAACCAAAGCTGAGATTGAGGATAAGATTATGCAGTATGATGGGATCGTAATACGCAGCAGATTCCCAGTTGATCGATCATTTTTAGAGAAAGCAACATCCTTAAAGTTTATTGGTCGAGTAGGCGCAGGTTTAGAAAATATTGATACGGCCTTCGCGGAAGAAAGAAATATTCAATTGTTCAATGCTCCTGAAGGTAACCGAAACGCAGTTGGCGAACATGCCTTGGGAATGCTTCTCTCACTACTAAATAAACTCAATAGCGCAAATCATAAGGTTCGGGAGGGAATTTGGGATAGAGAAGGAAACCGCGGAATTGAACTGGAAGGAAAAACCATTGGCATTATTGGCTATGGTAACATGGGTAATGCCTTTGCGAAAAAACTACAAGGATTTGATGTAGATGTCCTATGCTATGACATTCAAAAAGATGTAGGTAATGAATTCGCCAGACAAGTTAATCTTGTTGAACTACAACAAAAAGCAGATGTAATAAGCCTGCATACGCCACTTACGAATCTAACCATAGGCCTTATCAATAATGAGTTTATAGCGAAGATGAAAAAAAAATTTTGGCTCATCAACACTGCGAGAGGAAAAAGTGTAGTAACAAAAGACTTAGTAAATGCACTTAAAAGCAGAAAAATATTAGGAGCAGGATTAGATGTGCTTGAATACGAAACATCTTCATTTGAGAATTTTTTTAAAGAAGGAGAAGCAATTTATCTTCCGGAAGCCTTTAATTATTTGTTAAAGGCAGAGAATGTAATTTTATCTCCCCATGTAGCAGGTTGGACGGTAGAAAGTAAAGTAAAATTAGCACAGACAATTGTTAATAAGATCGTGAAATCTTTTCCGAAGGCATAAAAAAAAGATGCTTTTCATATAGTTAGTACTCCTAATAACATATAATTTGTGACGTATGTTGCTGAAATTAAAATAGTTGAAACTATTTAAGAGTAATTACTTATGGTTTTAACGAACTACATCGATTTCGATAAAATACAGATATACTGGGATGAGCTGTAAATAGGTAGTAAAACTAACCAATGGATTATTTAGTAATTTTAAATGTATAACTAACTGAATCATATATGGTAAACGTTTACGATCTAGATCAACAGCAAAGTTCATTGGATGCAAAAATTTTCATTGCTCTAGAAAACATTTTTGAAGCCTATAAATCATTGTTATGGCGAACCAGTGAAAAATTAAACCTTAGTCCCACCCAAATAAGAACAGTACTGTTCATTAAATACCACGATATTGAGATGGCGACCGTGGGATACCTTTCAAAAGAGTTTAATGTGTCCAAGGCAACAATGAGCGATACAGTAAAAACGCTTATTAAAAAAGATCTGTTGTATAAAGTGACAGATAAAAATGACGCCCGCAGATTTAGACTGCATCTCACCAAAAAAGGAGAGCAGCTTTCTTATGACTTAAATGATTACGCAGCCCCTCTTGCGCGTAGTGTTGCAAAGATGGATGTTACCTATAAAGAAGTTGTTTTTGACGGACTAATGAATGTTGTTGAAAAACTACAAAAGACAGAGGTGACCTCAAAGAGTAGAATGTGTAAGAATTGTGCGATGTTTAGGTATTCTGACATACGTTCATTTTGTATGCAATATCATAAACCCATGCAAAAGGAAGAGCTACGTATGGATTGTCCAGATTTTAAACTAGCAACTTAATTGGCAACAAAAATCACATCGGTAGAGGACTACGTTAAGACACTTTCTGCAGACCGGAAAGAGGTTGTAGAGAATTTATGTGATCTTTTCAAAAGAAATTTGCCTTCGGGATTTGAAGAACAATTAAGCTATGGAATGATAGGATTTGTGGTGCCTAAATCCATTTATCCGGCAGGGTATCATGTAAATCCTGATCTTCCCTTACCTTTCATCAATATTGCTTCTCAAAAAAACTACATCGCAATTTATCACAACGGACTCTATGCAGATCAAGAGCTATTGGAATGGTTTAAAAGACAATACATCCGGCAAGTAACCCGTAAACTGGATATGGGTAAAAGTTGCATTCGATTTAAAAAAATGGATCAAATACCTTATCAGCTTTTAAAAGAATTAGCTCAGCAGATGACGGCAGATGAATGGATTAAACTCTACGAAAAGAATATCAAAAAATAAATTATGAAAAAAAGAGTAACAGGACTGGGCGGCTTCTTTTTTAAAAGCAATCAACCAAAAGAACTTAAAGAATGGTATGGTAAGCATCTGGGATTACCGGTAGATGAATATGGCGCTACTTTTTGGTGGAAAGACAAAGAAGGAAATGAGGCTTCTACGCAGTGGAGTGTATTTGATCGGGATACAACTTATTTGGAACCTAGTAAAAAAGAATTCATGATGAATTTTAGGGTAGAGAATCTTACAGAACTCATGAGTATTCTCAAAGCAGAAGGAGTCCAACAAGTTGGAACAATTAAAGAATATAGCTATGGAAAATTTGGTTGGATAATGGATCCAGATGGGAATAAAATTGAACTATGGGAACCTATAGACGAGGAGCTAAAATAGGTGAAATACTTTTATTTATTTGTATCATCGTAATATTGCAATATTACGATGATATGATTATCTTTGAATTATTAAACTAAAATTTTGGGAGCCACAAAACATAATATCTATACAAAAGAAACGAATCACTTAGCAGCGATTGCTAAAGTACTGGCTCATCCTGCTCGTATTGAAATCCTTAATTATATTAGCAAGCAACCTGAATGTATTTGCACCGATATTTCTGAAGAGATTGGTCTTTCACAACCTACTACTTCACAGCATCTTCAAGTCATGCGAAGAGCAGGTATTTTAAAAGGGAAGTTTGAAGGTAAGAGTTTTTCGTATTGTATAGACCTTCAGGAATTGACAAGATTTCAAGAATCATTACATAAATTTTTCACCTCCACAGCAGCGAAATGCTGTTAATTTTTATACTATGTCAACAAGAGAATTTTTGGATTTATTAAAGGAACATCAGGGTAAATCATTACTGTTTGAGTATCAGCCCAATCTATATGTTGGAGCCAATTACCATATCACTGAAATAAAAAATACTCGGATTGACGCAGTTAATTGTGGGGGAGAGGCAGAGCAGTGGAATGAAACCATTATCCAATTGTGGGAAAGTCCGGAAGATAAAGAAACTAATACCCACATGACCGCATACAAAGCCTTGGGAATCTTGACTAAAGTAGACCAGATTAGAACCATGGATCGCAATGCCGAGGTGAAATTTGAGTACAGTAATGCTGATTTTCACACATCGATCATGCCTGTTCAAAAAATCGCTTCTGCCGAAGGAAAATTAATTATTCAGCTTCACACAAAGGCTACCGACTGTAAAGCCAAAGAGGCCTGTGGAATCCCTGAAGCAACTTTACAAGCAGAAAATGCGTGTGCTCCCGGTAGTGGCTGCTGCTAAAACAATACAATGAAAAAAAGCATTTTAGTCCTTTGTACGGGTAATAGCTGTCGCAGCCAAATGGCCCACGGCTATTTTAATCACTTTTTAGGAGATAAAGCTAACATCTATAGTGCAGGCATAGAAACCCACGGGCTCAATCCAGGTGCGGTCGCGATCATGAAAAGGGATAATATAGATATCTCTGCACATACGTCAAATCATGTAGATGAATACAAGGATGTAAATTTTGATTATATCCTTACCGTTTGTGATCATGCCAATGAAAACTGCCCTTTCATTCCGTCAAAAAAAGCCGTAAGACTACATCATAATTTTAGTGATCCATCAAAGGTAAAAGGGACCAGAGAAGAGATTGAACAGGCTTTTAAGGTAACTAGAGATCAAATAAAGCGTTATGTTGAAAATTTTGCACAAGAGTATTCTCAATCCACCTTGTAATCTGAGGGTAACATTGTACCCACTCCTTCTAATCCAAAAACGCCGCTATACATAATTGCTCCGTAAGGAATAAAAAGTCCCGTCGAATCAATATAAAAGTGATCAATACCTGGATTTTTGATAATCATTGATTGATCAGATAAAGAGTTATACACTATCGTTAACTTGTCTACCAGCATACTGATCTTGGTCAAACCATTTTCTTCATTGGAGATATTATAGTAGCGATAAGGCATGGTCTCAAATCCTTTATGAAAGGTTCTAAATTTTTCTTCAGCTATTTTTTTGTCTCTTAGTGCCCTTAGATAATGCATGGATGAACCTAAATAGGTGTTTTTTCTGTTTTTGATGTATTTCTTTCTGGTTTTCTCAAAAGGATTAAAGAAGCTTGTTCCGGAAAAAAAGGACTGCTTTTTCATGATTAATCCCATCTCTGTAGTAGTATAAAGGACTTCAAAGTCTTGCAAATTAAATGAAACCTTATACCCCAGATGTTTATTCTCTATAAGAATAGGTTCATCACACCAGGCATATAATGTTTGATTTGATGGACTAAACTTTAATTCTACCTTTTCTAAATTTAGGATGGTACATTCTTGAGAAGCGATGGTTTTACCTAAAAATTCTTTTTTGAACTGTTTTTCTTTACGTTCTCTGGACCAGGGATCAGCTTCGATCACTACATCCATTAGTTTTTCTCTGGATTCTATTAGGTAAACGTCAAAGGGGTTATTGGGTATAGCCTCTTGCTCAAATAGTTTAGGAGAATATCCTGTGTAGCTAATAATCAGCGGAGCGATACCATTGATTTTTTTTATTTCAAAATAACCTTCTGGATTTGTAATCACTCCGGTTGTTGTTCCATCATAGTACACCGAAACATCCTGTAAGGGCTCTTTGGTTAGGGCATCAAAAACGCGTCCTTTGATCGCTTGGGCCTGAGACAAAAGTGTACAAAGAAATAGAAGGACAAAGAATTTAGCGCTCATTTTTTTCCATCATCTTTCGCTCAATTTCTGCCTGAAACTCTTCCATCACGGGTTTTACAGTACCTTCGGGTAAGTCGGCTATTTTGATGTACATCAACCCATCTACAGAATTATTAAAATGGGGATCAACATTAAACGCAACTACCCGGGCATTCTGCTTTACATACTTTTTTAAAAGTACAGGCATACGTAAAGAACCAGGTTCTATCTCGTCAATAATCTTATCAAATTTGCCTAAATCTGCTTTTGTTTCGTCAAAAACAAAATCTTTGTCGGCATCATTTAATTTTACTTTAAATTCTTTTTTAGGTCGTACATACTGTGCCACAAAAGGATCGTAATAATGAGACATCATAAATTCAATCATCAGGGATTTTGAAAATGCCGAAAATTTATCGCTAATACTTACTCCGCCGATTAAATATTGATGAGAGGGAAAACGCAATGTACAATGCACGATGCCTTTCCAAAGCAGGAAAAGTGGTAAAGGCTTTTGTTGATATTCATTGATGATAAACGCTCTACCCATCTCAATGGATTGACTCATCATTCTATACAGTTCTGGTTCAAACCGAAACAATTCTTGCAGATAAAATCCGTCAATCCCGTGGGTTGCGAATATTTCTTCCCCCATCCCCATACGATAAGCACCGGCGATTTTATGCGCTTCATTATCCCACAAGAACATATGGTGATAGTAGTCATCAAATTTATCCAGATCAATGGGTTTATTACTTCCCTCGCCAATCGCCCTAAAAGTGATCTCCCGTAGCCGGCCAATTTCTCTTAAGATATTTGGAATAGTTTCCTTTTTAGCCAAAAAGACTTCGTAATTTTTTGTTTCTAACAATCGCTTGTCATTGTTTCGGCAAAATTCGATTTCGGTGCGCATAGAAGACTCTTCCGTTTCACCGGCAATTTTCTTAGGCGTTTTTGAGATCTTCAGATTCTTTGGAATCGTCTTGATTAAACTCTGTTTCTTGTCATAGGTATTTCGAAGCATGTAGGTTTTCTTCCGAAGGAAATCAGTGAATTCTTCCAAACTTTCATGTTCCTTTTGGTCCTTAGGTAAAATAGGTCGACCAATACGTATGTTGATTTTTCGATTTTTCTGCGTAAGCATCTCCCGGGGCAGTTGGGCAGTTCTAAATATTCCGCTTAACGCGGAAAGGCGATAGAAAAGTTTACTATTTCTCGCATGAAAGTAGATTGGAATTACCGGGACATCAGCTTTTTGAATTAATCGCATTGCCGAAGCCTCCCAAGGCCGATCCACAATAAGCTTTCCTTCTTTATGAGTAGAAACCTCACCTGCCGGAAAAATCCCCAATGCGTGTCCTTGTTTTAGATGCGTAATAGCTTCTTTTAATCCCTGTAAACTTGATTTAGCCTCTTTGTGATCTTCAAAAGGATTCACAGGCATAACATAAGGTTTGATCGGCTCTACCCGATGCAATAAAAAGTTTGCGATTACCTTAAAGTCCTTTCGTTTCTCCAGCAGTATTTTCAGGAGAATAATTCCGTCAATCCCTCCTAAAGGGTGATTGGAAATCGTGATAAACGGACCTTCTTTTGGAATGCGCTTTAAATCTTCTTCAGGGATTTCGTATTCTACCTCAAAGCGGTTGAGGAGTGATGTGAGAAAGTCTTCTGCATTTAGTTTTTTTCGGGTTTCATATACGTTGTTTAGTGCAGAGAGCTTGGTGGCTTTTAAAAGTAATTTTCCTATACCACGTCCTAATGCCCCCAGTTTATCTAACTTGAGAACATGAGCGACCTCCTGTGCATTTACAAATCCCATACGTACCTTATTCACACAAAGATAAAAAACCTAAGTTGCAAGTGTTAACTATTCTTTTATCACTAGTTGAATAGTTTCTTGTGTAAGCTGTTTTAATAAAACTTCTTTTCCCGATTCAATAGTGTCAATGGCATCCTGCGTAAAGTGTCGTATAGTATAAAGACTAACATCTTTAGTAAATGTTACTTTAAACTTTGCTTTTAGGTGATTGATTAATTTTTCTAATAAATTGAATCTATTATCTATACAAATTGAAAAGCTGATCGCAGAGTTTTGAATAAGATCCACCTTAATTTGATATTTATGAAACAGACTAAAAATCTCACTGATATTATCTTCTACGATAAACGAAAAATCAAGAGAAGATAATGAGATCAGCACCTGAGCCTTTTTAACGATAAAACAAGGAATCAACGGGTCAATCACCTGTCCTTTACTTACAGCTGTCCCCGGGTTTTCGGGATGTAAAAATGACTTTACGTATAGTGGAATCTCCTTACGCTGCAAAGGCTGTAATGTTTTAGGGTGAATGACAGATGCCCCGTAAAAAGCTAGTTCAATAGCTTCTTCATAGGATATTTGATGTAGCAATTGGGTATCCTTAAACACCCTGGGATCTCCATTAAGAACACCGGGCACGTCTTTCCAAATAGTGACATCATTCGCATTAAGGCAGTAAGCAAATATCGCAGCGGTGTAATCACTCCCTTCCCGGCCAAGTGTGGTGGTAAAGTTATTTTGTTGGGATCCAATAAAACCTTGGGTGATCGTAAGCGTATCCCTTGCGTCTATAGTTTGAATCGCTTCATAACTACCTTCCCAGTCTACATTTGCATCTCTATAGACATCATTTGTTTTCACATATTCACGGGCATCAATCCAGTGGTTTTTGATGTCATGAAGACTAAGAAATTCGCTAATGATCGTTGTACTAATCAATTCACCAAAACAAATGATTTGATCGTAAACAAAATCATAGGTGGTCGATTTATTCCAGGATAAAAAGTGTAAAAGACCATCAAACCAGGTGGCTACTTTTTGATGGATTTCATGACCTTTAGGAAAAAGCTCATCAATAATACCCTCGTGATATGTAATCACTTCTTGAAGCGCCTGTTTTTCAGATCCTTTTTGATTGAGGTAATCCTGAATAACACGTTCCAGTGCATTGGTTGTTTTACCCATAGCAGAAACAACGACTAACTTATTTTTAGGTCCTGTTTTTCGCAAGACAGTAAGGACATTCCTAACAGCGCTAGCATCTTTTACTGATGCTCCGCCAAATTTAAATACATTCATCAATTTGAACTTAGGTAATAAGAAATTTGTTGTTCACTCATTTGGACAGTGTACCAATCTTTAAGCACATTGGCACCACTTTTTTTATAAAAATTTATTGCAGGTGTATTCCAGTCTAATACTACCCATTCTACGCGGCGTACTCCCTCATTCTTGGCATATTCCAGTACACGTTTATATAGAGCTACTCCTAATCCTTTTCTGCGCCAGTCTTTGTGAACAATGAGGTCTTCCAGATGTACGGTTTTACCCTTCCAAGTAGAGAATCTAAAATAAACCAGCGCCATACCATGAATTGAATTATTGACCTCTGCAACAAAACAAGTAAATTGTGGGGAATCCCCAAAGCCCGCCTGTTCTAATTCTTTAAGCGTAACCTCAACAGCCCCTGGTTCTTTCTCAAAATCAGCTAGTTGCTGAATTAGCTCAAGAACAGCAGGCACGTCATTTACAGTTGCTTTTCGTATAATAAAATCCATGAAATTAATTTGAGGTAAAAATAGGCATTGAATTTTAATTAGAATCTTTACGAAAACGTTATAGTTCTTCTTTATTTTGATATTTTTGCGGCTCAAACCTCAAATCAACCACATGTCATCAAAAGTGCAAACCTTAGGAGAATTTATCATAGGGAATCAATCAGAATTTGCCTACTCTACAGGAGAGCTATCTCGTCTTATCAATTCCATTCGGTTGGCCGCTAAGGTGGTAAATCACGAAGTAAACAAGGCCGGCTTAGTGGATATTACCGGCGCAGTTGGTGACACCAATATTCAGGGAGAAGAGCAGCAAAAACTGGATGTGTATGCCAATGAAAAATTCATTCAAACCCTCACGAACAGAGAAATTGTCTGCGGAATAGCTTCAGAAGAGGAAGACGATTTCATTACGATTAAAGGGCATAACAAAGATCATCAAAATAAATATGTCGTACTGATAGATCCGCTGGATGGAAGCTCAAATATCGATGTAAATATTTCAGTAGGGACAATATTTTCAATTTATCGTAGGATTACACCCGAAGGAACACCTGTAACTTTAAAAGATTTTCTCCAACCCGGAAGAAATCAAGTTGCCGCGGGCTATATTATGTACGGGACAAGTACCATGATGGTTTATACTACAGGACATGGAGTGAATGGCTTTACCCTAAATCCGGCAATTGGAACCTATTATCTTTCACATCCAAATATAAAACTGGCAGAAACCGGTAAAATCTATTCGATTAATGAGGGGAATTACATTAAATTTCCGCAAGGAGTAAAAAATTATTTAAAATACTGTCAGTTAGAAGAAGAGGATCGCCCCTACACATCACGTTATATTGGATCGCTGGTAGCAGATATCCACCGCAACATGCTAAAAGGAGGTATTTACATTTATCCAGAAACTTCTACCGCACCAAATGGAAAATTGCGATTGCTGTACGAATGTAATCCCATGGCGATGATTGTGGAGCAGGCCGGGGGTAAGGCTAGCGATGGCTTCACTAGAATACTAGACATTCAACCCACAGAACTTCACCAGCGCGTACCGTTCTTCTGCGGAAGCAAAAAAATGGTCGAAAAAGCAGAAGAATTTATGCAGAAAGAGGGTTAGTGAATTGCTTACCGATTCAACAAATACTCGTAATCTTCAAAACTTAAGTGCCCGCTCATAATATCTACAGACCGTTTAATTATTTTAACAGCTTCATCATCGCTAAAACCAAGGCCGATGGCATATTTGCTCACCAAATTCAATTCTTCATCATCAATTTCGCGATCAGCAAAAATGATTTTAAATAAATCGTGTAAACGCTCCAGGCGTTTTTGCTTGCTATCTGGCGGATTGATGGGATAGCCTTCAGGATTTTTAAGGATCTTTTTATACTCTTCTACACTAATATCTAAGCGTCTTGAAAATCTTCCCAGCAATGCGAATTCTTCTTCATTAAGATCACCATCAACAATCGCTAAGCGCACAATAGAGGCAAAGTGACTTACGTTTCGGGTGTGTTCACCGCTACCAAATAAATCTGAAAATGACATGTATATAAATTTAAGTGCGGTAAAGATACATAATGCTATATTTTCTTAGGAGCTAAGGTCATTTTATTTAGCTCTCTAAAATAAAATTATAGTGATTTGCCGATTCAATTTTATCTAGCCGATTTTTGAAGTTTATAAAATCCGATTCGTAATTCTTTATTTTTTTTAAGAGCTTCTCAGCGTCATAATTCTTATAGTCTATTTCTTTTGCTTTTTCAGTAAATTCAATTGCTTTTTCAAAATCTCTTAGATTTAAGTAAGAACTGGACATATTCATATAACAAACCCACAATCCTTTCTTCTCACCTTTATTATTTTCATCTAAATTTTTAGAAATCGTAGCTAGTTTTTCAATTAAGTTTGTAAGGGGCTTCCTAATTTTTGTAAAATACGAATTTCCTAGCGTATCATTTGTGATTTTAAAACCGATTGATTTTTTGCTTTTTAATTCAGACTTTGTCTTAAGAAATAAATTCTCATAGGTTGTACTGAATAAATTTTGACGATTCTCTTTGTTTAATTTCAATTGAGAAATTGTTGTTTCAACTAATTCTGTTATTCGTTTAGCCCAATCATACTTTTTTGTTTTTGAAACACTATAGTATTTTTTTGCCCCTGGTAAAACTTCTCCTTCTAATTTTTCTTTCAGAATATAACCGGGCAGCTTCCTCATTGAGTAAATAAATTCATTTCCTATGAGTGAACTTATTATGTTTTTTTTACTGTATTCTTGAGCTTCTTCAACACTTTTGAAATTATTTAAGAATTTTGAATCCCGATAATCGCTTCTAGTCTGTCCCGTAAAGGTCGCAACAGTGTCCCTTGAAACTGAATTTAATATGGTATAATTATAGTCTAACGAATAATGGAGAGTAGCATTATAAGGGCGTTCTACTTCGGCTTCTGTATCTTTGACGTTG
The DNA here is from genome assembly GCF_039523415.1 of Gangjinia marincola. Taxonomy (NCBI): domain Bacteria; kingdom Pseudomonadati; phylum Bacteroidota; class Flavobacteriia; order Flavobacteriales; family Flavobacteriaceae; genus Gangjinia; species Gangjinia marincola. The sequence continues at coordinate 637,803 of NZ_BAAAFG010000015.1, forward strand.
ACATCGACGCGTAAATTATCGATATTAATATGTATCATCATTTTATCTTTTTTGGTCGAAGTTTTGGAGTAGGTAAAATGATTGAGCATTGCGGCATTAGTCAATATGTCCTCTTTCTTTAGAAACTCTCCGTAGCTGTAAAGCGTAAGATCTTTCTGAAACTCATTGTTTACATAGAGTTTGCTGGGAACTGCACTTAAACTTACGTCGACTTCATAGTATTGATAACCTGCGGGTAATATAACTTCTGGATATGATTTGAGATAAACATCAACATATTTTTGTTTAGCTGATTGAGAAAAAACAAATACAGGACTTATAAAGAGAAGTCTTAGGATGATTTTCAGCATTAGAATTTTTAATAATTTGAATTTCAAATATAGAATAATTAGTAAAGAAAATTTCAGCTTAAATTCCGTACTTTTGCATCCTTAAATTTGACCCGAAAATGAGTGCTACTTTCACAGAATATAAGCAGTTAGACCTTCCTCTTGTAGCTCAAGAAATATTATCGTATTGGGACGAAAAGGATATTTTTGAAAAAAGTGTTTCTACCAGAGAAGGAGCAGAGCCATTTATTTTCTTTGAGGGACCACCTTCTGCAAATGGACTTCCCGGGATTCATCACGTCATGGCACGCGCCATTAAAGATATTTTTTGTCGTTATAAGACTCAAAAAGGTTTTCAGGTTAAACGCAAAGCAGGTTGGGATACCCACGGCCTGCCGGTAGAATTAGGCGTAGAGAAAGAATTGGGCATTACCAAAGAAGACATCGGTACAAAAATTAGCGTAGCAGAGTACAACGAAGCGTGTAAAAAAGCGGTGATGCGCTACACCGATATTTGGAATGACCTCACCAAAAAAATGGGATATTGGGTAGATATGAGCGATCCATACATCACTTATAAATCCAAGTACATGGAGACGGTGTGGTGGTTGCTCAAACAGATTTACGATAAAGATTTGCTTTATAAAGGCTATACCATTCAGCCGTACTCACCAAAAGCGGGAACGGGTCTAAGTTCTCATGAGCTCAACCAACCCGGGAGTTACCGCGATGTGACAGATACTACAGTCACCGCCCAATTTAAGGCGGATAAATCGACTTTACCACAGACGTTTCAACAGGTTGAAGGTGATGTGTTCTTCTTGGCCTGGACCACCACGCCATGGACTTTACCGTCTAACACTGCACTCACCGTAGGTAAAAAAATTGATTACGCATTAATTTCAACCTTTAACCAATACACTTTTAAACCTATGGCAGTGATTTTAGCCAGGGATTTGGTTCAAAAGCAGTTTGGTAAAAAGTACGTTGAAGTTAAAACAAAAGAAGAATTGACCGCTTTCGCGGAAGGGGATAAAACCATTCCTTACTTTCACGAAGCCGAGGTTAAAGGAAGCGATTTAGTCGAAGCCCGCTACGAACAATTACTACCTTATGTACAACCTCATGACCATGCAGAAAACGCCTTTAGAGTCATCGCAGGGGATTTCGTCACGACCGAAGATGGTACAGGGATCGTACATACTGCTCCCACCTTTGGAGCAGATGATGCTAAGGTGGCCAAAGAAGCTTCACCAGAGGTTCCGCCACTTCTCATCAAAGATGATCATGATAATCTTGTCCCGCTAGTTGATTTGCAAGGTCGATTTAGACCAGAGGTAGGTCCATTTGGAGGTAAGTACGTCAAGAATGAATATTACCCTGAAACTGAAGCACCAGAAAAATCTACTGATGTCGAGATAGCCATCCATCTTAAGACTGAAAATCGTGCGTTCAAAGTAGAGAAATACGTGCACAGCTATCCCCATTGTTGGAGAACAGATAAACCGGTATTGTATTACCCGTTGGATTCGTGGTTCATTAAGGTGACAGAGTTTAAAGATCGCATGCATGAACTCAACCAAAAGATCAATTGGAAACCGGCTTCAACCGGTGAGGGGCGTTTTGGAAACTGGTTGGCCAATGCCAACGACTGGAATTTATCTAGAAGCCGTTTCTGGGGGATTCCGTTACCTATTTGGAGAACAGAAGATGGAAAAGAAGAACTTATTATTGGTTCCATTGCAGAGCTTAAGGAAGAAATCGCTAAGGCCGTGCAGGCAGGGGTGATGAGCTCAGATTTGTTTAAAGGGTTTGAAGTGGGTAACATGAGTGAAGAGAATTATGATCTGGTTGATCTGCATAAGAATATTGTGGATGAGATTACGCTAGTGTCAACATCTGGTCAACCCATGAAGCGTGAGGCAGATTTGATTGATGTATGGTTTGATTCTGGTTCAATGCCCTATGCGCAATTTCATTATCCTTTTGAAAATGAGGAACGGGTTGAGGATACCTGGCGAAAAGCCGACTTTATTGCAGAGGGGGTAGATCAAACCAGAGGTTGGTTCTATACCCTACATGCCATCGCGACCATGATCTTTGATGATGTTGCGTATAAAAATGTAGTTTCTAACGGATTAGTGCTGGATAAAAACGGGCAAAAGATGTCTAAGCGTTTAGGTAACGCCGCCGACCCATTTAAAACATTAGATACCTATGGGCCAGATGCTACACGTTGGTACATGATAAGTAATGCCAATCCATGGGATAATCTCAAATTTGATTTGGACGGGATTGAAGAAGTCCGCAGAAAATTCTTTGGTACGCTCTACAACACCTATTCGTTCTTTTCGTTATACGCTAACCTGGATCAATTTACTTATGCCGAAAATGACGTGACTCATGAAAAACGACCAGAAATTGACCGTTGGATCTTGAGTGAATTGAACTCGTTAGTGCAACGGGTAGATGAATATTATGCGGCTTATGAGCCTACTAAGGCAACGCGCGCTATTTCAGAATTTGTTCAAGAGAATTTAAGCAACTGGTTTGTGCGCTTAAGCCGAAGAAGGTTCTGGAAACAAGCACAAGACGGTAGTGGTTTGGATAAAATTTCTGCCTATCAAACCTTATATACCTGTTTAATTACCGTGGCAAAACTAATGGCGCCGGTTGCACCATTCTTTGCAGAGCGTTTGTACAGAGATTTAAATGCGGTAACCAAAAAAGAAAATGAAGAAAGCGTGCATTTGGCATTGTTTCCAGTGAGTGATAAATCTCTTATCGATCCCGCATTAGAGCAAAAAATGCAAAAGGCGCAGACCATTTCGTCGTTGGTGTTATCTCTTCGGAAGAAAGAAATGATTAAAGTGCGACAACCGTTACAACGCATAATGATCCCGGTATTGACTGAAGCTGATCGTGAAGAAATTCGGGCAATTGAAGATTTAATCACGTCAGAAGTAAACGTAAAAGAGATTGAACTAATTGATGATGCTTCTGGTATTTTAGTAAAACAAATCAAACCGAATTTTAAAACCTTGGGGCCCAGATTTGGTAAAGATATGAAGCTCATTGCAAGCGCTATAAATGCCTTTGATCAAGATGATATTAACACGATTGAATCTAAGGGTGAAATTGGTATTGATATTCATGGAAAAAATATTATTTTGCGCGCCGATGAGGTAATCATTACTTCGCAGGATATTGAAGGTTGGTTAGTGGCGAACAGCAATGGGATAACCGTGGCATTAGACGTTACGATAGATGATCAACTTAAGAATGAAGGGATTGCAAGAGAATTAATCAATCGTATACAAAACCTGCGAAAAGATTCTGGTTTTGAGGTTACCGATAAGATTAATGTAAGCCTTAAAGAAGAGCAAAAAATAAAGACCGCTGTAGAAGAAAATCTAGATTACATTAAGACAGAGACACTTACAAAGGAACTTAATTTTAAAGAAAAAGTAGAAAACGGAATAGAAATTGCCTTTGACGACATTGAGACGCAACTGCAGATTGAAAAAAATTAACTATTATGGCGACAGAAACTAAAGATCGTTTTAACGACAGCGAACTGGAAGAATTTAAAACGCTCATCCAAGCAAAGATTGAAAAAGCTCAGGAGCAGTTAGAATTGTATCGTAATGCATATACTAATGACAGTAATAATGGTACGGACGATACTTCACCCACATTCAAGGCATTTGATGAAGGGAGTGCAGTGATGAGTAAAGAGGCAAACTCTCAATTAGCAATTCGTCAAGAGAAATTTATTCGGGATCTTAAGAATGCCTTGATTAGAATAGAGAACAAAACCTATGGTATTTGCCGTGTGACCGGTAAATTGATTAATAAGGAGCGTCTTAAATTAGTCCCGCATGCCACCTTGAGCATAGAAGCTAAAAATATGCAAAAATAAATTTTGCTCAAACCTAACTTAAACGCTTCAATGTACATTGAGGCGTTTTTTATTCCTGTGATGAAGAAACGATCTACCTTTTTAGGTATTATGTTTGTTGGGCTTTTTGCTACGCAACTATATGCGCAAAAGGTAACAGAACAGTGTATCGATGCCAAAGAGATCGATTCTGTTATTCTAAAGGCAGAAGAAGTCTTTAAAATATCCATTATCTCTTATGGAAAAAACGAGATTAAAATAGAGACGATTGCTGAAGGTGAATATTATCAACAGGTCTTTTTAGAGGAGGAAACCAACGATGAAACACTATACCTCACATCGTCTTTTGACCGGTCGTTGGTGGGAGGATACGATAAGTTAAGCGCGCATAAAGTGATTTCATTCGAAATCACTTTATATGTTCCGAGAAGAATGCGCGTACAACTGGAATCACCTTTGGCTTCACTTACAACAGATGGCAGCTTTGATTATCTGGAAGCCGTATTACGAAATGGAAATTGTGTATTAAAGGATTTTAAGGGAAACGGAGTGATCTCAACCACTCAGGGTAACATCGCAGTAGAAGTTTATAACACCTCTGTTACTGCCCTATCTAAAAATGGTACGGCAATGTTTCCCAAGGAAAAATTAAAAGGTAAGCACCGGCTGAATCTTATTTCATTAAACGGCGATATTCTCATCACCAAGAAGTAGAGAAATAATACTATTTTCGCAGGCAGAAGAAAACACTATGAATGCTAAAAAGTCACTCTTAATCATTTTCATTGTATTGATCATTGATCAAGTTTCTAAACTTTATTTTAAACTCAATTTTGAATTAGGAGAAGAGATCATAATATTTTCTTGGTTTAAACTGCTTTTTGTAGAAAATGAAGGAATGGCCTGGGGCACAGAGATCCCCGGAGAGTATGGAAAGTTATTTTTATCGTTATTTAGATTAGTGGCCATAGGTGGTTTAGGCTACTGGTTATGGACCGCCATTAAAGAACACAAACCTAAGCTACTCATCGTGTCACTTTCTTTAGTATTTGCAGGCGCCTTAGGAAATATTATAGATTCTGTTTTCTACGGAGTTCTTTTTAGTGATAGTTATGGTCAAGTGGCTACGTTTATGCCAGAGAGTGGAGGCTACGGTCAATTCTTATATGGTAAAGTGGTAGATATGCTTTACTTCCCGATTTGGCAAGGGTATTTGCCGGAGTGGTTACCATTTTACGGCGGTAAGGCGTTTACTTTTTTCAATGCTATTTTCAACATCGCAGATGCTGCGGTGTGTGTAGGTGTAGGAATTATGATTTTCTTTAATAAGCGTGTTTTTCCAAAAGAGGAGAAACCCGTGGCGCAAGTGGATTAGGACAATTTTTAGTCTGCAGTTTTCAGTCGCAGTCGCAGTTTTTTTAGTCTTCAGTCACAGTACTCAGTAGCAGTATACAGCCACAATTTTTGGTTCAGTGTCCTTGGTTGGTTCATCAGTCTGTTCTTAGATAGAATTGCATTTTTTAATCTACGTTTAATTCTAAAATCAGACATGGATAAGAGATGATAAATAGACTGCGAATTGTTATTAGAACAGCTGGAGAATACTTCCTTACTCACGACTCACGACTCACGACTCACGACTCACGACTCACGACTCACGACTCACGACTCACGACTCACGACTCACGACTCACGACTCACGACTCACGACTCACGACTTACGACTCACGACTCACGACTCACGACTCACGACTCACGACTCACGAATTTGTCACGCTGAGCCTGTCGAAGCGCAACTATCTACTAAATTGGTATATACTTTCAGGCGTCACACAATAATTTAATTTAACATCATGTTTTTCAATGGGGATAATCGCTTCTGCTTCAAAAAAGGATAATCCAATCTTTAAAGTTTCCGGTCGACATTGTCGTAAAAATTTATCGTAAAATCCCTTTCCGTAGCCTAACCGATTTCCTTGTTGATCAAACGCCAACAGCGGAACAAAAACGACCTCGATTTGTTGAGGAGAAAGCTCAACTCCGCTAACAGGCTCTGGGATATTCCAGGCATTTGGCTTAATTACGGTCGCATCAGTTAGTAGAAAATGTGTTAGAGAATGATCTGCGATATTAGATTTGGGAAGAACCACATTCTTATCCTTGCCTTGGAGGATGGATAATATAAATTCTGTATCTACTTCTTTTTTTTGAGCAATCGATAGGTACAGATGATAAAATTCGTATTCCCAAATAGCTAACTCCAGCAACCGATTCGAAACTTGGAGGCTTTTCTCTTCGATTTTTTCAGGCGAAAGAGCATTGCGTAGTGCAGTATATTTTTGTCGTAATTGAGATTTTTTACGCATAATATTATTCCGCTAACGCAGTCGACACATGAAAGAGCGCATCACCCTGGTAAATTAAGGGAGATTCATTTACATTGATTACATAGCCATTTACAGTAGATTTTATGCTGTAATGTAATTTTCCAAAGGGATCGGTAATTTGACCAATGGTCTCTCCTTTTTTGATCAGGTCGCCCTCATTGATCGCAGGTTTAAACATTCCGCTGCGTGCAGCTCTAATCCACTTGCTCTCTTGGATTAGAATGGAAGGTTTTTTTGGACTGGACAGCTTGAATTTATTTCTATTCAGCATACCTAAATGATCGAGGATACGCTTAGAGCCATTTACACCAGAATTACTTATTGAGTTGCTAATAAAAAATGACTTACCTCCTTCAAATAATAATATAGGCACGCCTTTTTTCTGAACAGCAGATCTAAAGGTCTTTTTTAAATGGGGTGAATACAAAATGAATGGAGCATTAAAAACTTCAGCCAGCGATTTTAATTGCTCATCATCGGGCGTAATTCTAATATGAGCAGCGTTGAAACGAGTAGATCCGCCGGTATGGAAATCAATTACATAATCAACGGCGGGGATGACTTCTGTCATCATTTTGTGTGCTACGCGTGACGCTAATGAACCTGTTTTCGAACCGGGGAAAACACGATTTAAGTCTCTTCCATCAGGAAAGTCCCTATCCTTATGTAAAAAGCCAAAAATATTGAGCACCGGGATACAGATAATGGTTCCGTAGACCGGTATATTAATTTTCTTTGCAATCAATTGTCGAACTATTTCAACACCGTTTATCTCATCTCCATGTAGACCGGCAGTGAATAAAACCACTGGGCCAGGTTTTGTGGATCGCTCTATGATTATAGGGACTTCTATAGGTGTAGTAGTGTGTAGTTTTGCTACTTCAAAATCCAATTCAACAGAAGTGCCCGGTAGAATTTCTTTCCCTAAAATTTTTAATACATCCTGTGGATGTTTATTTTTTATTTCTTTCGGCATAGCCTATGATACTTTTTGCAATATTAATGCCCGTTGTTTTTTCGATTCCCTCCAAACCCGGGGTAGAGTTAACTTCTAGCACCATTGGACCCTGGTCAGAGCGTAACATATCCACACCGCATACACCCAGTTTTAACGCTTTGGCTGCTTTTAATGCCAGGGCTTCTTCCTGATAGTTTAAATTGATTTTGAAGCTGGAGCCGCCACGATGCAGGTTTGACCTAAAATCACCATTGGCAGATTTACGTTTCATAGCTGCAACAACCACCCCGTCCACCACAATAGCACGAAGGTCTTCACCTTTAGACTCTGCTATGAATTCTTGTATAAGAATCTTTATTTTTTGACTGGCAAAAGCCTCAAGCATGCTTTGAGCTGTTTTTTTATCTGGCGCCAGCATGACCCCGTTGCCATGTGTTCCTTCTAACACTTTAATGATAAGTGGTCCATGATCAAATTGAGATAAGATATGATCAAGGTTAAAGTTAAAGTCGGCAAACGCCGTTTTAGGAACAGCCACTCCTTTATTGGCTAAAATTTGAAAACTTGACCACTTGTCTCTAGAGCGCAAAATAGCTTCAGAAGTGACAGTAGCAAACACATTCATTGCTTCAAAGTGCCGGGTAACGGTGCAGCCTTGAAATGTATTAGAGGCACCAATTCTAGGGATAATTGCATGAAGATCATTCACTTCTTCTTCAAAATAAAACACCTTTGGTTTACCCTCTTCAATGAGCATTTGGCAATAGGTAGGATCGATAACTTCAATGCTGTGATTTCTTTGCTCCGCCGCTTTTACTAAGCTACGTGTAGAATACAAATTTGCACCACGAGATAAGATGGCAATGTTCATTGAGAGAATATTATACATGCAAGGTACTAAAAAAGTGACGCCAAAGTGAATCATGTTAACGTGTAAATAAATTGTTTAAGGTCGCATACTCTATGACAATAGTATTAATTTTGAGCTATGCCTAAGACAGATCTTGACATACAAATTAAAACGTTGCCCCAAACTCCTGGGGTTTATCAATACTACGATAAAGATGAGCGCTTATTATATGTTGGCAAAGCCAAGAATTTAAAGAAAAGAGTCTCTTCATATTTCACGAAATCACATACTAGTCACCGCATTGGTGTCATGGTGAAAAAGATTGTCAATATCAAACACATTGTGGTAGAGACAGAAAGCGATGCGCTGTTGCTTGAAAATACACTAATCAAAACCAGACAACCCAGATTTAATGTGATGCTTAGAGATGATAAAACCTATCCTTGGATTATCATCAAAAATGAACGTTTTCCCCGGGTGTTTTATACCCGAAAAAAGATCAATGACGGTAGTGAATACTTCGGGCCTTATACTAGTGTTCGCACAATTAAAATTCTGTTAGAATTAATAAAAGAACTGTATCCATTACGCACCTGTAATTACGATTTATCAAAGGAAAAAATCGAAGCAGGAAAATATAAAGTTTGTTTGGAATATCATTTAGGTAACTGCGTCGGTCCCTGTGAGAATAAACAAGCCGAGGCTGACTATATGCAAAACATCGAAGCCATCCGCCAAATTGTAAAGGGAAACTTCAAAGATTCTATTTATTTCTTTGAACAAAAAATGGCAATGCATGCAGAGAACATGGAGTTTGAAGAAGCGCAACGCTATAAAACTAAGTTGGAACGTCTTCAAAAATATCAAGCGAAGTCTACGGTTATTCACGCATCCATCACGAATGTAGATGTGTATTCCATCACTAGTGATGAGGGCTATGGTTATATCAATTACCTTAAAATCAATAAGGGTGCTATTGTACGTTCACACACCATTGAAATTAAGAAAAAACTGGATGAAAGTGATCGTGAATTACTTGAATTAGCAATTATTGAATTACGTCAGCGATTTGATTCTACTTCTAAAGAGATTTATGTACCTTTTAAAGTAAAAGTTGGAGAGGAGATTAAAGTAACAGTTCCAAAACTTGGCGATAAAAAAGCCATTGTTGATTTATCTCTGCGTAATGCGAAAGAATATCGCATGGAGAAGTTTAAGCAAATGAAAATCGTAGATCCAGACCGACATACCAATCGTGTGATGGCCCAAATGAAAGAGGATTTACGCCTTTCGGCGGAACCCAGACACATTGAGTGTTTTGATAATTCGAATATACAGGGGACTAATCCGGTTGCTGCTTGTGTCGTATTTAAAAACGGAAAACCCAGCAAAAAAGATTACCGCAAGTTTAATATTAAAACGGTAGAAGGTCCCGATGATTTTGCTTCAATGGAAGAAGTGGTCTATAGAAGATATCGCAGATTAAAAGAAGAAGATGAACCTTTGCCACAACTCATTGTGATCGATGGAGGAAAAGGTCAGCTCTCTAGTGCAGTCAAGGCATTAGATATTTTAGGCTTACGCGGAAAAATTGCCATTGTAGGAATAGCTAAGCGGTTGGAAGAAATCTATTTTCCGGGAGATAAAATTCCCATTTATCTGGATAAGCGCAGCGAAAGTCTGAAGATCATCCAGCAATTGAGAAATGAAGCGCATCGTTTTGGCATTACCTTTCACCGCAACAAACGTAGTAAAGCTGCGTTAGGATCAGAGCTGGAGCAAATACCGGGGGTTGGGGAAAAAACGGCGGTAGAATTACTGAAGCATTTTAGATCTGTTGCCACTATAAAAAAAACTGAAAAACAAAAATTAGCAGAAATTATTGGCAATGCTAAAGCAACTATTGTGTACAATCACTATCATTAATATATATGCGCCTCTTAACTTATGTTTTACTTTTTTGCTCACTTGCTACTTTTAGTCAGCAAGATTCACTTGGGGTAAAAAAAACGCCAAAAGTAGGATTAGTGTTGAGTGGTGGTGGAGCAAAAGGTCTTGCCCACATTGGAGCATTAAAAATCATTGAAGAGTCAGGGGTCCACATAGACTATATTGGTGGCACCAGTATGGGCGCAATTATTGGTGGTTTGTATGCTTCGGGATACACGGCAACTCAATTGGACTCAATTTTTAGAGAAACACCTTTTGATGAACTCATCCAGGATGATCTTCCGCGAAGCGCTAAAAGTTTTTATGAGCGTGATGATGCCGAGAAATATGCGATAACCTTACCATTTGACAAGTTTGAAGTGAGCTTGCCTTCAGGACTCTCAAAAGGACAAAATGTATATAATTATTTAGAACGACTTACTTCTCATCTTGAGGATGTTTCAGACTTTAGTAAACTTCCCATTCCGTTTTTTTGTGTGGGGACAGATGTTGAAACCGGTGAAACCCTTATCCTGGAGAAAGGATCAATATCCAAATCAATTTCGGCCAGCGGTGCAATCCCTACCTTATTCAATCCTGTATTAATTGACGACCGTCTTATTACTGATGGTGGAGTTACTAATAATTATCCCCTGGATGAATTAAAGGCCAAGGGTATGGATATTATTATTGGAGTTGATGTACAAGATAGTTTGGTTTCTAGAAATGAACTAAAGTCTGCGTTTGAAATTTTAAACCAGGTAAATAATTTTGAGAGTATCTATAAAATGAGGGATAAAAGCAAACGAACTGATGTATATATCAATCCTGATATTAAAGATTTTACCGTGCTCTCTTTTGGTGAAGGCGAAACTATTGTAAAGCGCGGTGAAGATGCGGCAATGAAAAAGTACGATAAATTGCGATTAATTGCTATAAAGCAGGGATTTAAACAACGAATACCCCAACGCATTGGATTAAAGGATTCTATTATTATAAAGAATATTATTATTTCTGGAAATAGAAATTACCCCAGAGGATACATAAAAAGTCGCTTGAAAATACCAGATGAAGAGAAAATTGCGTTTCAAGACTTGAATTATGGAATAAATAACCTTTCGGCAACTGGTAATTTTGATCGGATTGATTACGTATTAAAACCTTGGGAAGATGGATATAATGTAAGAATAAATGTAGACGAGTCTAATAACAGTACATTGTTGCGTTTATCGTTGCACTATGATGATTTATATCAAACAGGGATTTTAGTAAATATTACACAAAAGCGTTTGCTTTTTGGCAATGATATCGCTTCGTTAGACATGATCGTTGGGGATAATCTACGATACAATTTTGAATATTATATCGATAAAGGAATTTACTGGAGTATAGGGGCACGGTCAAGAATTAATACGTTTAACAGGGATATAAATTCGGGCTTTTTACTCAGTCAAAGTGAGGCGGAAGATTTACCTTCATTGCTCATCAATGAATTTGAATTAGACGTGTTTGACTTCACCAATCAAATTTATGCTGAAACGCTTTTTAGAAAAGACTTTAAAATTGGTGTAGGACTTGAACAAAAATATATAACCTTGGAGACACAAACAGTTGCCGATAGTGACGAATCCTCGCCAGAGATAGAAACAGACAACTTCACCAGCGCTTTTGGATATGTTAAGTTGGATACATACGACGATAAATATTTTCCAAATAAAGGTTTTTTTGCCGAGGGGAAGTATAATTTTTACGCATTCAATTCAGCCGATGAGGTACTGGAGTTTGAAGATTTTTCTATTGCTAAAGGAGTATTGGGGATGGCGATTAATCCCTGGGATCCTGTTGCTATAAGGCTTTCAACTGAAGCTGGTTTTAGGCTGGGGAGTAATGAGAATCTTGCCTTAAATTTTGCGCTTGGAGGTTACGGCAGTATGATGATAAATAATTACGTGCCTTTTTATGGGTATGATTTTTTAAGTCTTCAGGGAGATAGCTATATCAAGGCTTTGGGAGAGATTGATGTTGAACTTTTTCCTAAAAACCATCTCATTGCAAGTTACAATATTGCCAACGTGGCAAATGATATTTTTGAAGATGGTGAATGGCTCACGTTACCAGATTTTACAGGATTTGCATTAGGATATGGGTTGGAGACATTCCTGGGGCCGATTAATATCACATATTCTTACTCTCCAGAAACCAGTGAAAATGAGTGGTTCTTTAGTTTGGGATATTGGTTTTGATGGAATATATCAGAGTCAGTTAAAATTCCGATATTTGTAAGAATCAAACGTCAAATATGCCTTTTTATCATAGCTCAGGGAAAATTCCGCCTAAACGGCACACGCAGTTTAGAAAACCAAATGGTGATTTATACTACGAGCAGTTGTTTGGCACCATAGGTTTTGATGGGATGTATTCCAACATCTACCATGAACATAGACCCACGCAGGTAAAAGAAATAAAAAAGCAGTACAGCGTTAAACCTAAAATTGCTAAGGCGAATAACATCCAGTCCTATAGATTACATGGTTTTAAAATTAAACCGAAAGATGATTATCTGGATAGCCGAAAAATTGTCTTAACCAACACTGATTGTAATATCATTTTAGCCGCTCCTAAAACGTCACAAAAGGAATATTTTTATAAAAATACAGATGCAGATGAACTCCTGTTCATTCATAAAGGCTCCGGAAAACTCCGCACCATGCTGGGTAATCTTGAATTTAAGTACGGCGATTATCTGTTAATCCCCCGAGGAATTATCTATCAAATTGACTTTGATACTCAGGATAACCGGCTGTTTATTGTAGAATCTTACCGGCCCATTTACACGCCAAAACGATATAGAAACTGGTTTGGGCAATTGTTGGAACATTCTCCTTTTTGTGAGCGAGATTTGAGACGACCACAAGAGTTAGAGACGAATGATGAAAAAGGTGACTTTTTGATCAAAGTAAAGAAACAAGGAGACATCTTTGATATGATCTATGCTACGCATCCATTTGATGTGGTAGGCTATGATGGATACAATTATCCGTATGCATTTTCTATTCACGATTTTGAACCTATTACAGGTAGAATTCATCAGCCGCCACCGGTTCATCAAACCTTTGAAACAGACGCTTTTGTGGTATGTAGTTTTGTACCGCGATTGTACGACTATCATCCGTTGAGTATTCCGGCACCTTATAATCATAGTAATATAGATAGTGATGAGGTATTGTACTATGTAGATGGCGATTTTATGAGCCGCAATGACATTGCTGCGGGTCATATCTCGTTGCATCCTGCAGGCATTCCGCATGGGCCACATCCCGGCGCGGTAGAGCGCAGCATAGGCAAGACAAAGACAGATGAACTTGCCGTTATGGTAGATACGTTTAAACCACTTCAATTAACAGAAGAAGCCTTACATATTGCTGATGAGGATTATTATACATCATGGTTGGAATAATGAGCGTAGAACAATTAACAATATCGGTGCACCTAAGGGCAATGTGGTAGTGAAGGCTGAAGATTTTTAGCCCTTATCATATTTAGTACAATCATTTAATAGTAGAACATCATGTCAACCGAAATAAAAAATTTAGAGGATCTTCAAAAAACCAGTTTTGAACTTAAGAAGCTTTTTAAGGAAGCCGAAGACTTTCTACCGCTTCTGGGGACAGATTACGTAGAATTATACGTAGGTAATGCCAAGCAATCAGCGCATTATTATAAAACCGCTTTTGGTTTTCAGTCCGAAGCCTACGCAGGACTTGAAACAGGGATGCAAGACAAAGTATCTTATGTACTAAGACAAGGTAAAATACGACTAGTACTTACTACATCACTAGAAAAAGACGGAGAGATTAATCGCCATATCAATGAACACGGTGATGGTGTAAAAGTCGTGGCATTATGGGTTGAAGATGCCACCAAGGCATTTGAAGAAACAACCAAAAGAGGGGCTAAGCCTTTTATGAATCCCACTAAAGAAGAAGATGAACACGGGCACGTGATACGATCTGGGATTTATACTTATGGGGAGACCGTGCATATATTTGTTGAACGAAAAAATTATCGCGGAGTTTTTCTTCCGGGATTCAAAAAATGGCAATCCCATTACAACCCAACCCATGTTGGACTAAAATATATTGATCACATGGTAGGCAATGTGGGATGGAATGAAATGAACACCTGGTGTAAGTTTTATGCCGAAGTCATGGGCTTTGCCCAAATCATTTCTTTTGATGACAAAGATATTTCTACAGAGTATACCGCACTCATGAGTAAGGTGATGAGCAACGGTAATGGAAGAATCAAATTCCCCATCAATGAACCGGCTGAGGGCGCTAAAAAATCTCAAATTGAAGAATATTTAGACTTTTACAATAGCGCAGGTGTACAACATATTGCCGTAGCGACAGACGATATCATTGCAACGGTTTCACAAATGCGAGATCGCGGCGTAGAATTTCTTTATGTACCAGAGACGTATTATGACGATCTCCTGGAACGGGTAGGACAAATTGAAGAAGATGTTGAGGTACTTAAAGAACATGGGGTTCTCGTAGATCGAGATGAAGAAGGCTACCTGCTACAATTATTTACCAAACCGGTGGTAGATCGACCTACCATGTTTTTTGAAGTGATCCAGCGTAAAGGAGCGCAATCCTTTGGAAAAGGAAACTTTAAAGCACTTTTTGAAGCAATAGAACGTGAACAAAGCAATAGAGGAACGCTGTGAAGATCATTGATACACAAAAAAGATACTGTTAAATAGTACAAATAATTTTATATTATTATGCGCGCATTGTAAATTTATACCATGAGAGATTATTAATTGATTTTTCATAATTTAAGTTTTAGTTGGTTAATAAGAGAAAACCCTTTCATTATTTGATAGGGTTTTTTTCTTTTCTAACTTTGGAATGGGATTTGTAATCTTAAGATTATAATCTTGTCTTTAAACAGACGTAAAATAAGAATAATGAAAAAATTTTTTCTCGTGGTTTTGGCTTTCGCTCCAATACTATCTGCTACCAGAGATGTACCAGAGGCGTATGAGTCAGGAGAGTGGTTTAAATTTAGAATTCACTACGGCTGGTTTAATGCAAGTTATGCTACACTTGAGGTCAAGGATAAAATTTTCAATAATCAACCCGTACACCATGTACTAGGAAAAGGTAAGTCTACAGGTTTACTCGATCTCTTTTTCAAGGTAGATGATCGATATGAAACCTATATTCATAAAGAAACTAATCAGCCCATCAGGTTCATCAGAAAAATTAATGAAGGTGGATATATCAAAAATCGTCAGATTGATTTTGACCATTCTGCTAAAACAGCATTAGTAATAGATAAAAAGCGTAACACTGAAAAAACCTTTACTATAAGCGATAATGTACAAGATATGTTATCAGCTTTTTATTACCTTCGCAACCGTATAGACATAACAAATCTTACAAAAGGGGAAGAACATAATATTAATTTATTCTTTGACGATGAGAATTATGTTTTTAGAACAAAATTCTTAGGAAAGGAAACGATTAAAACAAATTTCGGAAAAATCAAGTGTCTAAAATTTAGACCTTATGTACAAGCCGGAAGGGTTTTTAAAGAACAGGAAAGTGTCACGTTTTATGTGAGTGATGATAAGAATAAAATGCCTGTAAAGATAGAAGCTAAATTAGCTGTTGGTTCCCTTGAAGCAGATTTAATAGGATTTAAAGGACTTAAAAACCCTTTTGTAAAGCAAGTAGACTAATTTCATGGCAATTTCACCAGAAATTGAAGAGCGTATTCACCAACTAGAAGAGAAATTTAGAAATTCTGGTCAGGATATGAGTTCCTATTTAGATGGTCTATTGCACGACCGATACCTTACCTATTGGGACTATATCCATTTAGATACACTTTTAAGTCTGCAAAACCCAAAAACCCCTTTTCCTGATGAGATGATTTTTGTAACCTATCATCAAATCACAGAGTTGTATTTCAAGCTCATTATTCATGAGCAACTACAAATTAAAGATAATCCCCAGTTAAGTGCAGATTTTTTTGCAGAAAAAATCGAACGCATCAATCGCTATTTTAGGGTATTGATTAATTCTTTTGATGTGATGATCAAAGGAATGGAAAGAGCGCAATTCCTAAAATATCGCATGTCCTTATTGCCGGCAAGTGGTTTTCAATCGGCTCAATTTAGAATGATAGAGTTTTATTCGACTCCACTAAACCATCTTGTTCATCCTGATGTGAGAGATGATGTGAAAGAGAAACAAACAGTAGAGGATTTGTATGAGAATATTTACTGGAAAAGAGGAGCTACAGATCTAAAGACAGGAGAAAAAACATTGACCTTAAGACAATTTGAAAAACGATATACGCCCCGTTTTTTACGAATCACGAGACAAGTACAAAACAGCACGATTTATCACAAATATCTCGAACTATCAACAGAAGAACAATCCAATACTCTTTTAGTAGAAGCCTTGCGCAATTTTGATATGAATGCAAACGTTAACTGGTTGCTCATGCATATGGGTGCTGCATATCGCTATCTCAATGATAAAAATAAAGTAGTGGATGCTACCGGCGGAACAAATTGGAAATCCTACTTACCACCAAGTTTTCAGCGAATCTCCTTTTTCCCAAATCTTTGGACAGAAGCTGAAAAACAAACCTGGGGAAAATCCTGGGTTGATGAATTAATAAGTAAATAAAAAAGTACTATAAAATTTGAAGAATTTAGGATGTCTAATACTGCTGATGTGTGTAGTATTTTCTTGTAAAGAAGATGATTTTGAAGATTTAAATGAACACGCGTATGACGTTGAATCTGTCATCGATATCCCAAAGCTTACCGAAGAGTTTGGATTTATTTTAGATCATTACGAAGTAATCAGAGATACCATCAAAAAAGGGGAGACCTTTGGAGTGATTATGGATACTCAAGGCGTTTCCAGTCAGACCGTATTTGAGGTAGTGGAGCAGGTCAAAGAAACGTTTAATCCTGCGCGTTTAAGAGCAGGTAAGCCGTATACTATTTTAAAAAGTAAAGATAGTTTAGCTACAGTTAATGCCTTTATTTACGAAGAGAATAGTTCTGACTATATGGTAATTGACTTTACAGATAAAGTTTGTGCGTATAGTGACTCAAAACCCATTACAATTATAGAGAAATCTGCATCGGGGATAATCGATAATAATCTTTCCAGCACCTTTGACGATTTGGGGTTGAATATTATGGCGGCATATAAACTTTCAGATATCTATGCATGGACCATCAACTTTTTTAAACTTCAAAAAGGAGATCGATTTAAAATTATTTATACTGAAAAATATATCAACGATACCATCAGGATAGGATTTGATGATATTAAAGCTGCTTATTTCGTGCACCATGAAAAGCCTATTTATGCATTTAGATTTCAGGCAGACACAACAACCAATGTGATCGATTATTACGACGATGAAACCAATAACTTAAGGCGCGCGTTTTTAAAAGGACCTCTAAAATTTAATAGAATCTCATCCAGATACAACCTAAAGCGCAGAATCAAATACTATGGATATAAAGTGCGTCCACACAAAGGAACTGATTTTGCAGGTCGTGTGGGGACTCCTATTATGGCAACCGCAGATGGAGTTGTTACAAAGTCAGAATATCGTGGAGGTAACGGGAATTATGTAAAAATTCGTCATAACGGCACCTATGAAACGCAGTACTTACACATGCAAAAACGATTGGTAAAACCTGGAGATTTTGTGCAACAAGGAGATGTTATTGGAACCATTGGGATGACGGGAAACACGGGCGGACCTCATGTGTGCTATCGCTTTTGGAAAAATGGGCGCCAGGTCAATCCATTAACAGAGGATCTACCTGCTTCAGAACCTATGCCAGACAGTATTAAGCCACGCTTTCAAGAATATATACTTCCGATAAAAGATCAATTAGATCAAATTTCATTTTAGCAATTAACTAACAATTTGTTTATAAGTTAGTTAACCAAATAAAAAGAGAAAATTTTATCAAACTATTTTTCTAGTATCTTGTTATTCAAAGAACTAAAAAAAGGTTAAAACTTAACATTAAGGTAATGTTGAGCTTATGCTAAAATGTTTCTTTTGCACAAAAATAAAGCACTATTTAAATTACTACACATGAAACGAATTTTACTCGTATTATTATTCTTTGCAAGCGTTGGAGCGTTTGCTCAAGGTGTAACTACGGCCTCTCTCACGGGTCAGGTTACAGATAACACTGGGGAACCTCTATTGGGTGCCACGGTACAGGCTTTGCACACGCCAACAGGAACTCGATATGGTGTAACAACAGATTTTGATGGATTTTATCGAATGTCGAATATGAGAGTAGGTGGACCTTACACGGTTACGATCACCTACGTTGGCTTTGAAGATTTTATTAGAGAGAATATATATCTTCAATTAGGTGACACAGAACGTATAAATACTCAATTATCTGAAGCTACGAATGCGCTGGATGAAGTTGTTATTTCAGCAACTAGAGATAATGTTTTTGATTCGAACAAAACGGGAACATCTACAAATATTTCTCAAAGAGATATTACAACATTACCAACTGTTTCAAGATCAATTGCAGATTTTGTAAGACTTACTCCGCAAGCTCAAATTAGTGAAGGAGATGATGGCTTCTCTATTTCCTTAGCGGGTCAGAATAATAGATATAATGCAATCTATATTGACGGAGCGGTAAATAATGATGTATTTGGTCTAGCAGGTTCTGGAACTAACGGGGGGCAGACGGGAGTTAATCCTTTTTCAGTAGATGCTATTGAGTCGTTTCAGGTTTCACTTGCTCCGTTTGATGTTAGAATCTCTGGATTTGCGGGAGGTGCAATAAGCGCCATAACGAGAAGTGGTACTAATGAGTGGGAAGGTTCTGTGTATGGATTCCTAAGAAATGAGTCTCTTGCGGGAGAAACACCACCTGATCTAGTTAATGATGGAGATGAAAGAGAAAGATTAGCGGAGTTTAATGCCGAAAATTACGGTGTTCGCATAGGTGGTCCAATCATAAAAGATAAATTATTTCTGTTTGTAAATTATGAGAGAGAGAACAGAGATACTCCTCAACCTTTCAATCTTTCAAATTATAATGGAGATTTAGGACAAATTGCAGATCCTGACAATACAGGACAGACCATATTTGACCTTACAACAGCTCAAAATAACATAACAAGGCTTAGAAATTTTTTAAGTGATACTTACAATTACGATATAGGCTCATTTGATGGAAACCCTCAAACCCTTGAAAGTAACAGGATAGCCACTAAACTAGATTGGAACATCAGCGATGATCATAAATTATCTTTATCATATCGATATACTGATGCAGAAAATTTAGAGGCAAGAAATTCAAATGCCAACGCACTTAGATTTCTTAATGGATCTGAATTGTTTAATAGCACAGTAAACTCTGCTACATTAGAATTGAGTTCTAGTTTTGGCAATAAACTTGCAAATAATTTCATTGTTGGTTATACAGGTGTAAGGGATGATCGAGACCCTCTTGGTAATCCTTTTCCATCTGTATCAATTTCTGACGGGCTTAATCCCTTTGCCGGTCAAGGTATTCAACTTGGAGCAGAAAGATTTTCCACTGCAAACCTATTGAATACAGATGTTCTTACTATCACGAACAATTTTGAAATATATAGTGGTAGACATTCTATTACTATTGGAACGCATAATGAATTCACTTCAGCTAAGAACTTATTTTTTCCAAGTAATTACGGGTATTATGTCTACGACAATATTGATGAATTCATAAATGGTGGAAATCCTTTTGTATATGAGACTGGTTATTCTGTTGCTGATAACAGTAATGCTGTCGGAGATGACTCTTCGGGTGCTGCTGAATTTGACTTTATGCAATTAGGCTTTTACCTACAAGACAATGTTGATATTACTGATAATTTCAAACTATCTGCCGGTTTAAGAATTGATTTTCCCGTATGGGAAGATGGCGTTGCCAATGAGGACTTCAATACAAGAGCTGTAGAAGTTCTTGAGGCTGCTGGTAAAGACTTACAGGGCGCACGAGTTGGAAAGGGTGTAGATACCAAAGCACATATTGCTCCTAGAATTGGCTTTAACTGGGATGTAAAAGGTGATCGAACAACACAGATTAGAGGAGGATTAGGAATTTTTACTTCAAGACTTCCGCTTGTATGGCCTGGGGGAACTTATAACAATAATGGAGGTATAACTGGAGGATTTAGTGATGAGACCAACTTCGATGATCCGATTGTGTTCAATCCTGATGTAAATAATCAGCCTCAACATTTAGATAGCCAATCAGGAGAAGTAGGAGGTAATGTAGATTTATTCGCGCCCGACTTTATGCTTCCGCAGTTAATGAAATATAATATTGCAATTGATCAGAAATTACCATTTTTAGGACTGATTGCATCTGCCGATTTTATTTATAATGATAATCTAACAGCAATTTATTACGAGAACCTCAATATAGGAGAGCCTGTAGCTATCTTAAATGGAGCTGATGATCGGCCAGTATACACAAGGAATCCGGTTGATCCTACCTATAACCGTATTATACTTGGATCAAATACAGGAGCTGGTAGTTCATGGAATGCCTCTTTCACGTTAACGAAACCGATGCAAAACGGATTTGCAGGTAGCTTTACATATTCTTATGGTGAGGCAGAGTCTATATTTGACGGTACATCATCTCAAAATAGTTCTCAATGGAGAAACCTGCAAACTATTAATGGTAAGAACAAACCAGATTTATCCGTTTCAGATTTTGCTCAAGGACACAGAATTTTTAGCAACTTTGGAAAGGAATTTAAGTGGAATGATAATATTAAGACCTATCTAGGTTTTGTATATGAAGGACTAGAAGGTCAACCTTTCTCATATATCTATGAAGGAAGAAGGATATTAAATGATGATTCTAGAGATAATGCCTTAATTTACGTACCGGCTAATTCTTCAGAAATTCAGTTAGTAGATGTCAACGAGAATGGATCTACCAATGATGAATGGGAAGCATTAGATAACTTCATTAGCAACAATGATTATCTAAGTGGTAGAAGAGGCGATTATGCTGAGCGTAACGGGGACCGTCAAAGATGGAGTCACATTGTAGATCTTAAGTTTTTACAAGACTTTAGTCTGAATTTCGCTGAGAAAAAACATACGCTTCAATTATCACTAGATATATTCAACTTTACTAATTTGATAAATAAAGATTGGGGTAAAAGATATGCTCAAATAAATAACTTCTCATTCCTTGAAAATGTATCAAGTAATGGAAGCACAGATCCGGTGTTTATTTTTGATGATAATGCTGATATTGATATTTTAGATGACACTGGTATACAGTCCTCAAGATGGCAAATGCAAGTTGGATTAAGATATATCTTTAACTAAAAAGAAATCAACATTCTATTTTAACCACCTCTCTTTAAGAGGTGGTTTTTTTATGCCCTTGTACTTCCTTACTTTTGCGCTAATAATTAAACTACTATGTATACCGCTCTTAAACACGCTCACTCTGGTTGGGCGTATATTGTACTTATTGTCTTAATTATCGCTACGGCGAATGCCTTTATAGGCTTTGTACGTAAGAGAGAATACCGTCCTACTGATTTTAGACTTGGATTGTTTACGCTAATTGCAACTCATATTCAGTTTTTGATTGCTTTGGTGCTTTGGATAATTTCACCCTTAGGATTAGCCTTATGGCAAAATAACAGCATGAAAGACCTTATGGGTAGTTCTGCCTTACGCCTCTATGCGGTTGAACATCCTATTACGATGATTATTGTGGTTGCTCTGGTAACGATTGGTTATTCTAAGCATAAAAAAAAGTTGACTTCAACCCCAAAACTAAAGACCTTAACGATCTTCTTCAGTATTTCGCTTATCCTCATGTTAAGTAGAATTCCGTGGGCGTCGTGGATTGGATAAAAGTTTTGATATCACCAGAGATGTCCTCATCTCTTCTACCACTATACATACGCGTTAGTTCGCTTCCGCGGAAGCGATTCTCTCTTTAATCAAATAAATATATACAGGAAAGTGATCACTGTATCCGCCTGTCCATCCACCGTTTGCAAAACTTCGGTAAGGATATCCTTTATACCTGCCTGAAGGATTTGCCAGGTAGTTTGGATTAAATATTCCGGCTTTATAAAAGCGGTACGAAGAATAGTCATTTTTTAAAAACGGGTCTGAAATAATCATTTGATCAAACAGATTCCAGCTATCCCGGTACGCAAGTGTTCCTAGTCCTTTGCGATGCATTTTAGCCATGGGATTGTACAATCCCTTGAGGCCTACTTTCTTTTGAGAAGACTGCGCACCAAGAATTCTCTTCACACTATTGTTGGTGGGATCATCATTAAGATCGCCCATGGTGATAATCTTTGCGTATGGATCCTTTGCCTGTATAGAATCTATAAGTTGCTTGTTTAATTTAGCCGCTTTTTCACGTTTGTATCTACTACGCGCTTCACCACCGCTTCTTGAGGGCCAGTGATTTACAATAAAGTGCATCATTTCGCCATCAAGTAATCCAGAAACTAGTAACTGATCTCTTGTGTAAACACGATCTTCGGGGTCTTCAGATTTATAAATTAGTAATTCGTGTTTGCTTTTTTGAACGGGTTTAAAGAGTCTTTTTTGATAAATGAGTGCAACATCAATACCGCGGCGATCGGGAGAATCAAAATGCACGATTCCATAATCTTTTTCAAGTAAGCCGGGTTGATTTATTAGGTCTTCTACGACTTTTCTATTTTCAACTTCGCAAAGCCCTACAATCGCCGGAGTAGTTTTAGTGATATCACGACCAATATCTGCAATAACATTGGCCATGTTAGTTAATTTTTTCTGGTAAATCTCCTCTGTCCAATGATCTTTTCCATCTGGGGTACGATCATCATCAAAAGTGACAGGATCATCAATGGTGTCAAATAAATTTTCAACGTTATAGAACGCAACGGTATTAATGCGATATGTTTTCTTTTCTTGAGCTTGAACTGAAGAAAAACCTATAAAAATCACAAATAATAATGTGTTGATTTTTAGCATTATAAAATTCTATTTTAAGTTTATGTTAACTATTGGGCAAAAGTTGCGCCAAAGGTAAAAAATGAATTTCAAAATTGTACTTTTGCCGCGTTTTAATAATAATTTCTTAAAGTTTACAATTAATGAAGAAAGTTATACGGGGTATACCTTGTATGTTGTGGGTTTTACTACTCTGCTCTTTTTTAGGTTGGTCGCAACAAACCGGCATTAAGGGAAAGGTAGTAGATGCCTTAACCGAAGAGGAGGTACCCGATGTTGAAGTCCGCATCGAGAACAGTGACATTACTGTAGAAACAAACGGGCTTGGCGAGTTCTACATCTCTGGAAGCAAGTTACCACTTGGAGAACAGGTTATCACATTTTCTAAATTAGGATATGAGAGCAAACGCCTAACGATCACAGTTAATCTGGGTAATATTCTGGACCTAGAAATTATTGATCTAAATGTAGATATTAATGATGAATTGTTACAGATAAGCACGATAAGCTTAGCTGATAATCAACTTGATAGTGATGAAGATTTTTCAGCCTACAATGTTTCAGGATTATTACAAGCTTCAAGAGACACCTACTTAAGTGCCGCTGCATTTGATTTTAGTGCTACATTTTTTAGACCAAGAGGTTTGGACAACGCAAATAATAAGGTGTTGATCAACGGTATCGAAATGAATAAGCTTTTCAACGGTAGACCACAGTGGTCAAATTGGGGAGGATTAAATGATATACAGCGTAATCAAGAGTTTACGTTAGGTCTTAAAGCAAATGAGTATACATTTGGTGATGTTGGAGGAACTACAAATATGGTTATGAGTGCCTCACAATATCGTAAAGGGGGGAGAGTTTCTTACGCAGCTTCAGACCGTAGCTATGAAGGCAGAGTAATGGCGTCTTATAACTCTGGATTAATGACAAATGGCTGGGCCTACACGGTTATGGCTTCAAGGAGATTTGGAGAAGAAGGGTTTAAAGAAGGAACTTCATATAATGCCAATTCGTTTTTTGCGTCTGTTGAAAAGAAAATTAATGACGAACACAGTCTAAATTTGACCAGCTTTTATACCCCTAACAGAAGAGGTAGAGCAACAGCCATTACACAAGAAATAGTCGATTTAAAAGGAGTACGGTACAATCCATTTTGGGGATTTCAAGACGGGGATAAAAGAAATGCTAGAATGCGAGAAATTGCAGAGCCTGTATTCATGCTAAATCATTACTGGAATATCACAGATGATATTCGCTTAAATACGAATGTATCCTATCAAACTGGTTTTCAAAGCAACACAAGAATTGATAATGGAGGGACAACGTTAAAAGTGGCGTCAAATGGAGAGGTTGCTTATGAGGGTGGAGCTAGAAATCCAGATCCTGCATATTATCAAAATTTACCGAGTTATTTTTTAAGATTCAATAACGTATCAGCTGTTGACTTCTATAAAGCGTACGTGGCCGAACAAAATTTTAGAAATAACGGTCAAATCAATTGGGATCAGTTTTATCGTGCGAACATTAATAATGCTGCCAATGGCGATAATTCTGTATACATCATTCAAGATGATCGTATAGAAGATGATAAGATCACAGCTAATATGATTTTAAATGCGCGTGTCAATGACGACATTGAAGTTGATGCAAGTGTTTCTTATACCAATTTAATAAGCGAAAATTTTGCACAGGTTGACGACCTTCTAGGTGGAACCGGTTTTTTAGACGTAGATTTTTTCGCTGAAGAAACGGCTGATGTAACCTTAGACGATGCCGCCCAATCCAACCTAAGAACACCTAATCGTATCGTGACCGAAGGTGACCGTTACAAATATAATTATGAGATTGATGCGACAGAAGCAAAAGCTTTTGCTCAAGCTCAATTCAAGTACAGTCTGGTTGATTTTTATGTTGGAGGAAATGTTTCTCAAACCACCTATCAAAGAAATGGTTTGTATGAGAATGGAAACTTTCCCGGTCAGCTCTCTTTTGGAGAAAGCGAAGAATTAGAGTTTACAAACTATGGGGCAAAAGCAGGAGCAACGTACAAGTTGACTGGTCGTCATGTGTTTGATGTAAATGGGGGATATTATACTAAAGCACCTGTCATAAGAAACTCATTTTCTAATGCACGACAAAATAATGCAGTCGTCTCAGGACTGGAAAGTGAGGTAATTACCTCAGGAGATGTGTCGTACATTTATCGCTCACCACTTGTAAAAGCTAGATTGACAGGGTATTACACTACATTTGAAGATCAAACTGAAATAAATTTTTTCTTCACAAACTTTGGTGGTATAGGAACTGGTTTTCTTCAAGAGGTTTTAACCGGAGTAGACCGACAAAATTTTGGAGGTGAACTTGGGATAGAAGCGCAAGTAACCCCTACCATTAAATTAAAGGCAGCTGCAGGTGTAGGACAATTTACGTATACCAGTAATCCCGATGTTTATTATACCACAGATGACCTAACCCAAATTGCAGATGGTGTAGCGCAAATTGAAAATGCAGAAATTCGTTTTGGTGATGGAAAAACGTATCTTAAGGATTACCACATAGCCGGCGGACCAGAACGTGCCTATCAAATTGGATTTGAGTATAGAGATCCAAAATTTTGGTGGATTGGCACTACGTTTAATCATTTTTCCAACGCTTACATAGACCCATCGGCGTTACTACGAACACAGGCAATTGGCTTGGATTTTGATGGATTACCACTAGCTGAATATGATGAAGATGTTGCTAAGCAATTATTGAGACAAGAAGAATTCGAAGCATACTCATTAGTAAATATCGTAGGTGGAAAGTCGTGGCGTATTGATGATTATTTCGTTGGGTTCTTTGCCACGATCAATAATGTATTAGATCAGGAATTTAAGTCTGGTGGATTTGAACAGTCCAGGTCAGGTAATTTTAATGATTTAGTGTTGGAGAACAACCGATCTACACCCGTTTTTGGTAATAGATATTTCTTTGGAAATGGACGAACATATTACCTCAACCTTTACATAAGATTTTAAGAATATTAATAATAGCATAATGAAAACAATTCAATTAAACATAGTAGTAATGGTCGCACTATTCGCACTAGTAACCAGCTGCGTGAAAGACGATGATTATGGTGTACCACCAACTGTAACAGAATTTAGCGAACCAGATCTTGATGGAATCGTGGTAGAAGTAAGTGAAGTGGTAAATGAGCTGTTGCAGGCACAAGATAATCCATCTATTCCTTACGATGACTTTGAAGAAAAAGTGAATTTTGAATTCGAGGGAACTCAAGAGGACCCTGTACAATACATGACAGGATATGTTGTTTCTTCAGATCTAGCCGGCAACTTTTTTGAAGAACTAATCATTCAAGACTTGCCAGAGAATCCAACGGTAGGTATTCGAGTCTTGGTAGATCAAAATCCACTATGGTCTAATTTTGAGTTTGGAAGAAAGGTTTACGTCAACCTACAGGGATTATCTGCCGGGGTCAGCAATGGAGTAATTGCTTTAGGAGTTGAAGGAGCGGGACCATTTTTAGAACAAATACCCGGTGGCCTGGCAGACGGAGAATTTACTCCGGGACTAGAAGAGGCCATCCTTCGTTCACCGGTGGTGGAGGAAATTGTTCCTTTAGATCTTATGGTAAGTGAATTTGCTGATAATAAAACCAATTTATTCATTAGAATCAATAATGTTCAATTTAATAGATTTGATGTGTTGGGTGATGATCCGCTCACGTTTGCTGGTGAACCAACCGATGAATTTGACGGTGAGCGTATCGTAGAGAGCTGCGATGATGCCATGACCACGATTTTAGCAACAAGTACTTTTGCAAAATTTAAATCAGCAACTTTACCAAGTGGGAGTGGAAGTATCAGTGGTGTGTTGACAAAAAATTTCTTCGGGGATGAGTTTAATTTAGCCATGACCTCAATTACAGATTTAAATTTTGATAGTGATGAGCGATGTGATCCTATTGAGATTGTTTTAGCAGATCCTACAAACTGTGACGATACAGATATTGCCGGTAGTGTTTTATTTGCTGAAGATTTTGAAAGTCTTGGAAACTTAAATGATCTTACGGCAGATGGCTGGACTATTGGCAGCGTAGTAGCGAGTTCTGTATCGTATACCTTAGGTAGTTTTGACAATAACTTTTATGCTCAGATTACAGGATTTAATTCTGATGATACCAACATTGATTCTTGGTTAATTACACCCGCCTTAAACCTAAATAACACCTCTGAAGATGAATTAAACCTGGATATACAGGCTAACTTTGATAACGGAGAAATTCTTACCATTTTAGTGTCAACTAATTTTTCTGGAAATATCGCTGAAGCTGATTGGTCTTTGCTTGAAGATGCCAATATTCCACAAGGGCCTAGTGGTACCTTTGGTGACTTTGAAGCGGTAGGACCTATAAATCTTTCTTGTATCGATGGAGATTCAGTTCATATCGCATTTAGATATCAAGGATCAGATCCTTCTGCCACAACGCGATATCATATCGATAATGTAGAAGTTTCAGGAAACTAAGGGAAAATCTTTCTTTTTTCAATAAAAAAGCCGATCCATATGGATCGGCTTTTTGTTTTAAAATATAATGCTATGTGAGAACTATTCAACAGTTTCTTGGTATTCAGGATATAAAAAATGATTATGAGGGAATCGGGTCACATGGATTTCGCGTACCGCATCGTACACTTTTTTACGTAACTCGTCAAAATTCTCCTTGTTCAAGGCAGAAATAAATAAAACACGATCGCCCAATTTATTCATCCAGGTCTTTTGCCATTCTTCTAAAGAGTAATTCGCTGTAGTTCGCTCAATCGTAAGATCTGTTTCATCAAAATCTTCAGCTTTGTACTGATCAATTTTGTTAAACACCATTATGGTTGGTTTATCGGCACTGTTTATTTCATCTAAAATCTTGTTGACAGATGCAATGTGTTCCTCAAAACTCTTATGAGAAATATCAACTACATGAAGCAATAAATCTGCTTCACGTACCTCATCTAAGGTTGATTTAAAAGATTCTACAAGCTGTGTGGGTAGTTTTCGAATAAAACCAACTGTATCACTTAATAAAAAGGGTAGATTTCTAATCACCACTTTTCTTACCGTAGTATCCAGCGTAGCAAAAAGTTTATTCTCAACAAATACATCACTCTTGCTAATGGCATTCATCAGCGTGGATTTTCCCACATTCGTGTAGCCTACAAGAGCAACGCGCACCAAAGCTCCTCTATTGCCCCGCTGGGTAGACATTTGCTTATCAATAGATTTAATTTTCTTTTTAAGCAGGCTTATCTTATCGCGAACGATTCGGCGGTCAGTTTCAATTTCGGTCTCCCCAGGACCCCGCATTCCAATACCCCCACGTTGACGTTCTAAGTGAGTCCATAATCCCACCAAGCGTGGAAGTAAGTACTCATACTGAGCCAGTTCAACCTGTGTGCGGGCATAACTGGTTTGCGCACGTTGTGAAAAAATATCAAGGATGAGATACGTACGGTCAATCACCTTGCACTTTAAAATACGCTCAATATTTTTTTGTTGTGCGGGGGTTAATTCGTCGTCAAAAATGGCTGTGCCTATTTCATGCTCCTCTACAAATTGACGAACCATCTCCATCTTACCAGAACCAATAAACGTCTTGGGATCAGGTCGATCCATCTTTTGCGTAAATCGTTTTAGTACTTCACCACCAGCACTATAGGTAAGAAATTCAAGTTCATCAAGGTACTCAGTAGAGGTTTCTTCATCTTGACTCTGGGTAATTATACCTACCAAAACTGCTTTCTCGTATTCTATATTTTCCTGTTCTAACATGCAAGATTTACTTTAAAGCTAAAATTACGGATTATGTTTGTGATGCATTTTGTATGTTAGACAAAATTAACGCTGTTACTATATGTTATCGCTACTTAAGAAACAGGATCACGTCAAAAATGCGTTCACTATAGCCTTTTATAATCTTGAAAATCTATTTGATACGAACAATGATCCCTATGCGCTTGACGATGACTTCACACCAGATTCACAACGTAACTGGAATAAGAAGCGGTATTATCGTAAATTGAGAAAATTGGCAAGCGTTATTTCTCAAATAGGTGAAACAGAAACAGGACACAGTCCAGATGTAATTGGTGTAGCAGAAGTTGAAAATAAAACGGTCTTGGAGGATCTTTGTAAAGAAAGAGCTTTGGAAAAACTCGCGTATGGAGTGATCCATTTTGACTCGCCTGATGAACGCGGAATTGATGTAGGGCTACTTTATAAAAAGGAAACCGTTCAAATTATTTCTTCGGAAACTATTCCGCTTATGATAGAAAGTACAGAGGGAGTTCGGGATCTTACACGCGACATATTATATGTTCATCTGGCATTAGCGGGAGAAGAGTTACACCTCTTAGTTAATCATTGGCCCAGCCGAAGAGAAGGGGCAACCTCTACAGAATATAAACGTTTGGCTGCCGCTGAAGCAAATCTTCATAAAATTGAAGAAATAAAACAACATTTTCATCATCCAACAATTCTTGTCATGGGTGACTTTAACGATAATCCTGAAAGCCGAAGCTTAAAAACCTTAGAATACGCAGGACTAAAGAACCTCACCAAATCACTTAAAGAAAGACAACGAGGGACTCAAAATTATGAATTTCAGTGGAATTTGTTCGATCAGATATTAATCTCCAAACCTTTAGAAAATAAGTCAAGGCTTACTTATCTTGATGCCGATATTTTTGACCCGCTATTTCTTAAAATTCATCGTGGTAAATTTAAGGGCAATCCATTTAGAACATATGTTGGGAGAAAATATAAGGGAGGATACAGCGATCATTTTCCTGTTTACTTAATTTTACAATGTGAAAAATAGATTTTTCATTTTTTTATGTATTCTGATAGGCTTTATACATAATGGCTTGAGCCAGCAGGATCCTCAATATACGCAGTATATGTACCAGGTGAATCTGGTTAATCCTGCATTTGCAGGCACTTCAGAAAATCTGGGTATAGGGCTCATCAGTCGTATTCAATGGATTGGGTTTGATGATGCTCCTAAAACGGTGAGCCTTGCGATGGAGGGGAGATTAAAAAATCAAGTGGGAGCAGGATTCTCTGTTATATCAGATCATAATGGTCCATTAAGTGAAACCTGGATTAGTACAGACGTATCCTACCATGTACAATTGAGTGAAACTTTTTCTCTTTCGGGAGGAATTAAGCCCGGACTTTCATTTTACAGAGCCGGATTGACCCAACTGGAACTAGTCGAACAAAATGATTTGGCGTTTGGGCAAGATGTAAATACAACCTTTTTCACTCTGGGAGCGGGATTTTTTTTATACAGTGATAACTTTTACCTGGGTGTAGCAGTGCCTAATTTTTTTGAAGCAGATTATTACAGTCTAAAGAGTAATGATCAAGAATTAGAATACGGTAGTGAAGCGCAACATCTTTTTGTTCATTCAAGATACGAATGGCAAATCAATCAAGATGTTATTCTAAAACCATCTTTCTTAGTTAAAACCGCTCTAAACGCACCGTGGAGTTTTGATACGAATCTATCGGTAAACTTATATGGAAAATTCGAACCTGGGATCTCATATCGATATGAAGACGCCATAAGCGGCTTAATCTTATACCATGCGACAGATATCATGCGACTTGGCTTTGCTTACGATTACACTCTTAGCGATATAGAACGACCTTCACTAGAAGCGTTTGTGCTATTCAATTTTCTATAATCTTAATTTGTTATTCTAAGTGTTCCATCCTCATTGTCCAGAACTCTATAACGCAATAAGGGGTATTGCAGGTCAGTTTGTGGACCTCCCGTAACAATATTATAGGCATTTTCATCTTCACAGCCACAGGTTGCTACAATCCCATCTATACTTAACGTAGAACAATTGTTAGGAGCATGATTGGGGTCACTTGCATCATAGGCATCAAATGAGCCATTTCCTCTATTATTTACAATTAACCCTTTGTTGCCGGCTCCAGAAATATATATGGGCTGATTTGGAAATTGCAATGGATTAAATTGAGGCAAGCTAAGGTCAATAAAGACATTTACATTTACATCCAGTAAGAATGGATTATCTGTACGCGCATCGTCACTTTCACAGTTAGAAAAGACTAAAATTAAACTAAACAGAAAAAGAAATTTACGCATCACTTGATATTTTTTGGCCAAGGTAGTACAATTGTTGTGCTTGTTAAAATTTATTATCTTTGCTTGAATCCCGTCGCAAACGCCAATGGGATTTTTTGTGTTTATATGACACGTAAAGTAAAACGATGAAGTTATGAGTAAAGTATCTTATTACACCGCAGAAGGACTAAAAAAATTAAGAGATGAGCTGCAACAGCTCAAAGACATAGAACGCCCCAAAGCCTCAAATGCGATTGCTGAAGCAAGAGATAAAGGTGATTTAAGTGAAAATGCCGAATACGATGCGGCAAAAGAAGCACAGGGAATGCTTGAAATGCGCATTGCTAGACTAGAAGAAACGCTGGCTGGAGCACGTTTAATTGATGAAAGCCAACTGGATACTTCAAAAGTGCTGGTACACAGTACAGTGAAGATTAAAAATAAAACGAATGGCGCAGTAATGTCCTACAAATTAGTTGCTCAGAGTGAGGCCGATTTAAAAACCGGAAAAATATCTGTAGATTCCCCCATAGGAAAAGGATTGCTTGGCAAAAAAGTAGGTGACACGGCACAAATACAAGTGCCTAATGGAACGATGGAGTTTGAGGTGATCGAGATCACCAGGGATTAATTGATTTTAATCGTATAAAAAGAGCGCTTTAATTATTTAAGGCGCTCTTTCTTATTTTGTTCTACTAACAACAGCCACCTCCATCGTAGTGAAATGTAGAGGGACTAATAAAAATATCATCTCTGTTTAATCCGGCTAATGCTCCGGCAGTTTTATCACACACTGCCAGGGGTTGATTTTTTAAGAGTACGTGGCCTAAGTTATCATCAAAAAAATCTTCTTCACCATAATAAATCGCTGCTTTTCCAGTAAAAATACAAGGGCCATCAGCCGGCATAGGATCTTTTATCGCCGCCACTTCAATAGATTCGATATAAATCAACTCATCTGTCGCGTAGTGTTTAGGGTCAAGGATGCGATACGGTTTTCTGGCTCTGATCTCAATGGTCCCAAATCCTGCATCAGTGAGCATTTTGATGTATTCTACTATGGGTATGCTTCCGCTTAGGCACAGCGCTCTTAAACGATCATCGTTTCTCAACGTGTCATTCATTGGTTGTTCACAGGTAGGATCGCTCATGACCAACCTCCCGTGAGGTTTAAGTACGCGATACATTTCTGCTATGGCACGTTTAAGATCTTCGGCTTTGAAGATATTAAACAAACAATTTTGTGCAGCTACATCAATGCTGTCATCTTCTACCGGAAGATTTAAGGCGTCTCCCTTTTTTAGCTCAACAAAAGAAGAGTCGAACCAGGGATTAAGTTCTTCGGCTTCCTTAAAATTTTTCCGCGAAGCGCTTAACATTTCATCCACAACATCTACACCCACGACACCACCTTTTTGACGCGAAAAATAGGCAAATTGCAAAAGTTCCATTCCGCCGCCAACACCAACATAAAGGGTTCTTGGATTGTTCGTTAAATCTCTCGCGTGAACGGTACTACCACAACCGTAGTTCATTTCTTGCATGATACGAGGAATTTTAAGTCCCGGTAATTCCCATACTGGATTTGTTGTGCAGCAAAGGCCAACATCTGGCGTAAGTGCAGCATCTTTGTATAAATCGTGAGTAGCTTCTAAATAGCTCATATTACTGGATGGATTGAATTAATTTCTTGAAAATGGTGGTTAAATTGGGCTCTGCTTTTGCGGCATGAGCGATAATATCTTCAATGTCGACCGGTTTTAAATGATCTGGATCACATTCATCTGTTAATACCGAAATAGCTGAAACCGGTAATTCAAGGTGATTTGCCACAATGACTTCTGGCACCGTGCTCATACCAACAGCATCTGCTCCTATGGTATTAAGGTATCGATACTCTGCTCTGGTTTCTAGTTGAGGTCCTACTACTGATGCGTAAACTCCTTCATGAAGCGTAATATTTTCGACAGTAGCGATTTCTTTGATGGTTTTATTCATTACGGGATCATAAGGAACGCTCATATCGGTAAAGCGTTCTCCCAAGTGTTCGACACCTTTAAAGGCTAAAGGCGATCCACCTTGCAAATTAATGTGGTCATCTATCAACATCAATTCGCCTTTTTTAAAATTGAGATTAATCGCACCTGAAGCATTTGAAACCAATAGCTTTTGAATGCCAAGTTCTTTCATTACCCTTACCGGGTAAGTAATGTCCTGTAGCGTATATCCTTCGTACAAATGAAATCTACCCTGCATGACGACGACTTTTTTGCCAGAGAGAGTTCCATATATTAATTTGCCTTTATGAAACTCAACAGTAGCGGTGGGGAAATGAGGAATGTGATTATAACTTACTTCACTAATGATGTCAATTTCGTTTATAAGTTGACCTAAACCGGTTCCCAGGATAATACCCACTTCAGGTGCTTCAAAACCTTTACTTTTTATGAATGCTGCGGTTTCTTCAATAAATTTTTTCATTAGGATTTTGTAATAAATGTGCTAAATTCTTCTATTCCCTGTAGATCCTCGTAGGTGTCAATATCATTTTTTTGCGACAGTAAAGCTACATCAAGACTGTTCAAATCATATAATGTGTCTTTGAGGACAGTGGAGTCTCCCCAGTCTTTATCTTCAAACACCTGTTTGTAGAGACTTTTCATGCCCAGTAAATAATATCCGCCATCCTCAGCAGGGCCAATCACTACATTGCTGTTTGCCAATTCTCCAAACGCATCGCTTAGATCCTGAGTAGATAAATCGTGCATGTCACTTCCTATGATAATGATTTCTTTGAATCCTTCTTCAAACCCTTCTTTAAATGCACTTTTCATTCGATCGCCAAGATTAGCTCCCTGTTGCTTTTTCTTTGAAAAAATGTCTTCATCCCATCGGTCGTTTTTAATGATATCTTTAGAATAATAGACTTTTTTTGTGACTTCTAATGGCTTGGTGACAGCAACGGTATGATCAAGCAGGGTGGTATACACTTCTAACGCTTTTTCATCTCCAATTTTTTTGGCAAGTCGCGTTTTACACTCTCCCAATATTGGGTTTCGTGTAAAAATAAGCAGCAAACGTTTTTTTGAATTCATAATTAATAAACTTTTTCTGCATTTTTAAGCCAAACTCCCCATATTTTAGAATAGGCATGCACTTTTTCGGTAGCTTCACCACTGGGAGATACCACGGTTTTACCTTGATTTTTCCAGTGGAAGATTCCGCCGTAAAGGTTATACACATTTTCTATTTCCATATCTAATAACTGCTCGCCCACATCTTCAGACCGTACGCCAAGGGAACAGTACAATATAATGGCTTCAGGATTTTTCGGAAGATTACGAATGATCTCTTCGGAAGGTTTTTCGCCAACATAAATAGCAGTTGCGATGTGACTAACATCATATTCAGCCTTGGAACGAGTATCTAACAATACGATATTTTCGGAGGCTAATCGCCATTCTAACTCTTCCGCAGAAATGTATGGAACACTTTCTTTGTTGAGCGAATCGATAAGAATATTCATGGATTGTTGGCTTTGTACAGACCACTGAAAAGCTCCCAAAAGGGTAAGTAGGAGAATTAGTAATATAATGAGGTGTTTATTCATGTATTATGCAACCGTTCCCTGACAACTACTCCCTGCACCCGCGGTACACCCGTAACAATGTTGTGAAATGATAATTTCGCGATTTTGCAGAATCTCTTCATTATAATCGCTAATGTGCTTAACGTTACCATTTACTTTTAGGTTCAACATTTGATTGAAGTCACAATCGTATAACCAGCCATCCCAACTTACTGAAATTGTATTTGTGCACATTACATTAGCTACAGCAGCTGGATTGTAGGCTTCTACTAGAGCATACATGTAATCTTCATAATTTTCAGAAGCAATTAAGTAATCTAAAAACCGGCTAATGGGTAAGTTTGTAATGGCAAATAGATCGTTAAACGATATGCCAAAGTCTTCCATTAAAGCCTTTTTATAATCTTTTTCTAGCAATGCCTGATCTGTAGGTAAAAATGCTCCGGAAGGATTGTAAACAAGATCTAATTTTAAATCAGTTTCTTGCATTCCATAACCCACAGCGTTTAAGTCTTTTAGTGCCTGGATGGATTTATCAAAAACTCCGTCGCCACGCTGCTTATCTGTCTTACCTCTGGTGTAATGAGGAAGTGAGGATACCACATGAATCCCATGATTCTTAAAAAATTGAGGTAAATCGTGATATTTTTTATTGGCTCTTATGATTGTAAGATTGCTACGTACTATGATATCTTTGACACCAATTTTTGTAGCCTCTTCCACAAACCATCTAAAGTTTGGGTTCATTTCTGGAGCGCCACCGGTAAGATCCAAGGTATGTGCTCCAGTTTTTTTGATGACTTCAAGGCATTGCTGCATGGTTTCACGGGTCATGATTTCTTTACGATCAGGACCTGCATCTACGTGACAGTGTTCGCACACCTGATTGCACATATATCCTACATTAATCTGAAGAATCTCAATCCCTTTAGACTTTAGTGGAAACTGATTGGTCTGTTTGATTTTTTCTTTGAATGTAGGCAACTCCCCAGACTGAAAAATCCCATTGCTGAGGATTTCAAGTTGTCTATTGGTGTTTGCGAGATCGTTATTTCTTTTTTTAAGAGAAGTAGTGGCCATAAAACTTTATGTAGTCAACTAGAATAAGCAATTACATGCTTAATTTATCATATTTATTCATCATTTGGACTCCATGAACTAAAGATGCTCCTGCTTCAATCGCAGAAGCAGCATGAACAGCTTCCATCATTTCTTCTTTAGTAACTCCGCGTTGTAATCCATCTTTAGTATACGCATCAATGCAATAAGGACATTTAACAACATGAGAAACGGCTAGTGCGATCAACGATTTTTCTCTTGCAGAAAGCGCACCTTCTTCAAAAACTTTACCGTAATAATCAAAGAATTTTGTACCGAGTTCTTCACTCCAATCTGTGATATTTCCAAACTTGCGAAGATCGGCGGGGTCGTAGTATGATTTTGACATAAAGAATTTTGATTTATTAGTGGTAAAAATAAGCGATTCCTTACAGGATAGCTATTTTTTATTTTGTTTGTTAGTAGCTATTTAATAGTCTTGTTTTTTTTGAAAGAGTATTTCTACTACAAAAAAACCTTCACAAGATGTGAAGGTTTTTTTAATCCCAATAGTAGGTTAAGCGCCCCGTAAATCCCACAAAGGGAATTTAAAATGGGGACTTAGTGCGTCAACAGCAGTTCTATTACAAGCAGTTTCCATCTTGAAACACTGCACAGATTTTAGCTAATGTATTATCTTGGGGAGAACATTCTTTAGCAGGTAAGAACTTACTGCTCGCACCTCTTGTGGTACAGAATTGGGTATTATCGTTGATAGTTATGTTAGAGAAGTCGATGTAGGTATAGGTTTGGTTTACATAATCCTGCTCATCAATCTTAAGCATAAAGGTAGTAGGAGTATCGTTTTTAAATCCCTCTACTAAGTAAAAGAATGAATTATCATCATAATCTTTATAGGCAGATACAGAGGCTACCTCAGAGATGATGGGAGAGAAGTTTGTTT
>NZ_BAAAFG010000016.1:0-1882 GCF_039523415.1 Gangjinia marincola
GTTTCTTGCTCACCCGAAAATTTCTGCAAAATTTTCTATGGTTTGGGTATCTTTGGGAAGACAAGGCTAAGGCACGCAACTGCGCATAGCCTAAACCGTTAGGCAACATTATGACAAACCTCAGTCGTATTTTCATAATTCTTTGTTCAGTCTTATTCACAAACTGTTCCGTAAAAAATAGCAGACACACTGACTTGCAAAAGATGAATATAAATGGAGATGTTGAATCGATAAAATTTAACCAGTTTCAAGCTGTGAAAAGGAATGGTCAAATTACCAAAGAACCTTTGCCAAAATTAGATTATATAGCATATGTTGATAATGAATACTATTTCAACAAGAAAGGTATGATAGACAACCATATCCAATATACTTCTAACAGAATGACACATAAATACGTTTATGAATATGACAAAAATCTTTGTACGATATCTAAAAAATATTATGACTATTCTGGCGAATTAGTAAACGAATCTTATTTCAAAAATGTGCTAAACGAAGAAGGAGAGTTAGTCGAAGAAAAAGAATATATGACTGGAAAGAATGTGGATAGGAATGTTATTTTGTCAAATTTCGTGGATAAAAACAAGGTCGAAGAAATAGACTATGTTGGCGATATGATTTTAAGAAAACAGAAATATAAATACAATGCGAATAATAATGTCATTGAAGAAATTAACCTATCAGAAGGCGACCAAATATCTTTTAAGGTTAAACACCTTTATAATTATAACAGAAATATCGTCAAAACAGTTACAGTCGATGAGAAAGGAGATACCATTTCAATAGAAAATTATAAATATTTAAAATTTGATGATGAAGGTAATTGGACTAAAATGCTTATAACAGGCAGTGATAGTACGGAAATATTGGTTGAAAGTAAAATAGTGTACCGAAAATAACGTTGCCTAACAATGTATCCTATGAAAAGCCTTAGTCCAGTTCTTTAAAGTTAAATAATATTTTCTTTTTTACTTAAACCACCTTTTTTTCTTTTAATATAACTTGCTCAGCATCCTATATGTGATCGATTCTTAAATAGAGACGTCACCAGTCCCGAAGCTTCGGGATTTTATGATTCGGGTTGTATCTACTTTTTTGTGAGCTTCGTTATGAAATTATTATTTATTGCTCTACTCCTATCACATAGGGTGTTTCGCTCTTTATCACCGCCAGAGTTCTACTTAAAAGCTTACGCGCCACCTTTACAATGATTGATTTTACGTTCTTACCCTGATGCTTTCTATAGTAGGCCTGCATGACAGGATCTGTCCGTATAGCTTGCCAAGATGCTTCAATAAAGTAGCTACGTAGCAAGCGATGAGCTCTCATACTTATCCCGGTATGGCGTATCGTATCTCCACTCTGGTAGATCCCGGGACATAAACCTACATAGCCCGCCAAATGCTTCACACTGCTAAATCTACGAAGGTCGCCTAGTTCGCTTAATATCCCACTAGCTACAATACCCCCTATCCCCGGAATACTGCGAAGCAGCATGTAGTCGTTCTTATAGTAAGCCTTCGTATACTTACGCAAAAGGGTAGAGACATCTCTAAACTCTTGATCAGTGAATCTAAAACTGCGCATACGGCTTCTTAAAACCTCATTGCCCGGATCATACGCAAATACTAAATCATCTAACCAATGACGAAACTTATGACTCCAATGATCGTTATCAAACTCTTCAGGTATCTCAACGCCATAGTAAAGTAACTGCATC
Organism: Gangjinia marincola; assembly: GCF_039523415.1. NCBI lineage: Bacteria > Pseudomonadati > Bacteroidota > Flavobacteriia > Flavobacteriales > Flavobacteriaceae > Gangjinia > Gangjinia marincola. The sequence goes on from NZ_BAAAFG010000016.1 coordinate 1,724, forward strand.
TTCAGGTAACTCTTGATTTGACGCATATCCTTGACCAAGTCATTGCGACGCCTAAATAGACTGCGTAATTGTTCTCTCTTTGTATCAGGAACATTTATACTTTCTAATCGACCATCTTTTAGCTCTCTTGCGATTAGCTGAGCATCTATCCTATCAGTC